>CATAJQ010000028.1 GCA_949487135.1 Cellvibrionales bacterium UBA7375 | reverse complement strand
TTTGGTGGAGGCGGCGGGAATTGAACCCGCGTCCGCCAGTCCGCTGCCTGCGGCTCTACATGCTTAGTTCAGTCTTTAAATTTAGTGGGCTACAACCCGACTGTCAGGGCGCATAACACACGATTTCGGTTAGAGTTTAATGCATCCACCCCGAACAAGCTTCAGCACGATCTTATGAAATATGACGCCTGAGTGTCCCGAAGGACGCTGGACGCATAAGCACGGCTCCAGTCAGACGGCACCCTACTGGGTATTAAGCAGCGAGTGCGTAGTTGTCGTCGTTGGCAACTATAAATTTGCGACTTTGGATTAACGAGATTGGTCACCATCTCGGCATGCACCGGAGGTTTTGTAACCGTCGTCGAATCCAAAACGCCCCCGTAGACTGGTCATTTTATCACAGTCTTGGCTTTTACGATGGGTAGTTTTATAGTCGAGTTTGAATTAAGTTTGCTCTAGAATAAATTTCAATCGCATTTTTAATGGGGAGTTTGCTATGCAACGGGGTCAGTTTTCGTCCACCTTTACCTTTGTGCTTGCGGCCGCGGGATCGGCAGTTGGCCTTGGAAATATCTGGGGCTTTCCAACCAATGCGGCGGAAAACGGTGGTGCGGCATTTTTATTGATGTATTTAATCTTGGCGTTTTTGCTGGCCTACCCTGCCCTGATGGCAGAGTTAGTCATTGGGCGTCATACCCGCGCCAATATGGTGACGGCCTTAGATAGCATTGCCACCAGTAGCTCGGCTAAACAGATTGGGCGTTTGACCGGCTATGCGGGTATGTTAACCGCGAGTTTAATTCTGTCATTTTATGGCATTGTGGCGGGTTGGATGTTGGGTTCTATGGCTGAACCCGTTGCTTCTTTTTTTGGCTTTGAAGCTTTGGGCGCTTGGCTTACGGAGTTTAGCACTGGGCGCAATATTGCCTTAACTGCGGTATTTATGGTGCTGACTGGCTTAATTATTAACGCCGGCGTGGAACAGGGTATTGAAAAGTGGTCGCGGCGTTTAATGCCTTCGCTGCTTATCTTGTTGGTTGCGCTGATTGCCTATGTGCTGACGCGAGAAGGTGCATCTGAGGGTTTAAGGCATTATTTAGTGCCGGACTTTTCGCAGATGACTAACCCTGATTTAATTGTTAGCGCTCTGGGACAGGCATTCTTTTCTATGTCGCTCGGGGTTGGCACTATGCTGATCTATGGGTCATATATTCGCTCGGATGCTAACTTGCCGATGGTGGGCTCTCTGGTGACTCTAACCGATACCGGTATTGCCTTTTTGGCGGGCTTACTGATTTTGCCGGCGATGTTTGTGGCGCAAAATTTGGGCGTTGCTATCTATGCCGATGACGGCAGTTTAGTGGGCGGACCGGGGCTAATTTTTCAACTATTGCCTACATTGTTTAACTCTATGGGTGGCGTGGGCTTATTGGTTGGCTTTGCTTTCTTTGTTTTGATGTCTATTGCGGCGGTTACTTCGTCTATTTCGATGCTTGAGGTGCCCGTTTCTTATGCGGTAGAAAATCATAAAGTTTCACGAAAAAGAGCAACTTTGATGCTATCTTCGTTGATTTTTGCCATAAGTGTTGCTATCTGTCTAAATTTTGGCATTGCCTTTGATGCCATTATTAGTCTCACCACGGAATGGGCACAGCCTTTAATCAGCTTGCTAGTTTGCTTATTTGCCGGCTGGGTGTTTTACCGCAATTCGGTATTACAGGAGCTTAAGCAGGGTAATCCTGATGTTGAAGGTTCATTATTCTGGAAGCTGTGGCCTGTGTATGTGAAGCTAATCTGCCCGACCCTTATCGGCATTATTATTGTTCAGGGGCTTTAATTTAGCGTTAGTAATCGGCTATTTTTTGAGAATTGCCCGCGCAAAAATTCCATTTGATCACCGCGAATACGGCGGCTATTGAGCAGCGCTAGATACTCGGCGTTATTGGGCTTAAAGGGCAGTGCCACCAATTGCATATTGGCTTCTTCTGGTGTTCTGTCGGCTTTGTGTTGATTGCATCGACGGCAGGAGGAAACTACATTTTCCCAGCGATCTTCACCCCCTCGGGAGGTTGGATGAATATGGTCTCGGGTTAGTTGCGCTGACGGAAATTCCCGAGCACAGTAGAGACATAGGTAGGCGTCGCGGGCAAATAATGTCGGGTTGCTTAATGGGCTATTAGTGCGCGGTCGTGCCATCTGCTCGCCACCGCAGGCAATAATACTGGGTAGGTCTACCTTGGAACGCTCGCCAGTCATTCTCGATACACCACCCTGCACAGTGCGCACTATATCGCCTAGGGTCCAAGATACTAGATCACGTGCATAGAGACAGACAGCTTCTTCCCAGTGCAACCAGTCTATGGGTTGCCCTGCTAAGTTGAGTCTAAGAATTCTAGTTTGCATGATAATTTAATCCTATTGGCATAAATGGATGGCAATAAAAAAGCCCCACTGTACAGGCAATGGGGCTTTGAATATGATTCGATAAGAAAAGTGGTAAGGGTAGTCTGCCCTGCCGATTCACATTGGATCGACGCTTGGGGTTAAACACTAATAGTCTTTGATAGCTGAACCCGATACCTCCCTAAAACTATCTGTATTGTGTACAGCCTTGATCGCTGTGTCAATTATACACAGTTACAATTGACCGATGTGGCAATGTGGGCTAGTGTGGCACCCTATTGTGACATTCTGATTATCTTGGTGGTGAATTGTGTCAAAAGAAAAGAAAGCGGTGGATTTTGAGCAGCAACTGGCGTCATTAGAGGACTTAGTTGAGTCTCTGGAAAGCGGCGAGTTAAGCCTTGAAGACTCATTAAAATCGTTTGAACAGGGTATTAAGGTGGCTCGTGACTGTCAGGCGGCGCTTAAGAGTGCTGAGCAGAAAGTTGAAGTACTAATGCGTCAGGGCGACTCACTGGTCAGCCAACCATTTGACGATCAAGAATAGCTGTTATGGCTACCGAGCTCGATCAATTATTACATTCTTATACCCAGCAGGTTGACGCTCAGCTCGAGCTGATTATTCCTCAAGCGGCTGGACCCGCATCTAAATTATACAAGGCTATGCGCTATTCGGTATTCAATGGCGGCAAGCGCGTGCGCCCAGCACTGTGCTTTGCGGCGGCGGATGCTATCGGCGCGAGTAATAGCAATACAGCTAAGGTTGCTGCAGCGGTTGAGATGATTCATGCATACTCCCTGATTCATGATGATTTACCGGCGATGGATGACGATGATCTGCGTCGCGGCGTGCCTACCTGCCATATTAAATTTGATGAGGCTACGGCTATTTTAGCTGGCGATGGCTTGCAGTCATTGGCGTTTAAACAGCTCACTGAACTTGCCGATTTACCTGCATCTACTAATTTAAAGTTAATCGCTATTTTGTCTGACTTGGCAGGCTGCAATGGTATGGTTAGTGGACAGGCGGTGGATCTTGCCTCAACTGGCAAACAGCTTAGCGCTGATGAATTGGATTATATGCATAACCATAAAACGGGTGCGCTGATTGAGGCCAGTGTGGTGATGGGCGCTTTAGCCACTGATCAGGCAACCGATACCCAGATAGAGGCGCTTAAACAGTATGCTCGCGCTATTGGCTTGGCGTTTCAAATTCAAGATGATATTTTGGATGTGGAGAGTTCAACTGAGGAGCTAGGTAAAAGCCAAGGCTCTGATAGCGCTAATGATAAGGCGACCTATACCAGCATTTTGGGTATTGAGAAGGCGCGATCTGAGGCGAAAAGACTGTATCAAACCAGCATTGATACCCTGAGTATTTTTTCTACTAGCGCCGACCCGCTTCGTGCTCTTGCCAAGTTTATTGTGCATCGTTCTTTTTAATTAGCATAGGCTTGTTGCACCCTGTGTTATACTCCCCTATCAAAATAGCCAGTATTAATTGATTGCGAAATTAGATGCCAATTACTTTTACCGATATCCCTGAAACACGACCTGCTACACCCCTGCTCGATCAAGTGGATAGTCCTGCGCAGCTGCGAGATTTCAGCCCGGCTGAACTGCTTACACTGGCCGATGAGTTGCGCGCCTATATTTTATATTCGGTGGGTCAAAGCGGCGGTCATTTTGGTGCTGGACTGGGTGTAGTGGAACTGACGATTGCGCTTCATAAAGTATTTAACACCCCTCATGATCGTCTTGTATGGGATGTAGGGCATCAGACCTATCCCCATAAAATTCTTACCGGTCGTCGTGATGAGATGCCGCGAATGCGCCAAAAAGATGGCCCTTCGGGTTTCCCTAAACGCTCTGAAAGTGAGTATGACAGCTTTGGTGTAGGCCACTCTAGCACCTCTATTAGTGCTGCTTTGGGTATGGCGATGGCCTCAAATCAATTAGGTATTGAGCGAAAAACAGTGGCGGTTATCGGCGATGGCGCTATGACTGCGGGCATGGCTTTTGAGGCAATCAATCATGCCGCCCATGTGGATAAAGACCTGTTGGTGGTGTTGAATGATAATCAGATGTCGATCTCCAAAAATGTCGGCGGCCTCTCGACCTATTTTTCTAAACTCTGGGCCAGTAAGTTTTATAATCAACTGAGGGAAAGTGGCAAGAAAGCCTTGAAGTCTCTGCCGCAAACGGCGAGCTTTATTAAACATACCGAAGAATATATGAAAGGCATGGTCTCGCCTGCAACCATTTTTGAGGAGCTGGGGTTTAACTATATTGGCCCTATAGATGGACACAATTTATCGCTATTGATTCAGACCCTAAATAATCTTAAACATCTTAATGGGCCCGTATTGCTGCATACCATTACTCACAAGGGTAAGGGCTTTGGCCCTGCTGAAAGCGACCCGGTGGGCTATCATGCTTTGACTAAAATTGAACCCAAACCTGAGCCTAGCGAACAAACTGCACGTAAAAAACCCAAGTACCAAAAGGTATTTGGTGATTGGTTATGCGATATGGCGCAGCAGGACCCTGCGCTTGTGGGCATAACACCGGCTATGTGTGAGGGCTCGGGTATGGTGCAATTTTCTGAGCAGTACCCCAAGCGCTATATAGATGTCGCTATTGCAGAACAGCATGCGGTAACCCTTGCGGCAGGCATGGCCTGTGAGGGCTTAAAGCCGGTGGTGGCGATTTATTCGACCTTTTTACAGCGTGGCTATGACCAATTAATCCATGATGTGGCGATACAGGACTTAGATGTTTTATTTGCGATGGATCGAGCCGGTTTAGTCGGTGAAGATGGCGCGACTCACGCCGGCGCCTATGATCTTAGCTACATGCGCTGTATCCCCAATATGCTGATTATGACACCCTCAGATGAAAACGAGACAAGGCAGCTGCTGTATACCGGCTATATGCATAAGGGTCCCGCGGCGGTTAGATATCCGCGTGGCAAGGGCCCTGGCGCAGTGATTGATAAAATCATGACTGCACTCCCGATTGGCAAAGGCGTTATCAGACGAAGTGGCTCAAAGGTTGCGATCTTAAACTTTGGCACATTGCTTGAATCCGCCCTTGAAGTGGCTGAAAAGCTTGATGCAACGGTGGTGGATATGCGCTTTGTTAAGCCATTGGATAGAGATCTGGTACTTGAATTGGCCAGTAACCACAAACTATTGGTTACGCTAGAGGAGAACACCGTTGCCGGCGGCGCAGGCTCTGCAGTTACCGAGCTATTAGCAGAAGAATCTATTGTGGCTCCTGTCTTGCAATTGGGCCTACCCGATAAGCTTATTGACCATGGCAGTCATCAACAGCAATTAAACCTTGCAGGGCTAGACCCTTTGCAGATTTTTGATCGCATACATCAACGATTGGATCGACTTTAAAAAATATCACGTAGATACAATCATAAGGAGATGATTGCATGAAACTATACGATTATAAGCAGGCCCCCAATCCTCGTCGTGTTCGCATGTTTATGGCCGAGAAAGGTATAGAGATCGAAACAGTTCAAGTAAATTTAATGAAGCTTGAACAGCATTCTGAGGCGTACAAAAAAATCAATCCCGCTGGTGAAGTTCCCACTTTGCAACTCGACGACGGCTCTTGTATTAGCCAAACCAATGCAATCTGTCGCTATTTAGAAGATATTTATCCCGACCCCCCACTCTATGGTCGCACACCCTTAGAGCGCGCTCAGGTCGAGTCGCAAAATCACCTTATTCAAATGAATGGTATTGTGGCGGGTGGCGAGGCATTTAGAAATGCTAGCCCGAACTTTAAAAACCGTGCTATCTCTGGCCCCCATGCTTACGCACAGATTCCTGAATTGGCGGAACGTGGGCTAAAGAGAATTGATAATCTATTAGCTGATTTGGATAAACATTTTTCTAATGAACAATTTTTGGTGGGGGAATATTTTTCGGTCGCTGATATTACCGCGTTCTGCACGATTGGTTTTGTCCGCTGGGTGAAAAAAACCATCCCCAGCGAATGCACTCATTTGCAACGCTGGTACGATCAAGTGGCTCTTCGCCCAAGTTCAAAAGCCTAGAAATTAAAAAAACAGTAGCCTAGGTAAGTTTTGTGCTTACCTAGGCTACTGCCGATCATAAATAGCCGACTGAATTAATCGATTGTGAATCCGGAGGGTTCAGCATTCACAGTATGACCGTCACTGTAAGTTACGGTCGTGACTTGATCGGTAAAGTTATAGACCACATAGGTTCGCTCACCATCTTTATCGAAAGCAACAGCTGCGGGATGATTAGCCGTAAGATCACCTGTACCTACAGCCAGATGACCCAAAGCCTTAAAGGTATGAATCCAATGATAGGTATGCGCCTTAGACTCACCCTGCTCTGGCTGATAACTCGATACGCTGTTGTAATCAGCGACCGCTGCATCTGCATCAGTCATGGACCAAAGGTTCCACCACAGATCGCGCCACATATCATTTACCAGTCCTGATGGCTTGCCATTGGATGACTCTGCCAGTCCCAGGGCAACATAATCCTCCATATACTCTGGATGAATACCTACGTGGAAAATTAACGGACTAGATGGAAGTCCTTGAATCCCAAGAATATGAGCATAGGCACCGCTAAACCATGTAGCAAAATCAACCCCATCACCCCAAATAATGGAAGTGGTTAAATGGGCATAGCCCGACATAAAGTTATTGGCGTCAGCGCTTACGTTATTGTATCCATCAAGGTTATTCCAGTACTCCCAATAAGCGGCACCCGTTGAAGCATGAAGATACATACCTTTTTCAACCAAATCATTATTGCCTGTCGCTAGACCATAGAGAATAATTGCACCATAGGCAGTAGCCGCTTCTGAGGTAGACTCATTATTATTGCCGCGAATAAAATTCATTTTTCCATC
>CATAJQ010000027.1 GCA_949487135.1 Cellvibrionales bacterium UBA7375 | reverse complement strand
GCATCTAAGCGGGAAGCCCCCTTCAAGATTAGGTTTCCCTGGGAGTTTAACTCCCCTGTAGGGCTGTTCAAGACTAGGACGTTGATAGGTTGGGTGTGGAAGCGCTGTGAGGCGTTGAGCTAACCAATACTAATTGCCCGTGAGGCTTGACCATATAACGCAAGCGAGACGACGGACAGAGATGTTAAAAATACATCCTGGCCATGAAAAAATTGTATTCAATAATTACCGACCTAATTTGATAAATAGGGTTTGCCCTGTTTTTCATACCAGTTTGTCTGATAACCATAGAGAACTAGAACCACCTGATCCCATACCGAACTCAGCAGTGAAATGGTTCATCGCCGATGGTAGTGTGGGGCTTCCCCATGTGAGAGTAGGTCATTGTCAGGCTTTAAATTAAAAATCCCAGTTGCATTTGCAGCTGGGATTTTTTTATGGGCGCTAAAAATGGAAATGTACGCGCTCTTAGCCTATACCTATATGTATAAAAAAGGAGTTTTTCAATGATCAATTTTATTTTCGAGCAATCTATTCCTAATAGAACTGTTACTTATTGCATATTTTACAAAGGGATAACGACTCTATTTAGTTTGTGCATATTATTGTTTGCTAGCAGTGGTTTGGCGTTTGAAACCAATGTTAATTCAAAAATAACTGCTGACTTAGAAGTAACAGGCACATTAAAAGTAGGTTCGTTAGCTGACTCTACAGGTCTAGTAACCTCAACCGAAACTGTCGAAAGTAATGACAATGATGTAACCGTGCCCACAACAAAGGCGGTTAAAGCCTATGTTGATAGTGCAACAGCGTCATCCAGCTCTGGCACTGCATTGCCCAGTAATATTGTATATAGTGGAAGTTTTAGTCGTGCCTCAGACAATGAGTTTTTCATCGCCGAATCAGGTCTTTTAACTGGTATAAAGTGGATTGCATCGGACAACCAATTTATGATCAATTCTAGTCTCTATAACCCAATTCCTGTTATCGAGTTGCTTCATTCTGATGGAGGCACATCTACCAATGCAGCATTTTTGGTAACAAGACGAGCCGGTTATTTGAATTTTCCTCCCTATGATTATCAATATTTAACGGGCGGCAGTACAATAACAGTGACCTAGATATGGATGTAGGTAATATCTTAAGAGTTACTCTTTTGGAATGGGGCTCCACTGATTATTTTTACGAAATTATTGCAACCCGATCAAGCGGGAAAGTCAATGTAATTATTCGCAAGGGTGGAGCGTTGTAATTGTAAGTTATATTTATTTCTCATAACTTGTTTTAGCTTGCTTAAAGATTCTCTTTTATAGGGATTAGTCCAAAATAATTTAAATTAACAGTCTTGCTAAAACTCAAGGCATAATATAACTCGTTTCTCAGTGCGGATATATATGCTTAAGTAATGGAATATTTATTTTATTTGATGGTGGGCTGTATTGCCGGTCTTATCAGTGGGCTCTTTGGTCTAGGTGGCGGTGCGATTATTGTGCCTCTGCTAATATTTTCCTTTGCTGCCCGCGGCATGCCCCATGAAATAATTACTCATCTGGCAATTGGCACCTCGCTTGCGACTATTATTTTTACTGCGCTAAGCTCTATTTACACCCATCATCAAAAACAGGCCATTCGCTGGGATATTGTTAAGACCTTGGTTCCGAGCATTCTTCTTGGCGGTGTGCTCGGTGGGCTGTTTGCCATTTCCCTCGATGGGGTGTTATTACAGCTTTTATTTGGTGGGTTTTTAATCCTAGTCGCTCTTCAGTTGCTATTGTATACACCACAGGTTGGTGGCAGAACCCTGCCTAATTTTATGGGTATGAGTGCCTCAGGAAGCTGTATAGGCGGGGTTTCTGCGGTGTTTGGTATAGGCGGTGGAACACTGACAGTACCTCTATTAACATTTTTTGGGGTTAAGATTCATCAGGCGGTGGGAACAGCCGCTGCCTGTGGCCTACCCATCGCGCTAGCGGCTACTCTTGCCTATGGCAGTGCAACAACAGATGTTGCAAGCCTGCCTGCGGGTAGTGTTGGCTTTGTTTTTTTTCCTGCTTTGCTGGGGATCATTGTTGCTAGCTTGCCCTGCGCCAGATTGGGCGCACTATTGGCGCACAGGGTCAATGCGCAAAAGTTACGCAGAGCATTTGCCTGGGTCACTATGGGTTTAGGCATTCAATTTATTTGGATTAATATCACTTTATAAGCTGAGGGCATTCACATTAAGTCTGAATTATTAGACATTCTAAGAGATGGCAATTTTCATTCCGGCGAAGACTTGGGAAATCACCTAGGAGTTTCGCGCACAGCGGTCTGGAAACAGCTGCAAAAGCTAGAATCAATGGGTTTACAGTTGCAGTCGATTAAGGGCAGAGGTTACAGGCTTCCGCAGGGTTTTGAATTGTTGGATTGCGAGCGGATAAAAGCTAACCTTGAGCACTCGGTTAGTCAGCAGCTTAAGGCATTGCACGTACATCAAAGCCTTGAGTCGACCAATAAAGAAGCACATCAGCTGATTCAGCAGCATGTCGAATCAACAAGCGGCACGGTAATATTATCTGAATATCAAACCATGGGGCGCGGCCGCAGAGGGAAAAATTGGGTCAGCCCATTTGCCGCTAACTTGTATTTATCAATGGTGTGGGATTTTGATCAGGGTGCCAGTGCGCTTCAGGGCTTAAGTCTGGCCATTGGTGTTGCTGTTAGCCGTGCGCTCAGCCAATTAAAAGTTGAGGGCGTCCAACTTAAATGGCCAAATGATATTTATATCAATCATAAAAAGCTGGGAGGAATTCTTCTAGAGATGGTTGGCGACCCAGCGGGTCAATGTACAGTTATTATTGGTATTGGCATCAATCATTGTATGCCTGAACAAAGCGCTGAAGATATTGAACAAGCATGGACTGATTTGAACACTGTCAGCAAGCAAGCCATTTCGAGAAATAATTTAGCCGCCTTAATTATTAGTCATTGCTTTGATGTGCTTAGTGATTATCAGCAGACAGGATTTGCTTGCTATCAGCAAGAATGGCAAGCAATTGACGCATTTAAGGGCACTAAGGCGGTGGTGAGTACCGCTAATCAGTCCACAGTTGGCACCCCTGTAGGCGTTGATGAGGTTGGTGCGCTAAAAATGCAGTTGGCCAATGGAGAGGTTAAACACTTTATTGGCGGCGAGTTAAGTTTGCGCCCTTTAGATAAACATTAATCAGGTTTAATTAAGCGTATAATATGGTTGGTTATAAAGGGTATAGAGTTCAATGGTTCTAAGTATAGATGCGGGCAACAGTCGAATAAAATGGCGTTTAACTAATAAGGGTCAAACTGTAGCGCAGGGGGTTCAATTAACACCTAAGTCTTTTGAGGGTGAAACATTGAATTTGTCTGAGATTCAGTCGCCCAGCGAAATACGTATTGCTAGTGTTGCAGGTGATAAGGTTGTCAATTGGCTTCGGCAGCAATTACTTGAGCAATTTGCAGTGCCTATTGGTCTTGCGCAGGTAGCCTCAACGATTGGCGAATTAAGTTGTGCCTATGAGGACCCTCAATCACTTGGAATTGATCGCTGGCTTGCAATGGCGGCGGCCTATCGTCATTACGATGAGCCGCTTATGGTGATTGATGCCGGCAGCGCTATAACCATGGATATTATAGGTCCAGGCGGTCAGCATGTTGGTGGGTATATAGCTCCCGGCCTAACTTTAATGCATGATTCGCTGTGGAAAAATACCAGTGATGTTCGAGTGGTTGGCAGTGGTTATGAAGAACTTTGGTTGCCGGGTAAGAATACTCAGCAGGCGGTTAATAGAGGCTGTTTACTAGCCGCAGTCTCAACTATTGAAAGTCTGGCGGCTCAATTTCCGGTTCGCATTGTGATCACTGGCGGTGATGCAAAAATTTTAATGCAAGCCATGAGTCTCAGCGCGGATAATCATGCTAACTTGGTTTTGGATGGTCTTATTCTAGACGGTGTTGAGCTAATTGATCTGTAAATGATTAAGTGTTTATTGCGCGCCTGATTCCTGTGATTGTAATGGCAATATAGCCAGTAAATTAGTCAGTTTTAGTCTGTTTTGAAAAAAAACTAAAAAGAACCCGCATTTAAGGTTGCTAATAACCTCCACTTTCACTAAAATCGCGCTCCGCCTTAGAGATGCTGGCGTAGCTCAGTTGGTAGAGCAGCTGACTTGTAATCAGCCGGTCGGGGGTTCGACTCCTCTCGCCAGCTCCATTTCTCTGGCCAAATTACTGATTTTATTGGTAATTATTGACATTGGTTGTGTAGCGCAAGAAAATACGCGGCCATTTTGGTTTTGTGTCGAAAGACACGAAATCAATTTTAAAAGCTAATCTGGGGATGTGAAAACGTCGCCCGGATTTATGCTGATGTAAGAAAAGTAGCCTTAATGCATCAAGAGCTACAAAAATTTGATTAAAAATTTAGGCGGGATTCCCGAGCGGTCAAAGGGATCAGACTGTAAATCTGACGCGAAAGCTTCGGTGGTTCGAATCCACCTCCCGCCACCAGTTAGATCACGCTAGTAAGGTTATAGCCTTTTGGTTATCTGAATAGCGTAAGAAGTAATTTTAGAGTGGGTTTTGCGGGCATAGTTTAATGGTAGAACCTCAGCCTTCCAAGCTGATGATGCGGGTTCGATTCCCGCTGCCCGCTCCAGAGTTGCTTGAGGTTAGTGCTCATATAGCTCAGTAGGTAGAGCACTTCCTTGGTAAGGAAGAGGTCACCGGTTCAAATCCGGTTATGAGCTCCATGATTTGGGTTAAGGCTTAACTGCTTTAAATTGAGTATTGTTTATTTTAAAAACCGGTTAAAGAGTTAGCGATTTGCTAGTTCGCCGGAGTCCTTTTAGGAGATAGTAAGATGTCAAAAGAAAAATTTGAGAGAAG
>CATAJQ010000026.1 GCA_949487135.1 Cellvibrionales bacterium UBA7375 | reverse complement strand
TCATCGCGTTTAAGCCGACGTAATAATTCTAGGCCCGAGGTGCCCGGCATCATCCAATCTAGAAGCACTAGATCGGGGTGACGGTCTACTATAATTGCGTGAGCCTGCTGCGCATTTGATGCCTGCAGTACATTGAAGTCAGCAGCATCGAGAGAGATACTCAGCATTTCTCGAATCGCTGATTCGTCATCAACCACAAGGACAGTATGTTTGGGCATAAACTCAATCTCTTTTTCCACTTTCTGCCATCATATTAAAAATCCTCTTTATGACATAATTATGACTATGGCATCAACCTTTGTTTAATTTATTACCCCATTTGACCATAAGTTGATCGATATTTATTCGCCAATATGGATAATGTACAGCTGATTTAACTAACGGATAAATATCATGAATATTCAGAACAACAGTGCGGTTAGCTTCCACTATAAACTGACCGATGATGACGGCATCAGCATTGATAGCTCAGAGGGCCAAGAGCCCCTTGATTACTTACACGGTGCAGGAAATATTATTCCCGGCTTAGAAAAAGCCCTAGAAGGCAAAACCATCGGTGATTCACTCACCGTTGCTGTAAGTGCGGGTGAGGGTTATGGCGAAGTTCAGAAAGAGCTTATTCAAGAAGTACCGCGCGAAGCATTTCAAGGTATAGATACTATCGAGCTAGGTATGCAATTTGAAGCTCAAACCGGTCAGGGCGGCACTGTGCCAGTGACTGTGGTTGCGCTAACAGATGAACATGTTACTGTTGATGGCAACCACCCCCTAGCAGGTAAAAACCTAAATTTTGATGTCACTATTGAAGCAGTGCGTGAAGCCTCAGAAGAAGAGATAGCTCGCGGGCATCTGCATAATCTAGAAGCTGAAGAGCAATAAATCGAGACTGTCATAAAAATGTCATCTTTTGCGATTAATTTGCTTATTTTGTTATCTTAAGAAATATTATGTCGATCAAAGTTGCAATCAATGGGTTTGGCCGCATGGGTCGACTCGCACTTCGAAAATCTTGGGGATGTGCCGATTTTGACATTGTGCATATCAATGAGATGGCGGGCGATGCCCAAAGTGCAGCACATTTGCTGCGCTTTGATTCTGTTCATGGTCAGTGGGATAAACTAGTTTCTGTCGAAGATGATCATCTAATCATTGATAACCATAAAATTAGTTACTCGCAAAACAAGGATATTGCGGATACCGACTGGCGCGGCGCCAAAGTTGACCTAGTTCTTGATTGCACTGGTTCATTTAAAAGCCCTGAGGCCTTATCGCCTTATTTTGATCAGGGAGTGACTAAGGTGGTGGTTTCAGCACCGATTAAAGGCTTCCCTCGCAATCAGGTGCTCAACGTGGTGATGGGTGTTAATGACCATGAATATACTGGACAGGATATTGTCACCGCGGCCTCCTGTACTACCAATTGTATTGCGCCCGTTGTCGATGTTATTCACCAGTGCTTTGGTATCTCACACGGGTCGATGACCACGATTCATGATATAACCAATACGCAAAGTATTATTGATCAATATCATAAGGATTTGCGCAGATCTCGCGCTAGTAGTATGTCACTGATACCCACAAGCACTGGCTCTGCTACAGCGATTACCGAAATATTTCCCGAGCTTAAGGGCAAAATCAACGGTGTCGCTGTTCGCGTTCCACTGGCTAATGCCTCATTGACAGATTGTGTGTTTGAGGTTGAAAAATCTGTCACGGTTGAAGAAGTCAACGCGGCACTTCAAACCGCTGCAAATGGTCGTCTAAAAGGGATTTTGGGCTATGAAGAATTACCATTGGTATCGGTCGACTACACCAATGATATTCGATCAGGGGTTGTCGATGCTCCCTCAACTATGGTGATTAACGGCACTCAGGTTAAGCTATTAGTTTGGTATGACAACGAAATTGGCTATGTAAACCGTATGATGGAATTGGTCTCTAAAGTCGCGATTTCCATGTGATTATGGCACTTAATTCTGCCGCCAAACAATATCTAACCATCACCCTCAGTTACTGGGCATTTACCCTGACTGATGGCGCACTGCGTATGCTAGTGCTGTTTTTCTTTCATGGCTTGGGCTATTCGCCAATCGAACTTGCAAGCTTATTTATACTCTATGAATTTTTTGGCATCTTAACCAATCTCTATGGCGGTTGGCTAGCCACGCGTATTGGCCTAAACACCTCACTGCATATAGGCTTAGCTCTACAAATTCTGGCATTGGGCATGCTCACAGTTGATCCCTCAATGCTAAGCCTTGTGTATGTGATGATTGCACAGGCTATTTCTGGTATTGCCAAAGATCTTAATAAAATGAGCGCTAAAAGTAGTATTAAGCTATTGCTGTCTGATAATCAGCAAACCAAGCTCTATTGTTGGGTGGCACTACTCACTGGATCAAAAAATAGCCTTAAAGGCTTGGGGTTTTTCCTGGGTGGCTTTTTAATGACAACACTTGGCTTTGCCAGTAGCCTACATACCCTGATGGCATTATTAGCCATTACATTAGTGCTGAGTCTATTATTTTTACAGCCGCAAAAAACCAGCTATAAGCCCAAATTTAGTGAGTCTCTATCAAAAAGCCGCGATATCAATCTGCTATCTGGTGCGCGCTTTTTTTTGTTTGGCTCTAGAGATATTTGGTTTGTTATTGCCCTGCCGGTATTTTTACAGAGCCAATTACAATGGACCCACCTTCAAGTCGGCAGCTTTATGGCCTGTTGGGTCATTGGCTATGGCTTGGTTCAAGCACTTGCCCCAAAAATTACTAGCAACTACCAACAGCAGACTCCAACAGGCTCTGAGCTTACATCTTGGGTTGCTAAGTTAACCTTTATACCCGCATTAATTGCAGCTGGTCTTATCTATGGGCTAGACCCCGCAATCATTTTAATTGCAGGCTTGCTCACCTACGGCGTTGTTTTTGCCATTAATTCGAGTATCCATTCATTTTTAATTGTAGCCTTTTCGAAACGTGACTCTGTGTCTACCGATGTCGGCTTCTACTATATGGCCAATGCGGCAGGCAGACTCTCTGGCACACTGCTATCGGGTCTTATATATCAACAACAGGGTCTAGTTGCCTGCCTAGCGGTGTCGTCTGCTATGGTTATTATCAGCACCATTTTAAGCGCCAAGATTAGCCGCTAATAATGGTCACACAGCACATGCCCGCCTATCCATAGGCGCCAATCTCTGATACATTTCGCTGTAAATCTAACTAACCTTTTTGGCGACAATTTATGAGTAACGAAGACAGTAACGCAATGAGCCCGGACGAGCTTTTCAAAGAAGAAAACTATACCGACCAAAAAACCGGTGCTATTCGCAAGTTGATCCCCGTATTGGCGGATGGTTCTGATGACCCTGACCGTGCCACAGCATTTTTTGGCTCGGCCCAAGTCATGACGCCTATGGGCGCTATTCCACTCAATTTTGCCTTAGATGGCGATACTATTGGTGAAGCAGCTCAAGATTTTGCCGGAAAAGCAGCCATTGCGGTTGAAGAGGCAGGCAAAGAGCTAGAGCGTATGCGCCGTGAACAGGCATCGAAAATAGTTGTTCCAGGGCAAGATGGCAACAACCCCGGCGGTGGTATTATTACTTAGTCATTAGCAAGGTTTTGTCGATAGGACGAAACTCTGTTGCGGCATTCACCAAGGATGCCGCCGTTAACTGGGGCACACCATAGACTAGGGTTTCTTTTCCATTGCCGCGATATAGGCGCTGTAATAATCGATCAAAATCACCATCGCCTGATAATAGCACCAACTTATCTATATCTTGCCGAGCGGCAGCGTCCATCATATCTATCGCAATACCCACGTCCCAATCACCCTTGGCAGAGCCATCTGCGCGCTGAATATAGGGTTTCAGGTTTACATTAAAGCCGATATTTCTCAGAGTTTGCTGAAAGCTTTGCTGCTTAGCATTAACGCTTTCAATGGCATAGGCGTCTGCTGATACTAGGGTGAATTCCTGTGAAAGCTTATGCCAAAGTGCCTGATAGTTAAAAAAACCTTGGTAACTATCCCTAACGGTGTAATAGATATTCTGTACATCAACAAATAGCGCAATTCTTTGCATTACTTAACTTCCCTTAGGTCATCGCCCAAAAAATAGCTATCCGCCGGATGCAACATTTCTGAAAAACTAAATACTGCATCCGCCGACCACTGCCTGCGCGATAATTGAAAACAACTGAGCGTATCTTGATTTGATAGCAGTAACTGCAACCGTTGACTGGCCGTTGGCACCACTGCTTTTGCCTGAAACTGCGTTTTTTGTGGTCGACACAGCCAGTTAAGGTAGTCATTTGGGTCAACTTTATCGAGCTTCTGTTTAAGTAACGCCGGCGCCATACTCCTATTTACCCAAATTTTTTGCCATTGTATGGCTCGATCACCATCGAAATGTACAATCGTTAACTGAAATATTAGTGTATCTGTTTGCAATCCCATTAATTTGGCAATATCTGAGGTTGCCTGCACCGCATCCGCTGAAATTATTTCATGTTGATGGGTGTTTTCTGCTTTTGCCACAGCAACAACATCCTTAATAAGGATATTTGGGACAGTTTCGGGCCTATCGGCAACATAGGTACCAGAACCTTGCGTTCTGTTGAGAATCCCCTTATCTGCTAATTCCTGCACGGCTCGCCTGGCGGTCATTCTGCTGACAGCAAAGGTATCGGCTAAGGATTGCTCTGTGGGGATTCGCCGACCCGGCGCCCACTGCTCAGTATTAATTTGCTGCTCTAAATACTGCTTGATCACAGCAAATTGTGGAATTTTTTGATCTTTAGCATTCATAGAGACCAGCCATATTTGTATATACATATTATTTGTATATACATTTAATAAGCTAGATAACCAACAAATACAGTATTTAAAGATTATATTATTTGTATATACAATACTAATCTATAATAGCAGATCTTTTTGCTGACGGGTCATTTTTTTTATTTGCGCCTCACGAATAGAGGCGCTACTTCTGTTATGGCCAGATTCCATATACACAAATTCACAGGCTTGGCGGCCACGAAAATACTTAGCACCACCTTTGCCGGTCTGATGTTGCTTTAGTCGCCGCTCTAAATCAGTGGTTATACCCGTGTACAGAGAATCGTCACCAGCACGAATAATATAGACAAACCACCTACCATCAGCTTCAGCACTCACTTTGACGCTACCTTTAAAAGCTGTCGACAGTCTTTACAGCGGTATTCCGCCTGCCCAGACTGCACTCTGCGATGCCTTATTAATGAGAGTTGATGTGTTTTGCAGCCGCAATTGTAGTCAATTTGCTGATATTGCCTTACCGGAATGCCGGCTAAATCAAAATCACCCGTAACTTTTGCCTCAACGCCGAAAGCCTGCATCACTGATCGCCACTCTTTACCATGGGGCTTAACGCGGCGAAATGGGAACAAGCAATCAGTGATGTAATGAGCCACTTCATGAGGTATGGTCTGACCTATACTGTGTTGATAGTATTTTGCGAACAACCATGGGTTAAAGCGGATACATCGATCTCGACCATTGCGCCGATACATACCGGCGCATTTGCCACGCAAATCAAATACGATAGGGATAGATGGAAAAGACTTTTTATATATCTGCTGTGCCAGTGCAATATAATTCATGGTGACGCTTTGCACCTCAGCCATTTGCTGCTCAGTAATAGGCGCGATAAGGTCAGTATTTTTGGCAACGGAGAGCATGGTTTGATTATAAAGATTCATAGCATCCGCACAAGAGACAGTTATAATAGGATTAATTACTAGGCAATTTTACTTATGAATGTTGATTTACACTGCCATACCAACCTTTCCGATGGCTCTTTAGCGCCCAAAGAGCTTATAAAGTTGGCTATTGAGCGCGAAATTGACGTTTTAGCCATTACTGACCACGATAATATTGACTGTTATTCTCAAATCGCCCCGCCAACAGACGAATTAACCCTAATTAGCGGCATTGAGTTTTCTACCACTTGGCGAAATATTGGCGTGCATATTGTTGGGCTCAATATGGATCTTAATAACGCCGAACTGCTTAAGGGTATTGAATTTCAAACACTCGCTAGACAAAAGCGCGCTCAATTAATTGATGAAAAACTTAATAAACTAGGCATTAAAGGCAGCCTTGAAGGTGCTAAACGCTTTTGTAGCGGTCAGCAGGTAGGGCGCCCACATTTTGCCCAATATCTGGTCGAAATAGGAGCTGTTAGCAATTTTCAGCAGGCATTTAAGCGCTATTTAGGTGCTGGTAAGGCTGGCGATATCAAGCAGCAATGGGCAAGTCTTGGTGAGGTCATCAACTGGATTCGTGGTGCTGGCGGCGTTGCAGTATTAGCTCATCCGACCAAGTACAAGATGACTAGAACCAAATTATGCCTACTGTTAGAAAATTTTATCGAGCTAGGCGGTGAGGCCATGGAGGTCATCTCTGGCTCTCAAACTGTCTCCGAAACCCAATCTATGGCACGACTGTGCAAGCAGTATAATTTACTGGCCTCACGCGGCTCCGACTTTCATGCCCCAGGTCAGCCCTGGGCCGCTCTGGGCATGGCATCTGAACTGCCCGCTGACCTAGTGCCGGTCTGGAGCAAGTGGTCATAACTTAATCGCAAGAATAAACCTTAGACAAAAAATATAAGCCCAATTCCACACTAAGCAAATACTGTGTATACTTGCCCTCGCTGAAAGTTTTGCTTTAAAAAATACCCATTATTTCTATGAGATTCTAAACGTGAATATCTTTATTTTTGTCAGCCAAGAATGGCTACTGATTACTTTTCTTTTTGCTCTAATTACCGCACTAGTGGCAGTAACGCGAAAAAATAACGGCCTGCCAATTATGGCTAGTGAACTGGTTGCATTAATGAATCAAGATAAAGCTGTATTGATTGACGTTCGCTCTGCGAATGACTTCAATCAAGGACATATTCACGGGTCAATCAATATCCCTCACAACGCCCTAGCCAGCAGAACCAATGAGCTAGAAAAACACAAATCTACTATGATTGTGCTGACCGACCAAATGGGGCAACATGCGGGCTCTGCCGGTGGAATTCTCACCAAGCAGGGATATAATATACGCCGCCTTAGCGGTGGTATCTCTCAATGGCGACACAGTAATTTGCCCCTAGTGAGTGGTAGTAAGAATTAACTTGTGACAAATTTAAACGACTTGAATCAAATAGTAATATACGGCACACAATACTGTCCCTATTGCGTAGCAGCAAGGCAACTATTTGACGCTAAAAGTATAGAATATAAGTATATAGCGGTTGATAACGATCCTGATCTTCGGGACAATATCCTGCAAAGGAGCGGGCAGAGAACGGTTCCACAAATTTGGATTGGTGAACAGCATATAGGCGGGTTTACCGATCTACGAAAACTGGCATTAAATGGTGAATTAGACCATCTACTTAATGCCTAACTCATCAAAAGCTAACGTTATAAGGGTTTTACCATGACCAAAAAAAAGACAGAAAAAAAACAAGACGCTGGACAGCCACAATTTTCGATACAGCGTGTCTACCTAAAGGATCTTTCATTTGAAACGCCGCAGGGACCTTCTGCATTCAAGAAAAAATGGCAGCCAAAAGTTAGTCAAGATCTCAACACTAAAACCGATCAAGTTGAAGAAGGCTTATATGAAGTAGCGCTTCGGGTAACCATTACCGTAGCCGATGGTGAAGATACAATTTATATCGTAGAAGCCGAACAAGCCGGTCTGTTCAATGTCAGTGGCTTTGCCGAAGAGCAGCTACCTCAGATTCTAAATACAACATGTCCGGGTATATTATTCCCTTATCTTCGCGAAACACTTGATAACGTGGTTACCAAGGGCTCGTTCCCTGCATTATTACTTCCACCTATCAATTTTGATGCGCTTTTTGCCAATGCACTGCAACAGGCTGCAGAGGAAAAAGAAGGCACTCAGCACTAAACAATAGTGCGACAAACATTAAAAAAACCCGCTTTATTGGCGGGTTTTTTAATGCATCTTATATATACAAATAACTACTTTTCAATATTGTATTCTTGAAGCTTTCTGGTCAGCGTATTACGCCCCCAACCTAATAGCTGCGCTGCATCTTTCTTCCTTCCCGCAGTGTGCGCCAACGCCGCCTCTATCATTGTGCGTTCAAAATCAGGAATAGCCGATGAAAGTATGTCTTTACTGCCAGACCCAAGCGCTTTATCAGCCCAGCTGCGCAACATTGTTTGCCAGTCCCCAGAAACTCTGTATTCCTTATCCGACTGTTCAGCTCGTAGCTCTGGTGGCAAGTCAGATAGAAGCACTTCTCGACCTGCGGCCATCACTGTTAACCATCGACAGATATTTTCCAACTGACGGACATTTCCTGGCCACGGCAAGCTGTACAAGAACTGTTCAGCCTCAGGCGATAGCGCCTTGGGCTCCATTTCTAATTCTTTAGCAGCACTATGAAAGAAATGCTGCATTAATTCGGGTATATCTTCTCGCCTATCGGCCAATCGAGGCAGATGCACTCTAATCACATTTAAACGGTGAAACAGATCCTCTCGAAAACGATTTTCGGTTACCAGGGTTTCAAGATTTTGGTGCGTTGCGGCAATAATTCGCACATCAACCTTAACGGCTGTATGACCGCCCACACGATAAAATTCGCCATCGGCCAGTACTCTCAGCAACCTTGTCTGCGCCTCCGAGGGCATATCGCCGATTTCATCAAGAAACAGAGTGCCGCCATTGGCTTGTTCAAATCGACCTTCGCGACGCTGAGCCGCCCCAGTAAAGGCACCTTTCTCGTGACCAAAAAGCTCAGATTCGATCAAATCATGGGGAATTGCCGCCATATTTAGTGCAATAAATTTATTGTTGCGGCGCGGACTATGCTTGTGAAGGGCCTGGGCAACCAACTCTTTACCAGTACCAGATTCACCATTAATCAATACGGTGATATTTGAATTAGACAACCTACCAATAGCACGAAACACCTCTTGCATAGCCGGCGCTTCACCAATTATTTCACTCTGAGGCAGTTGAGCCACCTCACCCGAGGTTTTTTGCTCATTGGCAAAACTAATCGCTCGACGCGCCACATCTACCAATTCCTCTAAATCAAAGGGTTTTGGTAAATATTCAAAAGCACCACTCTGATAGGCTGCAACCGCACTATCGAGATCAGAGTGCGCTGTAGTAATTATTATTGGCATTTCTGGATGATCGGCATGAATGCGCTGTAATAGCTCCAAACCATCCATTCCCGGCATCCTTATATCCGAAATAATAATTTCAGGTTGATCCTCGGCTAGAGCATCCAGCAAATCTTCGCCATTTTCAAAACTACGCACCTGAATTTCTTCACGCCGAATAGCCTTTTCCATCACCCATCGCAGTGAACGGTCATCTTCTGCAATCCAAATTTCTGAAGTCATTTAAAACTAAGCCTTTATTGGTAAATATATAGAGAAGCAGGTATCACCTGGTCTCGAATCACATTCTATAGTGCCCTGATGGCCATTAACGGCATTTTGCGCGATCGTTAGCCCCAAGCCTGTACCCTGCTTGCGACCGCTAATCATGGGGAAGAATATCTGCTCTTTGATTTCTTCCGACACGCCAGGTCCATTATCTATAATTTCAATTTTACAAATCATCTTGTGGCGCTCACCCGCAATGGTAAAGCTCCTACTAACCCTCGTTCTGAAGGTTATTTTTGGCTGCCTTTGCTCGCAATCAATCAATGCCTGCATGGCATTGCGAGCTACATTCAGCACGGCTTGAATCAACTGTTCGGCGTCGCCTTCAATCGACGGAATACTTGGGTCATAATCACGAATAATTTCAATTTGCCCCTGCAGCTCAGCCTGCATTAGAACCACAACACGCTCGGTTACTTCATGAACGCTTATTTGCGTGTAAGTTGGAACCTGATTGGGACCCAATAACCGGTCGACTAGATTTCTCAAGCGATCGGTTTCAGTCATAATAATCTGACACAATTCTCGAGTTTCGCTATCTAGACTCTGTTCAGCAATCTCATCATCTAATAGCTGTGCCGCCCCACGAATGCCGCCAAGAGGATTTTTGATTTCATGAGCCAAACCACGAATCAAGGTCTTTGAGGTGTCTTGAACAGACAACATGGCCTCTTCACGGTTTATTTTTAAAAATCGATCAATCGGCTGAAGCTCCATTAAAAGCTTCTTTTGTCCATCCAGCTCAATAGGGATACCTGAATAATCCACTTTAATCGGACCTGCAGAATAGGTGTCCAAAAACTCATGGCGTCGGGTGTAAGGACGCCCGCTAGCGAGAGCCGCCTCAATACTTTTTATCACATTGCCACTCTCTCTAAATAATCCACTTACCGGCAAACCTTTGAGCCGAGCACTGCTTACTTGCAGCATGGCTTCAAATGCAGCATTTATATATTCGACCGTTAAATCCTCATCCAACAACAACACCGCTGTATTGAGATTATCGATCAAAAAATGATGTATTTTATTTGAAACCACTTCAGGGCATCTCCTAACTGATAAGTCAGTGCATTTGGATAACTTGCAATTTGCGCGCCAAGTATTTGTATTGTTTTGATGAAATTAACCTGTCTAACAATGAAATAACGACAAAATTAATCCAACTTTTTCCCTATCATTGTTACTAAACTATAGTATGCACTATTTTGGTGCGAAATTATATGTACACATAATTACAGGCAAAAAAAACCCGGCGACCAATGGCGCCGGGTTCTTTATTTGCCACGCTATCACGTGGCAGGGATAGTGCTTAGCAACTGTAGTACATATCGAACTCAACAGGGTGAGTTGTATGCTCAACTGCATATACATCTTCCATTTTCAGCTCAATGTAAGCATCGATCATATCGTCAGTGAATACGCCGCCAGCTGTAAGGAACTCGCGATCGCCATCCAACTCTTCAAGTGCTTCTCTCAAGCTACCAGCAACCTGTGGAATAGCTGCTGCTTCTTCAGCTGGAAGATCATATAGATCCTTATCCGCTGCATCACCTGGGTGAAGCTTATTCTTAACGCCATCGATACCAGCCATAAGCATTGCTGCAAACATTAGGTAGGGGTTAGCGGTTGGATCACCGAAGCGAGCTTCAATACGCTTACCTTTAGGGCTAGGCACATAAGGAATACGAATTGACGCAGAACGGTTACGAGCTGAGTATGCCAACATTACTGGCGCCTCAAAACCTGGAATCAAACGCTTGTATGAGTTTGTAGAAGCATTTGAGAAGGCATTGATTGCCTTGGCGTGCTTGATAATACCACCGATGTAGTAAAGAGCAGTTTCGCTCAGACCTGCATAGCCGTCACCCGCGAATTGGTTTTCACCATCTTTCCAGAATGACTGGTGACAGTGCATACCAGAACCATTATCACCAACAAGTGGCTTAGGCATAAAGGTTGCTGTTTTACCGTAGGCATGAGCTACATTGTGTACACAGTATTTAAGAATCTGAACTTCGTCAGCTTTCTTAACTAGGGTGTTGAAACGAATACCGATTTCACACTGACCAGCAGTACCCACTTCGTGGTGATGTACTTCGACATCAAGTCCCATTTGCTCCATGGCACCACACATTGCGGCACGCATATCGTGAAGACTGTCAACTGGAGGAACGGGGAAATAACCACCTTTAACGCCAGGACGGTGACCCATGTTGCCATCAGGCAGTTCAGCTGATGATGACCAAGCCGCTTCTTCTGAAGAGATCTTGTAAAAAGCACCACTCATATCAGCGCCCCACTTAACATCATCGAATACGAAGAATTCAGGCTCAGGACCAAAGTATGCTGTATCACCTAGGCCAGTTGACTCTAGATATTGCTCAGCGCGCTCAGCGATAGAACGTGGATCACGCTCATAACCTTGCATAGTTGAAGGTTCAACAATTCCGCAACGAACAATAACCGTTGTTTCGTCAGTAAACGGATCTAAGACTGCAGTGCTGTCGTCAGGCATAAGAATCATGTCTGATTCATTAATACCTTTCCAGCCAGAAATTGACGACCCATCAAACATTTTTCCTTCGACAAAGAAATCTTCGTCTACTTCAGAAATGGGTATAGACACGTGCTGCTCTTTACCTTTGGTGTCGGTGAAACGAAGATCAACCCAACGGGCTTCACTCTCTTTAATAAGATCTAGGGTCTTGTTAGACATTTTTTTCTCCACTTTACTTTAATTCGTATAAAACTAACTTAATTGGTAATTCTTTTGGCTTTGCGCTTGGTTTTAAACAGCAAATGCCTTATTAATCCCTGATGTGACCTGCAATTCTTATGCCAAATTTTAACACAAAGTTTATTAACCTCGTTAATTGACAACACCGCTAGAATGCATAGCTAAGGCTTAAAAGCTTAACAGCAAAATAATTGTCAAGCATATATTTGCACCAATATAGAGCATATTTCTAATATTGGCACTTTTTTGGTGCTTATTTGGCAAATCTCAGCCGATCAGCTCAGAATTGCCCCAGTATAAAGCATACTGGGACTAAATATCTCATCTAAATTTCGAGATAGACACAATCGATTGGCTGTAAGATTAAAAAAGATCGCTAAAATCAGCCGTTAAAACCAACCCTAACTGCAAACTGGAGAAATCTCCGCCAAAAAATACTGCCCATGACCCTCCCAATAACCGTTTCAATGAGCCTATTAATCAACAAAAATACACCAAGATTAAAAACTTTTATAGCAGTTCCCTGAAATTCTCGTATAATCGCGACTTTTTCGCGCCTTACGGCCAACATCAGGTATCTTCATGTCTATTGAAAATTTGCGTAATATTGCCATTATCGCCCACGTTGATCACGGTAAAACTACCTTGGTTGATAAACTTCTGAGCCAATCAGGCACGCTGGATCGCAAGGATGTAGGCTCAGAGAGACTAATGGATTCTAATGATCAAGAAAAAGAGCGTGGCATTACCATTCTCGCCAAGAATACTGCGATCAATTGGAATAACTATCGCATCAATATTGTAGACACCCCTGGTCACGCTGATTTCGGCGGTGAAGTTGAGCGCGTACTCTCCATGGTTGACTCGGTACTTCTCCTTGTAGATGCCGTAGATGGGCCTATGCCGCAAACGCGCTTTGTAACATCTAAGGCCTTTGAGCAAGGGTTGCGCCCAATTGTGGTTATCAACAAGGTAGACCGTCCCGGCGCCCGCCCAGACTGGGTAATGGATCAGGTTTTTGATCTGTTTGATAGCCTTGGCGCTACTGATGAACAACTCGATTTCCCAGTTATTTATGCGTCGGCTCTAAACGGTATCGCTGGAACAGATGCTGATAATATGGCGGAAGACATGACGCCACTGTATGAAATGATCGCTACTGATGTTCCTTCTCCTAAAGTTGATATCAATGGTCCATTCCAAATGCAGATTTCAGCACTAGCCTATGACAGCTATGTTGGCGTTATCGGTGTTGGCCGAATCACCAGAGGTATATTAAAGCCTGGTCAGCAGGTGGTAGTTAAAGATGCTGAAGGAAAAGAACGCAAAGGTAAGGTGTTAAATGTTAAGGGCTATCTGGGACTTGACCAGGTAGAAACAGACTTAGCAGAGGCTGGCGACATTGTATGTATTAATGGTATCGATGGTCTCGGCATTTCAGATACGCTTTGCGACCCAGAAAATATTGAATCGTTACCCGCGCTAAGCGTTGATGAGCCGACGGTAAGTATGACCTTTATCGTAAATAACTCACCTTTCGCTGGCTTGGAAGGGAAGTACGTCACCACAAGAAATATTAAAGATCGTCTTGAGCAAGAGTTAATTCACAACGTGGCGCTGCGCGTTACTCAGGGCGACTCTCCAGATAAATTTATTGTTTCAGGGCGCGGCGAACTTCACCTTTCAGTATTGATTGAAACAATGCGCCGTGAAGGTTTTGAAATGGGTGTTTCACGCCCAGAAGTAGTGACTAAGATTGTCGATGGCACTGTTCAGGAACCTTATGAGCAGGTTGTTATTGATGTCGAGGAGCAACATCAGGGATCGGTGATGGAAGAACTAGGGATCCGTAAAGGCGAGATGACCAATATGGAACCCGACGGCAAAGGTCGTGTACGTCTTGAGTTTATGATCCCCTCGCGCGGGCTGATAGGCTTCCGCGGTGCCTTTCTAACGCTTACATCTGGCTCGGGCATTATGACTAGCGTATTTGATCATTACGGCCCCTACAAAGAGGGTGAGGCCCACAGCCGCCAAAATGGTGCTTTAGTCAGCATGGTTAAAGGTAAGACGGCAGCATTTGCTCTGTTTAACATTCAGGCTCGTGGCCGTTTATTCTTAGGTCATGCGGTAGATGTCTATGAGGGTCAAATAGTCGGCATTCACAGCCGAGGCAACGACTTAGTGGTTAACCCTATCAAAGGTAAGCAGCTAACCAATGTTCGCGCATCGGGAACTGATGAAGCCCTGACTCTGGTTCCACCTATCAAGCATACTCTTGAGCAAGCATTGGAGTTTATTGAAGATGATGAACTGGTTGAGGTGACACCAGAAAGCATCAGAATTCGCAAAAAATTGCTCACTGAAAACCTGCGGAAACGCGCACCCAAATAAACTATTCAGTAACTCATTCAAAATCCATGCAGTCATAGGCTACTCTAAGTGAGTAGCCTTCAAGGATTTTTAGCATGGAAATACAACGCAAAATTGACCATTATTTTTTGCTGTTTTTCCTTGGGTTACAACAGCTAATCGCAATAGCCTGTGCCATCTATTATTTTTATAACGCGCAGGCATTACTAGTAGTCATGTTTAGCGCCATCTCTAGCGCGATTTTGCTAGCCCTCGCCTGTTACTGTATCTTTTCCCTTTATCGCCTAACACAATGGATTCTGCTGTTTGCGTTGATGGCGGGCCATTTCTTTTTAATCATTGCCTCATCGGATCAGCTGTCTGCAATTTGGTGTTTGACCATGGTTCCGATTGTAGGACTATTACTGGGACATCTTCGCGCAGTTATAGCGCTTGTTTGCCTATTTACCAGTGCCATCATTTACCTTTTAGTCGAACTACCCGCTTGGGTAACCCTTAAATACGACGGGATTCTTATGTTGAGGTTTTTGTTTTCTTACGGGCTTTTAGTGACCTATTCAATGGTTATGGAAAAATTTAGATTTACCGACCTAAGACAGAAAAACATTAGACATCTAGATGACAAAAACAACGAGCTTCAAGATATTTTAACGGCAATACTCCATCGTCATCGTGTGGAACAACAGCTTAAACAGCGTTACCGGCAATATGAATTAGGAAATAGTTATTTTTGTGTTGTTGTGACAGATCTTGATAACTGCAAGGCAATTAATGACCATTATGGAAGAGCAGTAGGTGATCAAGCCTTAAAAAAACTTGGCCACTTCTTGCGCCAAGAACTTAGAGAAGATGATTTAGCCGGACGTTGGAGCGGAAACCAATTTATACTGATATTACCCAATATTCCACAAAAATCTGCTGCCATGATAGCTGAACGGATACGGCTGAAAGCCAGCTAAATAGAGCTATTTTCTCAAGGGGATCAGATAAAATTTAGCCTTAGCATTGGGGTTTGCTCAACAGAAAATTCGACCGGACTTGATGATCTTTTATCTATTGCTGAAAACTGCGTCTACCAAGCCAAAAAAATGGGTCGCAACCTAGTCGTCAGCGCTTAGCTGTCGGCAGAGTAACGAAAACAATCTACAATATGATCATTCACCACCCCCATAGCTTGAAGATAAGCGTAACAAATGGTGGTGCCAAAAAATTTAAACCCACGATCTTTCATATCTTTGCTAATTCGATCTGACAATTTGGTAAATACCGGAATTTGATCCTCAGATGTCCAGCCATTAACAATCGTGCGGTTATTAACAAAACCCCATAGATAATTTGAAAAGCTGCCTTTTTCTGCCTGTATTCGAAGAAAGGCTTGCGCATTACTAATAGCACTTTTTATTTTTAATTGATTGCGCACAATGCCTGTATCTGCCATTAAGCGATCAATATCAGAGTCGCCAAAACCGGCAACAGCGTTTGCATCAAACCCAGCAAAGGCAATGCGATAATTATCACGCTTACGCAAAATAGTTAACCATGACAGTCCTGCTTGCGCAGACTCTAATATTAAAAACTCAAATAGTTTTTTATCGTCGCGACAGGGGACCCCCCATTCACGGTCATGATAGCTTTGATAATCCTTATCCTCACCGCACCAGGAGCAACGAATCAATTTATTAGACATACTTTCTCCCAGTAATTTTTTCTCAGTATAGATTAAATAAACCCATTGATCGCACCGACGAGTTTTCAAGTTATAATTGCGAGCACTAAATAAGGAAACTTAGTATGCTAGGTCTGATTCAACGCGTCACCTCAGCGTCAGTATCAATTGAGGAAAACATCCACGGCCATATCAATCAGGGTATCCTGCTATTACTCGGCGTAGAAAAAAATGATGCTACTGATCAGGCTGACCAACTGTTAAAAAAAATTCTTAACTACCGTATCTTTACTGATGACAGCGGAAAAATGAATCAATCGTTAACGGATATCACCGGTGAGCTACTAGTAGTTTCACAATTTACTCTGGCCGCGGATACCAAAAAAGGGCTTCGCCCAAGCTTTTCCTCGGCAGCGCCACCAACCGAAGCAGAAATACTCTATGACTATTTTTTAGATCAGGCTAACAAGATCCATAATGGGAAAATTGCCAGCGGGCAATTTGGTGCAGATATGCAGGTATCTCTCTGTAATGACGGGCCGGTGACGTTTCTGCTTAGCAGTTAAGCATTATTTTAGCCGCTCAACTAGCAAGCGGTGAAAACCCTCAAACCCGCCATTACTCATAATCACTATATGCACAGGTTTAGCGGGTTTTTGATTGGCTTCAACGGCGCTCTCGACAGCATCCAATAAACTATCGATATCTTTGGCTACCAATGCCGGCACTGGGCAACTTTTGGCAACAGATGCCAGATCCCAATCTATAGTGGCATTTTGATACCAAAACACCTGATCAGAATCACTGACCACAGCGCTTAGGGCCTGCTGATGAACACCTAATTTCATAGTTGCCGATCGCGGCTCTATCACAGATATTATCTGGGCATCACCGACTTTTTCTCGCAATCCTTCAAGGGTGGTTTTTATAGCCGTTGGATGATGGGCAAAATCATCATATATAGTTATATTGTCAGTGCTGTAAATCGATTCCATACGGCGCTTAATACCCACAAATGAACTCAGGGCATCACAGGCCTGTTGCAGGCTTATTCCAACCTCTGATGCCGCCACAATAGCCGCCACTGCATTGCTGACATTATGTAGCCCTGACAGTTGCCACTTTACGGTAGCCTGCTGATTATAATTTTTATGACACACTACAAATATGCTGCCGTCATCCGCTAGAAGTTTGTATTGCCAGGGTGCGTCAATAGCGCCAAAACTTAACTGCTGACTCCAACATCCCTGCTCAAGCACCTCTAACACCGCTGCGTTGGCTGCAGGAAAAATAACATTGCCATTACTGGGAAGGGTTCGCACACAGTGATGAAACTGACGCTGAATAGCCGCTAGGTCATCAAAAATATCAGCATGATCATATTCAAGATTGTTAATAATCAAACTATTGCTATGGTAATGAACAAACTTAGATCGCTTATCGAAAAAAGCCGTGTCATATTCGTCCGCTTCTATCACAAAGTATTTTTTACCGTCAGCAGCAGTGCCTCCAATGCGAGCAGATACCCCAAAGTTTTTAGGCACACCACCGATTAGATACCCCGGATGATAACCCACTGTATCGAGTATTTTTGCCAGCATGCTACTAGTAGATGTTTTGCCGTGGGTGCCAGATACAGAAATAACATGCTTATGTTTTAAAATATTTTCGCCCAACCACTGAGGGCCAGAGCTATAGGCAAGCTTATTATCCAGCATATATTCAATGCAGGGATTGCCGCGAGATAGGGCATTGCCAACAATAATTAAGTCTGGGGCAGACTTTAATTGGACAGGATCAAAACCCTCCACTAAATCGATACCCGCTTGTTGCAACTGAGTACTCATAGGCGGATAGACATTGGCATCACAGCCGGACACCTGATGACCAGCGGACTTGGCTAACTGAGCCAAGCTTCCCATAAAGGTGCCGCAAATACCCAAAAAATGCAGATGCATAAATTATCCCAATAACGTAAAGCTATATTAGAACAATAAATTAGCCGCTAGCATAGTACCCATTGCTTGCAGCGCTTAGTTATCAATGTATTTTTTAACTGCGGGTAATAGGGTAGTCCATTTTTATAGGGCGGATAGTCCTCACCCGCAATAAGCGGCAACAAATACTCTCTCGCTTGTTGCGTAATACCAAAGCCATTATCACTGATAAACGCCCGCGGCATTTTTTTCTCCCGATTGGCTACCGCTTTTAGGGGCACCTCGCCCAATGACCAAGCATAGGGTTTACCTAAGTCTCTCTCAATACTGACCATTAGTGCATTTTTACCCGCTAAGGCCATTTCCAACGCGGCACCTCCAACGGCATAGGCTTGTTCCACATCGGTCTTAGAGGCTAAATGTCGAGCAGAGCGCTGTAAATAATCGGCCACCGCATAATGGTATTTATAACCGAGTGAATGTTTGACCATACTGCATAGCGCCGGCGCTACTCCACCTAACTGTTTATGCCCAAAAGCATCTTCAGCGATAGACCCGGATAACAATCCACCGTCAGCATAGCTAACACCCTCAGAGGCAACCACTACGCAGTAACCCCACTGTGCAACCGATTTTTTTACTAAAGCAATAAATTGTTCGCGCTCAAAAGGGATCTCGGGAAACAAAATAATATGCGGTGGCTCGCCCTCAGCTTGTGACGCCAAGCCGGCCGCAGCTGCTATCCAGCCCGCGTGGCGCCCCATTACTTCGAGCACAAATACTTTGGTTGATGAAACCGCCATTGAGGCTATATCTAGGCTTGCCTCTTTAGTGGATACCGCCACGTACTTGGCCACAGAGCCAAAACCCGGTGAGCAATCAGTTAATGGAAGATCATTATCTATGGTTTTAGGTATATGAATAGCCTGAATCGGATAGCCCATATCCTCAGATATCTGTGACACCTTAAGACAGGTATCGGCCGAATCACCGCCACCATTGTAAAAAAAATAACCTATATTATGGGCTTTAAATACCTCTATCAGGCGCTGGTACTCACTGTCATTATCTAGGGCATTTTGTAATTTATAGCGACAGGAACCAAAGGCACCCCCAGGGATATGCCGCAACGAAGCGATGGCTAGGTCCGATTCTAAACTAGTATCAATTAAATTTTCCTCGAGCGCGCCAATGATTCCATTGAGTCCAGCATAGAGAACGCCTATTTTATCGCTATGTTTACGGCAGGCTTCGATAACCCCACAGGCCGAGGCATTTATTACCGCAGTAACACCGCCTGACTGCGCGTAAAATGCATTTTTTTTCATCTGTTCCACTTTCCTTGATTGCCTATAGTTTAATGGTAGCTTGATAACGACAGAAGTGCCTTAGGGCTTTCCCCAAAGCCAGTATAAACGCATAATGTCACCCTTAATTTATGGTATTAGGAATATCGCGAGAATGCCCAGCGCTTTTTTAGCACTTTACCAACGAATAATCATAGACCATCCATGGCGAGCCATTGTGCTTGTTCTGGCTGCAACTCTATTGATGAGCCTTGGATTGCCTAACTTTAAGTTAGATGCCTCTGCCGATTCCTTGACCCTGGAGTACGATGAGGACCTTAATTACTTTCGCGAGGTATCTAAACGCTATGGCAGTGATAATTTTTTAATCATCACGTTCTCACCAAAATCTGGTGATCTTCTTGATAAAGAAAACCTCGATATACTTGATTCAATAAGCAACCAACTACAAGAAATCAGCGGTATAGAAGCAACTATTTCTATACTCGATGTACCTCTGCTGTACAGCCCCAAAATAAGCATTAGTGATTTAGATCAACCGCTGAATACAGTTACTTCTGATGGGGTTGATAAACAACTCGCCAAGCAAGAATTTTTAACCAGCCCAATCTACAAGGATATGCTGCTCAGTGCCGACGGCAAAACCACCGGTATTGTTGCTACCTTAAGCCTAGACCAACAGTATCTTTCATTAGTCACCCAGCGCGACAATCTAAGACTATTGCGAGACACTCAAGGCCTAAGCTTGCAGCAAAATCATGAACTAGAAACGATCAGTGCTGAGTTCCTTGACTACCGCACCGCAAAAACTGCTGAGGACCATCAGCGAGTCGCTCAGGTTCGAAAGCTGATGGATCAATATCGCGATCGCGCCACCATCTATCTCGGTGGTCCCGATATGATTACCGCCGATATGATCGACTTTATCAAAAGTGATTTAGCTATTTTTGGCATTGGTATTTTGCTATTTATGCTAGTAACGCTAGCCTTTATTTTTCGCGCTTTACGCTGGGTTATTCTGCCCGTGGTTACCTGCGCTATATGCCTCACTATTGTTCTAGGGTTTTTAAGCTGGATCGATTGGCGGCTTACAGTTATTTCATCTAATTTTGTCTCTCTGCTGCTTATTATCACTTTAGCATTAACCATTCATTTGATGGTGCGCTATCGCGAGCTACATGCAGCTAAAACCAAACAAGATCAGCGCCAACTGGTGACTGAAACCATTGAATCCATGGCCAAACCCTGTCTGTACACTGTTTTAACCACCATCGTCGCGTTTAGCTCATTGGTAGTTAGCAATATCCGGCCTGTTATTGATTTTGGCTGGATGATGACAATCGGCATTGTTGTCGCCCTAGTAGTGTCCTTTATTGTTATGCCCGCCGGCATGATGGTTATGGGTAAACAGAAAATTGTCGCTAAAAAAGATGCTAGCGGTGCAATCACTGCAAAATTTGCAAACTTCACAGAACGGCGCGGCACGGTTATTTTACTCTTTGCTCTATTGCTAACGCTGTTGTCTGGCTATGGTATTTCTCGCATTGAGGTGGAAAATCGCTTTATCGATTACTTTAAAAGCGATACCGAAATTTATCGCGGCATGGAGGTTATAGATACAGCGCTGGGCGGCACAACACCACTTGATATTATTATTCAGGCACCTACTTTTGAACAATCCTATGCTGCAAGCGATGACAGTGAAATCCATAACGATGACGATGATTATGATTTAGATGACGAATATGATGAATTCGATGAATATGGCGATATTGACGAATATGGCGATATTGAAAATGACAACGCCGTTGCTCCGCTCAAAGAAAGTTATTGGTTTTCATCAGCGGGTTTAACTGTCCTCTCAGAACTCACTGAATTTTTACAGTCGCAACCGGAAATAGGCAAAGTGAGTTCACTTGTGCAACTCAATCAAGTTGCTGCCGATTTAACAGGACATAAACTCAATGACTTTGAAATCGCTTTTATCCGCCAAAGTTTAAGTGTAGATATCTATCAACAGCTTGTAGCGCCTTACCTTATCGAAGACCTAGATGAAGCGCGAATTCAGTTGCGTGCCATGGAAACTGCCGGATTAAAACGCAAAGAGCTGCTGGCTAAGATACAACAATTCGCCACTGAAGAAGTCGGTATTGCAGAAAAAGATATACGCTTTACCGGTTTATTAGTGCTGTATAACAATATGCTTCAAAGTTTATTTAAGTCGCAAATTATGACCCTTGGAGCGGTGTTTATTGGCATTATGCTAATGTTTTTGATTCTGTTTCGATCGCTTAAGCTTTCATTAATAGCTATTATTCCCAATTTTTTAGCCGCCGGCACCGTTCTTGGCGGAATGGGCATATTCAAGATTCCACTAGATATGATGACAATCACCATAGCGGCCATTACGGTCGGCATTGGTGTAGATCACAGCATTCATTACATTACCCGCTTTAGGCGTGAATTTGCCAAAGACAGCAACTATATAGCCAGCATGCATCGGGCTCACAATAGCATTGGTCAGGCGCTGTTTTATACCGCGATAACCATAATTATTGGCTTTTCAATTTTAGCTTTATCGAACTTTATCCCATCGATTTATTTTGGTCTATTAACCGGTTTGGCTATGATCGCCGCGCTACTGGGCTCAATGACGCTGTTGCCAAAGTTAATTCTTATGATCAAACCACTAGGGAAATAATCAACTACCTGCTATGGCACTAGTTACATTACAAGATATCTATTTAAGCTACGGACAACCTGCACTGATTGATGGCATTAATCTATCAATAGAGCGTGGTGAGCGCGTCTGCCTTATAGGTCGCAATGGTGCCGGCAAATCCACCTTACTTAATATCCTAACCGGCAAAATCATCCCCGATGACGGTGTGGTTAAATATACTGAAGGCGTCAAAATAGCCCAATTGGAACAGGCAGTTCCTACAGATACTCAGGGTAGCGTTTATGAAGTCATTGCTCATGGCTTAGGTACAGAAGGCGCATTAGCTCAAAGTTATTATCGGCTGAGTACAGAGGTAGCAACCAACCCTACCAAGAAAAATATGGCTGAACTCGAAGCCTGTCAGGCCGAGCTTGATCTGGTTGATGGCTGGGACGTCAACTCCAGAGTTGAGGCGATTATCACCAAGATGGGGCTCAATGCTAATACCGATATAGCCGATCTGTCTGGCGGCTACAAACGTCGCGTATTATTGGCCCGTGCACTGGTTAGCGATCCAGACCTGCTTGTGCTTGATGAGCCTACCAATCACCTAGATATCGAAGCCATACAATGGCTAGAGTCCTTTCTAAAGAAGTGGGAAGCGGCGCTGTTGTTTATTAGCCACGATCGTGAGTTTATGGACAATCTCGCCACCCGATTCATTGAAATAGATCGCGGTAAAGTGATGGAATTTAATTGTAATTACAACACCTACCTCAAGCGTAAAAAAGAAATGCTCGAAACCGAAGATAAGCATAATGCGCTTTTTGATAAGCGACTGTCTCAGGAAGAGGCGTGGATTCGAGAGGGAATTAAAGCTCGACGCACCCGCAATGAGGGACGTGTGCGCGCACTTGAAGCGATGCGAGTTGAATTTTCTGAGCGCCGTAAGCATCAGGGAAAAGCCAAGCTTAATGTTGTGCAGGCAGAGAAATCAGGGAAAATAGTGGTTGAAGCACGAGATATAAACTTTGTATTCGATGGTGACCCAGAACAAAAGCCTATCGTAAAAGACTTTTCTGCATTAATTCAGCGCGGCGATAAAATTGGCCTTATTGGCGGCAATGGCTCAGGTAAAACCACACTGATTAAATTACTTCAGGGTGAACTCGCCCCCAGCACCGGCAAAATAAAAATAGGTACCAACCTTAATATTGCCTACTTTGATCAGTATAGAAGTGCTTTAAATGAAGAAAAAAGCGTGCAGGATAATGTCTCTGGTGGTAAGGATATGTTAGATATTGGCGGTAAATCCCGTCACGTTGTTAGCTATTTAAGGGATTTCTTGTTTGCGCCAGAGCGCTGTAGACAACCGGTAAAAGTATTATCTGGCGGAGAGCGCAACCGATTGCTTTTAGCCAAGTTATTTACTCAGCCATCCAATATGCTAATACTTGATGAGCCCACCAACGATCTTGATATAGATACCCTGGATCTCCTAGAGGAACTGCTGATTGACTATAAGGGCACTATTATTTTGGTCAGCCATGATCGCGCCTTTATCAATAATGTGGTGACCAGCACCCTAGCCTTTGAGGGCAAGGGCGCATTTAACCACTATGTTGGCGGTTACAACGATTGGTTGCGCCAGCGCACCAAACAATTAAACCAAACTAGCAAACCGAAAAAGACCGACACCAGAGTAAAGAAGAAAACGGATAAACTATCCTATAAGGATCAGCGCGAACTTGACGGACTGCCAGACCAAATTGAAAAACTGGAAATTGAAATTGCCCATATCTCGCAACAAATGAGCGAACCAGACTTTTTTAAAAGTGCGCGGGATGAGGTGCAAAAGACAGAAAACCGGCTATCCGAACTACAAAATAAGCTGAGTTATTGCTATGAACGCTGGGAATTACTAGAAAATCAGTAATATTTTAAACTTCGGCATAGCGAAAACTGCGGCAACTCTTTAAAATTACACCTATATTCAATTTGTGCGTAAAAAGATTATGAGCTCCAAAAAATCACCCAAGGTATTAATTATTATCGACGGCTTTGGCTACAGCGATAGCGGAAAATATAACGCGATCTCTGCTGCTAATGCCCCGTACTGGCAAAATCTGTGGCAAAACAATCCCAAAACCTTGATTAGCACTTCGGGTATGGCAGTAGGATTACCAGAAGGACAGATGGGCAACTCCGAGGTTGGCCATATGACACTGGGTGCCGGTCGTGTGGTGTATCAAAACTTTACGCGGATTAATAAAGCCATTGCCGAAGGCGATTTCTTTAGCAACCCAGTATTTTGCGATGCTATTGATGGCGCGATTAAAAATGATAAGGCTGTGCATATCCTTGGTCTGCTATCACCGGGCGGCGTCCACAGCCACGAAGACCATATCAATGCCATGCTTGAGATGGCTGTTCAGCGCGGCGCCAAAAAAGTCTATATTCATGCTTCACTAGACGGTCGCGACTGCCCACCACGCAGCGCCAAGCCGTCGTTAGAAAAAACTCAGGCCCTATGCGATAAGCTGGGTACGGGGAAAATTGCTTCTATTATTGGTCGCTTCTATTCTATGGATCGCGACAATCGCTGGGACCGTGTTGAACAGGCCTATCGCCTTATGACCGAAGGTCATGCTAGCTACACAGCAACATCAGCTTTAGAAGGTTTAGAGGCCGCTTACAGCCGCGATGAAAATGATGAATTTGTTCAGGCAACTACTATTGTTGCTGAGGGCGAGACAGCAATCGCCATTGAAGATGGTGATGCTATTATTTCCATGAATTTTCGCCCTGACCGCGCCCGCGAAATTACCCATGCAATGGTAGGTGAAAAATTTGATGGCTTTAATAGGAAAAAAATCCCTGGCCTCTCAAGTTTTGTTATGGCCACTGAATATGAGGCAACACTTGACTTGCCCTGTGCCTATCCGCCAGAAAATCTTGTTAATTCTCTCGGGGAATATCTCTCTAAGCAAGGCAAGCAACAGTTACGTATTGCCGAAACTGAAAAATACGCCCATGTGACCTTTTTCTTTAGCGGCGGTCGCGAAGCTCTCTACGAGGGTGAAGAGCGAACCCTTATACCTTCACCCGATGTAGAAACCTATGATCAAAAACCTGAAATGAGTGCATTTGAGGTGACTGAAAAGCTAGTAGAGGCTATTAACTCTGGACGCTTTGATACCATTATCTGCAACTATGCTAACTGTGATCAGGTTGGTCATACTGGCAACTTTGACGCTTCTGTCAAAGCAGTTGAAACAGTAGATAGCTGCCTAAAACAGGTCATTGAGGCAGCTGAAAAACAGGACGGAGAAGTGTTGATTACTGCCGATCACGGTAATGTTGAAGAGATGTTTGACGAGGCTAGCAATCAGCCACACACACAACACACCACGCTTCCAGTCCCTCTAGTATATGCCGGCTCACGCCAACTAAGCCTAGATTCTGGCGGCTCACTAGCTGATATAGCGCCAACTATACTAGATATGATGGGGCTTGATAACCCCGCCGAAATGTCGGGTCGCTCACTGATACGCTAATGACTAAATTAAAGGTAAGGTCTCTATTGGCACTACCTTTAATAGGTCTTTTATGCCTTAATCTAAGCCTTTATGGGCTTGCAGATAATCATCAAGAAGCTGAGTTAAAACAGCTTAAACGCAGTATTTCTGCGCTTGAGAAAAAGCTGGAACATCAGCGTCAGGAAAAGGGTGCCCTTCAAACTCAGATTGAAGCTGTAGAGCTTGATTCGGCCAAGCTCAATCAAACCATTCGCAACCTTAGCCATAAAATCACGGCAGCCACCAAGCAACTCAAAACCCTGCAGGATAAAAAAAATAGACTCGATCAGCGTATCGAACAACAGCGCTCAGCCATTGCTGAACAAATAAGGTCTGTCTACAAGACGGGCAATGAAGAGCCCTTCAAATTGCTGCTTAATCAACAAGATCCTCAACAGCTTGCGCGAACATTGAAATACTATGACTATATTCTGCAAGCTCGCAGTGAAAAAATTGAACAATTTACCGACGATATTACTCAACTTGAAGCCATCGCAACAGAAATAGAAACCACAAAGATAGGACTAACAAAATCGAAGGTGACATTAGAGAAACAGCGCAAAAAGCACGCTACTAATGTAAAAAGTCGAAAAACCATGCTCGACGAACTCAACCAATCTCTACTATTGGGTAATAAACAATTAACCGGCTACCAAAAACAACGCAAGCAATTAGAAAAGCTGCTAAGTAGCGTAAAAAAAGCCGCGCAAAAAGTCGCCCCAGCCAAAAATTATCCAGCTTTTACATCGAGAAAAGGCAAACTTAAATGGCCGGCCAGAGGAAAGTTAAAAAATACATTTGGCGCTGTTAGAGAAGGTGATCTGCGCTGGCAGGGCTGGCTAATTAGCACCCCCAGCGGTACTGATATTAGCGCTGTTCACCATGGTCGCGTAGTATTCTCTAACTATATGCGCGGGTTTGGCCTACTGGTGATTGTTGATCATGGCGATAGCTTTATGTCCCTGTATGCGCATAGCCAGGAGCTTATGTGTGAAACCGGCGATTGGGTTCAAGGTGGCGATATAGTTGCTCAAGCTGGAAATACCGGCGGCCTAATCAATCCTGCTCTATACTTTGAAATACGAGAAAAAGGTTTGCCGGTTAACCCAAAAATATGGCTGGGTAAACGCTAAATATTTTTGACACGTAGATAGATAAACGATTAGGTTATGCAGTATGTATAGAATTATTTTCATCGCTGGTTTGATTTTGACTAGTGGGCTTTGCTTTAGCGAAGAAAGTAACAGCCAACAAAAAGACCGAGAATTACAGATATTTTCTCAGGTTTTAGATAAGGTTCGCGCCGGTTATGTTGATGTCCCCTCGGATAATCAACTGCAAGAGAAATCTATAGAAGACCTATTGAGTAATCTTGACCCACATTCGACCTATCTCGATAAAGATGAATATCAACAGCTACAAGGCAAGACCTCTGGCAATGCCGGCGGTTTGGGCATTGATATCAGCTTAAAAAATCAAGTGGTGCAGGTTGTGACAACCCTTGATAATAGTCCTGCGCGGCAAGCAGGCATTCAGTCTGGCGATCAAATCATAGATATAAATTACCAAACTATTGAGGGTATGGATCTTAAGCAGGTAACTGCCGAATTGCGCGGCAAGCAGGGTTCAGAAATTATCTTAGGTATCGCAAGACCCGGTGACTCTGAAAGAATTGAATTCACCTTAGAGCGTGAACTCGCGCCAAAAAGCTCGGTGCGTAGCCAAATGCTAGAGCAGGGTATTGGCTATATTCGCATAGCGGTATTTCAAACGGAAACTAGCGAAGAATTTAAATCGGCTATCAATCAACTGCAAGATGAGGGTCCTCTTCAAGGCTTGGTATTGGATTTGAGAAATAATCCCGGCGGCTTAATGCCCATATCGGTTGAAGTTGCAGACACTCTAATTGATCAGGGGTTGTTACTCTATACCGAGGGTCGGTTACCAGAGGCCAATAAGCAATACTATGCAACCTATGGTGATCTTACCAATGGAGCACCAATTGCGGTTTTAATTAATGGCGGCAGTGCCTCAGCCTCAGAAATTGTTGCTGGCGCACTTCAGGATCAGGAACGTGCCACAATTATAGGGACCCAAAGCTTTGGCAAAGGCTCGGTACAATCAATTATGCCCCTAGGCGATGGACGTGCCATAAAACTAACCACTGCTCACTATCTAACCCCCAGCGGTCGATTTATTCACGGGCAGGGGATAGAGCCAGATATTATTGTGGAAGCAACTAAACCAAAAACAGGTGGTAACGATAACCAGATTACTCAGGCAATTATCAGCTTAAAGCAATCTTAGTAAAGTCTAACTCTATTCTGCTTCTAACCTATCCACCTTCTGGAACCCTCGAGGCAATTTATGCCCTCGACGGCCGCGTTCACCGCGGTAGTGCTCTAAGTCTTTTGACTTCATCACCAAGTAACGCTTACCGGAATGAACCACTAGCGAACCACCATCTGGTATCACCGCAAAGTCGACTACAAATTCTTCTCTAGACTGCAAACGAGAGCTGGGGATATTAATAATCTTATTACCCTTACCCCTAGAAAGCTCTGGTAAATCACTTAGCGGAAAGGCAAGCAACCTACCCTCATTACTCACTGCGGCAATCAGCAAATTTTCATCAGAGACTAATTTAGGACCTAGTATTTTTGCGCCTTTAGGAATTGACACCACCGCTTTACCTGCTTTATTTTTGGTAAAAAGATCGCCAATTTTAGCGACAAAACCGTAGCCAGCGTCAGTGCCCAAAAGAATCTTTTGTGAATCATCACCCATCACTAAGTGGGTGAATAATGAGCCTGCGGATGGATTTAGCCTACCCGTAGCTGGCTCACCCTGACCTCGTGCGGAGGGTAATGTATGAGCAGATAGGGCATAGAATCTGCCGGTGGTATCCTGTAAAAACACATTCTGATTACTGCGGCCTAGGGCTGAGGATAGAAATTTATCCCCGGCCTTATAGTTTAAGCTAGTCGGATCAATATCGTGCCCTTTAGCCGCTCTAAGCCAACCTTTATCCGATAGCACTACCGTCACCGGCTCTGCAGTTACCAAATCTTTTTCACTAAAGGCTTGAGCCTCTGTGCGCTCTTTAAGCGCTGAACGACGCTCATCGCCATATTCTTCAGCACTGGCTTTAAGCTCTTTTTTGACCAGTGTTTTAAGTCGCGCATCAGAACTCAATAGTAATTCTAACTCAGCTTTTTCTTTAGCGAGCTCTTCTTGCTCAGCACGAATTTTAACTTCTTCAAGGCGCGCCAACTGACGTAACTTAGTATCGAGAATATAGTCTGCTTGAAGATCGGACAGCCCATATTTTTGCATCAGCGCAGGCTTTGGCTGATCTTCAGTGCGAATAATATGAATCACTTCATCAATATTCAAAAAGGCGATTAATAAACCATCTAATAGGTGCAGACGTTTTTCAACTTTTTGCAATCGATAGTCTAAACGCCGGCGAGTAACATCAATTCTAAAACTTAACCATTCTTTTAAAATGCGTTTTAGGTTCATAACCGCAGGCTTGCCATCTACACCAATAATATTGAGATTGATTCTGTAGCTACGCTCGAGATCGGTTGTGGCAAATAGATGGTCCATCAAGATATCGACATCGACGCGATTAGACTTTGGTGTAATCACTAAGCGTGTTGGGTTTTCATGGTCGGATTCATCGCGAAGATCGGCCACCATCGGCAATTTTTTGTTGCGCATTTGTGTTGCAATCTGCTCCAATACTTTCGAGCCCGATGATTGAAATGGCAGAGCAGTTACAATCACATCACCGTCTTCCTTATTCCACACCGCACGCATTTTTACTGAGCCGCGACCACTTTCATAGGCCGCCAAAATATCGGCTTTGGGGGTAATTATTTCCGCATCAGTGGGGAAATCCGGCGCCTGAATATAGTTCATGAGCTCGGGGATATCCGCCTTGGGATTATCCAGTAAATGCAAGGTAGCACTGACTACTTCATTAAGGTTATGCGGCGGGATATCGGTCGCCATACCCACCGCAATACCAGTGGTGCCATTAAGCAAAATGCTCGGCACTCGAGCGGGCAATATTTCTGGCTCCTCTAGGGATGCATCGAAATTAGGTCGCCAGTTACTGGTTCCCTGACCTAATTCGGCAAGTAATAGTTCTGCATATTTTGATAGCTTAGATTCGGTGTAGCGCATCGCAGCGAAAGACTTAGGATCATCCTGCGAGCCCCAGTTGCCCTGACCATCTACTAGCGGATAACGGTAAGAGAACGGCTGCGCCATCAATACCATAGCTTCATAGGCAGCACTATCACCATGGGGGTGAAATTTACCAATTACATCACCCACGGTTCTGGCTGATTTTTTATATTTAGCGGTCGCTTTAAGGCCAAGCTCACTCATAGCGTAAACGATGCGTCGCTGTACCGGCTTAAGACCGTCACCAATATGCGGTAGGGCGCGATCGAGAATCACATACATTGAATAATCAAGGTACGCTTGCTCGGTGTAGCTACTGAGTGATCGACTCTCAAGACCCTGATCATTAAAGGTTACTGTATCGCTCATTGCCCTTCCTTTATTTTATTCTGTTTACAGATTGCTGGTGTCGGCCAAATTGCCTTTAGTTTCTAGCCATTGACGTCTATCTGGCGAACGTTTCTTTGCCAACAGCATATCGAGTACTGAATTAGTATCATCCCCCGGCTCTAGGGTTAGCTGAACTAGGCGTCTGGTATCGGGGTCCATGGTGGTTTCACGCAGTTGTAGCGGGTTCATTTCCCCCAGCCCTTTAAAGCGCTGAACATTTACTTTGCCACGCTTACCCTCAGCCTCTATTCGGTCGAGAACACCCTGCCTCTCAGCATCATCAAGTGCATAATAAACATCTTTACCTACATCGATTCTAAATAGCGGCGGCATGGCTACATATACATGACCACTGGCAACCAATGGACGGAAGTGACGAACAAATAGCGCACAGAGTAGGGTGGCAATATGCAGACCATCGGAGTCAGCATCAGCGAGAATGCAGATCTTGTGGTAACGCAAATCATCTGCAGATTCTAGGCCGGGATCCACCCCCAGAGCGACAGAAATATCATGCACCTCTTGCGAACCAAGAATTTCCTGAGATTCGACTTCCCAGGTATTTAGGATCTTACCGCGCAACGGCATAATCGCCTGATTTTCTCGGTTTCGCGCCTGCTTTGCAGAACCACCCGCAGAGTCACCCTCTACCAAAAATATTTCGCACTGCTCCGGCTCATCACTGGAGCAATCAGCCAATTTACCAGGTAGTGCCGGCCCTTGGGTAATCTTTTTTCGCACCACTTTTTTACTGGCACGCATACGCCGTTGGGCATGTAAAATACACAGCTCAGCAAGCTTTTCAGATTCATCCGTATGCTGGTTTAACCACAGACTAAAGGCGTCCTTCACCACCCCAGCAATAAATGCCGCTACCTCTCTTGAGGATAAACGATCTTTAGTTTGTCCGGAGAATTGCGGATCAGCCATTTTTGAGGACAGCACAAAACTACAGCGATCCCAAATATCATCTGGAGTAAGCTTTACTCCTCTAGGCAATAGATTGCGAAATTCACAAAATTCACGCATGGCCTCTAGTAGTCCCGTTCGCAAACCATTGACATGGGTTCCGCCCTGAGGCGTTGGGATCAAGTTAACGTAGCTTTCCTGTACCAGTTCACCTCCCTCAGGCAGCCACTGCACTGCCCAATCAACAGCCTCATTTTCAGCGGCAAAGGCGCCAATAAACGGCTCTACTGGCAAAACTTCCCAGCCATGCAAGGCATCTGCAATATAATCTTTTAGCCCATCTTCATAGAACCATTCCAAACTTTCACTGGTGTTTTCATCATAAAAGCTCATGGTCAAGCCGCTGCAAAGCACGGCTTTGGCTCTTAGCACATGACGCAATCTGGAAACGCTAAATTTCACTGAATCAAAGTACTCAGAATTGGGCCAGAAGCGTAAAATAGTGCCTGTATTGCGCTGACCGCAGGTATCTATTACTTTTAAATCAGAGGTTTTATCACCGTTGGAAAAGAGTATTTGATGAATCTTGCCATCTCTTTTTACAGTGACATCTAGACGATCTGACAGAGCATTAACAACAGATACGCCCACACCATGCAGGCCGCCAGAAAATTGATAATTATCATTTGAAAATTTTCCCCCAGCATGCAGAGTCGACAAAATAACCTCAACCCCCGGCAAACCCTGCTCGGGATGGAGGTCCACCGGCATGCCGCGGCCGTCGTCGCAAACCGATAGGGATCCGTCTTTATGAAGAGTGACATCTACTCGACGAGCATGACCAGCCAAAGCTTCATCTACACTATTATCGATAACCTCTTGCGCCAAATGATTTGGGCGACTGGTATCGGTATACATGCCAGGGCGCTTTTTGACGGGGTCTAACCCTGTAAGGACTTCAATATCTTCTGCGTTGTAGTTGCTCATTATTTAAGAGTACTTTTTCTGTTATTGGTTTTTATGCATATTAGTTAAGAATTCTATATTAGCCGGTAAATGTTGCTGATAATCAACAAAACTATGATCACCCCCGGCTTCGGTCACAATACAGCAACCGCTGTAATGCTGTTGCGCTTGACGATAATCTAATACTTCATCCCCAGTTTGCAACAGTAGTTTGTAATTTTGCTTGCGCTCAATTTTTTTTGGGTTCAATTTCACATATTCTACAATATGCTCGGGCTTAAAAACCCAATGCTCACCGGTTACAAAATTTCTATTTTCTCCCAACCATGAGTGTAACCCAGAACCGGGATTGACGGCAGGATTTATCAGCACAGCAGGCAAGTCATATTGCTCGGCAAGACAGGTGGCAAATAATCCACCCATCGAGCTACCGACTAAATAGACCGGCTGAGGTAAATGCGCTTCTACAATTGATCTAAGTCTTGCCATTATCTGTGATGCATAGGGCGATAATTGTGGGCAACAGAACTTTATCTGCGGGGTATTTAACTGCATCCACTGCTCTGTTTCAATCGCTTTTTTAGACTGCGGAGAACTATTAAACCCATGCAAATAAAGTAGCATCGACATAGTATCAGCTCACCTAAAAACCGAAGGACATTATATTTAAATAAACCCTACTATCAGCGGTTGATTTTAGCTTATTTGTTAGCTGAAAATGCATGTAAATATTTTACCCCAGTGTTTAATTTTCCATCGGAATATAAGTCTATCCATCGGTAGGCTGGCGGCAGATCATCAAGCGCGAAATCAACAGACTTTGGCTTAAATTGAAAACAGGTCGAGGGGGTTGCATATACAGGTATGCCGTCCCAATCTGCCTCATGTGACTGATGAATATGGCCATTAATCACTGCCTTGACTCTTCCATGAGATGCTAATAGCTGATGAAGTTGACGATGATTGGCTATGCGGTGCTGATCAACCCAATCACTCCCTACTTCCACTGGGCTGTGATGCATAGCCACTAAAATATTTTTATGTGGGAGATTGAATAGATGCTTTTCTAGCTGCTGCATCTCGCTATTGGACATTACTCCACCGGGTTGATCAGCTATAGAGCTATTTAACATCAGTATTGCCCAATGTTCAGTTTCATACAGGGGTAAATAGGGGAAGTTTTTTAAATTTTGCGGCATTAGATCCACACGATCATGATTGCCTGGCAGCCAAAGCATCTGCTTGCCTTTGGATGATAGCAATTGGTCAACAAGCTGATAGGCTTCAGGTTGACCATCGCTGGCAATATCGCCCGTAAGTAGTAATATATAGTCACCGCGGCCATCGGCACTTATAGTATCTAGAACAGACTGGAGACTTTTAAATGTTTCTAGGCTTCTACATTTGAAATCTGGTGTGGGTCCAAGATGTAAATCAGTCATCTGAGTTAGCTTTAAGACCGCCACTAAATCAACCAATTTGGGCTTGTGCAATACGTCTATGGCGTAAGGCCTGATATAACAGCTCGCCTAAAAAGATATTCCACTGCCACTTTTCATCTCTTGATTGAGGTCCTTTTCGCTCCACAAGCGCCCATGGAATAGTACTATCTGAACACCACTCAATAACCTCTGCCATTTTTGCATCGCGATAAACCCTGGCCTTTAATTCAATGCACGGCAGCCATTTGAGCTTATTAGATTCAATCCTTATAAAAAGCGTGGTAGTAAATTTAGCTAACTCAATTACCTTGAAATCTATTATTGAATGATGCGCATTTTTAATACGAAAACTGCTACCCAGACAGGAGTTTTCATCTGTCAGTCGCAAAAGTCTACTATAGTTCAGCTCGCACTCTCGGTGAAGGCAAGCTAGACTAAAATTTTGTCTTTGCATAAGTTATCAAAACATTAAAAGAAAGTTAAAAATATACCTGATTTCGGGACATTATTCCATTGCCACTAAATAAGCCAACCAAGATCAGCAATCAAAAAGTACTTACATGCTGGTAGCGCAATATTGATCATAATATTCTCGTTTAACGTAATATGAATAATTATTTTGTGCCGCGATCATGATCATACAAGCTTAGTGTTTGTTTAACGACTACGTTAAAGATTATGATAGAACAATAGGGACAACGATATCCCAAAGGAAACGGCAGACAATGCCACTAATAAAGCATGGAGAAAATATGCTAACAATTAATAAAGTTATTTCGTTAATCACCATGATAGCGTTTTTAAGCCTATCAGCTAGAGCAGAAACCCTAGCTGATATTTATCAGTCTGCTGTAAAAAATGATCCTATTGCCGGTGCAGCTAAGGCCAATTATATGGCAAATAAAGAAACACTAAATCAGGGTAGAGCCGTATTAATGCCGCAGTTGACTGCATCTTCGATCAAATTAGAGCCCTCATCCACTGAAAATGATGATCCCGATAAAACCACCTATAGGGCAAGTCTTAGTCAATCACTGTTTAACATACCAGCTTGGTTTCAGTTCCAAAGTGCCAAGAAAATGGATCAAGTGGCTGAAGCTAAATTCGCCGCTCAGCAACAGTCACTGATTATCAGAGTAAGTGATTCCTATTTCAATGTGCTTCGCGCCTATGACAATAAACAAACACGCAATGCTGAAGAGCTAGCCATTAAACGTCAATTAGAACAGGTAACAGAACGATTTGAAGTGGGCTTACTCCCCATTACTGATGTGCATGAAATTCAAGCTATTTATGATGACGCCACCGTTAATAGTCTTGAAGCAAGCGGTGCGCTAGATATAGCCTTTGAACAGTTACAGATTCTAAGCGGTAAAAGTCACAACGAATTGGCCGGAATTAAAGATAACTTTATTACTCTTAACCCAGATCCAGCGTCCGCAGAATCTTGGGTAGAGTTCGCCCTAGCTAATAATTTTGATTTGCACGCCAGTCAGCTGACCTATGAGGCATCTGAGCAAACCGCCAAGGCGGCTAAAGCGCAACATTTACCAAAAATTACTATTTCTGCTGACTATACAAAGCATGATATCGAAGCAATAACCGCCACTGAGGCCACAACCACAGAACAAACTGCCATTAATTTAAACTTAACAATGCCTATTTTTTCTGGCGGTCTAACAAGTTCTCAAGCTCGACAGTCTTCTTATCAAGCCAAAGCCGCAGAGCAAAATTACGTTGCGACTAAACGCAATACTATGCAAGCCGCTCGCTCTAATCATCAATTAGCTATTACCAATGCGGCAAGAGTTAAGGCGCGCAAACAGGCCATTACATCAGCTGAAAGTGCCTTGAAAGCCACTCAAGCCGGCTATGAGGTTGGGACGCGCACTATAGTTGATGTTTTAATGGCTCAGCGAACCCTATTTCAAGCAAAGAGAAACTTTTCTAATGCTAGATATGACTATATTTTGTC
>CATAJQ010000025.1 GCA_949487135.1 Cellvibrionales bacterium UBA7375 | reverse complement strand
TACCGTTATAGCTGACCAGTCCTAAAAGACATTAAATATTTCTTTCATATTTCAGAAGTAATATTGAAACATATTTTTTTTATTTAAGAGTCTTTGTTTTGGTAGATTCAGCCAATATTACTGTGGTGGGTTCGGGCTATGTTGGTATGTCGCTGGCTGTGCTTTTGGCTCAGCACAACGATGTAACCATATTGGATATTGATACCTCTCGGGTTGATAGGGTCAATGCTAAGCAGTCAACTGTGGTTGATAATGAAATAGAATCCTTCCTTACTGAAAAAGAATTATGCCTAATGGCAACCATTGATAAGCAAGCTGCATACAAAGATGCTAGCTTTATCATTGTTGCAACTCCCACTAATTATGACCCTGAGACCAATCGCTTTGATACCAGTTCTGTAGATAGTGTTGTGGATGATGCTCTTGCCCTGAATACAAGTGCATTGGTGGTCATTAAATCTACCATACCTGTTGGGCATACGAAATTTCTGCAGCAAAAGTACAACACTAATCGGGTAATTTTTTCTCCAGAATTTCTTCGGGAGGGGCAGGCGCTTAGAGACAATCTTTACCCCTCACGAATTATTGTCGGCAGTCAGTTGGATGCGGCTAAAGCCTTTGCTGACCTGTTAGTTCGAAGCGCTGAAAAAGATGAGATAGAAACGCTTTTTATTCGATCAACCGAAGCTGAGGCAGTTAAGTTGTTCGCTAATACCTATCTTGCGATGCGGGTATCATTTTTTAACGAACTAGATTCTTATGCCTTAGCCCATGATTTAGATACAAAAAGCATCATCAACGGTGTGTGTTTGGATGAGCGAATAGGTGATGGCTATAATAATCCGTCCTTTGGTTATGGTGGTTACTGTTTACCAAAAGATACTAAGCAGCTTTTAGCTAACTATGATCAGGTGCCACAAAATCTTATTCAGGCGATTGTTTCATCTAATGTCACCCGCAAAGATTTTGTTGCTGAGGAAATCCTAAAGCTAAACCCAGAAGTTGTCGGTTTTTATCGTCTGGTAATGAAAGAGGGCAGTGATAACTTTAGGTCATCCGCCATACAAGGGATTATGAAGCGTATCAAAGCTAAGGGAATCGAGGTGGTAATCTATGAGCCTTCACTGCATGAAGATACATTTTTTGGCTCAAGGGTTATAGAAAACATTGATGAATTTAAGCAATACAGCAATATCATAGTTGCTAATCGTCGTAGCGATGTTCTTGAAGATGTGGATGCTAAGTGTTTTTCTAGGGATCTTTTTGGGGATAATTAATTTCTCCCTAGATTGATATTCGTTTCATCACATATACCTTGTCCCTACGTCTGAACTTTATTATTAAGACTCTTATGGCTAGACCTTTTTAACTAAAATTCAAACAGTCACAAAATTTGTGTAAGATATTGCAAGCTTTCTGAATCGCTAAAATATAAAACAGAATCATAATAATTATGCGTCATAAAAAATGTAGTTCACACTTTAATTCTAGAAATTGGCCGTCACTATTAGTATTAATACTGTTATGGGCACCATTAGGGCATTCTGAAGCTATAAATTTAAATTTTGGCAATGGCTTCGGGGGTGCAGTTGAGGAAAGTGGAATCTATACATTCCCATCAAGTGCAGAAAGTTGGGGTGGTTTTGGCAATTCTAATACCTCTGTATACCCAGTAAGTATTGAAAATAGCAGTACCATTACCTTTGTCGGATCTGTTCCCTCTGGAGGTTTGGCGGAAATTTATTTTAAGTTTGAGTATCAAACCTACCCTAATGTTGATCCATACTTTGATTCGTCAAGAGTAAGTATAAGTGGTGCAAATCCTGCTTCATATTCAGTTGCTATTCCTTCACAGGGCAGTAATACATATAGCTCAATTATTTTGTATGTTGTCACGCCAAATCAACCTGTTAGTTTGTCAAATATAGTTTTAAATAAGGGCAATGCACCCACAAGTTCTAATTCTTGTGATGTTGTTGCAAGTCAAAACGGAACCATTTTAATTCAGGCAGAGTGTTATGTTGGTTTTGAGGGTGATGTTGCCTCAGAGCCAACTCAGGATTTGGGTGGGGGAGAAAATCTTGGTTGGTTTGATACTAACGAAGCTGTCTACTATTCTGTTGATTCAACGTTAGCCGGTAATTACCGTATTGACTATCGATACTCCTCAGAGAATACATCGACACTTAGATTGTTTGTTAATGATAATTGGGTTGATGAGATTGTCCTGCCATCTACAAATGGATGGCAGAATTGGGCAACAATTCCAGGTCGTGTAATTGCTTTAGATTCTGGTCAAAACAATATTAAACTCGCCGTCTCAAGTGGTGGTGGCAATATTAACTGGTTAAAATTTTCACCAACCAATGAACTTCTCGATAGCCTACCAAACGAAGAGCCACCAGTTTTTTTAACAGTAACTGCACGTGGCGCCTACTCTGTAAGATTGCATTCTACTGCCTTTAACTGGAAGGCCTCTGATCAGGTGGAGGCTACAAATAATGGCGATGGAACATGGACGGCGAGGATTGATCCAGGCTTCTCAGAAGGGATGGAATATAAGTGGATTGTGGATGGTATTGAGGAAGATTTGTCCATACCATTTCGTGCTGGCGAATGTACAGATGACAATGTCGCTAGCTATGAAGATACATGGTTTAACAGAACTTGGGCCCATGGTTCAGGTGACGTCACTAGTGATATTGCCGGCGCTTGTAGCGCTACCTATCAAATCCAAACTCACGTTAATTGGGATTTAGATAAAAATGGCGACGCAGATGCGCTTACTGATGGCCTATTGTTCTTACGATATGCGTTTGGCGTGCGAGGTACGGCCCTTACGGCTAATGCTGTTGCGATAGATTCTCCTCTTTCAACTGCTGAAGTTGAAGCCTCTGTTGAAGATGCCTATGAATATGGAGATATTGATGATGATGGAAATATCGATGCCCTCACAGATGGTCTTTTGCTAATTAGATACCTTTTTGGTTTGCGTGGTGAAAATTTGATTAATAATGCATTAAGCCTTCAAGCAGGTCGTTCAACGGCATTTGATATCGAAGCTTATATCGGTTCGACATTATCGAATTATCCATCAAGTGATTTAAATGATAATGGTCCATCTGAGGGTTTGAGTAAGCTAAAAACTCAAAGTCATAGATGGGTAGATGCTTCTGGCCAACCCATAGCTCTCAAGGGTACAAATCTTGGCAACTGGTTGCTTCATGAATTTTGGATGATGAATCAATCAGGCAATACGGTTGCTACAGATCAATGTCGTCTTGAGCAAACATTAGATAGTCGTTTTGGTTTTGATGAGCGCGAAAGACTAATGGATCTATTCAGGGATAATTGGATTAATGAGCGCGACTGGGATTTGATGCAATCTTTTGAGTTTAATGTGATTCGCCTCCCATTTATTTGGAATCTTATTGAAGATGAAAATAATCCAAGAACACTCAGAGCAGATGCTTGGCAATACATTGATTATGCTATTCAGAAAGCAGAAGAGCACGGTATGTATGTCATATTGGACTTGCATGGGGCTGTGGGAGCTCAAGGAGAAAACGACCATTCCGGTTGTGCTGGACAAAATCTCTACTGGAGCTCAGAGGAATTTAAAGACAGAACTAAATGGTTGTGGCAGCAAATTGCACAAAGATATAAAGATAATAACGCTGTTGCCGCATACGGGTTACTAAACGAGCCCTGGGGAACTAATGCCAGCGCTATGGCAACAAATTTAATTGAATTGTACAACGCCGTGAGACTGATAGATCAGGATAAGATTATTGTTCTGCCCGGTCATTACTCTGGTATTGGTGCTTATGGCAATTTAGATTCTTTCGGTGGCACCAATGTCGCTTTTGATATGCATTTTTATCCAGGAATCTTTGGATGGTCTGAGCCGGGTTACGAAGTGCATAGAGATTGGCTTACCTGTGGTCGTTTCGGTGTTTCAGGTGTTTGTGAATGGGATGCTCGAATGCGAAATTTAAATGCTCCACTTTTGGTGGGTGAATTTCAGCCTTGGGCAACATTACTTGGCTCTGATTTTGGTGCACAAAATACTCGAGCTACCTATGATCGGTATGCAGAACTTGGTTGGGCAGCCACTAGTTGGAGTTATAAGGTCGTCAGTGGTAGCGGTGGTCAAGGTGCCGGCACTTGGGGGCATGTAACAAATGTAAAAGAGAATTTAGGTCTTGTTGCGAAGGCTTCAACATGGGCTTGTCCTGGCTGGAATGGTGCCTTAAGTCAGGCGTGTGAGGTTGGGGCGAACGATATAGACCTACCAGGAGAAGGTACTGAAACACTTTATCTAGTGGTTAAATTTGGTACATGCTGTAGCGGGAAACTTGATGTGAGTATGGATAGCCTTAGCTTGTTAGATGCAAGTGGCAATGAGCAAATAATAAATGGCGACTTTGGCTCTGACGAAGCTTGGGTAGAGTGGCGTGTAGATCAAAGTCCTAGTATACAGTTTAATGCTTCAATGGCCTCTAAATCCCCAATTGGTGCATCCGGC
>CATAJQ010000024.1 GCA_949487135.1 Cellvibrionales bacterium UBA7375 | reverse complement strand
TATTACCTCATTTATCATGGTGGCAAGTGCCGATGGCTATTTGAGTGATTCGGTTGAGGTTAGTTTTGATGCAGCAACCGAAAGTTTGACCACTCAAATTTCACTGATTGCTAAAGCTTCTGAGGGGGTTGCCGCAGTAATTGAAGAAACTGTCTTTGAGGCGCCAATCACAACTACCACTGCGGAAATAACCATTACTACCGAGGAGCCTGTATCTGATGAGGACACTACAGTAGGTTCAGCTGAAGTTGTTATTCCTGCGGCAGTTGAACTTCAAGATGCAGCCGGAAATCCAGTTGAGGTTTCAACGCTAAAGGTAGAAGTTACCTATGTTGAGGCTCAAGAGGTAGATGATGCCGCGCCTGAAGAAGAGGTAGTAACCATTGCCTCAGTTATTCCTGAAGGCTTGAATACTGATGCTGGTGATGCAGTTTCCGAAACAGAGGTATTGGTTCCAATCGGTGTTGCTGAAGTCAACATGACTAATGAAAATGATGTGGAAATTAAATCATTTAGTCAGAATATTACCATTACTATCAACTTGCCGGCTGATACATTTATTCCTTCTGCTAATCGAACAGTCATTGAAGGCGATCAGTTTACGGTTCGGTCATATGACGGGGAAACTGCATTATGGTCGACCGAGCCAAATAAGGCTATTGTAGGGCCAGTGAATGCTGATGGTATATATCCAGCTAACCTTTTAGTTAACCACTTAACGTTCTTTGCCCTTACCGACGGTGTGGCAGTGTGTGAAAACCCTATAAGCTTTAACTTTACTGGTGATATCCCAGCATCTGGATTACAGTTTTCAATAAAATCTAGTGATATCGATTTTGTTGAAACTATAGATCTAGATGATAGTTCCCTCTCTATTAGCGCAATTGCAGCTAAGAAAATGGGTGTTGCTGCAAACGCGGAAGCTTCGGTTGCAGTCACGGACTTTTGTGGTAATTCATGGTACTCATCACCTGGTGAAATTGCGCTTTGTGTTGAAACAATCAATGTGGCCCTCGCAAATCCGGTTGTTACAACAGTTGATAAAGATCTTATGATTGTGGAGGAGTGTCCTGCTGATCCAACTACCGTTCGTGACACCGTAAATGCGATCGTGACTTACCAGAGTGATAGTTGTTCTGTTAAGTTCATAGCCAATGAAACTGCTCCTGGCACCTATACACTGGATAATCTTGATACTGCTCAGTCCTCTTACCTTGTTGAAGTAGATACTTTAAGAACTGATGCACCCAATCAAAGTCTAACAGTAACGCCCGATCAAGTCGTGGAGCAGCTATTGTTACCCTTGAATTGTCCAAGTGTTACAGGAACAGGATCAAGCTAATTGAGTGATTCACTTAAAATTTGACAATCTATTAAAAGGGGCGGCCCATGCCGCCCTTTTTTTTCGAATCAAATCTTTACCGTTAAAATAATTAAGTCCTTATGAAATTAATCAAATTACAAGAATCCAATCGTAAATGGCAAATTCTCATTTTGCTGTCTGCGTTTCTTTTTGCGCCACTTTCTCAGGCGATTGAAAGTAGAATAGCTAATGATCTTAATTATCTGGGTACTTCGGGTCTTTTCTTTGTGCCCACAGGCACTACTTTAAATCATGGTGAGTTTAATTTTTCCTATTCTAATATGGTTGATCATGCCGGTTATAGAAGACAGGTAAGAGACGGTGATTCCCCGTTTAAAGGCAATGCCTATAGCTTTGCGTTAAGCCCCTTTCCTGGGCTTGAAATTGGTATGAGTAACATGGGCTATGAGCTTGATTTAAGTTCAGACCTTATTGCCAATATAAAGTATTCGCCCACGTTTATTCCCAATAGTTGGTTTGATATGGCTATCGGAGTCATTGATCTGGGCGGTGAGACGGGCGCGCAGAGGGCGCTCTATGGTTCGGTTTCTAAGCAGGTGGGTAATTTGCGATTAACCGCCGGTAGTGGGGTGCAAAAACAAGAGCAAACCCTGCGTCGCTATGAGGGTGGCTTTGCTGGAATAGAATATCAAGCCTATCTTTGGCTTACGGCACTAGCCGAGCATGATGGGGTTAATAATCACTATGGCGTTAAGGTAAGAACGCCTGATCATTGGTCAGGCGGCCATACGCAGGTTTTTGCCTCGGCACTTATAAAATCAAATATTGAGGATAATAAAGATGCCACCTATTTTGGCATGGGTATTAGAACCTCACTCTACTCATCCACTGATGTTGCCTTGGATTCTGCAACGCCCTTAGAATCAAGTATAAGTAGTAGCCTGCCATGGCTATTTTCAGATTCACCGCGAGAATATAAAACCATTGTTAAGCGCTTGCCACATCAGATTGATTCAAATGACGAATGGTTGGTGGATCAGCTTGGTCGAATTAAAAGAGCCTTGACTAAACAGGGTTTTGAATCAGTGTGGGTGGGCAAAGAAAATCAAAGACTGGTACTTCGCTTCGAAAACTCTGTGTTTAATCGCAATGATATTGATGCGTTGGGTGTAGCTATGGGTTTGGCCTCTGAGTATGTGCCCCAGGGCCTGTCAACGCTTGATTTAACTCTGTCAAAGTATGGGGTGCCGACATTTAGATTTGAGGCATCGCTTGAAGGGCTAAAAGCGTTTTTTGCTGGAGAGGGTTCATTTCCGGCACTGACTGCAAAAAAGGCAAAGACACATGATGTGCATAAAATGTTATGGGTTGGCGGCAGTGCTTCTCCTTTTGCGGTGCCGAGAATTAGTTTATCGCCGGTATTATCAAACTTTATTGGGACAGAATTGGGGGTTTTCGATTACTCCCTTGCATTGCGCAGTTCTGTTGAGATCCCTCTATGGCAGGGTGCTACTTTATTAGGTGATTATGATCACCAACTTGGTCAGTCAGAAGACTTCGAGCGCGGTCGCTCGTTTTATCGCTGGTCTCTACCGTCACGTTGGACTAATGTAGCCTTGACTCAAGCAATTCAGCTGCCCTTTAGTATTTATTCATCGGTCGGCTTTGGTCAATTTAAAGGTATTTATCAAGAAGAATTTAAGGGTGTGTTTGGTGAGGCAAGCTGGCAAAGCCCGCAGGGTGCGCATAGATTATCTTTTAGTGGTGGTTATTACGAAAGCACTGTTTTTGATGAATTGATTCGGGAGGTCGCTGTTGGTCAGTATAGATATTATTTTGATGATTTAGATCTAATGATAAGTCTTCAAGCGGGGCAGTTTTGGCGTCAAGATCGTGGCGGCAAGTTAGAGTTTGCCTTTAATTTTGCTGATACACAGGCTAAGTTTTTTATACAGGACACTGATCATATGTTAGTTGGAATTGGTGTGTCGGTACCACTAGGGTATAGAAAAGATATGATGCCCTATAATTTTCAAGTTAAGGGCTCAGAAGCTGTGGAGTTTAAAACCAGCACAATGGTTAACTCTGATAGTGGTTGTAACTGCTTAGTGCCAGGTCGAGCCAAATTAGCACCCTATGGAGATAACCTACCACAGGTTTTTTTGAATGATGATCGATTAAGTATTTCTTACATTCGTGCTAACTACCATCGTTTAATCGAGTCTTTTCAAGAATGGGTTAAAAATTAAAAATTCTCTAGTTCTGTCATTTTGGCTTAATAATTGCAACATATATTATTCGCATACTTTCATACTTAGCATAAATATGCTTTTTCGCATAGATTTTTTCAGTTTATGCTGTATCATACGCTAACGAAAAAGATGGTGATGACTATATGTCTTTTAAAATTAGAATCCCTGCATTACTTTCAATACTATTGCTTAGCTCAGTTATAGGTTTTGCTGCCGGTCCTAGTCAGGAAAATACTGGACTGCAGCCTCAGTCTATAAAAAACTTAGTAATATTTGGCTCCTTGGGTGTTAAGTTTATATCCCCTGAGACAGATTAAATATTTCCTGTATAGTTTTAATTGTTTGGGGTAATAATGTTTATGCATAATGAATCATTTTGGTTCATTTTAAATACCTCGTCCCAAAATGTGTGCAATATTTATTGAGGTGTAATTATTTTTTCCAATATCCTAGTCGTTTGCGTTGGTAATATATGTCGTAGCCCAACGGCCGAAAAAATCTTGCAAGCCAGTAGCCCTAAATTGTTTATCTCCTCAGCTGGTATAAGCGCTCTAGTCGATAAGCCTATTGATGAATCTGCGGCAAAAGAATTGATTGCCCACGGTTACAGTTGTGAGGGGCATAGTGCGCGTCAATTAGATGAGCAATTGATTCAAGAAGCCGATCTGATTTTAGTGATGGAAAATTTTCAGCAACAACGCTTAATGGGAGAATATCCAGCAGCTTCTGGCAAGGTTATGTTGCTGGGTAAGTGGTTAAATAATCTTGAAATTAATGATCCCTATCGAAAAAGCTCAGAAGCTTTTTCTCTGGTTTTTGAGCAAATTGAGTCAGCCTGTAAATTGTGGAGTGATAAGTTGGGTGGTAAATAGTAATCTTACTCTTAACAAAAAGTAAGTAATGCCAATCAACTTGCATTAAAAATTTGTGTCTAATTATGTTTATGATGATAAAATAGTCGAATTAAATTGAGCATTATCAAGGAATAATAAAAAATGCTAAAAATTACTGGCGCTATCAAAAACGTCATAAACCTCCCCTTATTAATAGGTCTATTGGTTCTGGGTGGCTGTAATATGGTCCCTGGCACTCATATAAGCGCTTCTAACCTCGATGATTACTCTGATGATCAAAATCTTGGTGTAGACCTGGTTCCAATAACCTCTGCACTTATCACGCAAATGAAGGCTCCTAGTGGCCTAGTTGATTCTCAGTTTGATGCAAACCTGCAGCAACAAATAAAGCAATATGCCTATCAAGTTGGTGTAGGTGATGTACTCAATATTACCGTTTGGGATCATCCTGAACTTACTATACCAGCGGGACAGTTTAGATCTGCTGGTGAAACAGGTAATGTGGTTCATCCCGACGGCACCATCTTTTATCCCTACGTTGGTAAGGTTCCGGTAGAGGGTAAACATGTGACACAAATTAGAGACCTAATCACCCAAAAACTGGGAAAATATATTGAGGCGCCACAAATTGATGTATCCGTTGCTGCCTTCAGGTCGCAAAAAGTATTTGTCTCCGGTGCGGTTATGCAGCCAGCTAATTTGCCCATCACTAATGTGCCTCTCACATTGCTCGATGCATTAAATGCCTGCGGTGGTATGTCCCCAGATGCAGATTGGCGCTCGGTGGTTTTAACCACTGAGACAAATAACGGTGCAGATAAAGAAGTATTGGACCTATTTGCTCTCTATCAACAGGGTGATATGAGTCAAAACAGGTTGCTTGGCCCCAATGATATAGTTCATGTGCCAAGAAATGATGGCCTAAAAGTATTTGTGATGGGTGATGTGGTTAAAGCAGATACTCAGAGAATTGACCGCAGTGGTTTAACCTTAGCGGAGGCATTAAATAATTCTGGCGGTATTAATGAAGCATCGGCAAGTGCCAAGGGTATATTTGTGTTACGTGCCAGCGAGGCTGAAGATAAGCTAGTCGATGTGTATCAGCTTGATGCATCCGTCGGCAGCCTGTTGGTTTTGAGTACCCAGTTTGAGCTGCAACCCTTGGATATTGTCTATGTTACCTCGGCGCCTATGGCGCGCTGGAACAAGGTTATATCGCAATTTTTGCCGACCATTCGCGGAATTTATGAAATTGATAGAACGATTAAGGAATAGTAACTTTTAATAATAGTTCAATCAGTTAGTAGGCCCTGTGCCTACTTTTTTAATTTATTATCAGGATTTTAAAACACTATGTCTGAGCAAAGCGCTAAAAATCAACCCAGCGTAAATAACCCATATCAGCATCAAAATGATGAAATAGATCTTCGTCATTTAATTGCAATGCTTCTCGATGGTCGTTTTATTATTGGCGGCATAATTGCACTGGCATTTGCAGTAGCCTTAGCCTACGTGGTTACGGCAACGCCTATATACAAGGCTAATGGGGTAATTCAGGTTGAAGATAATGCACCTGGGGTTCCCGGGTTAAGTGATATGGCAGAAATCTTTGCGACAGAAAGCTCCTCTGCCACCGAACTGCATGTTATTAAATCGCGATTAGTTTTGGGTCGTGTGGTTGATGAACTGGGTCTTACTGTGGACGTGGAGCCTGTTTATGCCCCACTGTTTGGCGAGTTAAAGGCAAGGGGCTCGGTTCCCTATAATTTGTCATCAGTTTTTCTTGGCATGTCGGGTTACGCCGGCGGCGGAGAGGTAGTTGATATAGCTGAGCTTAGCGTACCTAGCTATCTTTTTGGTGAAGAGTTAAGTCTTATTGTAGAGGACAATAATCAGTATAGCCTTTGGTATGACGGCCAGCAGCTAGTCAAAGGCGCTGTGGGTGATTTAGTGTCGGCGGATAATAATCAGGTTGATATAAGGGTCTTGGAGTTGTTTGCTAAGCCGGGCGCTGAGTTTACCCTAATCAAATCCGGCAGGCTGAGTAAAATTTTAGCCTTGCAAAGAAAATTAGCTGTGTCTGAAAAGGGCAAGGATACCGGCATTATTGAAATATCCTTAGAGGGTGCCGACCGAGTTCAGATTGCAAAAATAGTCGATTCAGTTTCCGCCAATTATTATTTGCAAAATGTTCAGCGTATGGCGGCTGAGGCAGAAAATAGTCTAGATTTTCTCGACCAACAAATCCCGCGTATTCAAGAAGAGTTAATTAAGTCAGAAGAGGCGCTTAATGACTATCGTAGCGAGCAAACTTCAGTTGACCTATCGTTAGAGGCACAGGCAGCTCTTGATGGTTTGGTGCAAATTGAAGCCGATATTAGCACCATGGCAATTAATGAGGCGGATATATCTCGACGTTTTACTCCGCAGCACCCGAACTATATATCGTTTAAGCGCCAGCAAAGTAACCTGCTAAGTCAGCGTGAGAAGTTAGGTCGCAAGCTTGAAGCATTGCCCGATACGCAAAAGCGCATACTTCGCCTTAAGCGTGATTTTGAAGTCAATCAGGCGATTTTCTTAGCCTTGCAAAATAAACGCCAAGAACTGTCTATTCTGAAAGCTAGCACCGTGGGTAATGTGCGTATTCTGGATAAAGCCGAAGTCATGCCAAACCCAGTTGCCCCCAAAAAAGGTCTTATTTTGGTCCTGTCTTTGCTACTTGGTGGTATGTTGGGTGTGATTATTGTTGCGCTTCAGCATTTCTTAAGGTCTGGTGTTTCAGATCCTAAGGTATTTAATGATAATGGCATTATGGTGCATGCCACCATTCCTCATTCTGAAAATGAGGATTCATATAAAGAGTCAAAACAATTTTTAAAACGCTATAAAGAGCGAAAAAATCCGAAAAAAGTAAAGTCTCAACAGGCGCTTCTAGCCCATGATCATCCGGCCGATTTATCAATTGAGGCGCTGCGAAGTCTGAGAACCTCGTTGCATTTCTCGATGTTAGACGCAGAAAATAATGTGGTGATGATGAGTAGTGCCAGTCCAGGCGTGGGTAAATCCTTTATATCTGCAAATTTGGGCGCTGTCATAGCGCAAACAGGTCAGCGTGTTTTGGTGGTTGATGCGGATATGCGCAAGGGCTATTTGCATAAGCGCTTTGGTTTCGAGCCAGATAATGGGCTATCTGAGGTCCTTGCGGGCACTATGGATGCCAAGCAAGCGGTTCAATCTACAGTGGTTAAAGGGCTCGATCTTTTGTCGCGGGGTAAGATTCCAACAAACCCCTCTGAATTGCTAATGAGTGCGCAATTTCAGTCATTACTTACAGATCTGGCATCTGAGTATGCTTTAGTTATTTTTGATACACCACCTATCTTGGCCGTAACTGATGCATCGATTGTGGGCTCCTACTGCGGTACCTCACTAATGGTGGCGCGTTTTGAGTCATGTACCCTTAAAGAGGTTATCGCTGCCAATCACCGTTTTGACTTGGCAGGCGTTGATATTAAAGGGGTTGTATTTAATGCGGTAGAGAAGAAGTCCAGCAGCTACTATTATGATTATGGCTACTATAATTATGAATATAAGGCGGAAGACTAGATCATCAATCATAGAGGTTTAAGGTCTAAATTGGCTTGAAGCTATTAGTAATAAAATTTAGTTTTATTAATAAGCAGTCGCACACGGAGGTGCTATGCAAAAAACAATACACAATCATCCCTATGAGCCCTACGAGGATGAAATTGACTTAAGAGAGTTATTTTCAGTACTTTGGGCATCAAAAATTTTACTAGTAATAGTTACCCTAGTATTCACCTCAACTTCAGTTATTTACGCTTTAGTTACCCCCAATCAATTTCAGGCAACCGCAATTTTGGCTCCCGCACAGCAAAATAGTAGAGGTATTTCCTCTGCATTGAGTCAATTTGGTGGTCTTCCTTCATTGGCGGGAATCAATATCGGTGGCAGTCGGGATGGCGACACTAGAATTGCTTTAGAAGTTATGCAGTCCCGAAGCTTTATTGAACAATTTACTAAGCAGTCGGGAATAATAGTTGAGGTTATGGCGGCAAAGGGTTGGAATTCTGATAGTAAAAGGTTAATTTTAGATAGAGATATTTATGATTCTCAAAGTAGGAAATGGATGCGATCTTCCCCCTTTGCAAGAGAGGTTACACCCAGTCTATGGTAGGCTTATAAGGTATTTTCAGAAATACTTCAGGTCTCGCAGAATAAAAAAACGGGGCTAGTATCAGTCAGTATTGAATGTTATTCCCCCTATTTGGCACAGCAATGGCTTGAAAACTATATTTTGGCTATAAACCTTTATTTGCAGCAACGAAAATTAAAGCGTATTGATAAAAATATAGGCTATTTAGATGAGCAGATAGCCACAACCTCGGTGGCCGAAATGCGGGAAATATTTTTTACATTAATACAAGAGCAGGTAAAGAGTAAGATGTTGGTAGAGGCAAGCCCAGACTATGCCTTTACAGTAGTTGGTGAGGTGATGCTACCAGAAGAAAAGTCTCAACCTAAACGTGCGCTAATCGTCGTGCTAGGTGGTCTTTTAGGCGCAATGCTGTCAATATGTTTGGTATTTTTGAAGTATTATTGGTTTAATAGCAATTCAAATATTAATAATTTATAGATGGGATCATCCTTTGAAACTAGTATTTACTGACAGAGAGCTAGGCAAGCTTTTTATCATGATGATGCTAGCAGCCTTTTTGTTTGGAATTGCCGGTCTGGTTGGCATGTTAGTGATGCAGTGGGTTACCCGTCAGCGCTACGCTAAAGAAGGTCAAGAAAAACATGGTATATCCCAAGTTAATGCCTCACGCCTTGGTGGCGCGGTTATTATTGGGTTATGCCTAGGCTTTCTTGCGATAAAGTTTTTTACCGGACATGAATTTGATAATGTTGGTCCAATGGGTATTCATCCTTGGGCTTGGTTGGCCTTTTTATCAACTAGCGCCCTTGGTCTAGTGGAAGATATAGATAACGACCTTTTATCGCCGCAGCTAAGATTAGCAATGCTAGGGTTATTTTTTGGTTTAACCTTTTTTATTTGGCCTGAGGTTATCCCCAATAAAACCGGTTACGCTGCGGTTGATCTTATTATGTCTCAACCGATAGCAGGCTGGTTCATCGCGGTTATTTTTAGTGTGGGCTTTATCAATGCCATCAATATGGCGGATGGGGCTAATGGGCTAGTGCCGGGCATTGTTTTTATCGCCTCAATTATTTTTAATTCAATTATCGGCGCCTTAGTCTGGGAGGTGCTGAGTATAGTGACTGGTGTTTTTCTGCTATTTAATGTGATTTCAGGTCGATTATTTTTGGGTGATGCAGGCGCCTATGGGCTTGGAACCGTACTTGTCTTAGCGGGCTTTTATTCGGTCAACGCAGGTTATATTTCGGTTGAATTTGCCGCGGTGATGATGTGCTATCCCTGTCTTGAGGTTGTTGCTTCAATGGTGCGACGCAAAATAGCAGGCCGCTCAATGTTTAAGCCCGATAACTACCATTTACATAACTATATTCATCAGCGCCTAAAAGCTAAAACCAAGTCACGTGTTGCGGCAAACTCGCTTACCGGTTTGTTAATTGCTGGTGCAAGTACGGGGTTAGCGTTTGTGGGTTACCACTGGCAATTATTGGCGCCCACCGATAGCGCCTGGGGTTGGGTATTTTGTTTACAAGTTGGCGTATATCTGCTGATGTATTTGCTGTTGAGTCGATCTCAGCAGGCGACTGCTGAGCTATCTTAGTTGCAAAGCAATGGTTAATATTTTTAATGCATCTAGTACTTAAGTATTAGATACATCCCTCAGTTTATTTGCAATAATTTATCTCGTTATAAATATCATGTTCATCATATGAACGCACTGCTATAATTGACTTAACAGGTTATAAGCTAGAATAACCGTTTGATGGGGATAAACTTTCCCTGCGGTAGCCTGCACGGCTATTTTCTCTTATCTTTTTCTTTTAGGCCGTTGTGATCATTATGTCGAAGCAAGAGCTTGAGTATAAAGTGCTTAAGTGTTTAGAAAAAAACCCCAATATCACTCAGCGCCAGCTTGCAAAAGAGCTGGGCGTAAGCCTTGGAAAGACTCATTATTTAATCAGCTCTTTAATTGAGGTGGGTTGGGTTAAGTTAGATAACTTTAAGCGCTCAGATAATAAGATGGGCTATATGTATTTACTTACACCCAAAGGGATTAATGAGAAAGCCATGATTACCAAGACATTCCTAGCGCGAAAAAAAACGAATACCAACAATTAAAGTACGAAATAGAACAGCTTAAATCAGAAGTGCAAAATATATAGTGGCTTTAAATACTAAACATTGGTGTCAACTTATACGATGAAAAAAACGAATATTTACGCCGTTGGCGCTGCGCTTGTGGATACTGAAGTAACGGTTAGCGACGCGTTTTTACAAGACAATTCAATCGATAAGGGTGTGATGACGCTGGTTGAGCAATCGCGTCAAGCTGAGTTGTTAGACGCCTTAAATAGCTGCGGCGCAAATTTTCATCGCCAAAGTGGCGGGTCGGCCTGTAATACAGCGGTTGCGGCCAGTTATTTTGGCGCCACAGCCTGCTTTGGTGGCAAGGTAGCCAATGATGGCGATGGTGAGTTGTTTGCCAATGATTTAGAGCAAGCTAATGTAACCTTCTACTCAGCCAAGTCTGAGATGGGTGTTACTGGTAAATGCCTAGTTATGGTGACCGACGATGCCGAGCGCACCATGAACACCTATTTGGGTGTAAGCGATAGCTTTTCAGAAGCAGAAATTAATCATAATGCTTTAATGAGTTCTGAGTGGTTCTATATAGAGGGTTATCTGCAAACCGATGATCAGCGCACAGCCGTTATCAAAGCAGCGGTAGAAAAAGCCAGGCAGGATGGTGTAAAAGTAGCGCTAAGCTTATCTGATCCCTTTGTTGCCCAGTTATTTTCTGGCAATTTAAAAAGCGTTATTGGTGATGGGGTTGATTTAATTTTTTGCAACAAAGACGAGGCACTAGCCTTTACCCAAGAAGATAGTCTTGAAACTGCGGCCGAAGCATTAAAAACCTACACCAAGACCTTTGCCATAACTGATGGTGCTAATGGCGCATTAGTTTTTGATGGTAAAAACTTGATCAACACTCCAGCCGTTAAAGCAAAGGCTGTAAATACCAATGGCGCGGGCGATATGTTTGCCGGCGCCTTTTTATATGCCATTAGCGCCGGTGAAGATTATCAGTCGGCGGCAAAGCTAGCCAATAGGGCAGCGGCCATGGTGGTAGAGCGCTTTGGCCCCAGGCTTGAAGCAGCTGATTTTAAACAGCTAAAAGCCATATAAGCCATTATAATTGAACCAAAGCGGTTAAATTAAGTCTTAAAAAACAACTAAATAGAATAAGTTATTACATATGTGCGGAATTGTAGGTGCGGTCGCTGAGCGACCCATAACAGAAATCTTAATTGAAGGCCTAAAGCGCCTTGAGTATCGCGGCTATGATTCGGCCGGCGTTGCCGTGCTTGATACAAGCGGCACTACAACCTGTGTTAAGCGTGAAGGCAAGGTAGAGGCCTTGGCTCAGGCAATTAAAGATCAGGCGCCTAGCGGCACCACCGGTATCGCCCATACACGTTGGGCCACCCATGGTGTGCCCTCCGAGCGCAATGCCCACCCACATCAGTCGGGTAATCGTTTTTCCGTGGTACACAATGGCATTATTGAAAACCATCATGAACTTCGTGAATCATTAACCGCTCAAGGTTATGTATTTAATTCAGACACAGATACCGAAGTGATTGTGCATCTGATTCATCAGCTTTCAGCAGATCATCAAGATCTAAGATCAACCGTATTTGCCGCCAGCAAACAATTAGTCGGTGCCTACGGCATGGTGGTAGTGGATAGTGAATCACCTGACGAGCTAGTAGTTGCCCGTTCCGGTAGCCCCTTAATTATAGGTTATGGCCTAGGTGAGCACTTTGTTGCCTCCGATCAGTTAGCCCTTTTGCCGGTGACACGACGTTTTGCCGTTCTAGAAGAGGGCGATGTGGCGCAGATCACCAAAGAGGCGGTGAATATTATTGATGCCGCAGGTGAGCCGGTTCGACGCGCGATTGAAGAATCCGATATAACCGCAGACGCCGGCGGTAAGGCGGGCTATAAGCACTATATGCTTAAAGAGATTTTTGAGCAGCCAGAAGCGATTCGCAGAACATTACAAGATCGAATAGTTGACGGCATGGTAGCCGACAATGCCTTTGGTAATGGCTCGCTAGAGCTGTTTAAAGATATAAAACATGTGCAGATTGTCGCCTGTGGTACCAGCTATAATGCTGGTATGGTAGCGCGCTACTGGGTAGAGCAGTTTGTAGGAGTCAGTTGTAGTGTCGAGATCGCCTCAGAGTTTAGGTACCGACAATCCTTTGTACATAAAGATTCGCTTTTAGTGACCCTTTCTCAATCTGGCGAGACAGCCGACACATTGGCCGCGCTGAGACTGGCTAAATCACAGGGTTATTCAGCCTCACTAACCATCTGTAATGTAGAAACATCTAGCTTGGTCAGAGAATCTGACCTGGTTTATTTGATGAAGGCCGGCCCAGAGATTGGGGTGGCCTCAACCAAAGCCTTTACCGTTCAACTGGCGGCATTATTGCTACTATCAAAAGCGCTGTGTGAAGCCAAGGCAATCAACAAAGAATTCTGTGAAGAAGCAGCCCAAGCGCTTACCGCCTTGCCGGCACAGATGGAGCGCGCCTTTAGTCTAGAGCAGCCTATCAAGGAGCTTGCCGAACAGTTTGCCGACAAGCAGCATGCACTGTTTTTAGGGCGTGGTGATCAGTATCCAGTGGCAATGGAAGGGGCGCTAAAGCTAAAAGAAATTTCCTATATACACGCTGAAGCCTATGCCGCCGGTGAATTAAAGCATGGCCCATTGGCACTTATTGATGCTGAGATGCCAGTGGTAGTAGTGGCACCTGATAATGATTTGCTCGATAAGCTAAAGTCTAATATCGAAGAGGTTAGAGCGCGTGGCTCAGTTATGTATGTGTTTGCAGATAGCGATGATCAGTTTGAGTCAGCGCCCGGTTTGGATGTGGTGAATATGGCCCATGCCAACCATCTTATTGCGCCGATACTATTTATTATACCGTTACAGTTCTTGTCCTACTACGTGGCCTTAGTGAAGGGCACTGATGTGGATCAGCCAAGAAACTTGGCAAAGTCAGTGACCGTCGAGTAAATTTAAAATCCCTAATCTTAAAAATAATAAAGGATATAAATTATGCTGAAAGACAAAAATTTAATTCAAATGTTAATTTGGTTTGGTGAGCAAGGCATATTGTTGGTAATTTCCTTAGCCACTATCGGCGCTGCATTGATTGAGGTTATTCGTATTTTTGGCGTAATGACAGTTAATTTAAGTGATTTATTTCTGTTATTTATCTATGCCGAGGTCCTTGGAATGGTGGCGATATTTTATAAGGATCACCGAATTCCTGTAACGCTTCCCATTATTATTGCGATTACAGCACTAACACGAATGATAGTTTTACAGACAAAAGGACTCGAACCAATCAACATAATATTCGAAGCCTCTGGCATATTATTATTGGCTATTGCAGCTTATATTATGAGTGCGAAAGAAAAGTTGAGCTTGGGCAAACTTGAAGCAAAGAAAGCAGCCGGCAAGGTATAAGTTAACTCCAGGAAAAGGACTTTATTGTGGAGATAACATTTGCAATTTTGGGCTTAGTATTCGGAATAATGGGCTTTACTGCGGCAGTTGTTTGCATGGTCAAAATTAACAAGATGCAAAAAGTGTTAAAAGAAAGCGGCATCGTCCAATGAAAGCAAATAAAGACCCAGAAAATTCTAAC
>CATAJQ010000023.1 GCA_949487135.1 Cellvibrionales bacterium UBA7375 | reverse complement strand
TCATAACGTTAGTGTTTACTTGGATGGTTACTCATCATCTGAGATAAACAATATTCGGGTGATGGCTGACTTGGGTTCATACGCTGGATTTAAGTTATTTAAAAAATCAAAAGTAGAAGATGAAAATACTGTATTGGAAAGTTTTGAAGAAGTTGTGACACTTGGTGTCTTCAATCCTACCGATGGGGCTGAAAATATTGAGCGATATGCCACCACCGTTACTACTGCAATTGATTCAGAGCAGCTTTCGAGATTTGGTGATAGTGATGTTGCTGATGCAATAAAAAGAATGGTTGGACTAAGCATTAATGAGGGAAAGTACGCCAATGTTAGAGGTTTGGACGGTAGATACATAGCAACTACTTTTAATGAAATATTGATGCCAAGCACAGATCCAATGAGACGGGATATTCAGCTTGATCTATTTCCCTCAAATATTGTTGATAAAATCGAAGTTCAAAAATCCTTCAGTCCCGACCAGCCTGCAACAACTACAGGTGGATCTTTGTCGGTTCAAACAAAAGGGATACCAGACGAAAAAGTTGGCTCATTTGCCATTTCAATTGGAACAAATTTACTTGATGAAATGGTGCAAGCTCATCCCGGCTCCTCACACGACTGGAAGGGTTATGATGATGGGAAGCGCAGTTTGCCAGCGGGAGCGCTTGAATTAACAGGTGGTCAACCAGATATAACTGATGGTGGAATGAGTATTGACTCTTACACCATTATCGGTGGCAAGGAAAGATGTTTTGCCTCTTCAGGTTTTTGTGCAACAGATCTTGAGCGAAGAATGTTCACCCGTTCCTTTGATCATGATTATTCAATTTCTCATATTGATAAATCATTAAAAGAGGGATTTAGTGCAAGCAGAGGCAATAGGCTGAATCTTGATGCTGGTGATCTTGGGTACTACTTTGCGGGCTCTTATGAAAAAGGAACATCTAATAGGGGTGATGCAAATTTAATGGATCCTGCTGGAGCTCAAGGCGCCTATGAAAGAACTAAGGGCAATGTCTCATTTAATCTATATGGTGCGATTGGTTATGAGAATGATTACGGTGAAACCCTATTAAAATCAACTTTACTAAGATCAACCGATAACTTAATCAAGCATTCGATTTACCTAGATGACGTTAAATTTTTCAATAATGCAATTATTGAGTATGTTGAGCGCCAGCTTGTTGCCAATAGTTTAAATGGTTCATATCTTTTTGAGATGTCTGAGTTTTCTGCAGAGTTGGATTGGCGTTTAGGTGAATCTGAAACTACGCGGGATGAGCCTGGAAGGAAGAAATATGAATCTGAGAGTTATGGTGGTGGTGATTTCCAGCTTATTCCTGGTTCTATTGAGCAAAGATGGTCAGATCTCGATGAAAAAAGTATGGATAGTGGTTTCGATCTAAAGCTAAGTAGGGAGTTTGGAGAAAATTATCTAACTCTAAAGTTAGGAATGTTGAACTCTGAAAAAAGTCGTTCGCTATACCTATATAGATTCGGTTTTTTACCGCCTAGCTATCAAGATCTATATATAAATGGTGTCTCTCTTGATGTTGCTAATGGTTTTTATGATGAAGATTACATGGACGCTAACGATAATATAATCATTGATGATTTACTTCCTGACTTGTCAGAGGCGGTTCGACTTGATTCTGATTTAGAAAGTATTATTTCTCAAGAGAACATGTACAACGATACTTTTATTATGACAGGTAAAACGGATACCACTGATACCTATTTTTCTGATGAAAACATCAACTCAAAATACTTAACAATCAATGCAGAGATATCTGATATTGCTGTTATTGAGGGCGGTTGGAGATTTGAAGAGTTTGAGCAAATCCTTACATATCCCAAGTCTTCTCAGTCAAATGAGGTTAATGGGACGCCATTATTGAAATCGAATTATTATCCCGCATTAAATTTAACTTATTTTGTAAATGAAATTACCCAGTTTCGTTTAGGATACAGCGAGACAGTTTCTTACCCAGGCTTAATTGAAAGATCAGAGTCAGTTTCTTACGATCCCGATACCGATAAAAAAATTATTGGTAATCCCTTACTAAAAGCATCCGATGTTGAAAATTATGATCTTCGAATTGAGTCATATTTTGATAATGGCAATAGGCTCTCTTTGGCGCTTTTCCACAAAGATATCTCTAATCCAATTGAGCGTAGTGTTGGTGATGGCTCGGGGAGTGCAGTTACAGGCATTACTTTTAGAAACTCAGACAACGCAATAATCAAAGGTGTTGAGTTAGACCTTGTTACTACACTTGTTGATACCGATCTTCATCACGTTTTTTTGAATGCTAATTGGTCAAAAATTAACTCAGAAGTTGAACTAGACGATGACTCAATACGTTTAGAGGGAATCATTTCAAGACCGCTACAAGGGCAGTCAGAGCTTTTAGCAAATATCCAGTTAGGTTACGACCACTATCCATCGCGGCAGAAGTTTACACTTCTTGTTAATTACTTTGATGACCGAATTCATCAAGTTTCAAGAGGTGCGGCTTTTGGCTCAGTTATAGAAGATGGAAGAACTAAAGTTGATCTTAATTATGAAAAGAATTTTTCTGAGTCTTGGAATTTAAAACTCAAGGCGAAAAATATAACTAATGAGCCAATTTCATATTCACAAAACGATCGTGTTATAGAGATCTATGAGTCTGGAGCGTCAGTTAGCGCTTCACTTACCTATGACTTTTAATGGTTTGTTAAAGAAAGTTTTTATAAGCAGCACAAAAGTACAATTTCTTGTCACAAACTTGTAATCAAAAATACATTTCGCCGTCACTTTTGCTTGTTAAATTCCCACTGTTAATGGGGCTCCACAGGGGTCCCAATCTTTATCGGAGTCACATCTGGCTAGGAAGCTTCAAAATTAATAATTAATTATTTATTTCAAATTAGAGGTAACACTATGAAAACGATTTTTAAAACAGGGCTGCTGGCAGCAACAGTGCTTACAGCGACCAGTGTTTATGGTGACCCTAGCTCGGAGGTAAGTTTCGCATCATGTGATTCTGGTGTATGTACAATAAGCGGCACTGTTGACCAAGACTACACTATGGTTGCTGGTACTGACTATGTACTTTCAGGCACAGTTAAAGTAGGTGATGGTAACGG
>CATAJQ010000022.1 GCA_949487135.1 Cellvibrionales bacterium UBA7375 | reverse complement strand
ATGACGTTCAAGTTGAAGCCACCTTTGCCGATGGCACCAAGCTTGTCACCGTGCACAACCCAATCGTTTAGGAGCTGTAGCAATGATTCCCGGAGAACTAATCACTGCCGATGGCGAAATTGAGCTTAATAGCGGTCGCAAGCTAATCAGTGTCACGGTTGCCAATATAGGTGATAGACCTATTCAAATTGGCTCCCACTACCATTTTTATGAGGCCAATGAAGGACTTATTTTTGATCGACCAAGCACACTGGGCTATCGACTTAATATAGCGTCTGGCACTGCCGTGCGCTTTGAACCTGGACAAGAGCGCACAGTTGAACTGGTTGAATTTGCCGGCGATAGGGAAATATACGGTTTCCAAGGCAAGGTGATGGGTAAAGTCTCTAGCCATAACACCGACCAAGGCTAGGAGACTATTATGCCAAGATCAATCTCACGACAAGCCTATGCCGAAATGTTCGGTCCTACGATTGGCGATAAACTTCGTTTAGCTGATACAGAGTTATTTTTAGAGGTTGAAAAAGACTTCACCCAATATGGTGATGAAGTGAAATTTGGCGGTGGTAAAACCATCCGTGACGGTATGGGCCAAAGCCAAAGACCCAGCTCAGAGACAGTTGATTTAGTGATTACTAATGTCGTCATTATTGATTATTGGGGCATTGTTAAAGCTGACGTGGGCATTAAAAATGGTCGTATCTATGCCATCGGCAAAGCGGGCAATCCAGATACCCAAAGCAATATTGATATTATTATCGGCCCTGGGACTGAAGTACTTGCCGGTGAGGGACATATTCTTACTGCCGGTGGTATCGATGCTCATATCCACTTTATCTGCCCGCAACAAGTTGATGAAGCATTGATGTCCGGTGTTACCACCATGCTCGGTGGTGGAACCGGTCCGGCCACTGGCACTAATGCAACAACCTGCACCCCGGTGCCATGGAATATTCATCGCATGCTAGAAGCGGTAGATACATTACCGATGAATATCGGCCTAATGGGTAAAGGTAACTCAAGCCAGCCACAACCGCTTACAGAACAAATTGCCGCTGGCGCAATGGGTTTGAAATTACACGAAGATTGGGGTACCACCCCCGCTTCAATTAACGAATGTCTCAATGTCGCCGATGAAACCGACGTGCAAGTGGCGATTCATACGGATACTCTAAATGAGTCAGGCTTTGTAGAATCAACCTTGGATGCAATTAATGGTCGTACTATACACACCTATCACACTGAAGGTGCCGGTGGCGGGCATGCGCCAGATATTATTAAAGCCTGCGCAGAATTAAATGTATTGCCGTCATCCACCAACCCCACTCGCCCCTACACAATTAATACGGTGGATGAGCATTTAGATATGTTGATGGTATGCCATCACCTAGATCCCAATATCGCTGAAGATGTTGCCTTTGCTGAGTCACGTATCCGCCGCGAGACAATTGCCGCAGAAGATATTTTGCACGATCTGGGAGCCTTTTCTATGATTGCCTCAGATTCCCAAGCAATGGGACGTGTGGGTGAAGTAGTTATAAGGACATGGCAAACCGCGCATAAAATGAAAGTTCAGCGAGGCCCACTGGCTGAAGATAGTAGCGCAAACGATAATAATCGCATTAAGCGCTATATTGCTAAATACACCATTAATCCAGCCATCGCACATGGTATCTCCCATGAAGTAGGCTCAATTGAAGCCGGTAAACTGGCTGATCTTGTACTGTGGAAACCGGCTTTTTTTGGCGCCAAACCAGCGACTATTATTAAAGGTGGCATGATTGCCGCTGCACCAATGGGCGATCCAAATGCCTCTATTCCAACGCCACAGCCTGTGCATTACAGACCCATGTTTGGCGCGTTGGGCAGCAGCTGCACTAACACTTCGATGTTGTTCTTATCGGGCGCCGCTATGGATGCTGGAATTGGTGATCAGCTAAGCTTAAAAAGCCTGCTAGGTACAGTTAAAAACTGTCGTAATGTGACCAAAGACCAGATGTTACTAAACAATTATAAGCCGCAAATTGAAGTTGATTCACAGACCTATGAAGTGCGCGCAGATGGCCAGCTTCTTGTATGTGAACCCGCTACGGAAGTCCCTATGGCCCAGCGTTATTTTTTATTTTAAACCCAATAATATGATTAAAATTACACAAATAATTGACCATCAGGCAACACCGAGCGTCACCCTAAGCCTACCGATTAATTCGCGAATCAAAAGCCGCATTAAAGTAACGCTCGACGATGGTCGCGATGCCGGACTATTTTTGCCGCGCGGAAAAATTCTTCGAGATGGCGATCTTGTTGCATCGGAAGATGGCCTAGTTGTGGAAATAAAAGCAGCACCGGAATTAGTTTCTACTGTCAGTAGTGATGATAGTCACGCCCTAGCTAAAGCGAGTTACCATTTAGGTAATCGCCATGTGCCTTTACAGGTAGAGCCTCAGTGGCTTCGTTACTTACATGACCATGTTTTAGATGACATGGTTAAGGGGCTAGGGCTAGAAGTTAAAACTGAAACAGCTGCCTTTGAACCAGAGGCTGGTGCCTACCAGAGTAGTTCAGATGGACACCATCATCATTAATTTAAAAATATTTACAGGCAAAAAATATGAACAAACTTATTAAACCCTTAATTATTTTAGCAAGCTTTTGCTTTGGACAAACAACTGCTTTTGCACATGGGGCTCATGGCACAGAAACAAGTATTGTCCATCAATTCACCCAACCTCAGCACCTGGTTGAACTATTTGTCATTGGTACATTGATTGGACTGTTTTTTGCTCTGCGCAAGCTACGTCGTATAACCAGAAAATCATCTTAGCAATGACCGAATATAATCTTTCAGAGCTGAGACTTTATCAGCTTATTAGCCCCTCATTACCTATTGGAAGTTTTACTTACTCCCAAGGTTTAGAGTGGGCGATAGAGGCTCAATGGATTACTGATACTCCCAGTTTAAAACATTGGCTCAATAGCATACTTGAACACAGTATCGTCACCCTTGAACTGCCAATTTTACTTCGCCTGTTATCGGCCTTTGAAACATCCGATGAAGCCAGTGTTGTTCGTTGGACTCAATGGCTTTTAGCGTGCAGAGAAACGGCTGAACTACGCAAAGAGGAACAACAGCGCGGTGCGGCATTAGCCAGATTGCTTCCCAGTTTAGGTGTTAGTATTCCTGAAAATATCGCGATGCATGTGGCCAAATGCCAACTCACTGGCTTTGCCTTAGCTGCGCATCAGTGGGGAATCAATGTCCACAAACTTTGTTACGGCTACTGTTGGGGCTGGTTAGAAAATATTGTTTTGGCTGGAGTAAAACTTATCCCCCTCGGGCAAACCGATGGTCAAAAAATAATGTTTGAACTCGCAGAAAAAATTCCATCCTCAGTGGAAAAAGCGCTGAGCCTAAAAGACTTCGACATTCATAGCTCAACCCCGGCACTGGCAATTGCTAGCAGTCGACATGAAACTCAATATACCCGATTATTTAGATCATAATTAAGGATTAGATATGCCCACAACCGATTACACATCAGCACCTTTGCGTATTGGCGTTGGCGGACCCGTAGGTTCTGGTAAAACAGCATTGCTTGAAGTGCTTTGCAAAGCAATGCGCGACACCTACAACCTCGCCGTAGTAACCAATGATATTTATACGCAAGAAGATGCCAAAATTTTGACTCGCGCTGAGGCGTTAGAAGCAGACCGTATATTGGGGGTTGAAACTGGGGGCTGTCCGCATACAGCAATCCGCGAAGATGCCTCCATGAATCTAGCGGCGGTTGAGGAGTTAAGCAATCTTCACAATGGCCTTGATGTTATATTTATTGAAAGTGGCGGCGATAATCTCAGCGCAACATTTAGCCCTGAACTAGCCGATATTACAATT
>CATAJQ010000021.1 GCA_949487135.1 Cellvibrionales bacterium UBA7375 | reverse complement strand
TTTATTATTACTATTTTGACATTATTTTCCAGTCATTCTCAGGCGGCATCTTGGGATATAGATGGCAACGATAATATTGATGCCTTATCAGATGGATTAATGTTACTAAGGTACTCCTTTGAAATGCGAGGGGATGCGCTCACTGATGGCGCTGTGGCAAACGACTCTCTTATGAATTCTGCGCAAGTCCAGCAAAGAATTGCTGATGCCTATGCAATCTCTGATGTAGATGGAAATGGTGGGGTTGATGCATTATCTGATGCACTTATCTTATTGAGATATTTTTTTGGAATTAGGGGTGATGATTTAATTAACGGGGCAGTTGCTGAAAATGCTATTAGAACTTCATCAAGTGATATTGAGCAATATATTTTAGGGTACATGTCTTCGGATGACTCGGGCTCAGGGGATGCCAGCGTCACAGTAAGCGATGCTGCTGTAATTAATGAGGCTTTTGGTGGCGCTTCCTACGAAGGTGAGACCTTTACTTTCCCAACGGGTGCTGAAGCATGGGCTGGTTTTGCCAATATGAACCTCGACCTTTATCCATTTACCTTCTCAAATGGTGGCACATTATCCTTTACGGGCGCTGTGCCTTCAGGCGGTTCAGTCAATGTCCGTTTCCGTTTTGAATACAACCCATACCCAGATGTTGACCCTGCCTACGATACGCAAACAGTGACCGTATCTGGAGCAGATGAGAATACCTATAGTATTTCTATTCCATCACAGGGCAACAATACCTTTAGCTCATTGATTATGTATGTAGTCGATCGCGATGCGCCGGTAACAGTATCCAATTTAGTCGTATATTCAGGTGGTGGATCAGATGATTCTGACTCAGACGATACTGGTTCAGATAATGGCGGTGATAATGGTTACGATGATTTGGTACCTTTTGATACACCGAGTCAGGGATTGATTGATGGTGTATCAATTTGGCAATTACCTAACTCACCGGATGGCGACCGGCCTGATCAATCTTGGCTTGCAGTGGGCTCTGATGCTGACGGAGAAATTTATATTTCCGGACATGATCATAGACAAAACTCTATGATGTATAGGCTCTTTCAAGAAGATCAAACTCTTCGTTATATTGGAGATGCACGCAATGCATCACAAGAAGTTAATAACTGGGAAAATGGTGAAACAGCAGAAAAATTTCATACACGTCCTATTCACCACAATGGTAATGTCTATGTGGCAACCTTGGACAGTTCTAGCATGAATAACAATTATCTTAATACCAGAGGTTTTCACTGGTACGGCTATGATATCGCATCTGAAGTTTTTTCCGATTTAAGTGCCAGTGAACCCAATGGAGTAGGTGGTGATCATCTGCAAATAGTTACCATCCAAAAAGATCCCATTAACAATCTTTTATATGGTATGACTATCCCGGAAAACAAATTAGTTCAATATGATATAGAAACCGGTCAGACCACGATTTTAGGAAAGCCTTCGGCTTGGCATGGTTTTTTCTACAGTAATCGCTATATGTGGGTAGACTCTAGAGGCCGTGTGTATATTAGCGGCGGTTCATCAAGATACCAATGGTATCAGGGAGAATCATCAAGCATATTTGACCATATTTGGTTCTATGACCCTGTTACAGGCTTTGGTGAGCTCCCAAGCTTTGCCTTACAGGGTCCAAATGCGATGGAAGTCGGGCAATGGGAGCGAACCAATGAGCGACTTTATGTAAGTGATGACCAGGGCCATATATACCGTTTTACCGATGCTAATAGCAGTTGGGAATTTTTAGGCAGACCCGCTTTCTCATCCTCGCTTAAAACATGGGTATTTCAGCTATCTGCTGATGAAGAAAAAATTTACATTGGTTTAAGTGACGGCAACCAACCTAATGCAATTTATGAATATGATATTGCAAGCGGCACCTCCTTCGAACTTCTAAAAATTAGCGACCTTGATAGTCAGGCGGCTATTAAAAACTTTATTACGGGCTATGATTCCTGGGACAGTCAGGGTAGCTTTTATATCTCAAATTTTAGTATGTATGACGGCGACAATACATTTATGCTAGGTATAAATCCCGTGCGCATTAAGGTTGCCAAAGGCATTCTGCCAGAGCTTGTTCAGATAACAGCTCAAGCAAGTAATAATGGCATTACAGTTAACCGTACAGGACTAACAACTGTAGGTTTAGAGGTTTTATATACAATCAAAGGCTATGACGGTGATAACAAATTAATTGCAGAATCTCTCGGTACAGTGATTCTATCAGCAGGACAATCAAGTATAGCTATAAGTCCAGAAAGCCTAGTTCAGCCTCAGAGTGATTTAATTATTAAAAGACATTTCACTATTATTCCTGATGGTAATGACTATGTGACTGGTGACCAGCGAGTAGTGGAGATTTCAAACTAAAACAACAATATGAATATACTATAATCTGTAGAAATTGCAGCAAGGTTAAGGAGGTTAGTATCAACCAATCGACTATTTCAGATCTAAACGAGACCATTAAGAATGCGGGATATGACCTTTACACGCCTCAGGTTGAACTCAACTGCCTGTGTGAAAGCTGTATACCAGCTTGAAATAACAATAATGTTCTATCTCTTATTGAGGCATTCAAAACTCAATATTTTTAGCTATTTGCCAGAATGAATAATCAATAGTGTCGATCTACTGCTGTATAATGGGTGTTTTTGAAGCGTCAAATTAACAAACATTATTTAGGAATTTGAATATGCAAAACAACGAAATCACAGCATTATTTGAACAGTGGAATAGTGCGTTGCAAACTGGAGATCCAAAACAAGTTGCAGCATTGTATGCAACTGATGCGATTCTATTGCCTACAGTTTCGAATAAAGTTCGTCATAATCATGATGAGATTGAAGACTACTTTGTACATTTTTTAGCAAAGGGACCACAGGGTGTAATAGACGAATCAAATGTACGGATTTTTGGTGACCTATCTATTAACTCTGGTGTGTACACATTTACATTTAACGGTGGCGCTTCTGTTCAGGCACGGTTCACCTATGTGTATCGCTGGGATGGAGAACGCTGGTTTATTATTGAGCATCACTCATCGGCTATGCCTGAATAAAAATAGGAACCTCAAAAATTAATAGATTAAAAAACTCTGGCATGGCTCGATTATTCGTAGACAATTTAACCGTTATTGACTTTTCCTACCTCGATTTTGAACGCGGTGTTGTCGGTGAGTCATGGATTGTCGATATTGAGTTGGCAGGCGATTTAGATGAACAAGGGATGGTGTTTGATTTTGGTCATGTAAAAAAACAAATCAAACATTTTATTGATGCAGAGATTGATCATCGGTTGCTTGTGCCCACGGCTTTATCAGGTTGCAGTACCGACAAACAAAATGACCAATTGCTTATTGAATTCCCGTTGTGTTCAGGTGGATTAATTACACATCAGTCTCCTCAGGATGCTGTTTTATTAATTGATGCCAAACAGATTGAGGCGAGTAATATTGCCAACGATTTGCAGCTAAGAATTGCTGCATTATTACCGGATAATGTTAACGAGGTGCTGATACATCTTCGCCATGAAGAGATTAGCGGTGCTTATTACCATTATACCCACGGTCTACAAAAGCATTTAGGGCAATGCCAGCGAATAGCTCATGGTCATCGTTCACGTATCGAAATCACAATAGATGGCCAACGTAATTCCCAGCTAGAAGCACATTGGGCCAACCTTTTAAAAGATGGCTATATAGCCACAGCAGAACATATTAGCGGTGAATTTGACCTCAATGGTATTGCTCATACAGGTTTAAATTATACAGCTCAACAGGGTGACTTTGCCATTAGCCTGCCGAGCTCAAAAGTATATGTGATGCCAATTGAAAGTACGGTAGAAAATATCGCCAATCATCTAGCAGAAGTTATTGCGCAACAATATAAAACGCCTGTAGTCGTCAAAGCCTATGAGGGTCTTCAAAAGGGTGCCTTTGGCAAGGTCGCGGATTAACTAATGACGACTAAAAAAACCGCTATTAAAGCTATCCCCACTAATATCATTACTGGTTTTCTAGGGGTTGGTAAAACCACCGCAATTTTAAATCTGCTTAAAAATAAGCCCAAAAATGAGCGCTGGGCAGTACTAGTCAACGAATTCGGTGAAATTGGTGTGGATGGTAGTTTATTTCAAGGCCAACACAGTACTGAGCAGGGTGTTTTTATCAGTGAGGTGCCCGGTGGCTGTATGTGCTGTGCCGCAGGACTGCCAATGCAAATTGCTTTAAACCAATTGCTAAGCGAATCAAAGCCTGATCGTCTGCTTATTGAGCCAACAGGATTAGGGCACCCAAAAGAAGTGCTAGAAATACTTTCAGCCGAGTATTATCAGGATGTCTTGTGTTTGCATAAAACAGTGACCCTAGTTGATGCGCGCAACCTTAAAGATAGCCGCTATACCGAACACAAAACCTTCAATCAGCAAATAGCCATTGCCGACATAGTGATAGGTAACAAGTTGGACCTTTACCAATCCAGTGACAGGGCGAAATTAACTGATTATGTTGAAAAGCATGGTCAATCCAATGCTGAAATACTTTTTTGTCAGCAAGGTGATATGCCATTTTCTGCGCTACAGGGTCTAACTAACGGTTATTCCAAAGCAGCTAATATGCATCATCACCATCATCATAAGCAAGAAAAGCCATTAGCTTCTGATCAGCCAATGCCAGAGATTGGTTTTCTTAGTGCTGTTAATGAAGGTGAGGGGTTTCAGAGTGTTGGCTGGAGATTTTCACCGGAAAAAGTCTTTAGTTATAAAAAATTATTTGCACTGTTAACAGGTATTTATGCCGAACGAATGAAAGCGGTATTTATTACAGATGATGGTGTTTATGGCTATAACCTAACGCCTGATGCACTCACAGAGATTCAATTAGATGATTGTCTTGAGAGTCGTATTGAGCTTATATCCGACAAGGTTGATGATTCACTAGAAAGTGAATTACTGGGCTGTTTGGTTTAAAAGGCTATTCAGTGTAGGCCTCGTAAGACGTCATTTTTAAACTATAAGCGGCGGTAGCCATATAGTTTTCAACCAAAGAAGTGCTTAATTTCCCAGAAATCCAGAAAGGATCATAAAGTGTATCTAGCTTTAATCCCTTTGGCGCGTGCACATACATAATTTGGTTGGGCGGCGGCGGTGGCGAGTGAATACAGGCGCCAAAGTAGGGCACCAAAAAAAACTCAGTGATACTTTCTTCATCAAACTCAACCGGTACAACAAAGCCGGGTATACGAATCGACTGACTATTCATTTTTTCAATGATATTGGTTGAGACCAGTGCTTGCTGATAACGATCATTAGCCGCGGAATCTACGTTGATTGTCAGTTGAGCACTAATATCATCGTCAAATGCAGTATCTTCCAAATCATCGATATAACCAGGTGGATTCATCAGTACATTTAAATCTTCTTCCGGGATCAAATCGTTCCATTCTATGGTTTTAAAAGTTGGCGAGGATATTTTTTTGGTTTGATGGTTAAGATTTCCAACAATCTTCCTTGAACCGTCATCGGTAAGCATAGTCCATAGGTTTTAAGTTTTAAGTTTTATTGTAATTTTCAACAAAGATAATTCGTTTATAAATAAAATGGATATTGTGAGGGTTGAAGAAAGTTTATACCGCGCACTCGAAAGGGTGAGGTAAGTGTTTTAAAGTGAAACTTTAAGCGCCATCGAACGCCGTCAAGCTAGGCTTTTTGGCTGGCAATCCAATCAAGTATCTTTGAAGGATTGACTCAAACCACCCCCATGGAGTATTTTGACCCTTGCAGGGCTACACCGCTATTGGCGGCTCGATCCAAACTTGTTGTTGCAAATTTGTCGAACCCGAGAAGGTTCCCACCTCATTCGTAAAGCCAATAAAAAACCCCGCCCAAAAGGGCAGGGTTTTTGTATATGGCGCACTCGGAAGGATTCGAACCTTCGACCGCTCGGTTCGTAGCCGAGTACTCTATCCAGCTGAGCTACGAGTGCTTGTAGGTCTCATTTCTGAGGTCGCGTACTATAGGTTAGCGCGCCCATTGAGTCAATAAAAACGGTGCTTTGTAAGTGATTTTATTGCTTGTTTTATGAGTTTTGCCTATGAAGATGGTGCTTCTGCAATAAACACGGCTCTAATTGGCGCTGGGTGCCCTTCGATGGTTTTATTTGAATCCTCTGGATCTAAAAAGGTTTCCAGTGAATCAAAGGTCATCCAATCGGTTGAGCGTTGTTCTTCGGTAGTTGTTTTACACTGGTCAACCATTCTTGGGTTTTTCAGTCCTATTTTTTTCATCCAACTTATCAGTGTATCTGCGGAGGGTAGAAACCACACATTGGGCATCTTACCATAGCGCCCTTGAGGCAAAAGTACTTCTCCCTCTTCGCCTTCGATAATCAGTGTTTCAAGGATTAATTGACCGTCATTTTTAAGTAATTCTTTGAGCTCCAATAGATGATCCATGGGTGAGCGTCGGTGATATAAGATGCCCATTGAAAATACGCTATCAAAGGCTTTTAGTTTTTTGGGCATCTGTTCTATACCAAAGGGCAGAACATCTACAGGATGTTGCTCGCCAGCAAAGTGTTTAATGGCATAAAATTGAAAGACAGATTTTGGGGATGGGTCAATGCCTATGACTCTTGCAGCGCCGGCACCAAGTATTCTCCAGCAGTGGTAACCATTGCCGCAACCGACATCCAAGACCAGTTTGTTTTCAAGCGATTCAATATGTGGAAGCACGCGATCCCATTTCCAGTCTGAGCGCCATTCGGTATCAATATTGAGGCCATAAAGATTAAACGGTCCTTTGCGCCAGGGGTGAAGATCCATTAGCGTTGCTTGAAGCTGTAATCTTCGACCCTTATCCATTAAACCTGGGTCTCCAATGCTGACTGATTCGCTAAAATCCATAGTGAGCGGGTCGATTTCAGGTAACCGCTCTAAACAACTTTCCCAGCCGGGCATATCGCCCCAACGTTCAATTCGCAGTTGTTCATTTATCTGTTGAGCAATATCGTTATGCCAAACTGATAGAGGTGAGTTGGGAAGCCAATCGATGAGAGACTGGTATTTTTTGGATGGATCGTTCATATTGGCACTCTGAATGTGAGGGCTGATTATAATTGATTTTTGCTCTTAATATAAAAATTACTGTAATAGTTTGGATTGATTTATGGATAATGATCGACTGGATACACTTGAGGAAAAACTAGCCTACATCGAAGCTAGTAATGCAGAGCTTAGTGATGAAATATTTCGTCAGCAACAAGAAATAGCAGCGCTTACCAAGGCTCATCATCAGGCTATGGAACGGCTACAAAATTTAGAGGATGCAGAGGTTGATGTGGCTGGCGGGCAGGGTGGTTCTATTGCAATGGATAAGCCTCCGCATTATTAAATCGCGGCTCTTGGGGTCTTTTATGTCTGAATTAGAACAAAAATTAAAAGCTGATATTGATAGTGTTTTTGCAGAGCAGCAATGTTATTCATTAAGTTTAAGAACATCCACCTGTGAACAACGATTAGCTGTTTTATCCAAGTTTGAGACTGTGTTTAAAGCGTCCTATGATAAGTTGTACAAAGCAGCAGCTGAGGATTTCTCTAAACCACAAGCCGAAGTTGATACTGGTGAGATTTTGTCGGTTCTATCGGAATTAAAGCATGTTCGAAAATCTTTAAAACGCTGGATGCAACCAACCAGGGTAAGAGCGACAGCGGCCATGTTAGGTACTAAATCTAAAATTCTATCCGAGCCCAAAGGGGTGACTTTAATTATTTCCCCTTGGAATTACCCGTTTAATTTAAGCTTTGGTCCGATGATCTTATCGATTGCCGCGGGAAATACGGTGATCTTAAAGCCTTCTGAAATGACGCCGGCAATGTCTGCCGTGATTCAGGATATCGTTGAGCAGGCTTTTGATCCAAAGCAGGTCTGTGTTTTTCAGGGTGATGCGTCAGTCTCTTCTTATCTGACTGCTAAACCTTTTAATCATATTTACTTTACTGGTAGCCCTGCTGTAGGCAGACATGTTATGGCTGCAGCGGCTAAAAATTTAGCCTCTGTAACACTTGAACTAGGCGGCAAAAGCCCTGTAATTATTGATCAAACCGCAGATTTGAAAAAAGCGGCTAACTCTATTTGTTTTGGTAAGTTTGCGAATAATGGCCAAACCTGTATTGCCCCAGATTATGTGTATGTACACAGTAATGTTAGAGAGCAATTTTTAGATGCTATGAGGGATGCAATTGAAAGCCTTTATGGAAAGCCATCAGATATAGCTAATAACCCTGATTACTGTCGTGTGGTTAATCAATTGCATTACCAGCGAATTAAATCTCTGCTCGATAATGCGGTTGAAAACGGCGCCAGCGTTATAGCGGGCGGTGAAACCTTCGATGAGCAGCGCTTTATTGCGCCAACACTTTTGGCTAATATCAATCCTGATTCGGACATTATGCAGGAGGAAATTTTTGGTCCTGTACTACCTATTTTGGATTTCTTGGATATTGGCACGGTTATTGGCGAGATTAACAATAAACCAAAGCCTCTTGCTTTATATGTATTTTCTTCTAATAAGCTTACGGTTAAACAGGTTATAGACCAAACAAGTGCGGGTGATAGCGCCGTTAATGCAACCGTTATTCATGTTCTGCACCAGAATTTACCCTTTGGTGGGGTCAATAATAGCGGTATGGGGAAGTCAGGTGGAGTATGGGGTTTTCAGGCTTTTTCTCATCAGCGCAGTGTGGTTGAAGACAAATTGGGACTCAGTGCCATGCTAAGTCCGCCCTACACACCAAAAGTTAGAGGCTTGATTAAAGCCGCGCTTAAATTTTTATCCTAGTTACTTTATGGCAATTAGTGAGCCAAAGTTATAACACTGAAACCATGGGCTCGCTGATTTAAAGCCACAATCTTTTAAGCGTTGAATATGGGTGCTTAAGCTTTCGGGCATTAGTACCTTATCAATCGCATCGCGTTTTTGACTAATTTCTAGGTCACTATAACCCTGATCGCGTTTAAACTGGTGATGTAACTCGGTGAGTAATGTATTGAGTGATTCAGGCTCAAAATGAAGCTTTTCTGAAATAATTAAACAGCCATTGGGGTTGAGCCCCTTGTAGATACAACTAATAAGTTCTGATCGACGGGCTAGGGGAACAAACTGAAGGGTGAAATTAAGCACCACTAATGAGGCATTGGTGATCTGTATATCACAGATATCATTGGTTATTAGCTGGGTGTCTGTATCCGATGGCTGTGTTTGCAGAATAGTGGCTAATTTATCCAGCATCGCCTGTGAGTTATCGACGGCAAAAATACGCGCATTTCTGCCTTCAATGCGCTCTCTGATGGCTAAGGTGGAAGCGCCGAGAGAACACCCCAAATCGTAGATATGACTATCTTGTTGTACAAAGCGATCAGCTAATTCACCGGTATGGTTAATAATGGTCTGATAACCGGGCACTGAGCGTTGAATCATATCTGGGAAAATATCAACCACAGAGCGATCGAACACAAACTTTGGGACTTTGCCCAATGGCCGTGCAAACAAATTGTCTCGCTTGTGTTCAGTCATATTAGCTAATTATTTCTAACCCAGAAGACTCGGCTAAGTCGGTGTTAGTAATAACCGCAGTTTGCGCCTTATTTGGCCTTAGGTACTCTTCGGCCACTCTTTTTAGATCAGCTTCATTAACCTTGAGTATGTTTTTTCTAAATTCAATTTGAGTCTGTTTACTGCGCCCATTAAGCTCACTATAAAAGGCTTGAATAGCCTCTCCTGCAGGCGAGCTCGGCTTATCCATACTGCCAATAACACCTAATATAGCTTCTTCAATTTTATCGCTACCTATTGGTTGCTCAAGAACCCATTTAATAGAGGCATCAAAGTCTGCTAATGTTCCTTCAATTCTTGGATCTCGGTAAGAGAAGAAACGAAAGGCTCCCGACTGACTGTCCTGAGATGCACCAGCGCCATAGGCGCCACCTTGTTCACGGATTGCACGGTGTAAAAAGCCATTGCGCAATATGCCACCTAAAAGTGTCAACGGGGCAGAGTCGGGGTGTGCTCCTGCAACGGTAGGGAATGCCTTGGCGCAGAAGCTGACCTGTGTTGATGCAGTCCAGCAGTGATTTACTGTGGAAAGTTGTGGTTGATAGGCTATTAAATTGGACTTTGATAGTTGTTTATTATCGCAGGCAAGGGCAGTGGCCATTGTATTACCAAATTCATCAAGTCGTTGCTTTTCTGATACCAATAGGAATTGACGTGGTTGGTTAAGCACTAGCTGATGAATGGTTTTTAATTGTTCAGCAAGTTCTTCCAAAGCACTAACTGATGAAATAGCTTGGTTAAGCTGTTTGAGTGAACTCAGACCTGTCATACCACCCCATCGTTGTTGCAGGTGAGCGTAGGGAGACATTTCACTGCTCGCCGCCATCATGGCAAGAACATGACCATTGCTAACAACAGATGATTCTTTGTTTGTAAGAATTTGCGCGATTAATTCTTTTAATCGATCTAATTCATCAAAACGAGCGAGGGTAAAAGATTCTTGCATCAATTCACTCATTGCCTGCTGGTTACTGGCTAAACCTTTGCAAGCTAAGCTGATATTACCATGCAGTTTTGATAGATCTTCGCGATGGCTGCGAACCGATGTAGAGGCCGTATATGAGCCTACAATACTTGAATGCCAAAGCTGTGTTTCTTGATAGTTACGATGACCTACACCCATTTCAGTCACACAGGTGCTATACAGGAGTAACAGGTCAAATTGCTCAGGTGTTAACTCTGGCATCGGTATAATAAGCTGTTGGTAGACCAAGCCATTGGTTCCGGCAGCATAGCTGGTTAATGGCAGTGGTGCTGTTTGGCATTGGCTAGGCTGAGAAAAATTGATATCTTCGGGAATGTCATTTAGATCAACTTTTGGCAGGATATCTAAATCCTCGGTCATTTCTTGTCGCTGTTTTAAGGTTGCGGCTGAATCGACGATAGCCTGTTTTTGTTCACTAGTTAAAGAAGCGTTGATAGCTGATAAGCGATCTTTTTCTGCCTGATCCTTTTTATTAGCTAATTCGGCATCGGGTTTTAATACCAAGCGAATACGATGCTGATTGTTTAATAAAAGCTCTCGAGTTAAGGATTTAATATAGTCAGGGTCGAGAATTTCTTGTTTTAGCTTTTCTAAAACTGGGTCCAAATCTAATAGAGATACAGGGTCACCGCGATGAGTGGCGCTGGTAAGCGAGGTTAAAATCAAGCTTAAACCATAGGGGTATGAGCCCCCAGTAATTTCACGTTGTGACAGCTCGAGTTGATGCAAGCTTGCGGCTACCTGTTCATAGGGTAGACCATTTTCTGCTACTTTCTCTAGTAGCTTTAAGACCATGGCCTCAACCGCATCGGCCTGTTGCGGGTTTGAGCCCTCAATACCACAGGCAAAGCATAACTCTAGCTGAGAATCCTCGAGGCCACACATAGGTGAAGGGGCGGTGCCCAGATCGGTTGTCTCAAGAAGGTTCTGCAGTGGCGAGCCACTATTATCCAGTAACACACTGGCCAATAATCGGGCGCGCATAGTGTCTTCAAGACTGGTGCTGTTGCCTAGTAGCCAGGCGATAACAATATGCGTTTTATCTGCAGTATCACAGCTATCTTGTTCTGATTCAAAGGCGTAGATTTCTTCAAAATACTGCGGCTGTGTGTAGCGTTTTTCATCTGTTACCGCTATATGATTATCTAAGGCTTCAAATCTGTGCAGGGCTTGCTGTTCAAACTGTTGCTGATGATCGATAGCGGCAATATCACCAAAGGTAATAAATATAGCATTGCTTGGGTGATAATGAGTTTTATAAAACTGGGTAAACTGATCATAGGTAAGATCGGGAATATCTGCCGGTTCGCCGCCACTATTATAATGATAGGTGCTAGTAGGGTAGAGGTGCTTACTCATGGTTTGCCACAGAGTAGAGTTAATTGAGCTCATAGCGCCCTTCATTTCATTAAACACCACCCCTTTGTAAGTCAGTTCAGAACTACTGTCTTCGGCCTTGACGAATTCCAATCTATGACCCTCTTGAGCAAAGTCTAATGGGTCAAGGCGTGCAAAAAATACCGCATCTAAATAAACTTCAAGTAAATTGTTGAAATCTTTTTTGTTCTGGCTGGCAAAGGGATAGGCGGTCCAATCTGAGCTGGTAAAAGCATTCATAAAGGTATTGAGTGAACGCCGAATCATCATAAAAAATGGATCTCGAACGGGGAATTTTTCACTCCCACACAGCGCCGTATGTTCAAGAATATGTGCTACCCCAGTTGAATCCATAGGTACGGTTCGCAGGGCGACTAAAAATACATTTTCGTCATTACCAGCGGCAAGATGAATATGCTGTGCACCAGTGGCGCGGTGGCGATATTCTTCAAATTGAATTTTAAGTGAGGGGATTGATTGAACGCGTATAAGTTCAAAAGCACTGTGAACATCTGGGTTCATAAATTCTGTATTCTCGTGGATATATTGGTTGGGATTATTTTACGCTAAATAACCAGTTTAAACATTATTGTTATTAAGCTGTCGATACTCCATGGGTGTTATACCTTCCCAGCGTTTGAAAGCTCGGTAAAATGTACTGGGTTCAGAAAATCCTGTTAGATAAACTATTTCAGCAATTGTCTCATCGGTTTGGCTCAATAGCTGTTTAGACAGCGACTTTCTGTATTGGTTAATAATTCTTTGTAAGCTGGTTCCTGCCAAATTGAGTTGATGACGAAGTTGACGCGGGCTGATATCCAGTTGTTGTGAAATTTTTTCTAAACTAATATCACCGGACTCTAACAGTGCCCCTACCTGACTGCGTACCTCAAGAATCAGATCTCGCTTTTCAAGCAGCTCCATATGCTGATTGGCACTTTGCATATGCATTGAAAGGAGTTCAGGTTCAGCATAGGGTGATCGATAGTGAAGTATTTCTGGCTCAAAGTAGAGTTTAAATTGCTTTTCATTAAACTCAATAGGGCATTGAAATACCCGTTCGTATTCAGCAATGTCGGTTTTAGCCTCATGGGTAAAGCAAATCTTTGAAGGTTTGAACTTGTCATCACTGACCGATTGTAGAAACCTAATTAAACTCACCACCATAGCTTCGGCCAAGTGTGGCGTTAAATATTGATGCTCTGAAAAATAATTGGTCAAGTATGGCGTAGCTGACTCAGTAACCTGCCCATGCATAGCGTCGCTAATAAGCCGCTGATAGCTTAGAACACGCTTAAGGCCATCGCCAAACGTTGTACTACTGAGTAGTAAGTACTCGAGTATTTGGCCCTTATAGACTGGCATGTTCTCGCCAAGATGCAATCCGATACAGGGATCGCCAGATAGCTCAACAGCGGCCTGCCAAAATAGTGGTTGTGCCGAAAACTGCGTACGAAGATTGGGTTTATACAGCTGCGCAGGATCCAGACCACAGCGACGCAGAACCTCATCTGCATCAACATTAAGATTAATTAGCCCCTGATAGGCCATGCGTACTAGGGTGCCTGAGTCCGTTAAAGCTGCCATTTCGCCACTTCTAAACTGAATGTATCTCCATCATACCTAATTGACTCAAATGACAAAACGATTTTTTTTGATGCCAATGTGCAGGTCTATGTAAAGTAACAGAATGTTAATCATGAATAATGTAAGTAGAAAAACCCAATCCCCGCTTCACAGTGTGACCCCTTTGCATTTAGAAGAGCCGCCCAGTATGGCTCTTCTACTTGCAAAGGCTTTAATTAAGATTGGAAAGTACAGGATTGGTGATCCCTTGCCACCCTTAAAAGCCCATTGGGAAAACTTACATATTGATCAAAACCACCTTCAAGACTACAACCAAATCTGTGGTTTCGAGTCAAACCAAATGCCTGCTACCTATCTTTGGGTTCGTGCCTTTCCGTTAATTATGAGTGTTCTTGTGTCTAAGCAGTTTCCCCTTCCGGCGATGGGGCAGGTGCATCTTCGCAATCAAATTTCTGTCCATAGTCCCTTAGACCTGGATAAGCCATTCAATATTACAGCAGCAGTAGACCATTCCGAGCTTTCCTCAAAGGGCTTGGAGTGGTCTATGCAAATTTCAGTGACAGTTGATAATCAGACTGTTTGGTCAAGTCGTTCAACATTTTTGTATCGATGTAATACAGGTATTGAAAGAAGTTCTAAGCCGCTTAATACAGCGCAGGGCGATCAGCAGAGTTGGCAGTTACCCAGTGATTTGGGTCGTCACTATGCCTCTATTTCGGGCGACTACAACCCCATACATTTGAGCGCCTTATCGGCCAAACTTTTTGGCTTTAAACAAGCTATAGCTCATGGTATGTGGAGTAAGGCGAGATGTTTAGCCGCTATGGATTCATTAATTCCACAAGCGGGTTACAGCGTTGATGTAAATTTTCTAAAGCCAGTTTTTTTACCATCCAGGGTCAGCTTTTATTCCAACTTATCTGATAGCCAACGACAATTTTCATTGTTTAACGCATCAGCTGAGCAAATGCACTTACAGGGTTATATTTCATAGGTTATACAGATGGCAGATTTTAAAGTACCAGTTAACGATTATTTGTTTCTATTCAATGATGTGATGGATATGCAGCAAAACTACCAGCACGTCAAAGGAGGCGATCAGGCTACGCCCGATATGATAGAAGCAATATTCACTGAGGGTGCTAAATTCTGCGAAAATGAATTATCCCCACTTTACCAGTCAGGTGATGACGGTTGTCAATGGAATCAAGGCGAGGTTACAACCCCAGACGGTTTTAAGCAGGCATACCAGAAATACGTGGAGGCTGGTTGGCCATCATTAACCGGTACTCCAGATCTTGGAGGGCAGGGTTTACCGCCATCGGTTAGTTCGGCATTTAACGAAATGCTCAACACGGCAAACTGGGCTTGGGCCATGTATCCGGGCCTAAGTGAAGGTGCTGTAGCTACACTTGAAGACCACGGTACAGAAGAGCAAAAAAATATCTACCTATCCAAGCTTATTAGCGGTGTTTGGAGTGGCACTATGTGTCTTACAGAGGCACATTGTGGAACCGATCTTGGCCAAATGAAAACCAAGGCAGTTGCCAATGATGACGGGAGCTACAACATTAATGGTACTAAGATATTTATTAGCGCTGGCGAGCATGATCTAACTGAAAATATTGTTCATATTGTATTAGCGAAATTACCCGATGCGCCTGAGGGAACTAAGGGTATTTCTTTATTTATTATTCCCAAATTTCTGCCTGCTGCCGACGGCTCTGTCGGTGATCGCAATGGAGTTCATTGTGGATCTATCGAGCATAAAATGGGTATTCATGGTAATGCCACTGCGGTATTAAATTTTGACGATGCCAAGGGCTTTCTGATCGGTGCTCCCCATTCCGGTCTGAGTGCCATGTTTACCTATATGAATGTTGCTCGCATTGGTACTGCAAGCCAGGGCACGGCAGCAGCAGAACGCTCCTATCAGGGTGCCGCCGCCTATGCAATAGAAAGGTTGGCCATGCGCTCTATATCAGGAGTAAAAAACCCAGATGGACCGGCTGATCCTATTGTCTGTCATCCCGATGTGCGACGTATGCTGCTGACCCAGCGAGTTATCGCTGAGGGTAGTCGGGCTATGATCTGTTATGCCAGTCAATTTGCTGATTTATATACCTCAGCTAAGGATCCTGCGGACAAGAAAAAGGGTGAGGATCGTTTAGGTTTTTGTACGCCAATTTTGAAAGGTTTTATCACTGAACAGGGCGTTGTCGCTGCTAATTATGGGGTTCAGGTATTTGGTGGTCATGGCTATATAAAAGAGTGGGGCATGGAGCAAATTCTTAGGGATAGTCGCATTGCTACTATCTACGAAGGCACTACTGGTATTCAAGCATTGGATCTAATTGGGCGTAAAACATTGATGGATAAATTTGCCCAATTAAAGGTTTTTACGGCGGAGATGCGTGCATTTGCGATGCCGTTGCTACTGTCTTCAAAAACTTCTAGAACGATACGAAAATACGCTTGGCGCACCGTTAAAATGGCCCTTAAATGGCAATATTTGGCATTTCGTATGGGTTTGCATGCGAAAAAGAATAGGGATGCCATAGGTGCAGGATCAGTTGATTTTTTAATGTTCTCTGGATACGCATTTATGGCGCATATGTGGATGATGATGGCGGCAAAAGCTGAAGAAAAATTAGAAGCAGGGCAAGGTGATTCACAATTTTTTGAAGATAAACTTCACACTGCTGAGTTTTTCTTTGAAAGGTTTTTGCCGCAGTCTAAGGTTCATGCAAAAACAATTTGTTCTAACTTGAACTCTTTGATGGGTATGTCTTCGGACTATTTTGATACCACTAAATAGCCTGTGCAGCTCCAACTAAACTTGTTATAAAAAGTATCCAGCCAATATTGCGGTAGAAACTGCGGTTATCCCTTTGTAGTAACCATTGGTGTGTCTTAAGCCCAATGATATGACCTATAGCGGCAAAGGGCAGTAACTTTAACGCATTAGCAAATTGCAGATCGACTTCAGCAAGGGTAAAGCCAATCATTTTTATACCCACCAAAATAAACCAAATAACGAAGAGGGTAGATCTAAACTGATGTGGCTTGATATGGCGCATAGCTACAGCAATGATTAACGGCCCGCCAACCAGTGAAGTGCCGCTGATATAGGCACCAATGATTAGAAAAACAATATCCATTACGGTACTCTGGCTTTTCATGGGCTTGTCGAAAATATAGGTCAACGCATAGGCGCCAATCAGGGAAAAAATAATCAGATTGACTAGGTCTACTGGCAGTATTAAAAGGCCGATAACGCCGGCAACTTTTGGGATTATCATAATCGCCATGCTGTAGCGAATAAACCACCAATTAACCTCTGTTTGGACTTTATGGTCTGATTTACCGCGACTTAAATACTGATCATTAATCAGAGTTGTACTGGCAAAAAACAGTAAATGTATGGAAATAATTGGTAAGAAGATCAGTGGATCATTATGTACTAATAGCAAAAAGGGCAATGTAAATAAGGCACCACCAAAACCAATTCCGGAGCGAACAAAGCCACTCCAGGCAAAGATTAAAGCGATTAGAATGAATTGAACTAGATTTAAATCGGACATAAATTATTTACGTTTAACCCTAAGCATTGCTTGAAACTTTACCAATTGAAATTTCGTTTGCTGTAGCTTCGCGAATAGCTATAACCTCAACTTCAAAATGTAAATTTATTCCTGCCAAGGGATGATTCATATCGACATCGGCATTAAATTTTCCGACTTTAATGATGGTGCCGTGCCGTACACCGTTGTCGGTGTTAACTTTGATCTGTTTACCCGCGTTTAACTTGCCCTCATGCTTAAGATATTTTGTAGGAATGCGCTGAGTATTATTGATGTTTTTCAATCCATAGGCCTCTGAAGGCATTAGGCTAAAAGATAACTTTTGTCCCACAGTTGATTGGCTCATATTGGATTCAAAGCCACGAATCATCACATTGCGCCCGTGCAGATAAACTGTTGGCTCACCTATATCGTAAGTACTTTCGATTATATTTTGGTTATCATCTTTGAGGATGTAGTGGACAGTGACCACCTTGTTTGATGAAATAAGCATTAGATATCCTTTGGCTAGCAACCTTAATTTTAACATCAATTACCCCTAGGGCACAGAAAATGTCTTCTGAAAAAAATACAGATAACCCTGATGTTTGTGACGATTTTTTTCCGTCAATGCTAAATGATGATGTTGTTCCTCTTTCGGGCAAGGGGGCTTATAGAGCTGTGGTCACTCAGAAACAAACGCCGGGTATGGCTGAGCGAAGAAAAGCCGCACAACGAGATGAAACGCTGAACGCCAATGAGCTAGCCACTGGTGGTGAAATTAAGCAGCTTGACCCTTTTGATATACTTTCTTTTACTCGCCCCGGTGTGCAACATGGCGTCTTCAAAAACCTTCGTCTCGGTAAATATGATATTCATTCAACCTTGGATTTACATGGTAAAACCGTCGAACAGTCACGTCAGGCTTTATGGGGCTTTATAAAGGATTGTTACCAGCAGGGGGTACGCTGTGGTTTGATCACCCATGGTAAGGGGCAGGGTCGTGAAGAGCCGGCTAAGTTAAAAAGTTGTGTTAACCATTGGCTTCCACAAATTGAATCAGTTTTAGCCTTTCATACTGCGCAAAAGCAACACGGCGGTTCGGGCGCAACCTATATTTTATTGAAGAAAAGTTCTGCCTCGAGGCTGCGTACCAGTGAACAGCATCAGCATCGGGGTAAACGTAGTTAAATAATTATTGTCATCCAATTTCTTTTCCTTTGCGTAGCGCTTAAAAAAGAGGAAGAGAAAATCTCCTGTGAATAAAACAATATCGTTAATTAAACATAGAATGATGCAGAGTAGATGGTTGCCGCTGGTGCTTGCCATTTCTGTTATTTTTATGCCTTATTCAAATTTTGTTGTAAAACTTATGGGCGTTTTACTTGCTCTTGTTTTTCTCTATCAATTTGTTGTTCTAGAAAAAAATTCACCCAATAGGAATATACTCAAGTGATTTTTGAATTGAATACAATTCCTGTGTCCTTAGGGCTATGCTTTGTCGCTGTTATTATTTTGGCTACAGTCGGCTGGTTGTACAGTCTCTGGGTGGACGAGGTCAGTATAGTTGCCCCTCTTTGGCCTATTATGGTTTTGGTCTGCACCTTAATTTTTACTAATTTTTCAGGTGCTGATGGACCCCTAAGTCTTGCGTTACAAGCTATGGTTACCCTGTGGGCTCTGAGAATGGCAATATTCCTGCTGGTAAGAGACCATTATCGCCCTGAGCAAAGACAGTATCGATTGATGCGTATGGAGCTATCCTCATCCTTTTATCGAAAAAGTTTGCCCAAGATTTTCTACGGCCACGCTCTATCGGCTTGGATAGCCAGTGTTATTTTTGCAATTTTATTGTTTGATATTGCCGCTGGTAATACTCAGTGGGCGGCGATTCACACGTTCGCTCTTGGCGCCTTTACTGTGGGTCTTATTATTCAGTCGATAGCCGACTATCAGCTTCTCTGCTTTAGCCGCAATGTGCAGAAGGTCAGTGGTACCCTCGAGAAGGGTTTGTGGAAATACAGCCGTCACCCGAATTATTTTGCTGAGTGCTTTATTTGGTGGTCATGGGGTATTTTTGCCATTCCTTCAGGCAATATTTTGGCAGTTATTTCACCCGTATTCATAACCTATCTTATGGTTAAAGTTAAAGCTGCTCAGGACATTGAAGATGAAATTGCTTCTCGACGACCAGACTATAAAAAATATATCCAAACTACCAGTTTTATGGTGCCCTGGCGTTCAAAGCTTTGACCAAAATGAACATTTAATATTCCGTTACTCGTGCGACAATACTCTGTAAACACCCATCATTAACTCCTCTAACTCATCATCCGAAATAATAAACGGCGGCATTACATAGACAAGCTTGCCAAATGGGCGGACCCATATTCCCTGTTCGACAAATTTTCGTTGTATATCGGCCAGTTCCACAGGTTGTTTCATTTCTATAACGCCTATAGCTCCTAGCACACGGGTTTTGGCTACATTGGTTAAATGTTTAAAAGGTTCTATTTGATGGCTCAAAACAGATTCTATGCGCTTGATATTGGCTGACCAGTTATTGCTTAGTAATATATCAATACTGGCATTGGCTACCGCACAGGCTAGAGGATTGCCCATAAATGTTGGACCATGCATAAAGCATCCAGCCTCACCATCACAGATGCCATGGCTGACTTTATCGGTACACAGGGTGGCGGCTAATGTCATATAACCACCGGTAAGAGATTTCCCCAAACACATTATGTCCGGTGATATACCTGCCCATTCACAGGCAAAAAGTTTACCGGTGCGGCCAAAGCCAGTGGCGATTTCATCGGCGATTAATAGCACATTGTGCTCGCTGCAGAGGTTTCTAACCTGTTTTAAGTACTCAGGGGAGTAAAAATTCATGCCGCCAGCACCCTGAACAATGGGTTCAAGGATGACTGCAGCAATAGTGTGATGATGAGTTTCAAGAAGCAGTTTAAACGCAGCTATATCGCTTTTATCCCATTTTTGATCAAACCCAATCTGTGGCTTTGGAGCAAAGTGATGCTGCGGTAAAACCTGATCAAAAATATGGTGCATACCATTAGTGGGATCGCAAACTGACATCGCGGCAAATGTATCGCCATGATAGCCGCCCTTTAAGCTGAGTAATTTATTTTTTTCTGATTGGCCCTGTGATATCCAGTATTGAAAAGCCATTTTTATAGCAACTTCAACGCTGACTGATCCAGAATCGGATAGAAATACCTTATTTAAACCTTCAGGGGTAATCTCGACTAATTTTTCACATAGATTAACTGCTGGGGAGTGGGTTATTCCACCAAACATAACGTGGCTCATACGATCAATTTGATCCTTTGCCACTGTATTGAGCGCAGGGTGGTTATAACCATGAATAGCACACCACCACGAGGACATCCCATCTATAAGCTGGCTACCATCCGCTAACTTCATGTAGACGCCCTCAGCAGAAACAACTTCGTACGCTGGAATGGGGTTTGTCAGAGAAGAATAGGGGTGCCAGACATACTGCTGATCCTTAAGCGATATTTCTGAAGATTGTTGTTTTTCAGCAGTCACTTTGGTTAATGCCTTGATGTCTGTAATTATATTGGTAGGTCATACGCTGTAAGTTTGAAATTGTAGCAAATAATCGACTTGCATAGGGTTTTTTGGTTGGTCATAGGTCGGTTAACTACTACAATAGCCGTCCTTGAGATAATGCTGAGGTGTCCAATGCTCAATAAAAAGAATCAACTAGAAGCCAATAAGTTGCAAAAGCGATTGCGACGTAATGTGGGCAACGCTATTGCTGATTATAATATGATTGAGCAAGGTGATCGTGTCATGGTCTGTTTGTCAGGTGGTAAGGATTCCTATGGCATGTTGGATATCCTGATGAATTTACAGCGTAGCGCGCCTATTGACTTTGAATTGGTGGCGGTTAATTTGGATCAGAAACAGCCAGGCTTTCCAACCGACGTATTACCTAATTATCTTGATAGGTTAGATATTGAGTACCATATTTTAGAAAAAGATACCTACAGTATTGTGACTAGCAAGATAGATGAGAATAAAACCTTTTGCGGTCTTTGTTCACGCTTGCGAAGGGGGACTCTGTATGGTTTTGCGCAAAAAATTGGCGCAACCAAAATAGCGTTAGGTCATCATCGTGATGATATTGTTGAAACCTTGTTTTTAAATATGTTTTATCAGGGCAAACTTAAGGCAATGCCACCTAAATTATTGGCTGATGATAAGAAAAATATGGTTATTCGGCCCTTAGCTTACTGCCGCGAGAAAGATTTGCAGGCATTGGCTGAATTACGTGAATTCCCCATTATCCCCTGTAACCTTTGCGGCTCTCAGGACGGTCTTCAGCGGCAAGTAGTTAAGGAGATGTTAAATAGCTGGGAAAGCCATTTTCCTGGTCGTATAGATACTATTTTTAATGCGGTTAAAAATGTTTCACCCTCCCAGCTAGCGGATTCAAACCTATTTGATTTTATTGGCCTTGAATTGGATAGAGAATCTGAACATGATCAGGAGCAGGAGCAGGAGCAGGAGCTAAAAATACCTGCCATTTCCCTATAAATTTTTCAAAATAAATGAATAACTATTAAAGTTTAAAAATGACTTTGATTTGATTGTCTATACTTCTATTAAGCCCAACAATTTTTGAGGTGCTTTTAAATGAAGTTAATTCCCTTAACTGTAATTTCCCAAAAAAAAGTACCTATTTTTTTATTCTGTGCCATACCTTTAATCTCATTTCCGGCAATCAGTGTTGAGCTAGGTTACGGTGTTGGGTCTATGGGTATAAAGTATGAGGCTGGGCACAAACTCAGCGAAAGTTTTAATGCGCGATTAGGGTTTAGTGAATATGGATATGTAGCGAGTGATTATAACCATTCAGCTGATGTAGCCTCCTCAATGGATATGCTGCTTAATCAAGATGCGACTGTTGATATAGAGCAGTTGTCATTGCTATTTGATTACCATCCGTGGCGTGGTGATTTTCGTTTTACCGGTGGCGTTTCTAAAAATAAGCTATTACTTGAGCTAGTGAATTACGGTGATGGTGAGTTTATTATCAATGATTATGTATTTTCAGATCATTGGGTCGAATCAACAGAATTAACTATGCAGCTTGCCAATGGTGTATCTCCCTATTTTGGCGTTGGTTGGTCAACTGGATTTGACCGAAAAAGCGGCTTTTCATTTAGTGGTGATCTTGGTTTTTACTATGCAGTAGATTTTACGCTTAACTTTTCCGCTAAATGCACAGAAAATACCAGCAGGTTTCAATGCGCCAAAGTTAGATCCCACGCACTTAAACAGCAGCGCAAATTGAGAGATGATTCAGAATTGCTGATAATGCCTATGCTTGCTGCTTTAGTGTCTTATAAGTTTTAAGATCTAAATTACTGCTGTTTATTTGTTACATTTTTTCCATCACTTCAATGCCCAGCAAATCTAGACCTTTTTGCAGGATAGATGCACTGTACGCGCATAGTTGCAGTCTACTTTGCGCAGTTTCTGGCGCTATACCCGATTTTAGAATAGGGCAGTGTTCGTAAAAACTCATAAATAAGCTTGAAAGCTCATAAAGGTAAGTACATAGGGTATGCGGGTAACAGTCTACAGCCACTTGATTAATAACTTCATTAAATTGAAGTAGTTTTAGGGCGAGCTGTTTTTCTTGTGGCTCTACAATGGTTATATCAGCTGAAAACCCTTCTAAGTCGATGCCTGCCTTGCGGAAAATACTATAGATTCTAGTGTAGGCATATTGCAAATAGGGCGCGGTATTGCCCTCAAACGACAGCATAGAATCCCATTCAAAGATATAATCATTGGTGCGTGTTTTGCTCAGGTCAGCATATTTGACTGCGCCTATCCCTACTTTTTGGGCAATATCTTTTATTTCTTGTTCGCTCAGATCGGTGTTTTTTTCTCTGACTAGTTTTTCAGCTCGCTCGACAGCTTCCAGGAGAAGATCAGCTAGCTTTACTGTGCCGCCAGTTCTAGTCTTAAATGGCTTGCCATTGCTGCCCATCATAGTGCCAAAAGCATGATGCTCAAGGCTTACGGTATCTGCAACATAGTTGGCTTTTTTACTGGTAGTAAAAACCTGCTTCATATGGAGTGATTGCCGTGCATCAATAAAGTATAAAGCGCGGTCAACATTGAGGGTTTCGGCACGATATTTTAGCGCTGCTAAATCAGTAGTAGCGTAGAGAAAACCGCCGCCAGATTTTTGTACAATCATGGGTGAGGGGTCGCCGTTCTTGTCGGCTAGCTCTTCCAAGAAAACAACCTTTGCGCCATCGGATTCTATGGCTAATTTCTTGCTTTCAAGATCTTTTACAATCCACTCTAAGTCTTGGTTGTAAGCACTTTCTGGCTTGATATGCTCGGCAGTTAATCCTACATTTAATTGTTGGTATATTTCGGAATTATGGGCGACAGAAACATCGATAAATTGTTTCCAAAGCTTTAGGCAATTGGCATCACCAGATTGTAGCTTTACTACGTAGGCTCTAGCAGTATCGGCAAACTCAGGATCGGCATCGAAGTGCTTTTTTGATTGCTGGTAGAATACTTCTAAATCACTTAATGCAAGTTCAGCTTGGTCACCCTTGCTAAGTTGCAGTTCAAGTTCAGCAATTAGCATACCGAATTGTGTGCCCCAATCACCCATATGATTTTGACGTATTACGTTCTGTCCCTGATATTCAAGAACTCTGGCCAATGCGTCACCTATAATAGTGGAACGCAAATGACCGACATGCATTTCTTTAGCTAGGTTGGGCCCAGAGTAATCGATAACAATATTTTTGGCCGCAATGCTCGGCTTGTCTAAACAATTTTTTAGGCAGTCCGCTAAGTAGTCATTTTTAAGTGTGATATTGATAAACCCAGGGCCGGCAATCTCTGTTTTTTCGGCTATCTCGGTTAGATCTACTTGTTCTAGAATTTTTTGTGCCAACTCTCGAGGATTGGTCTTTAGGTGTTTGGCTGCACCCATAGCGCCATTAGCTTGGTAGTCGCCAAACTGTGGCTTGCCGCTTAGATTGAGCAGAGGCGTGCACTCGCTGGGTATATTTAAAGCTTGCATAGCGCTTTTGAAGCGAGTGTTTAGGATGTTTTTTATGCTCATAAATTCCAATCGATCTTTGCGATTAAGGTTTGTAGGGGTGAATTGTAGTTTTTGAGGTGAATAAAGCAAAGCCAAACTTGCAAAAAATGGCTACATTGCTATTATTTCGGCTTTATAGCCAATCCTTTTCTTAGTTTTGGCAGAATTTTGATTTAATTACACGGACTATTGATGGACTCATTGCTTATTTCTCATGGTTTAGATCTTATGCTTTACGGCATGGGAACGGTTTTCACCTTCCTAACTTTACTGGTCGGTCTGACGGGATTGATGTCTAGCGCAGTGATGCGTTTTTCGCCCGAAGAGCCGGTTGAGACTGAGGTAAGTACTCATCAGATTCATTCTGCTATTGTGGACAAAAAAATAGTTAAGGTAATTCAGGCTGCAATTGATCAGCATCGCGGGAGCAAGTAATCAGTTAAATGATTGCTCACAGCTCTAAATTTAGGTTTTAAAAAGTAAAAGGACATATTTATGCCCTCTGCAAACTCTGCCCTCGGAATAACTGAAGTCGTTTTTCGTGACGCCCATCAGTCACTTTTCGCAACCCGTTTGCGTATCGATGATATGTTGCCCATCGCTGAAAAGCTTGATCAAATTGGATATTGGTCCATGGAGTCATGGGGCGGTGCTACATTTGACTCTTGTATTCGCTTCTTAGGGGAAGATCCTTGGGATCGAATTCGCGAAATTAAAAAAGCGATGCCTAATACGCCACAGCAAATGCTTTTCCGCGGGCAAAATATCTTGGGTTACAGACATTATGCCGATGATGTGGTTGAGAAATTTGTTGAACGCGCGGCAATTAATGGTATCGATGTATTCCGTGTATTTGATGCTATGAATGATATGCGCAACCTAGAAACTGCACTGCGAGCGGTTAAACAGGTTGGCAAGCATGCTCAGGGCACTATTTCTTACACAGTGAGCCCAGTCCATACAATTGATCTTTGGGTTGATCTTGCTCGTCAGCTTGAAGATGCTGGTGCTGACTCCATCTGCATTAAAGATATGGCCGGCTTGTTAAACCCTTACGTTGGCTATGAGCTGGTGACTAAGCTTAAGAAGGCGGTTGCAATTCCACTGCAGCTTCATTGCCATGCGACTACTGGTCTTTCAACGACCACCATTACTAAATGTGTTGAGGCGGGTATTGATAATGTCGATACCGCTATTTCTTCAATGTCTATGACCTATGGTCATTCGGCAACGGAATCTGTGGTATCGATCTTTAAAGACTCTGAGCGCAATACCGGTTTAGATATTGGTAAGCTTGAAGAAATCGCTGCTTACTTTAGAGAGGTTCGCAAAAAATACGCTCAATTTGAAGGTTCTTTGCGCGGTGTTGATTCGCGAATTTTGGTGGCTCAGGTTCCCGGTGGTATGTTGACCAATATGGAATCACAGCTTCGTCAGCAGGGCGCTGAAGATAGATTGGATGATGTGTTGTCTGAAATTCCTCGTGTTAGAGAAGATTTAGGCTTTATTCCGCTAGTGACTCCTACGTCACAAATTGTGGGTACACAGGCAGTGTTAAATGTCATGACCGGTGAGCGCTACAAGTCTATTTCCAAGGAAACTCAGGGTATCCTTAAAGGTGAGTATGGTGCCACCCCTGCGCCTGTTAATAAGGACCTCCAAGCGGAAGTACTTGAGGAAAATGAAGAGCCGATAACCTGTCGCCCCGCCGATAATATTGAGCCGGAACTTGAGGCGCTGACGGTTGAACTTGAAGGGCTTTCATCTGAGCATGGCTTTAGCTTGACCTCTAGTGAGAGTCAAATTGATGATGTACTAACCTATGCGTTGTTTCCGCAGGTCGGTTTGAAGTTCTTGCAAAATCGCAATAACCCTGACGCTTTTGAACCAGTACCAACTGGTAAAGCGGCCGCGCCCACTAATGATGCGGGCGAAGAGATTTATACCGTTGAGGTTGAGGGCAAGTCATACACTGTTACCGTTAGCGAGGGTGGTGATGTTAGTGGTATTGCTTCAGTTGGTGCTCAGGTTGATTCAGCGGATTCTAGTACCCCGGCAACCGGTGGTGAGCCAGTTGCAGCTCCACTTGCTGGTAATGTAGTTAAAGTATTAGTTAAACCCGGCCAAAGAGTATCAGAGGGTGAGAGCATGCTTATTCTTGAGGCAATGAAAATGGAAACCTCGGTCAGTGCGCCTTCAGATGGTGCTATTGTCGAAGTCAAAGTTAAGGCAGGGGATAGTTGTTCTGTCGGTGATGTTCTAGTGACTTTGGCATAGGAATCTAAACCATGGAAAATTTACTTAGTTTGTGGGCAAGTTCAGGTTTAGCCCAAATAGCAGGCGGTCAGGCTGTCATGATGATTGTTGGCTTTGTGCTACTGTACTTGGCTATTAGTCGCGGTTTTGAGCCTTTGCTTCTAGTACCCATTGGTTTTGGTACTGTTTTGGCGAATATGCCAGGAACTGATTTTCTGCAGGCTGGTGGTCTGCTTTATATGATTTATCATGCAGGGATTGAGACGGGTTTATTTCCACTGCTTATCTTTATGGGCGTTGGCGCAATGACCGACTTTGGTCCCTTATTGGCTAATCCAAAGACCCTTTTGTTGGGTGCTGCTGCTCAGGTTGGCATTTTTACCACGGTACTGGGTGCCGTGGCTATGAGTCACTTTGGTATCTTGGATTTTAGTATTGGCGATGCTGCTGCTATTGGCATTATCGGTGGTGCTGATGGTCCTACAGCTATTTTTGTAACCAGTAAATTAGCCCCTGAACTGTTGGGCCCCATTGCGGTTGCGGCTTATTCCTATATGGCATTGGTGCCAATTATTCAGCCGCCTATTATGAAGGCGCTAACGACTGAATCAGAACGCAAGATTACGATGGTTCAGTTAAGACCTGTGTCTAAGGCTGAGCGTATTGTGTTCCCCTTGACCCTTCTGGTATTGGTGGCCATGTTATTGCCAGCAGCAGCGCCGCTTTTAGGTATGTTTTGCTTTGGTAATTTGATGAAAGAATGTGGCGTTGTAAATCGCTTGAGTGATACCGTACAAAATGCCCTTATCAATATTGTTACAATTTTCTTAGGGCTTGGCGTTGGTTCAAAAATGAGCGCCGAGAAATTCTTAAATCCTGAAACTATGGGTATCTTGGGGCTTGGTGCTGTGGCTTTCTGTATTGGTACCGCTTCTGGTGTTTTGATGGCCAAGCTGATGAATGTGCTCTCCAAGGATAAGGTAAACCCTCTAATTGGTGCTGCCGGCGTTTCTGCGGTGCCTATGGCGGCTCGTGTGGCCAATAAGGTAGGTCTTGAGGCTAACCCCCATAATTTCCTCTTGATGCATGCTATGGGCCCAAATGTGGCCGGTGTGATTGGTTCTGCGGTAGCGGCAGGTGTAATGATTAATCTTGTTAATGGTATGTAATGGGGCCGCTAGAAACTGGAATCACTCAAAAGCTCGCAAAGGCGTTTTCTCCTGCCTACTTGGAGGTGATTAATGAAAGCGCCTCGCACAATGTGCCTGAAGGGTCAGAGAGCCATTTTAAAATTATAATTGTATCTGAATTTTTTTGTGAAAAACCTGCGGTTAAAAGGCATCAAGCAATTTATGCAGAGCTTTCGCAAGAGCTGAAAGATTCCATTCATGCTCTATCGTTATTTGTATACACTCAGGAGGAATGGAAGGGCTTAGGCTCTGTTCCTAAATCGCCAAAATGCATGGGTGGAACATAGTTATCCAATGTGTATAAAACGATCAATATTAGTCCTCATCACACACTAAAATCGGCTTAATTAATTATAAAGGCTTCGCCTTAACCGGTTCACCGCATATTTACACCTATTCAACGAATAACGCTGGTTCTACTCTTTGAAGACGAACAGAATCAAGGGTTGAACTAAGTTAATTTCCATATTTTTTTTGGAATGTTTATAAAAACTCATCTAGGGGGAGTTATGCGTCAGCAATATACGTCAAATTCATTCACGACATTAACCAGTCGTTTCGGTGCATTGGTTGCACTAATTTTGTTTTTTGCTGTTACCGCGTGCGGTGGCAGTGGCGAAAGACCAATTATCGAAGATGAACCTGGTTTGGATGGTGTTGCACCGTCTCTGAATGAGGCAACTGTTCTTAATAAATGTAATATGACGCCTGTTGTGGCGCTGGATGACACCATTACTATTACCATTGACTCAACTGAATCAATCCTTAAGCCAATTGTCACTATTGCCGGAAACGAAGTTGCAATGTCGGGTCAGCACCATAGCTGGTCTGGTGAGTATGTGTTGGAAGATGCTGGCGAACTAGCCAATGGCGATGAAATCCCTCTACATATTTCATACGCTGATAATAGTGGAATGAGCGGTAGCGACATCACAGAAGCGGATGATGGCCTGCTTACTTTCTGTGACGCTGAGGTCACGACCTGTCAGTGTTTCCCTGAAGATATCTCAGGTGTTTGGCAAAATGCGAATAAAAACAATGCTATGGGCGTTGGTTCTTATGAGGGCGATACCTCTTTCTGGAATGTTGATGACTTTGAATTAGGTCGTCGTGATTGTGTGTTTGATGATACTTACACTTTTATTGCTGATGAGAATGCGCAATCCGGTGGTGGTATTTTCTCGCAGGAAATGGATGGATGGACTTGGTTAGAGTCCTGGGCTTCTCCTGACGGTCTCGAATCTTGTGGCGTCCCCGTTTCACCTTGGGACGGTAAGGAACTTGGTCTAACGTATAAATGGGATCCTGAGCAGGGTAAGTTAACTGTAATTGGTCAGGGTGCTCACATTGGTATTCCAAGAATTATCAATGAAGGTGATGCAAGTACTGATGGTGCTGCAAACACCATTGTCTATAATATTGCAACGGCCTCTAATTGCTTTATTTCCATGAATATTCTTGCTGGTGGTGAACTCTGGTGGCACTTTGAGCTCGAGCGAATTGCTTTGGCTGATGGCACTGAAGTAAATTCTGAATCAGAATTTTGTTCAGCCGCCGCTGCCCCAGTAGGTGGTGATGATACTGATGCTGGTGGTGATACTACTGGTGGTGATACTACTGGTGGTGATACTACTGGTGGTGATACTACTGGTGGTGATACTACTGGTGG
>CATAJQ010000020.1 GCA_949487135.1 Cellvibrionales bacterium UBA7375 | reverse complement strand
TGTATAGCAACGTATTGAGCTTGTAGATGTATCTATAATCATTAGCTAAGATGATGAGAATATTTAGGATGTAGTGATGATCTTGGAGGGGGGTTGAAAGGTATCTTGGGGTACCTTATGAAAGGGGTAGTTGGAACGTCCCTCTTATGGGGTGACTGATAGGGAATACTTATAGGAATCCTTAAGATCCCTAAAGCTATACCTCTAACAATCAACAATAAGATGTATTCTCTTTGGGAGCCCTAAGCGTGTTGTTAGGGGGCTAAGGGAGCCTGTTGGGGAACTCTGCTGTGTTCATGAGATCTTGCAGGATACTTTGGTATTTCCTTTGGACGATGAATGAATCATAAATGGTGAGGCAAGGGATCCCTTCAATTGTAAGCCTATTAACTACATCCATTACCAGTTCAGATTCAAGATACTGAATGTGTGCTCCTGCGCCTGTTCAACACGTTTAATAAGTGTTTTAATATGAGGTGAGACATAATTAATGTCTTTTGACACGATGACTTTACTGGTTTATCTGGATGAAAAGCAAATGCGAATTTTTGACATAACCCTTATTTATTCAGTACTTTTTTGAATACAAACTAATGACTGAATTCTTATTGGAACTGGATTTAACGTGAGTTTTTTAAGTCGCTTTTTTGCCCGCCGCCAGCAATTTCCGTCGATAACCTCTGAGACGGTTGTCCTTTGGGAGCCCTGTTCCCAAAGTCATGGTGAGATTGTGCCAGGCTATGCCAAGTACCTGTTGGATCTGGGTTACGAGGTGGTTGTATTGATGACTCCTGATCGGATTGGTGAAGGATTGTTCTCTCGATTTGCGCATTCAAAACTTCATCTGACCACACTTTCACAACGACAGATTCGCAGGTTTATGAAAACTCAAGATGTACGCAGTGCTGCGGGTGTATTAATCTCAACGGCTGGCAAGATGCCAACAGATAAAACCGGTGCTCCGGATTTAGATCAAGTTTTTGGTGGTGTCCCACCCGAGAATGTGCACCTAGTTGAACATGATATGAGTAGTCTGCATGGAAATGGCGATTGGCCCAATCGAGTAATTACTCTCAGGGATGTGTCGCCAGAATATGGTGAAACTCATGTAGTGAACCCTCATTATTTTGGTGATGTACTGCATACGCCAAAAAATTCTCAAAAGACAATCTTGCTTATGGTCGGTGCGGCTCGTGCGAGACGTCGCAACGACCACTTAGTGATCAATGCGGCAGAACGATTGATCGCTGCAGGCTATCAAAACTTTGAGATCCGACTGGTTGGAAAAGTGGACAATATAGAGGTTCCGCTATCGCTCCAGAACAACTTCATCAAAGTGGGTAGGTTGCCGTTTTCTAATTTGTATAACGAAGTAGAAAACTGTGACTTTTTGTTAACTGCATTTCAGAAAGATAACCCTGCACACGCTTTCTATCGCACCACCGGCACTAGCGGTAGCCTCCAACTTTGCTACGGTTTTGCCAAGCCTGGTATTTTTCAACAGAACTACATTGAAGGTACTGCCTTAAACCTTGAGAACAGCCTACTTTACGATGAAGATACTGATATGTTTGATGCAATGAAGATGGCAATAGAAATGCCGCCTAATCAATATAAGACCATGCAGGTAGCGATGCTGGATAGCGCTAGTCATTTAGCTGCTCGCTCACAGGCAAATATGCAAGCACTTTTCAGTGAATAAAGTCTCGGTTGTCTTTTGCTTTGACGAGTGCATTTTACTGGGTGCGGGGGTGAGTATTCTAACCCTCATTGATTCCGCCGCTGAAACCACGAATCTGGATATACATATTTTGCATCCTGGCCTATCAGATCAGGCGAGACAGAGTTTGTCTTTTCTTACCGATGGCACTCGCCATAAGATGAGCCTTATCGAAATCCCCCCAAGTCGATTCGCCAATGCGCCTAAGAATAGTGGCAGCTGGACTGAAATTGTCTATTACCGACTGATTGCGTCGGAGTTTTTGTTGGATTGCGACAGAGTCATTTACTCGGATGTGGATGTCTTCTTTAAAAAAGATATGTATTCAGCATTTGCTGTGAATATGGATGGTGTCGAGTGGGCGGGTGTCGCAGCAGAGCGCAATGCACCTGATATGCTAATGCACAAATATTTTCCAGAGAATACGAAAGAGCGGATCTATTTTTCAGGATTCATGGTCATGAACCTTGACTTGATGAGAAAGAATCATGCGGTAGAAAGGTATTTCGAAGGTATTGAGCGTTTTAGAAGCAGACTTAAGTTTTTCGACCTTGACTTAGTCAACCTTGTAACGGAAAAGATTGTTCAGCTTCCATTTGATTACGTGGTTCTTGAAGATATCTACGAAGTGGAAACTGTCGATGAGTCTAAAGACTTTCCTTATTTGAGCTCTGTCTATTCAAAAGCGGAGCTTGACGTTTCACGGAATGATCCAGCGATTATTCATTACGCTGGTTCTAGGGGTAAGCCTTGGCAGCGCCAGCAGGTCCCCTTGTATTACCAGAGTGTCATTGATCGCCTGCCTCCAAAGCTCAAGCGAAAGACCTTCCGAGATTGGCGTAAGACTTGGCTATCATCGAAAGGACGTAAGAAACGCTATCAGCGTAGCGATTGGCAATAGCGTGACCGGTATTCGGAGTAGTGCTTTCAGGAGTAACCAATTAACCGAGATTACTTTTCTCGGGGACAGGCCAGCCCTAGTTACCGATTCTTTTCAAAGTAATTTAGCTCTTTCTGTCATTACTTATTGTGAAGGTCAGGCTGGCCGGGGGATAGTATTTATAACGGTAGTACCTACATTGAGGGTCCCTAGGGATATGGTACCAGAGGCCGGACTCGAACCGGCACGCTTTTAAGGGCGGGGGATTTTGAATCCCCTGTGTCTACCAATTTCACCACTCTGGCATTGCTGTTAAAGCAGGGCGGCGATTATAGCAGTGATCGCTCTGTGGTCAATAAGGTATATTGATGTATTTTGTTAAATAAGTTGGCGTTTTGGCTGATTTTCTATACCCTTGCGCCCTAACAGAATTCAATCAAAAAATAGTTTTTTAAATGCGTTTAGAACATTTTCGTTTTGACTTGCCCGATGAGTTAATTGCTCGTCAACCCACTGCCGATCGTCGCGGCAGTCGATTGTTGGCTATGGATGCCACTGGAACGATTGAACACCGTGGTTTTGCCGATATTTTAGACCATATTCAAGCCGGTGATTTATTGGTTTTTAATAACACCAAGGTCATTCCTGCGCGACTGTTTGGTAAAAAAGAAACCGGTGGCAATGTTGAGTTATTAATCGAGCGTATTACTGGTAATCAAACTGCGCTAGCGCATATTCGTGCCAGCAAGTCGCCAAAAGTGGGGGCAAACTTAGTATTTGATCATGGTTTTTCAGCGAATATGCTAGGGCGAGTTGATGATTTATTTGAGCTCGAATTTAGTGCGCCACTGTTGTCTATGCTTGACCAAATTGGACATATGCCACTGCCGCCTTATATCGACCGTGAAGATACCCAAGAAGACAAAACTCGGTATCAAACTGTTTATGCCGATCAGCCTGGCGCTGTGGCGGCACCTACTGCAGGATTGCACTTTGACGATCAATTGTTAGCCGATATACAAGCGAAAGGCGGTGAATTAGCTTTTGTTACATTGCACGTAGGTGCAGGAACCTTTCAGCCGGTTCGGGTTGAAAATATATCTGAGCATAAGATGCATTCAGAATGGTTAGAGGTGAGTGAATCGGTATGTCAGCAGGTCAGAGATACCAAAGCACGCGGCGGCAAGGTATTTGCAGTTGGTACGACAAGTGTTCGCAGCTTAGAAACTGCCTCTCGCTCGGGTCAAATTGCGCCCTATCAGGGTGATACCGATATCTTTATCTACCCGGGGTATAAATTTAAGGTGGTGGATCGATTATTGACTAACTTCCACCTGTCTGAATCAACATTATTAATGTTGGTCTCTGCTTTTGCCGGATACACACCTATAATGAAGGCCTACCAACAGGCGGTTTTAGAACGTTACCGCTTTTTTAGTTATGGTGATGCTATGTTGTTAAGCCTTAACCCCGACGCTACCAGGGATGTACCCAATGACTGAAGCAAATTCAAGAACATGCGCTATGGAATTTAAGGTGTCTACCACCTCGGGCAAGGCGCGTCGTGGGGAATTGAGTTTTCCTCGCGGTAAGGTGCAAACGCCTGCCTTTATGCCTGTGGGTACCTATGGCACAGTTAAGGGTATGTTGCCGCGCGATATTAAAGAAATTGGCGCTGAGATTATTTTAGGCAACACCTTTCATCTAATGTTGCGACCGGGAACAGAGGTGGTGAAACAGCACGGCGACCTGCATGATTTTATTCAATGGCAGGGGCCCATTTTGACGGACTCTGGTGGTTTTCAGGTGTTTAGTTTGGGTGATATGCGCAAAATCAGTGAAAAAGGCGTTGAGTTTAAATCGCCAATTGATGGTAGCCCAGTCTTTATTGACCCTGAAAAATCCATGCAGGTACAGCGCGACCTTGGCAGTGATGTGGTGATGATATTCGATGAGTGCACCCCTTATCCTGCCACAGAAAAACAGGCGAATGATTCGATGCAGCTGTCATTGCGCTGGGCTGAACGCAGTAAAAAGGCCCATGGCGATAACCCATCGGCAATGTTTGGCATAGTGCAGGGCGGGATGTATGAAACATTGCGCGATGAATCGATGGCCGGTCTTGAAGAAATTGGTTTTGATGGCTATGCCATTGGCGGTCTTTCAGTGGGTGAACCCAAAGAGGATATGATTCGCATACTAGAGCATCTTGGCGATAATATGCCCGCCGATAAGCCGCGCTATCTTATGGGGGTGGGTAAGCCCGCCGATTTAGTTGAGGCGGTGATGCGCGGCATTGATATGTTCGACTGTGTGATGCCAACGCGCAATGCACGCAATGGCCATCTGTTCACTTCAACCGGTGTAATAAAAATTCGCAATGCTGTGCATCGCGGCGACACTTCGCCACTTGATGCTGAATGTGATTGCTACACCTGTCAAAATTTTACCCGTGGTTATCTACATCATCTAGATAAGTGTGGTGAAATCCTAGGAGCTCAGCTCAATACCATTCATAACCTTCGTTACTATCAAAATTTAATGCAGGGTTTACGTGATGCCATTGAAAATGACAATTTGGATGCCTTTGTTGATGAGTTTTATCGCAAGCAGGGGCAACCAAGACCCTCATAAATGACTACTCGTTTAATTGGGTTTTACGGTTTAATTTGTTAAATATGCCCCAATATAATCTATTATGGCTATAATGCATCGCTATTCAGCTATCTCAGTATTTATACGGGGATAATTAAGGAATTAAAGGAACAAAGAATGCCCAATAAATTCCCGTTGTGGAAAAACATAATGATCCTTATGGTGGTTGCTTTTGCATTTATCTATGCAGCCCCCAATCTGTATCCACCCGATCCAGCACTGCAGCTTTCTGGGCAAAGCAGTGCTATGAAGATTGATCAGGCAGTTTTAACCAAAGTCGAAAAGGCTTTGGCTGAAGCAAATATAGACTATTTTGCCGGCGAAGCTGACGGTGAAGCTGCGCTTGTTCGTCTCGTGGATAGCGATCTACAAATGCGCGCTAAAGAAGTCGTTCAAGCGGAAATGGGTGGTGAATATATTGTTGCACTCAATCTTGCACCGACAACACCGCAATGGTTGAGTGATTTGGGCGGCTCGCCGATGAAGCTTGGTCTAGATCTTAGTGGAGGTGTACATTTCTTACTTGAAGTTGATCTGGACTCTGCCTTGAATACTCGCCTTGAGGGTGATCTACAGGAGGTTAAATCCAGTCTTCGTGAAGAGAAAATTCGCTACAGAAGCTTTGAATTAAAGGGTCAGCAAATTATTGGGCGCTTTCGCAATGAACAGCAAGTTGAGCAAGCCGCAAATCTGATTAGAGCCAACTTTAGAGATCTTCAGCCGCAAAATAGACAGGGTCAAAATCCACTCAGCCTGGTGTTGCAACTGAGTGAAATAGCAGCAGGTCAGATCGAAGATAACGCCATTAAGCAAAACCTAACCTCATTGCGTAATCGTGTCAATGAGCTCGGTGTTTCTGAACCTATAGTGTCTCGCCAAGGTAAAAATCGCATTGTGGTTGAATTACCCGGTGTTCAAGATACAGCAGAAGCCAAGAGAATTATAGGTAAAACGGCAAATTTGGAATTTCGTTTAGAGGCTGAGGGCAGAGTGGGTGAGATGTTTGAATTTCGAGATGGCCGTGGCTTAGATGCCAGACTCGAAACAAACCCCGTTATTACCGGTGAAAATGTGACTGATGCACGCGCCAGCTATGATGAGAATGGTCGCCCGCAAGTCAACATCACTCTGGATACCAAAGGTGGCTGGCAAATGGGTCACTCTACCCGAGACAATGTGGGTCGTCGTTTGGGTGTGTTATTTATTGAATATAAAACCAAGTTAGAAAAATCCCTTGGCGACAACGGCGAAATGGTAATTACACCAGTGCCATTTGTTGAAAAGCATATTATTAGCCTAGCAACAGTGCAGAGTCAGCTGGGTAAATCATTCCGCATAACCGGTATCGATAGCCAGCGTGAGGCATCCGAATTAGCACTGCTATTAAGAGCCGGTGCTCTTGCGGCACCCATGTATATTGTTGAAGAGCGCACTATTGGCCCGTCATTAGGTGCAGACAATATTAGGCTTGGTGTGCAATCAGTGACTATCGGTATGGCATTAGTGCTGTTATTTATGATTCTTATTTATCGTGGTTTTGGTGTACTTGCCAATGTTGCACTTACCATGAATCTCCTGCTTCTGGTGGGCTTTATGTCCCTTCTAGGTGCAACTCTTACACTACCCGGTATTGCTGGGATCGTTCTAACCGTGGGTATGGCAGTTGATGCCAATGTACTTATCTTCTCACGAATTCGAGAGGAACTAGCCGGCGGAGCCTCAGTGCAGGGGGCAATTAGTGCTGGTTATGATCGCGCCTTTGTATCTATTTTAGATGCCAATATCACAACCTTAATTGTGGCGGTGATATTGTTCCTAATTGGTTCAGGCCCTGTACAAGGTTTTGCAGTAACGCTTTCAATTGGTATTTTAACGTCAATGTTTACCTCAATCGTGTTAACGCGCGGGTTGGTAAATGCCATTGTCGGTGGTCGCAAAGTCGACAAACTTTGGATATAGGATCGGGAACATGAGTAAATTAAAAATCTACAATTTTATGGGCTTGCGCCGCATTGCGTTAGTTTTTTCCACGGTCCTGTTATTAGTTTCTGCCAGCTCCCTAGTTACTCAGGGCCTAGTTTTAGGTTTAGACTTTTCTGGTGGTACGCAAATTGAGGTTGGTTATGAAAAGCCAGTTGATGTTGCCGATTTGCGCGATCAGCTTAATCAAGCCGGCTTTGATGACCCAGTGGTTGTGCACTTTGGTTCAGAATCAGATGTGTTAATTCGTATGCAGGGTCAGCCCGATCAAGGCCTTGCTGAGCGTTTATATTCAGTGCTAAAAGTTAGTGGTGAAGAGATAGATTTACGCCGTGTAGATTTTGTCGGCCCGCAAATTGGTGAAGAATTACGTGATAAAGGCGGCTTGGGTATGTTGATTGCCCTCGCGGTAGTAATGCTCTATGTTGCCATACGCTTCCAGTTTAAGTTCTCTGTCGGTGCGGTATTAGCATTGGTTCACGATGTGGTTATTACCTTGGGTATATTCTCGATTACCCGCCTTGAATTTGATCTTACTGTGCTGGCTGCAGTATTGGCGGTGGTGGGGTACTCGCTGAATGATACTATTGTGGTATCGGATAGAATTCGTGAAAACTTTAGAAAAATCCGCAAGGCCTCACCGGTTGAGGTGATTAATGAGTCTCTGTCACAAACTTTATGGCGAACTATCAATACTTCGATGACCACGATGTTGGTGTTATTGGCGCTGTTTTTATTTGGTGGTGAGTTGATCCATAACTTTGCAATAGCACTAATGATTGGCGTAGGTATTGGTACCTACTCCTCCATCTACGTGGCAGCTACTGTTATGTTGGCGATGAATGTCGATCGCGAAGACCTTATTCAGCCAGAAGAGGGCGAATTGGTAGACGATTTACCTTAGTTACCCGCCACTCTCAATGGACGGTAAAACGATGACCTTATCGGATGAAGAGGGTGCCTCTGGTTTACTATGACGATGGTTGTTATCGCCCACATATAACGCAATGGCCATGATTCTATTGCGTGGTTTTCCACCCTCATCCATAACCGATGCAAAAATATTTAATAGATGTTTGCCTGCAGATTTAGCGCTAACAGAAATTTCTATTGTATGAGTGCTCTTATCACCCATTGAAAAAAAATAGTCTTTAAATGTTGGTTCAATTGAAAGTGCTGTATCTGGCTTGAGTCTTAAATACATCTGCCCTGAAGCATATTGCTCGGTAAAAGTGAGTTTTATGGTTTCAGTTTCTCCAACAGTCGTATGCCCATCATAATTGTGAGAAAGCCTTACATTAGCGCCAGGCTTTTGATAGCTTAACTCAGACCTAGAATAGTCATGCGTATGAGTGTCGGCCACTTCATTATGTGATTTTATTGAAAGCGGTTGATCGCCAAGTTTATTGTCAGTTTCAGGGTCAGTGGAATCGCATCCCATTAAAAAAAATAGGCAAATTATTAGGCATTTATGGTGAATTTTATGAATCATAATCAGTTCGCCACCCTAGTTAGTGATTTCTACATTAAAACAATAATTGCCCAGTGGCGTCATTTGATCAGGATCCCAAACGCCTGCTTCAATAATATGTTTTCCGGTTGTAAGAGAGATGTAAAGATCAGCTCTGCCGTTATAGCCAGGAGAATAATCCCGCCCAATAGTAACTCCCTGCTTATGAATAGCTAAATCAGCATCAAGTGATGCACTAGCTGCGCTTACTGGCGTTAGTGCAATGGTATAAATGCCGGCAGACGGTGGATCAAATACCAAGAAGCTTCGATTCCCCAGTTTGTTTAGAACCCCAGAATTATTGTCGTAACACACTTGTTTCGAAGGCCCATTGGCAAAAATGGGTGTGTAAATCGGTAACACCGAAGCGATACCTCCGTCATTAGTTTCGTCAGACCCATCGGTGCCAGTGCCATAAATTTGTTGAGCATTAACTAAGTTCACAATTTTAGTGACATTTGTAACTGGTTGTTGCGCTTTGAGATACTCGGTAAAAGAAAAAATACTAATTTGATAATCATCATTGATATAGTCAGCAGATGTTAAAGTATTGAGTATAGGGCCAAAGCCTAGGGCTATATTATCAACACCATCAGATTGACTGTCGTAGAGGTCATAAATAATACTTTGAATGGACCCCTCATTAAACCAGCCAGGGTTGTAGGAATAGTTAGATTCCATATCCATGGACCAGCCATAATAAGGCCAAAATGAATCGCTATCTCGGTACACAGCGTCACCAGTAATTATCCCCGACAAGGCATTTGCTAGAGCTTCACTGTAAGCGACTCGCATATCTAATTGATCATCTACCCCATGAGAGCCGCCTAAAGAATCAGAGCGAGAGAAATTATCTTCAAAATAATGGATCCACTCATGGGCTATTACGTGACGGTCATACTCATCGGTATCAGAATCTTCATCCCCTAATATGTAAATTTCATTCGGTATTTGGAAGAACGAAGAGCCTAAATCACCATCCTCAACAGCGCCCGAAGAAGCGTTATTATCAGGGCTCCAGTAAACCTCCAAAGGTGGAAATGCAATTGTCGGCTCAATAGCAGCCACTGTTTGCATACTTTCATAGATAATATCGAGGATTGCGAAAGGGGCAGCAGATCGTATGCCAGAATTTTCGCCATTTCTACCCGCGGGTAAATGAAGGTTTTTAATCGTATCATCTGATGTGGTAAATACCGAACTATCGGTCACATAGAGAGGGTTTTGCCCGCCCACATTGATGGTATTATCAAATACCTGTACATCCCATGGTGTGTCGTTTGTATTAAGCATTTTAGCTGAGACGCGTACTCGCAATTCAAGGTCTTTATCTGCGGAAAAACTGTAACTCCCACTATTATCAGTGCTGGTTGTAGCAACCACATTATCGTTATTATCCAAAGCTTCAATAATGACCCCCCGTGCTGCGGAGGCATAAGTATTATTAATATCCAATCCATCGCCAAACTGCTTAAAAGGGATTAGGTCAAAGGTAATATTTCCAGAAATAGTAACCGTAGCTGGATTATTGCTACTGCTTGGTAAGTACGATTCCAAATATGCTTCAATAGAGGCAATGCTAGTTCTTGTTGCTTCCAGCGAGACGGCATTTACAATCAAGGACTCGCCAGACAGATTAAACAAATAGCGCAATAAAATTAATCCATCAGACAGCGCATCAACTTTTCCATCACCATCAATATCAGCAATGCTGAAGGTTGCTTCCAATTGTGAAATAACTTCTTCGGCAGAAAGCGGCGAGTCCTCAGCAATAGCGCCAAAAACAAGGGAATTACCCCTCAAGCCAAAGGTATATCTGAGCATTAATAGGCCATCAGAAAGTGCATCAAGATTTCCATCTTTATCAATATCCCAGGAAATGGCGTGGTCACTGTTGCCGGTTGACTGATGAGTCAATATTTTGGTGTCGTTATTACTCTCAACCATGTGTGATTCATTATGACCAAAACTGTGAACAGTAGAGAGACTCTTGGAAATACCATGGTGATGGGGTTTGAAAGTTGATGGGGAGCTTTTAATAACGGCGCTATTTAAAGGAGTATGATCTGAATGACTGCTACCAGAAAACAGTAGGCATAGAATGAACAGGGCATTCAAAAAACGGATCATATAAAACCTTTTAATTATTATTCATTCGATTTTATGTTTTTAATCGAATTTAAGTCTTCAATTCCTACGTTAAAAATCTCAAATAAGCGCAATAAATTTTCCTTCAAAGAATTTTTCCAAGTATTAATGATGCTAATCCTATTAGGATGTATTAGTTTTACTTTGTCAATTAACTAGTACTTAAGTATTAGATACATTTTGATTATAAGTATTTAATATTAGATAAATTATAAAACAATAAATTGTCATGATCCTTTGAGGGGAAGTTAAATGTCCATTATCGCATCTCGTAAGATATTTCCTATTTTTATTGCTTCTTTATTTTGCATAATTTCC
>CATAJQ010000019.1 GCA_949487135.1 Cellvibrionales bacterium UBA7375 | reverse complement strand
TTTTGTCCCAAAATACCTGCCTGAGTTCGATTACTAAGACCCAATGACTTTAGCATGGCACTTACATGAACTTTGACTGTATTTTCTGACAACCCCAAACCTCGAGCTATCTGTTTATTTGAATGCCCCCGACTAATACAACTTAAGATATCAAATTGTCGGTCTGTAATTAATTCGGCAATAATTTCAACATTTACCCCAGTATCAACCTCATCTATCACTCTAGCAACATCTGGCAGAGCTTCAATTAAATACTTAGGCACATATCGCTCACCGTCTAAAGCTTTGGAAATAGCTTCAAACAGTGACTCTTTAGGCGCCGACTTCGTTACAAAACCGGTTACTCCCAAATCTAAACATTTTCTAATGTGTACAGAGTTTTCAGATGCTGATAAAACAATTATCGGCAAGCAAGGGTGACGCTCATGAAGCAACCCAATAAGTCCAAAACCACCATAGCCGCCAGGCATAAATAGATCTAAAATAATTAGATCTATTTCATTTTGAGAAAGAATAGAAAGAACTTCTTCTCCTCGCTCAGTCGTTGTAACCTGAATATCGTCCAATGTATCAATCAATGTTGTCTTTAAGCCCTCACAGACAAAAGCATGGTCGTCTACTATAAGAATATGCATTTTAGAACACCATACCTAAGATATAAAAAGTAAATACAATCGACCTGGCTAATTCGACCCGTTAAATAGCTATATAAATTAGTATAAAACATCCATGCTCCTCCGTCATTATCTTAAATAGGGGGTGTGAGCCAACCTATTTAATCGCCACTAAATAGATTGCACTGAGTTAATAATAGACTTAATCCTTTATATTTGCTGAAGAATACTAGACAAAAAAAAGGCGACCTTTTGGGTCGCCTTTTTGAATTGCTATTTTGCCAGCTTTTCTTTAATTCTTGCTGATCTTCCTGAACGATCACGAAGATAGTAAAGCTTAGCGCGCCGAACCGAACCGCGGCGTTTAACATCGATACTATCAACTAACGGGCTGTAGGTTTGGAAAGTACGCTCAACTCCAATACCATTAGAAATCTTTCTTACCGTAAAGGCTGAGTTAAGTTGACGGTTGCGCTTAGCTAGAACAACACCTTCAAAAGCCTGAAGACGTTCGCGGTTTCCTTCTTTAACCTTAACCTTTACTGAAACTGTATCACCTGGGCCAAACTCAGGAATTTTTTTCTCCATCTGTTCTGCTTCTATAGCAGCGATGATAGGCATCTTATTTGACATTTTTTTGCTCCTCAATATACATTGGTTGGTGGCAAGCCACCTGATTTAGAGCTCTGTACAGAGAGGATGGCTCTATCCTTTGCCATCATCTGCCAGCGCATTACTCATTTCCTTAAGTAAGGCTAGTTGCTCATTATTAAGCTCTAGCCTGTCCAATAAATCTGGTCTTCTTTGTTGCGTTCTTAGTAACGATTGCTGTAATCGCCACTGTCGAATTTTTTCATGGTTACCAGATAACAATACGTCTGGCACCTTTAAATCTTGGTAGTTATCAGGCCGAGTATAATGCGGACAATCTAAAAGACCCTCTGCAAATGAATCCTGACTTGCAGATTCACTATGACCCAAAGCCCCTGGTATCTGCCTTATTAATGCGTCGACTAGAACCATTGCGGGTATTTCTCCCCCGCTGAGTACATAGTCTCCAATCGACCATTCTTGATCCACTTCTAGCTGGATCAATCGCTCATCAATACCTTCATACCGTCCCGCTATAAGAATAATTGACCGCTCTGTTGCCAAATTATTCACAGCGGTTTGCTGTAAAACCTTACCCTGAGGGGAGAGATAAACCACCAAAGGCTCGCCATCAATCCACTCTTTTGCCGCATTAATTGCCTTGCGCAGTGGCTCAATCAAAAGCACCATGCCAGGACCGCCGCCATAGGGCCGATCATCAACTATTGAGTGCGCGTCCTCGGTAAAATCTCTCGGGTTAAAACTAGAAATTTCTAGCAGTCCCTTATTTACCGCACGACCACTGACTCCATAATCAGTCAATGCTTCAAACATTTCTGGAAACAGAGTAATCAATGCTATTTTCATAACTAGACCCTCGCCTCCTTAGCCGATTGTTTAAAAATCGGGATCCCAGGTCACATCAATTCGCTGTGCACCCAGATCAATTTTCAATACATACTGTTTTGTGTAAGGGATTAATCGTTCGCGACGATCAATACTCTCTGCATCACCTTTGACCACAATCACATCATTGGCGCCAGTTTCGAGCAGAGATAACACAACCCCTAAACGCTCTACAGTATCTTCAAAGTAGTTATAAACCACTAAATCTTGCAGTTGATGCCAGTAAAATTCACTTTCACTCAACTTTGGAAGTAATGTCGCATCGACACGGATATCTTTAAGACACCAGCTACGAGCTATATCACGATCATCAATTCCTTTAAGGTGGGCCACTAAACCATCACCATGGTTTTTCCATTCATCAACCTGAATGGTCTCTAGCCTGCCATTGCTATCAACCAACCATGGCTGATAGTCAAAAATCTTACTTGCCTGCTCGGTAAAAGACATCACCTTCACCCAGCCACGCACACCAAACACGGCGGAAATCCGCCCAACAACGAGGGTTCCTTGAACAATGTCAATATTGCTCATAGGATAAGCTCCTCTTATGCTGCTTGTTTAGCTGCCTCTTTAAGCAACGAAGAAACACGATCACTAATCTGTGCACCCTGGCCCTGCCAGTATGTCGCGCGATCTAAGTCAATACGCAAACGCTCTT
>CATAJQ010000018.1 GCA_949487135.1 Cellvibrionales bacterium UBA7375 | reverse complement strand
GCGGTAAGCATACTTTTGGCAGTAGGGTAAAGTTCGAAACAAACAAGATAATGGATCACCAAAAGCACTAAACCAACATGAGTTATCCAATATTTGAAGAAACCATAGCTTGGGAAGCCCCTATATAAATCTGGGGTGATCACTGCCTGCAAAGTGCCTGCCATCACCAAAAAATAAACCACCACAAAATACTTGAAGTTTGGCCGCCAAAATAACCAAGGAGCCAAAATACAGAAAAGATTACAGGTCGATAGTGGCAGATCTTCAGCGATAGTGAAGCGCCCTAATGCTATTTCAAACAAGGTATAGACGGCAACGATTAGAGCTAAAAAGATGGAGAAATAGCGGCCGATTAAAAGGTTTTGTTGATAGCTAAGTTTTTTGCTGGCAATAAAAATAGCGGTTAGCAAAAATAGGCCAATAAGCAATACGATTGAATGACTTAAGCCATAAGCAAAGAAAGGAATATCACTACTAAAAAATGCTAAATCAGCCATAGATACTTATCGCGCTGTGACCCTTATTAGTTTTTTTGCTCTCTTTCAATAGCACGCCATGCGATATCTGCGCGAAAAAACATACCTTCCCAGCTAATTGAAGAGGCTAATTGGTAGGCCTGTTGCTGAGCATCTAGTACGCTATTGCCCATAGCAGTAGCGCATAGGACTCGACCGCCATTAGTGCCGATATTAGCATCGATTTGTTGCGTCCCGGCATGAAATATTTTCTCTGAAGTCGATACGTTAGAGGCACTTGAACCCAATTCTGGCAGACCAGAAATAGTATCACCTTTGTTGTATGCATTAGGGTAGCCGCCCGCGGCCAACACAATGCCAACGGCGGGTCGACTATCCCAGCTTGTTTGTTGCGAATCGAGTTGTCCGTTTATAGCGGCAATGCAGTGCTCGACAAGGTCCGATTGCATACGCAGCATAATAGGCTGAGTTTCAGGGTCGCCAAAGCGGCAGTTATATTCAATCACTTTTGGTGTGCCATCAGCCATAATCATCAGACCGGCATATAAGAAACCAGTGTAACTATTGCCTTCCTCGGCCATTCCCTTCACGGTCGGGTAAATAACTTCATCCATGATGCGTTGATAAATCGCGTCATCAACTACAGGTGCAGGGGAGTAGGCACCCATGCCGCCTGTATTCGGTCCAGTGTCACCCTCACCAACACGCTTATGATCTTGGCTAGTTGCCATTGGCAGCACGTTAACGCCATCCGCCATGACAATAAAGCTAGCTTCTTCGCCATCGAGAAATTCTTCAATCACCACCCGATGCCCAGCCTCACCAAACGCATTGCCGGCAAGCATATCGCGAACAGCGGCCTCGGCCTCAGCGATATCCATGGCCACAATAACGCCCTTACCGGCGGCAAGGCCATCGGCCTTAACAACAATTGGCGCACCAATTTTATTAATATAAGCAATAGCGGCATCGACTTCAGTAAAGGTGTCATAAAAAGCTGTAGGAATATTGTGCCGGGCTAAAAAGTCTTTAGTAAAAGATTTTGAACCCTCTAATTGTGCGGCACCTGAGCTAGGGCCAAAAATAGCCAGCTGTTTTTCACTAAAGAAATCGACAACACCATCCACTAAGGGCTGTTCTGGACCAACAATAGTGAGACCCACATCGTTAGCCTGAGCAAAATCAGCAAGTGCATTAAAGTCATCAGCACCAATAGCTACATTTTCCAGCCCTGGTTCGATGGCTGTGCCGGCATTGCCGGGAGCAACGAATACTGTACCTACGGTTGAAGATTGAGATGCTTTCCATGCCAATGCATGTTCACGGCCGCCGGAGCCAATTACTAATATATTCATTTAAACGAACTTTAATGTTAGATTAATTTTAAGCAAGGAATTGTAGCAGAGTAAGCTGTGATTGCGATATAAAAGACGACTAATCCAATCCTAAAACCGGCTGCGTAGCATTGGGTAATAATCAAAACAGGCAAAAGTCCATGGAATCTAAATCAGTTCAAGAAGCGCCAATAATTGTATGGTTTCGACAGGACTTGCGTCTTGCCGATAATCCAGCGCTGTGGCAGGCCTGTGAATCCGGAAAAATCATTCCTGTTTATATTCTAGACGACCAATCAGCCGGTGATTGGTCAATGGGGGGTGCCAGTCGTTGGTGGCTTCACCACGCCCTAGAGTCATTAGATAAATCACTGCAAAACAAGTTGAATATTTTTAAGGGCGACCCCTTAGAGTGCCTGAGACATTTGGCGGAAGTGACCGAGGCTAAGGCAGTTTACTGGAATCGTTGTTATGAGCCATGGCGTCTAGAGCGCGATATGCAGCTTAAAACTGATTTAAAAAGTCTGGGGCTAGAGGTAAAAAGCTTTAATGGCTCGTTACTGTGGGAGCCGTGGGAAATATTAAAAAAAGACCAAACCCCCTACAAGGTATTTACACCTTACTACAGGCGCGGTTGCCTTGGGCATATACCACCGAGAAAACCCTTATCGGCACCCAATAATCTTAATATCCCAAATAAAAGTGAATGCTCACTTACAGTTAGTCTTCTTGAATTACGGCCTAAAATAAATTGGGACAGTAAAATGAGGGAGGTTTGGACTATTGATGAGCAAGCCGCAGATAGTCTGCTCGATAGCTTTTTGGATCAGGGTATTGGCGACTATCGTGAGGGCAGAAATTTCCCGAGCAAAGCCCATGTTTCTCGCTTGTCTCCCTATTTGCACTTCGGGCTGATATCGCCTAACAGCGCTTGGTATAGAGCCAAACAGCAGGGGCCCATTGCAGCTGATGAAGATAATATTGGTGTGTTCTTAAGTGAGCTTGGCTGGCGTGAATTCTCCTATTATTTGCTTTACCACTTTCCGCAACTTCCAGACACAAATTTACAGTCAAAATTTGATCGTTTTGGCTGGGCTAGCAATAGTGGCGAGGCTTTGACTGCCTGGCAACAAGGTCAGACAGGCTATCCATTGATCGATGCCGGTATGCGAGAGCTTTACAGCACAGGCTATATGCACAACAGAGTGCGCATGGTGGTGGGGTCGTTTTTAGTCAAGAACCTTCTTATACATTGGCATGAGGGGGCCAAGTGGTTCTGGGATTGTTTGGTTGATGCTGATTTGGCCAGTAACAGCGCCAGTTGGCAATGGGTTGGAGGATGCGGGGCTGATGCCGCGCCATTCTTTAGAATATTTAATCCAATCACACAAAGTGAAAAGTTTGATAAACAGGGGGACTATATCCGCAAGTTTATTCCTGAACTTGCGGACATGCCGTCTAAATATATTCATGCGCCATGGCTAGCGCCGAGTGAAATACTCGATGCTGCCAATGTTGAGCTAGGAAGAAACTATCCAATGCCAATTGTGGACGTTAAACAGTCCCGCGAACTGGCATTGGAAGAATTTAAGCGTATAAAAATTCCAGCTTAGTGTCTAAAGTGACGCATGCCGGTAAACACCATGGCCATTCCATGCTCATTGGCGGCAGCAATAACTTCATCGTCACGCATTGATCCACCGGGCTGAATAATACAGCTGATACCCGCTTGTCCGGCATTATCTATACCATCGCGGAATGGGAAGAAAGCGTCGGACGCCATAACCGCTCCCTTGACTTCAAGGTTGGCATGTTCAGCTTTAATAGCGGCGATGCGCGCGCTATTAATTCGGCTCATC
>CATAJQ010000017.1 GCA_949487135.1 Cellvibrionales bacterium UBA7375 | reverse complement strand
GCAGCGGTTGAAGATGGGCTTTTGGTCATCACTGCTGACATTCAACAAAGTGATGATGCAGATCTGCCGGGTGGAGAATCTTTCTCATCCGCTAAGCTGACAACTCAAGACCTGTTCGAATTCAAACATGGGCGTGTGGATATCCGTGCGGCGGTTGCCGAGGGTAAAGGCATGTGGTCTGCAGGCTGGATGCTAGGGGCTAATGTTGATGAGATTGGCTGGCCATTCTCTGGCGAGATTGATATTGTTGAAACAATAGGTGGCAACACTTATGGTGTTTCGCAAGAAGAAAGAATGGTTCACAATGCCTATTGGAATGGTGATGGACCGTTTGCTGAAGGGCAAAGCTTGAATCCACGTCAATATGATTTATCGACCTACAGCCCAACACCAAACGGTCAAAATATAGCTTGGGGTGAGAGAGTGCTTGATGACGGTAACACGTTCTCAGATACCTTCCATGTGTTCAGTATTGAGTGGGATGAGACTAAGATCAGATATATGATTGATGGAGTTCATCAACCAGGAAGAGACCTTGATCTGACTACCACTGGACCTATCGGACCTTGTATCGAAGGGCAGGTTCCTAATGAGCCTCAACTATCCTGTGTAGGCCAGTCATTTAATAATGATTTCTTCTTGATCCTAAACGTTGCTGTTGGTGGATCATTCCCAGGAGCTCCGGATGAAACCTCTCAATTCCCACGTGGAATGCTAGTGGATTATGTAAGGGTTTATCAAACTTCTGCGCAGCAGGATGCTCAGGATTAAACTTAAATCAAGTGACAAACCAAAAAACCGGCTCTACAAAGAGCCGGTTTTTTTATGCATACGGAAAATATTTTAAGTTTTAAAAAAATTAGGTGAGTACTTATAGAGACTGATTAATCTTTTGTAACATTTGCATCGGGTTTTCAGCTTGGGTAATAGGCCGACCGATTACTAGATAGTCACTGCCCAATTCGATAGCCTGAGGTGGTGACACGATACGTCGCTGATCATCTGAAGCGCTATCAGTAAGACGAATCCCTGGTGTTACTAATTTAAAATCCTGACCCAACTGCTGCTTTAACGCTGACGCTTCTTGAGCGGAGCAAACAACCCCGTCTAGTCCGGATTCTTGGGTTAACTTAGCCAGAGCCATTACCTGATCACCAGCTGATCTATTGACACCCGCCTGTAGTAAATCACTTTCATCCATACTGGTTAGTACGGTTACAGCAATCAGTAACATATCGCCGCCATGCTGCTCTACCGCCTGCTTGGCAGCGCTCATCATACGGCTGCCGCCGGAGGCATGGACATTGGACATCCACACCCCAAGATCTGCCGCGGCAAGTATAGCTTTGGCCACGGTATTAGGGATATCGTGAAATTTTAAATCCAAAAATATATCAAAGCCGCGATCGGTCAATGATTTAACCAGCTGAGGACCAGCGGCCACAAACAATTCTTTACCCACTTTGAGTCTGCATTGATTGGGGTTTAGCTGATCGGCAAGCGCCAAGGCTGATGCTGCATTATCAAAGTCTAGGGCTACAATGATACGCGGTTCTGAGGCTGTCATTAATTATTCATCTCTCTTCTTAAAACGTCCAAGTTTACGGCGATAACTTCCGACCATTAGACTACTAACAACAACACCCAATAGGGCACCAAACATTAAAAATAGCATTAACCACAAGCCTAGACTAATTTCAGGACCGCGGAAATAAATAAAGTCGACACTCATTGCCTGCTTATTGTGAAGTGCGAATAGCGCACCAACCAAAGCAATGGCAAATAAGAGTATCGCTTTAAAAAATGATCTGATTGCGCGCACTAGGTGCTCCAATTGAACAAACTCTATACGACCATTGTAACCGCTGAATGGAATACAATTAAATAGTCAAACGAGTTAATTTTATCGTACACAAAAAAATGCCGCATGGAAGACCAAACGGCATTTTATGGCTATCTCAACGATATGAAATAAGTACTTACTTCTTGCTACCGCCAAAACGCTTGTTAAATCTGTCGATACGACCGCCAGTATCAACTACTTTCTGCTTACCTGTGTAAAACGGGTGGCAAGATGAACATACATCAATATGGATGCTCTCAGAGCGCGTTGAACCTACTTTAATTACGTTGCCGCAACTACAGGTCGCTGTCATTTCGTTATAAGCTGGGTGTATATCAGTCTTCATCTTTTACTCCAATCTGCAAACCGCCACCCCAACCTGTTATGCTACAGCACATAAGTACTAAACACATAAACTCGCAAAGCACGGCAAGCTTTTTCAAATGAGCGCGGATTCTAGCAGATAATAGACCTTAGACAAAAGGAATTCTTTACAGATATGCCACAAAATGGGCCAATAATCCTTCGAATTGCAGTTCCATCACCTCTGCGACGCACATTCGACTATAAATTACCCGAAAAACTGCGTTCAAAGATTGATCATCAAACGCCGCTCGCCGGCATGCGGGTAAAAGTTGAATTTGGTCGCAGAGTTCTAATTGGGCTGGTGGTTGATATCCCAAAAACTAGCGATCTTCCACTGGAAAAAATAAAAGATATCAGCGATATCATAGATTCATCACCCATTGTGCCCTCAGATTTATTTAGCTTATTTATATGGGCGGCAAACTATTATCAGCATCCTCTGGGGGAAGCACTATTCACTGCCCTTCCCTCGTTAATACGCAAAGGCGAACCTGCAGTAGCTAGCGGCATAAAGCACTGGCAGTTAACTGAACTAGGGGCTCAATTAGACCCTCAAACGCTTCAGAGAGCGCCAAAACAACAGGCACTGATAGATTTTATTGCACAACATTCTAACTGCATTGAAGAATCTAAAATCAGTGCATTATTTTCCAGTGCCATTCGCAACCAGTTACAACAAAAAGGTTTGCTTGAATCTGTGGTTTTAGAGAACAGGCCCTTGGCAACTGCTGATGAAATCTTACAGCAGCCAAGCTTACAACTAGATAGCCAACAACAAACAGCGATTAACGCCATAGATCTTCATAGCTTTAATAGTTATTTGCTCGAAGGGGTAACCGGTAGCGGCAAAACAGAAATCTATTTGCAAGCGATTGAGCAGCTGTTGAGATATCAACGACAGGCCTTGGTTTTAATCCCTGAGATTAGTCTTACCCCACAAACGGAAAAACGCTTTCGCGATCGATTTAATGTGCCTATAGTCACGATGCATTCAGGCATGACTGACAAACAACGCTTAGAGGCGTGGCTACAAGCTAAGTCAGGGCAAGCCAAGATTGTTTTGGGCACAAGATCAGCTATTTTTACCCCGTTTGAAGCCCTTGGCTTAATTATTTTAGATGAGGAGCATGATGCCTCTTACAAGCAACAGGAAGGCTTTCGCTATTCAGCACGTGACTTAGCTGTGATTCGTGCTCAGCGTGAAAATATTCCGGTTATTTTGGGTTCTGCCACCCCCTCATTAGAATCGCTTAACAACTGCAACAAAGGCAGATATGAGCATCTAACACTCAATCAACGGGTGAATAATGCCACATCGCCTAATTGGACACTGATCGACCTTAAAACAGAATCCATACAATGTGGCATTACCGACACTACTTTAACAGCGATTGAAAACACCCTCAAAGCCAAACAGCAGGTGCTGGTTTTTCTCAACCGGCGCGGCTTTGCACCCGCTCTAATCTGTCACCAATGCGGATGGACTGCACAATGTTTAAGCTGTGATAGCAAGCTGACTGTTCACAAAGCCAGAGGACGATTAATTTGTCACCACTGCGACTATCAACAACCCATCATTCATCAGTGCCCTAGTTGCAATAGTACCGATTTAATGCCTGCCGGTGAGGGAACTGAACGCAGCGAAGATTTTTTGCAACGACGCTTTCAAGACTATCCAGTTATCCGTGTTGATAAAGACAGCACCAGAAAAAAAGGCGCGTTGGAGGCGTTCTTTTCAACTGCAGATAGCGGTGAGCCCTGCATTCTTGTGGGTACCCAGATACTCGCCAAGGGGCATCATTTTGAAAATGTTACCCTCGTAGTTATCTTGGATGCGGACAGTGGACTTATGAGTGCCGACTTCCGTAGCCATGAACGAATGGGGCAGCTACTGACTCAGGTAGCAGGGCGAAGTGGACGCGGCAAAATTAGCGGTCAGGTCATGGTGCAAACGCATCAGCCCGATCATCCCGTATTGGACCAATTATTTAATCAGGGTTATCACCCCCTAGCACAGCAATTATTGAGTCATCGTCAACAGGGGCAACTGCCTCCATTTAAATCTCTTGCCGTTATACGTGCAGAATCTATCTACCCGCAATTAGCCCTAGATTTTTTAAACCTTGCACGCAGTATTAGTGAGCAACATATAACATCAGATACGCAGCTATTGGGTCCGCTACCAGCATTAATGGAAAAACGTTCAGGACGCTATCGTTTTATATTGCAAATAACCTCTACTCAAAGAAGTCATCTGCAACAGTTGCTCTTTCAGGTTGCAATGGCACTAGAAAACACTAAAAAAGACAACAAAATACGTTGGTCTATCGATGTAGACCCACAAGAACTATAGTAAATCACTTATTAGAGTCAGTTTACTTTGCCTAGAGTAGGCTTTTTCACCTACAATTCACCCTAACAATAGGTATAGGCAGTTATGGCACAAAATTATCATAAGAAATCCAGCTCAGCCAACAAACGTCGCGGCGAACAGCGCAGTAGTGGTTTTTCTGTATTTGTGTCGGGCTTTATACTTGGTGTTATTGCCTGCCAAATACTGCCTTACCTACTCAAGTCTGAAAACCCTAATTCGACTGCAAATGATAGCGCCAAAGCCGAGGCTCCGGCAGCTCCAGATTTTCAATTTCCCAATTTACTTAAGGGTGATGAAATCAATATTCCTCAGTCTGAAAATAATAGCAACTCAGATACACAGGCTAACCCAGATACCAATGCCAGTTATTTGCTTCAGGTAGGGTCATTCAAAAATATCGACGAAGCTGAAAGTTTGCGAATTAATCTGTTGTTACTCAACTTACCGGTGTTTACCGAAGCGTTCAATACCTCATCAGGTGGCAAATTGCATCGCGTATTAGTAGGGCCATTTAGCAATAACAAAGAAAGCAGTTCTGCAAGAAAGAAGTTGATGGAAAACGATTTAGATTCACTGCTCTTAAAGCGCAATAACAACTAGTAATACAGACCTTAGGAATCAGTTACTACGCCGTTTTTCTTAAGCGCGGCAATATCTGCAGCATTGATACCTAAACTCGCTAAAACCTCATCGGTATGAGCCCCTAGCTCTGGTCCCGGCCAATCAGTTGCCCCAGGCGTGTCTTCGAGTTTTGGTAGGATTGCCGGGATTTTAAGTGGTTCACCATTGATCTCAACCTGATCAAACAAGCCTCTCTCATTAAAGTGCTGATCATTCATCATATCTTCAGCATTGTACACAGGGCCACAGGGAACCCTTTTTGACTCTAAAATATTCAGGGCATCCTCAAGCTTGTGGCTAGCACACCAATCCTTTAAAACAGCATCAATTTGCGCCTCATGCTGAACTCTATCAGCATTGCTAGCATAGGCTTTATCTTCAGCCATATCATTGCGCCCCACTGCTTGCATTAATCGCACAAAAATAGAATCGCCATTGCCACCAATAACCAAAAACTTATCGTCTTTACACCTATAGGTGTTAGTAGGAACAATCCCCGTTACTGTTGTCCCAGAGGGCTGTCGAATAATATCGGCCCCATGGTATTCTGGGATAACCGCTTCGAGAAGATTGAACATAGATTCGTAAAGGGCAATATCAACAACCTGCCCCTCACCCGATTGTTCTGCAGTTTGATTATCCCGCGCCTGCAAAGCCATCATAATACCGATAACCGCATGCAGCCCTGAAACCGTATCACCTATACTAAGATTAGGTCTTACTGGCACCTCATCTGGGTAACCATTGAGATATCTAAAACCGCTAATAGCTTCACAGGCAGAGGCAAAACCAGGTTTTTTAGCATAGGGGCCGGTTTGCCCATAGCCTGAAATTCGGGCATAGATAAGGCGAGGGTTTTCCTGCCTAAGGCTCTTAGGACCCAGCCCCCACTTCTCCATGACACCCGGCCGGAAGTTTTCAATAACAATATCGGCCGTCAATAGCAGTTGTTTGACCAGATCGCGCCCTTCATTAGTTTTTAAATCCAACGAAATACACTTTTTATTGCGCGCCAAGCTTCGCCACCATAATGAGGTGCCGTCTTTTATTTCCCGCCAGTTGCGAATAGGGTCACCCCCGGGTGGCTCAACCTTGATCACTTCAGCACCAAAATAACCGAGCATACAGCCGGCAAATGGACCCGCCAAAAGCTGACCTAACTCAATAACTCGCAAACCCTGCAGTGGTTTATGCATTTGCATTAATACCTATAAAATGAAAATATAGCCAATTCTAGCATCGTTTTGATATGACACTCTTTAACTTAAAAACTTCAGCAAATAATAATAAACAATTACTGGAAAAAAAATGAAGCCAATTAATAAAAAGTATAAGAGCCTATCTAATAGTGTAAAAACACTGAGTCGCCAACAGTTTATGATTTGTGCTCTGCTTGTTGTCTCTGCATTAAGTTACTGCTGGATCAAATTCACTCAATCCACCGAAAGCACTTGGGATGAAACTGTTATTCAGCTGCCCGATACAGACAAACTACAACAGTATATCGATAATAAAATCACCCAAGAATCTGAGATAAGCAGGCAAGTAAACAATAATTTAGATGAGATTATTGATGATCAAGCTATGCAGATAAAGCTCTCGGGGCTGACCAAAAATATCACCACAGAAAGAGTGCCCACCGATAAGGAATTGAGTCAATTTTATCAGCAACACCAAGAACAGTATCGACAGATATCCAGCTTCGAATTTACCCAATATCTATTGACTAATATTCGCCATGGTGGACAGGCTGTGAGCATGGCGCAGAAAATACTCGATACAGCGCTAGCCAATAGAAAACCACCACAGGCGTTAGTAAGCCTAAATACATTAGAAATTGATCGCCTTTATGGCGCAGAATTTAGTAAAAAGATTGTGGCTGAAGTATCAGAACACCCGCAGAATTTACCCTGCTGGACCAAGCCTATTACATCAAAGATTGGCGCCCATTTACTGTGCTTTAAAAAGGTCAGTATAGGCACAATACCAGAATTGGAATCTCTCAAACCCCAGCTTGTTAATCACTGGCGCTATGAAACCTCAAGAAAACAATTGAAAACTAGATAGTAGCGTTTTCTAGGCCATCATTTCTTTGAAAAAGGCGCGTAAACCATCGGCCCCGGAATGCTCCCATATTTTAAGCGCCGCAGTTCCAATAATTGCCATATCAGCATGACCGCGCAAAAAGTCCATATCCTGCTTACAACCGATACCAAAACCAACCCCAATTGGAACCTCAGTATGTTGACGGCAACGATCAATCAGCCCAATCACATCGTCACCCATATTTGTTTTGGAGCCGGTTACCCCTTTTCTAGCAACCGCATAGACCAAGCCTCTGCTGGCAGCACCTAATTTTGCCAAGCGCTTATCACTAGAGGTAGGTGTCATTAGAATAATGGGCTCAATGCCCGCTTCAGCGGCAAGGGCGTGCAAGCTACCCGCCTCTTCAATAGGTAAATCTGGCAGAATAAAGCCCACACCACCCGCTGCTTTAAGACGTTTGATAAAAACATCTTCTCCCATTTTAAATGCAGTATTGTAGTAACCCATCATCAGCACTTTAAACGGAAAGCGTGCACTGACTTGCGCCATCAATTCAAAACATTGATCAACGGTAGTGCCAGATTTTAACGACTGCTCATTGGCATGAACAAATAACGGACCATCGGCACTGGGCTCAGAAAATGGAAACTGAAGTTCCACCACATCAACTCCGGCCTCAGCCATGATTTCCAATTCTTTTAGATTATCTTCAAACGAGGGGTAACCACACACTACATGCGCCATTACCAGTAAATCTTTAACCTTTTTGCGCTCAGCAATAAACGATTGCAAACCCATCACTTCTTCTCCGCGCGATACTGATCAGCTTTACCGCCAATAAATGATTTCCACTTAGCATCATCTAGTGCATCAGCAATGGTAAAGATATCCTTATCGCCACGACCAGACATATTGACTATAACGATTTCATCTTTACGCATAGTGGCAGCTTCCTTTAGGGCAACCACAAAACCATGAGTACTCTCTAAGGCAGGGATAAGCCCCTCAGTACGCATAGTTTGTTTAAGTGTTTCCCTAACTTCAGCATCGGTTGCCGCCTCAAAGCGCACTCTACCAGTGTCATGTAAGTGAGAGAAAATTGGGTTTACTCCAATATAATCCAAACCAGCGGCAACGGAATGGGTTTCATTCATATTACCCTCGTCATTTTGCAAGAAATAGGTTTTATAACCCTGAGCAACACCCACCGAAGCATCATCGTAAGCTAAGCGCGCCGAGTGCATGTATGAACCTACACCCTCACCACCTGCTTCACAGCCAATTAATTCGATAGTTGGCTCGTCGATAAACCCCTGGAAAAGTCCCATCGCATTAGAACCACCACCAACACAGGCAAATACACGATCGGGAAGACGACCAGTTTGTGCAAGAATTTGTTCTCTCGCTTCAAGGCCAATAATTGACTGGAACCAACTGACCATTTCAGGGAATGGATGGGGACCACAGGCCGTACCCAAAATATAATGAGTATCCGCCATATTAGTTACCCAATCGCGCATACATTCATTTACCGCATCTTTAAGGGTTTTCTGTCCATCCTCAACCGCAATCACTTCAGCGCCAAGGTTTTCCATCCAGAACACATTAGGACGCTGACGAGCGACATCGACGGCACCCATATAAATCTTACAATCAAAGCCAAATCTAGCAGCCATAGTCGCAGTGGCAAAACCGTGTTGGCCAGCACCGGTTTCAGCAATCACCCGCTTTTTACCCAATCGCTGAGTCAGCAAGCCCTGACCCATTACATTATTAACCTTGTGCGATCCAGTATGATTTAAATCATCGCGCTTGGCATAAATTTGTGCACCACCCAATTCACGGCTGAGGTTTTCCAAATGCGTAAGCGGTGTAGGTCGACCCGAATAGTTCTGTAAAAGTGCTACGTATTCCTGCCAAAACTTTGGATCCGCTTTACACTCACGAAAGCACTCTAAGAGCTCCTCGATCGTCGCGTGTAAAATTTCGGGAAGAAAAACACCACCGTAATCCCCATAGTAGCCCTCACGGCCATCGGAGAAATCAAAAATATCCATGAAAATCCTCAATTGTGCACCGATGGGTCTAAAATTGGCCCCTGTGCCATAGAAATTGTTTAAGCATTATTTTATCGAGTATGTCTCAACGAGACAACTTAACTCTTTGTTAATATACTCTACGAAATAGGTGAAACCTTAGTACATCACAACAATGACCAATTTATACACATTGGTCAATCTTTATTTAGACCCCTTATAACTACTGCATCTATGCATTTTATCCACATATTTTTCAACAGCTTACCAACCATATATTGGAAATTTTTTTAAAAAAAACACAATATATAGTGGAATAGTGCTTGCAACACACAAAATGTTGGATAAACTCTATCAATTAATAATAAGGCAAATTATCCGAACCGCTAATTTAAGTGATACGGCAAATTTCACCACAAACAGTGGCTGCATAGAATTTGCATATAAAAATCTGCCGTCTACTTAAGACAAACAAAAAGGGCCAGTGATGAGCGCAACTAAATTAAAAACCGTAAAGCCAAGTAAATCAATTAATGATATCCAGTTCCAAGAAGCGTCCCTTGATATATGGGATAAAAAATATCGCTTAAAGGATAAACAAGATCAGCCAGTCGATAAAGATATCCAAGACACCTATGATCGAGTTGCCAAGGCATTGTCTGATGTAGAATCAAAGGGCAAGCGTAAAGAATGGCATGAAAAATTCGTTTGGGCACTAGAAAATGGTGCAATCCCCGCTGGACGAATTATTTCAAATGCTGGCGCTCAGGCATACAAACCTGCGACATCAACTATTAATTGTACCGTATCAGGTATAGTCCCCGACTCAATGCTTGGTATTTTAGAGCGCAATTTAGAGGCCGGCCTTACGCTTAAAGCTGGTTGCGGTATCGGCTATGAGTTTTCTACATTGCGCCCCAAAGGTGCCTATGTTTCTGGTGCTGGTGCCTACACCTCAGGTCCGCTATCGTTTATGGATATCTACGATAAGATGTGTTTTACCGTATCCTCAGCCGGTGGCCGCAGAGGCGCACAAATGGCAACCTTTGATGTAAGCCATCCGGATGTATTTGACTTTGTAAAAGCCAAACGTGAAGACGGACGTTTACGACAGTTCAATTTATCTCTACTGATTACAGAAGAATTTATTGAAGCAGTTCGCAACGATGGTAGCTGGAATCTTACCTTCCCTGTGAGTGCCAAAGAAATTGATGAAGGCCTCAATCTTAAAGGCGACGATATTGTCTGGAAACCATTCCCCTCAACAGACGGATATGTAACTAACGATCAGGGGTTAGTGGCTTGCCGAATTTATGAAACCATTCGCGCACAAAAGCTTTGGAATGCCATTATGTCATCCACATATGACTTTGCAGAGCCAGGCTTTATTCTTATCGACCAGGTTAACAAGAACAATAACAACTGGTTCTGTGAAGATATTCGTGCCACTAACCCCTGCGGCGAGCAACCTCTCCCACCCTACGGCAGCTGTCTACTAGGTTCAGTCAATCTGACTAAGTTTGTACGCAACCCATTCACTTCAGAAGCCTCATTTGATTGGGAACAATACGCCGAAGTGGTTAAGGTCTTTACTCGTATGCTAGATAACGTTGTTGAAATCAACGGACTACCCCTTGAAGGCCAAAGAAATGAAATTCAGTACAAGCGTCGTCACGGTATGGGCTTCCTTGGATTAGGTTCGGCTATCACTATGCTTTGCATGAAGTATGGCGACAAAAACTCGGTAGAGTTTACCGAAAAAGTCTCACGTGAAATGGCCGTTGCCGGTTTAGAGTCAGGCCTTGATCTAGCCAGAGAAAAAGGGCCTGCGCCGATTATGGAAGATGACTTTGAAATAACCGCCAATATGATCTTCAAGCAACCTGAATTAGCAAAAGACGGCATCAAGGTCGGCGATAAAATTAAAGGCAAGGTGCTGATGGGCAAATACAGCCGATATATGCAGAATGTCGCAGAAGTCGCGCCAGAACTAGCTAGTTCAATTATTGAAGAAGGCTGTCGTTTTAGTCATCACAGCTCGATTGCACCCACAGGAACCATCTCTCTCTCTCTCGCCAATAACGTAAGTAATGGTATTGAGCCAAGCTTTGCTCACCACTACTCACGAAATGTTATTCGAGAAGGTAAAAAATCCAAAGAGAAAGTAGATGTATTCTCCTACGAACTATTGGCCTATCGCACACTCATTAACGATAAAGCCATGCCATTTGGCACATCGGACGAAGAAGCTTTACCCGACTACTTTGTAAGCTCTGAAACTATCGAGCCAAAAGCTCATGTCGATATTCAAGCCGCTTCACAAAAATGGATAGATTCATCAATTTCCAAAACTATTAATGTACCGACTGAGTGCGACTATGATGACTTTAAAGATATCTATCTGTACGCCGCAGAAAAAGGACTGAAAGGCTGTACTACTTTCCGCTTTAACCCAGAAGCCTTCCAAGGTGTATTGGTTAAAGAAAGCGATCTAGAAAATACAGTTTACAGCTTTACCCTTGAAGATGGCTCAACGGTTGAATACAAAGGAAATGAAGAGATTGAATACGATGGCGAAACTCATACCGCTGCTAACCTATTCGACGCACTTAAAGAAGGCTACTACGGTAAGTTCTAATAACCCGTAGAAGCAAAAGGACAGATAAGAGGATTATCATGAGCAAGAAAATTGACAAAAAGATCGTAGGCTACAAAGTAGTCTCAGATGAGCCGGCGGCACCAGAAGTTGCCCCAGCAGAACAAGAACGCAATATTATTCAGATGCACGAAAAAGTATCGCGTCCTGAATCTCTGGCCGGCAGTACTTACAAAATTAAGACGCCGCTATCTGATCATGCGTTGTATCTTACGATTAACGATATCGTGCTAAATGAAGGTACTGACCACGAACTACGTCGTCCATTTGAAGTATTTATTAACTCCAAAAATATGGACCACTTCCAGTGGATTGTCGCCCTGACACGCGTAGTTTCAGCCGTATTCCGCAAAGGTGGCGACTGCACTTTCTTAGTGGAAGAACTAAAAGCAGTGTTTGATCCACAGGGTGGATACTTTAAGCCCGGCGGCAAATTTATGCCATCGCTAGTCGCCGAAATTGGCTGGGCAATCGAAGATCACCTGCAAAAAATCGGTATGCTTAAAAAAGCTGAAATCCCCGAACATCAGCAAAAAATTATGGACGAAAAGCGTGCTGAATTTGAAGGCACTACAGCAGCAAAAGAAGAGCCAAGCGACTTCCCAGCGAATGCCGAAGTTTGTAAAAAGTGTAGCGTTAAAGCGGTTATCCTTTTAGATGGCTGTATGACCTGCCTAAACTGTGGCGATTCAAAGTGCGGCTAAACACCTGCCTTGTAAAGCTCGCGAGGCGCTTTTGGGTGGCTTTGCCGCTTCTAAAATTCTCGAGGATCATGGGCAAAGAATGCTTGATCGCACCTTTGATCCTGGCTTTAGAATTTGCCTGCATCAGAAAGATTTGAATTTAGCATTAACGACTGGTCGCGAAATAAATGCCGTACTGCCTAATACAGCAACAGCACAGGAGTTATTTACCAGCTGTGCTAGCTATGGCCTTCAAGACTCAGATCACTCCGCTATGGTACAAGCATTAGAGGGTATGGCTAATCATCAACTAGTACCAGACAAAGCCCCCTAAATTTTTGCATATCTACAATTCTAAAGCCCTCTAAAACCATTTAGAGGGCTTTTTTTATAACTATTATTTTGCTTGGCTGTAGTGCCATCGTTTATGCTTTCAACTTAATGGGCTGGAGATAGTTTATGCAACTTCTTTTTTCGTATGGCACCCTGCAACAGGACAGTGTTCAGCTGGCTAATTTTGGCCGAAAACTGGTTGGTTACAAGGATAGTCTACCCCTGTACAAGATTGATCAACTGCGTATTACCGATCCACGGGTGCTAAAAGAGAGCGGCAGGGAGTTTCACCCCATCCTTCAATTTACAGGCAAGCCTGGCGATGAGGTCAGTGGCACTGTATTTGAATTAACTGAGAGTGAGATTAGTGCTGCTGATGACTATGAGGTTGATGACTACCAAAGGGTGAAAGCGACGCTAAAATCAGGTCGGATCTGTTGGGTTTATGCTGCCGCTAATATGAGTAAAAGTAAGGTTTAGCTCGGCTTCTTTTCTTGAACTAATACAAAGGGTGGAATAACCAGCGCCCAAACCGCGGTGTTTTGGTCATACCATTGCTGTGCCTGACTGTCAGTGACCTGCTGTATCGAATCTTCAGCAAGCCATTGTTTTATCTGGGCGGTTTCATCTTGATGCAATGCAATGGCAACTTTAATCAAATCAAAACCGGCGGCTACCGCAATGACACTGCCTGATGCATAGTGCTTTTGTAGTTCATGCCACTCGATCTTGGCAGTCTCCCCATTAAGGCGGGTGATTAATTCACTGATATCTTCTGCCGATGACATGATGGACTTAAGCGCCCTGCCATTGACAGAAATTATTGAGCAACTGCAACCCTGCATCGGCACTTTTTTCTGGGTGAAATTGCACCGCAAATAAGTTGCCCTGTTGCACAGATGCGGCAAATTGTTTGCCATAGTCACAGGTGGCGAATACATTGGGGTTGTTTAGGGCTTCGACATAGTAGCTATGCACAAAATAGAAACGACTGTCTTGTTTAATTTTGTGCCAAAGCGGATGATCTTGAGACTGACTCACATTGTTCCAGCCCATATGTGGCACTTTGAGCTTATGGCCTTGGCTATCTACAAGGTTTTCACCAAAATATTTAACTTGCCCTGGCATTATATTTAGGCAGTCAATGCCGCCATTTTCTTCACTGCTTTCCATTAGCGCCTGCATACCCACACAAATCGCTAAAACAGGCTTGGCTTGAATGGCTTTTTTAACCACCTCACCAATATTAAGTCGCTGTATTTCGTGCATACAGTCGCGAATTGCACCTACACCGGGAAAAACAACCCGATCTGCATTTTCGACAATCTGTGGATTTGAGGTTACTGAAACCAAAGCACTGGGAGCCACATGCTCTAGTGCTTTGGCTACAGAATGAAGATTGCCCATTCCATAATCAATAACGGCAATATGATCGCGGAAATCACTCATAATTTATACTGTCGCTTAATAGTTACAGTGTGCCTTTGGTGGAGGGCATTACACCTGACATACGAGGATCTTCAGTCACTGCAATACGCAGAGCACGACCAAAGGCTTTGAAAATAGTTTCGACTTGGTGGTGAGCATTTGCACCACGCAAATTATCAATATGCAGCGTAACAAGCCCATGATTGACAAAACCATGAAAGAATTCTGAAGTAAGATCAACATCGAATGTGCCGACATGACTGCGAACGAAATCAACATTCATAATTAACCCAGGACGGCCTGAAAAGTCCAAAACTACACGAGAAAGTGCCTCGTCTAATGGCACATAGGCATGACCATAGCGAGTAAGACCCTTCTTGTCGCCCACGGCTTCAGCAATGGCCATACCCAGAGTAATGCCGATATCTTCAACGGTGTGATGATCATCAATTTCCGTGTCCCCTGCTGCCTTGATATCAAGGTCAACTAGGCCATGGCGGGCAATCTGATCCAGCATATGGTTCAAAAATGGAACCGGCGTATCAAGGTTTGCTTTACCAGTACCATCAAGATTCACACTTATAGTAATCTGTGATTCCAGTGTATTGCGCGTAACGGTTGCCGTGCGCTCGCTCATGGGGTTCTCCAAGTCAGAACATTTAAGGCGATATTATAAGCGTAAAACGATCTAATTTTATAGTTAACTTGTAGATATAAGTTAGTTTACTAATATCTCTAATTATCCAAATGGTATATTATTGTCAAAATGAGCTATAAAAACACCATAGTCGGCATACTTCTGAGCCTTATCCTAGGCTTAAGCACCACTATATCTGTTGCTCACAGCCATCTTTACCACGATCATGACCATCTCGGTAAGCACTCCGATGATTGTCATCAGAACAATTTAGATAATCATGATGGTCATGATGGTCATGATGAAAGTGACTGTGTATTTACTGTGGTTCAATACACTGACTCATTATTGACTCAAATTATTCCT
>CATAJQ010000016.1 GCA_949487135.1 Cellvibrionales bacterium UBA7375 | reverse complement strand
TATTGGTAATGTTTTATATCCAATAAGAAACTTAAGGGTAAATGAAACACTGCCTCTATCTCCGACGGGTTTGGATTAAGATCATAGGGTGAATCTACCCATCCTATAAAGGGCGCTACACGTATATTATTACGGGGTGAATCAGCGGGCAATCGTCCAAGAAAATTAACTGCACTTGAAGGTAAACCAATTTCTTCTTCTGTTTCCCTTAATGCGGTAGCTAGTAGATCACTATCATGACTTTCTTTCATACCGCCAGGGAAAGCTACCTCACCTGCATGGCTCTTAAGATGACTGGCACGGCGAGTAAGAATTATAAGGGGATCATTGGGATCGCCATGCAGTAGCAGTAATACCGCTGCTTTCGAATCCTGATCGGTTATTACATAATTGTCAGTGTAATGTTTTAACCGCTGTGTCATTGTTGTTAGCATTAATCGATTATACTTATTTATAACCAAGAGGGTTTTATGAAGTTCTGTTCCAACTGTGGCAATAAAGTGACACAACAGATACCTGAGGGTGATAACAGGCTACGCTTTGTTTGCAATCACTGCAACACTGTTCACTATCAAAATCCCTCAGTGATTGCAGGTGTCCTTCCTGAGCACAAGCAACAGATATTACTGTGCAAACGGGCAATCGAGCCTCAAAAAGGCCGCTGGACCCTTCCTGCCGGGTTTTTAGAGAATGACGAGTCAACTCTCGAGGGTGCATTAAGAGAATGCGATGAGGAGGCTAATGCCGAGGTTATCGAACCCACGCTTTATGCACTGTACGACATCCCCTATATCAATCAGGTGTATGTTTTCTATCGCGCTCAACTTAAAAATAAAGAATTTGGCCCCAGTTCTGAGTCAACCGAAGTCGCGCTATTCAATGAAGAAGATATCCCTTGGGATGAACTGGCCTTTCCGGTGGTTAGGGCTGTACTAAAACGCTATCTATCTGACCGCAAAAGCAATCAATTTAACGTTATTCAAGAGGTTATTACACGCCAATCACATCGACCATAAACATAAACGCCCGCACTGAAAACAGCGCTGGCGCTTAGAACTAAAAGAACCTACTACAGGTTATCGGCGTTCTCTGATAGGTACTCAGCAACACCTTCAGGTGTATCCTTCATACCACTATCACCTTTATTCCAACCCGCTGGGCATACTTCACCGTGATCTTGGTGGAATGCAAGGGCATCAACCATACGCAACATCTCATCAACGTTACGACCCAATGGCAAATCATTAACAACCTGATGTCTTACCAGACCGTCTTCATCAATTAAGAACGATCCACGAAATGCAACGCCATCAGCATGCTCTACATCATAGGCCTGACAAATCTCATGCTTAACATCAGCAACTAAGGTGTATTTTACTGCGCCGATACCGCCATCATTAACATCAGTATTACGCCAGGCATTGTGAGAAAACTGGGAATCGATTGAAACACCAACGACCTCAACACCACGATCTACAAATTCCTGATAACGATGATCAAAAGCAATAAGCTCTGACGGACATACAAAGGTGAAATCAAGCGGATAAAAGAAGACAACAGCCTTCTTACCTTTGATTGCATCCGATAAATTAAAATCATCAATAATCTCGCCGCTACCTGTAACTGCTGCAGCCGTGAAATCCGGTGCTGGCTTGCCAACTAAAACACCCATATTACTTACTCCTAATATAAAAATTACTTAAAAAACCCATCATCATAAAGCATAGTTTCTTGCTGGCAAACTTTCAACTAAATGATGGTTTTAATTTAACTAATTACCACCAGACTAGCTAACAAAAAATCTATAAAGAAAAGTACAAATTGATTAAAAAAAACTGCCTGTTGAGTTACGAAATAGAATCAACAATAGACTTAGCGCCATAGGATAATTTATTCACCATAAAAAAGGGGCGACATAGTCGCCCCTTAAAATGATCACTTTAAACTCAACCAAGCCTAAAAGTCTTTTCTGAGTGAAAATCTAACATTCCTAGACTCGCCAACAGCTACCTGGTGAGTACTGTGTGAATGGGGGAAATAAACCTCATCCGAAAGATTTTCTAGGTTTAGCTGAAGCTTTATATCATTTGAAAGCTCATAATAAACTGCAGCGTCAACTCTTGTGTAATCTGGTAAAAGTAACGTTGGGTTATTATCTTTTACTGCGGATTCACCTTGATGCACCACACCCAGCGCCCATCCAAATTTAGGATTCACATCATAGGTTGTCCAGATTGAATAGGTGGACTCTGGGATTTCTCTTGGCTGTCCGCCGTCCGCAGTTTCTCCATCTATATTACTGTAGCTAAATGCAACATTAAGATTATCATTTACAGTTCCCTTTAGCTCCAACTCAAACCCTTCAACTGACAATCCTCGCTCAGCAATATATTCCGAACTGTTTCCATCATAATCTGCAATTTCAGATTCGCTTTCAAAGTAGGCTGAAGTAAGGCTTAAACTCTTATTGAGGTCAAATTTTATGCCAACCTCTGAGCTTTCGTAATAATCTGGCTTTAGTGTCTCACCTGAACCAGGTGTCCCTCCGCTAAGCTTCTTATATTGCTCGCCTGATCTTGGTGAGAAACTTTCGCTGTAACTGTAGTAAACAGATACATTATTCTGAGGTTTGTAAATTAGCCCAAATCTTGGAGAAAACTCAGTATCTACTCTTGATGCAGAAGAGGAATTTTTAATATCATCTACTTTGATATCAAACTTATCATAACGACCACCTAGCAAAACGATTAGATTATCAGTCACATCAATTTGATCTTGGATATAGAAAGAGGTAACACTTATATCCGTCTCGGTACTGGTTTTGAGAGCACATGAATTTTGGTATTCAACTGCCGTAGCAACACCATTCGCGTTCACACTGAAATCAATCGGATTTGCCACATTAAAAGTTTCTCTATCATAGTTGCTAACTGAACAGTCATTTGATGTCCAGAAAGTGTTATAGCGAAGGTTGCTATTATCTGTTTTAACCGACTCAAAACCAGTAAGAATTGTATGGGTCATATTGCCAAAATTAAGCTCATTAACTAAGTTTCCGGAAATAATTAGGTTATCTCTGTCAGTGGGATCATGGTAACCATCCATTTCAACAACATTTGTATCAAGATCATAGCTATTAGAATAAGTATTTTGATACATCTTTTCGAAGCTGCTTGAGGTTACATACAAGCTACCTTTCGTTAGGTCAGAAAAACGATGATTTAATGAAGCTCGTAACACAGAAGCTTGAACCGTATTTAGATTTCCATCCTTATCGCCAAATACAATATCACTTAAGGCTTCTACTGGCTTACCATTTGCCGTAGGAATACCGCGATCAATAAATCGCTCATGATCTATATATTCATAGGACAAATTTAAATCCGTATCTTCAT
>CATAJQ010000015.1 GCA_949487135.1 Cellvibrionales bacterium UBA7375 | reverse complement strand
TGGTATGGCAGTCGTGGAAAGGGCAAAGACGGTGTTGCGTTTGGAAAAGCAAATGATCCAGAAAACCTTGGTGAGTTAAGCGAGATAGATGTCATGAACGTTTTAGAAATTGTGAAAAAAGACCTCTCGATTGATCCTCAACGTATCTACTTGCTTGGTCATTCTATGGGCGGTGGAGGGGCATTACATTTAGCTGCAACTTATCCTCAAATATGGACTGGCTTAGCTTGCTTAGCACCAACATTTAATGGGAAATACTCAAGCTTAGATGATTTAAAACATTTACCTGTGTATGTAGTTACCGGCGATAAAGATCGTCTTGTTCCTGTCAGAAAAATTCGACGCTTGGTTGAAGAAATGAAGCAGCTTAATATGGATGTGATCTACCAAGAAATTAAGGGCGGTCGACATTTTAGAACCATAACTCACAATTCAGAAATGATTGCAGAGGTTTTTGACTTCTTCGATCAAAATCAATAAAAAATTTTGCCGAAATTATCAAAGTGATGTTTATTACTTATGATTTTCAATAGACACGAGCTTGTGAAACAAACTGTGAAAGTAGGATTTAAAAACTCAATAAAAACAATAGGTTACAAAAGTATGAAGCAGTTTAAAAATCTATAACCTATTGATTTTAAGTGGTTTTTTTAGACCTGGTCACTCCCACTCAATGACATCCTGATCGTAACCCTTTGATTATTATGATATTTTAAAAAGTGTGAAACAAGTGTGAAAGTAGAAGCCTTGCCTTCACCCGACAAAATCAATCAAAACCGTTTAAAAACTCGCCAATAGTTTCACACCGTGTAACTAAAGAATATCATAATCTTTTGTACAGGTAATTCGTTATAAAACATTAAAATTTATATTTCTCATTCTGGGGCTATTATTTTTATTGCACATAGTGCCACAAGTATTTAATATACCCCCTATGGGTATACGATTTTTAACTTTTTGTTTGCTTGCAATACTTTCAATCAGTGTTGATAGCAGACCTGTATCCTATCCTGGTGGGTACACCTTGATGACCAAAGCAGATAATTTCCAAAATTCTGTTTACATGCATTACTCGCCCACCTATAAATACTCAATTGGCATAGAAAGAAAAAAAGATAAGCGTATTGAAGATCAATACTCGCTACTACGATTTACCTATCTTGTTAATCGAAAAAACACCCATAATTCTCAAAGAAATTTATACTTTCAGTCAGGCTTTAGTCTCGACTCAAATGACAACTCATTTTATGGAATTCATGGTGACTGGGAAACTAGAAGATACTTTATAGGATTTGACTTTAAAAAAGTTGAGTCAATAAACCAAATTTTTTCTGAACAGAAATATCAGATAGGGTTTGCACCCTATCTAGGTGAATATGGTGATCTTCACACTTGGATAATGTTAAAGGCTACAAAAAATTCAATTACTGACACAACATCAACTTACCCTTGCCTAAAATTTTTCAAAGGAGACAATCTTTTGGAGTTGGGTTACAACGGAAAATCAAATTGGGATTTTCATTTTATGCGAAGGTTTTAAGGAGGTTTTATGAAAAATATTTTTTTTATCACATTTGCAATTTCATCATTCTCACTGGCAGATAGCATGATGCATCATTCTCATGAGGATACGCATAATTCACAACAACACAATACTGAAATCTTTGTTGACGGAAATAACTTTGGTGTTGATCAAAAGAGATTTAGCAATTTTGTAAAAAATCTTAGCGGCGCCAAAGTAGCGGTTATTAGCGTTCAGGGTATGGTTTGTGATTTCTGTGCTCGAGGAATCGAAAAAACCTTTAAAAAAGATGAGAATGTTATCAGTGTAGATGTTGACCTAAATAAAGGTAAGGTTTTGATCGCTTACAAACAGGAAAGTGAAATAAGCTATGATGATATAAAAGAAAAAATAACTGCCAATGGTCAAAATGCAACAAAAATGGAAGTTTTAGATCTTTAAGGCATCGATATGAAAGTTAAGTCATCTAACTTTATTTCCTTATTTTTATCATCTTCAACATTAATTTGTTGCGCCATGCCTGCACTTTTTGTCTTGCTTGGCGCCGGGGCATCATTCGCAAGTCTAGTGAGTTTCTTTCCTTTTTTAACTGTTCTTTCTAAACATAAAATTGCTATTACTTGCTTTGCAGCCATTATGCTTCTAATAGCTGGGTTTGCGAATTATAGATCACAGTATGCACCTTGCCCAACAGACCCAGAATTGGCAAAACTTTGTATGCAAACAAGAAAACGGTCAAAGTTCATATTTTTTCTTTCTTTAGCAATTTTTTCCTTTTCAACAATATTCACATATTTAGTCCCGAGGTTTTTATGAGTCATCCATGTCACAAAGAACAACTAGCAGGAATCAATAGAATAGAGGGGCAAATTCGAGGAGTTGGGAAGATGATCGAAGAAGGAAAGTATTGCATTGATATTCTTAATCAATTGAAAGCTGCTAGAAGCGCAATATCTACAATTGAGGCGAAAATTTTAAAAACACATCTAAAAAACTGTGTGAGAGATACTCTGAATAGTGACTTAGATTTTGAAGAAAAAATCGAAGAACTTCTAAAGACGCTAAAACGCTAGAATAGCTACATTTTGGTTGTGACTTATGATTTTCAATAGACACAAGTTTGTGAAACAAACTGTGAAAGTAGGATTTAAAAACTCAATAAAAACAATAGGTTACAAAAGTGTGAAACAGTTTAATAATTTATAAACTATTGATTTTAAAAGGTTTTTTTAGCTCTGGTCACTCCCACTCAATAGTCTGTTTCTATATATATCAATTACTTAAATATAAATTAGTTAATTCTTAGCTTATCACTTAAGGATTCATAGAGGTGCCACAGGCAACTTCCCAAAGAAAACCATCGGGGTCTGAAAAATAACCGGAATAGCCACCCCAAGTAGCTATCTGAGCAGGCTTAGTAAGCTTGGCGCCCGCTTGAACGGCAAAGTCGAGAACCCTATCAACCTCCGCTGGAGTAGAAACATTATAGGCGAGTGTAAAACCTCGGAAATTTGAACGATCCTCATTAACTGTTGCGTCAGCAGCTAATTCGTTATGAGGATACAACGACAGTAAAAATCCATTCATCCGAATAAAGATAATGTGGTTAGAGCTATCTTCGGTGGCTTTCCAGCCAAGACCATCAAGATAAAACTTAGCGGACTGCTCTAAATTGGAAACACCTAATGTAATTAAAGTCAGTCTCTGTTCCATTGGATTACCTCTATATCAACACTATTCCCACTCTATCGTGGCCGGTGGCTTGCTAGAAACATCATAAGTAACACGGGATACATCGGCGATTTCATTGATAATCCGATTGGACACCTTTTCCAACAACTCATAGGGCAGATGCGCCCAACGAGCAGTCATAAAGTCGATGGTTTCAACAGCGCGCAGAGCAATCACCCATTCATAGCGACGGCCATCACCTACTACACCCACGGATTTTACCGGTAGGAATACAGCAAATGCCTGACTGGTTTTATGGTACCAACCACTGTTGTGCAGCTCTTCAATAAAGATCGCATCGGCTTCACGCAGAATATCGGCATACTCTTTTTTCACTTCGCCGAGAATACGCACCCCTAAACCTGGGCCGGGGAATGGATGACGATAAACCATATCGTAGGGCAGGCCTAATTCGAGACCAATCTTGCGAACTTCATCTTTGAACAGTTCGCGCAGTGGTTCAACCAATTCAAGAGCCATATCATCAGGTAGCCCACCGACATTGTGGTGAGATTTAATCACATGGGCTTTGCCTGTTTTGGAAGCGGCAGATTCAATTACATCAGGGTAAATAGTCCCCTGTGCTAGGAATTTTACGTTTTCTATTTTTTGCGACTCGGCATCAAATACATCAATAAAGGTATTGCCGATTACTTTGCGTTTTTTCTCAGGGTCACTAATCCCTTTTAAGCCATCGAGAAATTGATCTTGGGCGTTAGCACGTATCACCTTCACACCCATATTTTCGGCGAACATTTCCATCACCATATCGCCTTCATTTTTACGCAGTAGACCATTATCGACAAACACGCATGTCAGTTGATCGCCAATGGCTTTATGTAATAGTGCCGCGACCACTGAGGAGTCTACACCCCCTGATAAACCCAATAAGACATGGCTATCGCCCACCTGTTGGCGAACGCGGGCAATTTGGTCTTCGATAATTGCCGAGGCAGTCCATAGACCATCACATTGGCAAATAGCTTTTACAAACTGTTGAAAAATGACTTCACCCTGTATGGTATGAGTAACCTCTGGGTGAAATTGAATGGCATAAAAATGACGGCTTGCATCAAACATACCTGCTATTGGACATGAGGGTGTAGATGCCATTAGCTCAAAATCTTGGGGTATGGCGGTTACCTTATCACCATGACTCATCCATACATCTAACAGCGCTTCACCTTGATCATTGGTTTGGTCTTTGGCATCTGCCAGTAATTCACAATCGTTTTCTACTTTGATTTGTGCATAGCCAAATTCACGAATATCGGAACTTTCAACCCTGCCACCTAACTGACTGGCCATGGTTTGCATACCATAGCAAATACCGAGTACAGGAATACCCATGGTAAATACACAGTCGGGTGCGCTGGGTGCGGTTGCACCTTCGGTAACCGACTCAGGTCCACCGGAAAGAATAATGCCATTAGGGTTAAATTCTTTAATATCGGCTTCGGTGATATCCCAGGGGCGAATTTCTGAAAATACACCAATTTCTCGCACTCGCCTTGCAATCAGCTGAGTATATTGAGAACCAAAATCGAGAATTAGAATTCTTTGCGACTGTAAATCAGACATCTGCTTACCTTAAACAAAGAGGCTGCACCTTTGCGCAGCCCCTGATTATATTTTCTACCAACCTGATGGAATTAACGTCCGCCCGCTGGGTAGTTGGGTGCTTCTTTAGTAATCTGCACATCATGTACATGGCTTTCACTGGTACCAGCCGAGGTAACACGAACAAATTTTGGCACAGTGCGCATCTGCTCAATAGTGCTACAACCGGTGTAACCCATTGAAGAGCGCAACCCACCTAACATTTGGTGAATAATCGCTGATACGGGACCTTTATAAGGAACGCGACCTTCAATACCCTCTGGTACTAATTTTTCAGCACCGGCACTGGCATCTTGGAAGTAGCGATCACTTGAACCCTGTCTTTGCGACATTGCGCCTAACGAACCCATACCGCGATAGGATTTGTAGGAACGTCCCTGATAGATCTCAATTTCGCCAGGTGCTTCTTCAGTACCGGCCAACATAGAACCCATCATTACCGAGCTTGCGCCGGCAACAATCGCTTTGGAAATATCACCGGAGTAACGAACACCGCCATCGGCAATCACTGGAACACCAGAGCCTTTAATCGCTTCTGCAGCACTGGCAATTGCAGTCACTTGCGGAACACCAATACCGGTAACAATTCGTGTGGTACAGATTGAACCTGGGCCTATACCGACCTTAACACCATCAGCGCCAGCATCTACTAGCGCTTTGGCGGCTTCGCCTGTGGCTATATTGCCACCAATAACCTGTACTTCTGGGTAATTCTTTTTAATCCACTTAACTCGATTAATCACATTCTTAGAATGACCGTGGGCTGTATCTACCACTAGCACATCAACACCCGCATTGACCAAAGCTGAAACTCGCTCGTCTGTATCTTCACCAACACCCACAGAGGCGCCTACACGCAAACGACCTTGATCGTCTTTACAGGCATTGGGGTGCTGTTCTGCTTTATCGATATCAGTCACGGTAATCAAGCCCTTAAGCTCGAAGTTATCGTTAACCACCATCACTTTTTCAATTCGATGTTTGTGAAGAAGACCGCGAACAGTTTCTGAATCTACTCCTTCTTTAACTGTTACTAGGCGATCTTTTGGTGTCATCACTGAGGTGACTAGTGCGTCCATATCTTCTACGAAACGAACATCACGGCGAGTAACAATACCCACTAGATTGCCATTTTCCAGAATCGGAACACCAGAAATATTATTGGCCACAGTTAAATCGTGAAGTTGCTGCAAGGTAGCGGAAGCATCAATAGTAAAGGGGTCTTTAACCACACCGCTTTCATATTTCTTAACAGCCCACACCTGTTTGGCCTGCTGTTCAATACTCATGCTCTTATGAATGATACCTACACCGCCCTCAGCCGCTATTGCAATGGCAAGACGAGATTCAGTCACAGTATCCATAGCCGCTGACACCAGCGGAATATTCATACTGATATCGCGAGTAAGTTGAGATTTTAGATTGACGTCTTTGGCTGTTACCTCGGAATAACCGGGTACAAGGAGGACATCATCAAAGGTTAGTGCTTCATGATCGATGCGTAACATAGGGAACGCTTACCTCAGCTAGTTTTAAAAGTAAGCAGTGCATTATACATCGCACCGACCTGTGTAAACAACTACTATCTCGTGTCTTTGGGAATAGTTATTAGGCTAGTGACTTTAGCTATCATCTAAATCTACAATAGCACAATGAATGATATCACTAGCGAACGCCAAATATTTACCATTAGTGAGCTTAACCGCAGGGTTAGGCAACTCTTGGAAATCAATATTCCTATGCTTTGGGTTGAGGGTGAAATTTCCAATTTTGCCTGCCCCGCCTCAGGCCATTGGTACCTGAGCCTAAAAGATAAAAACGCACAGGTACGTTGCGCTATGTTTCGCAATGCCAATCAACGGGTTAAATTTAGACCCAAAAACGGTATGCAGGTATTGGTACGCTGTAAACCTGGCCTGTATGAAGATCGTGGTGACTATCAGTTAATTATTGAGCATATGGAAGAAGCCGGTTTTGGTGCTTTGCAACGGCAATTTGAGCAATTAAAGGCAAAACTTGGTGATGAAGGACTTTTTGATCCAGATAAAAAGCGCCCTGTGCCTGCTTCAACTGGCCATATTGGCATTATCACCTCCACCACCGGCGCTGCGATAAAGGATATTTTATCGGTACTTAAAAGACGTTTCCCCGCCATTAAAATAAGTATCTTCCCCACTGCGGTACAAGGTGATGAGGCGCCAGCACAAATTGTTAAAGCACTGGCGGACGCCAATAGCTGTCATAACTTAGATGCCTTGATTATTAGCCGTGGCGGCGGTTCGCTGGAAGATTTATGGTCATTTAATACTGAGGAAGTAGCCCGAGAAATTGCCGCTAGCCGGCTACCCACTATTAGCGCTGTAGGCCACGAGATTGACTTTACTATTGCTGATTTTGTGTCTGATTTACGCGCGCCAACCCCATCGGCGGCGGCTGAGCTAATCAGCCCTGACGGGCAACAGATGCATGCTCAATTTAGCCATTATCAATCGCTATTAAATGATATTCAACGCCGAATTTTAAGCGGCTATCAACAACAGCTTGGTCATCTACAAAAACGTTTACAACATCCAGGCACCAAGCTACAGCAACAGGCTCAGCATCTAGATCATTTAGATATTCGTCTGCGTCGCGCTATCAGTGCCAAGTTAGATAGTTGTCGAAGCCGAGGCGACCAACTAACAGATAAGCTCTGTCGGCAAAATCCTAGACATCAAGTTGAGGAAAAACGGCAACAGTTATCGCTGACTGTAAAACAACTTAAAAAAGCTATTCTCCACAAACAAGAAAGACTTCAATTAAAGCTCGCTCAATCTATTCACCTGTTGGATACAGTAAGCCCGCTAAAAACTCTTGGCCGTGGCTATGCTGTTATTCGCAATACGCAGGGCGAGGTCATTAATTCAGTTGATGGGGTTAATAAAGACGACAGCCTAACCGGTCAGTTAGGCGATGGGCAATTACTGTTAACAGTGTCCGCTAAAAACAATAAAACCCTAGGCTAATTATTTCTTTTCGTTACGCTTGCTGTACTTGGTAATTTTCTTACCGCGCTGTGCGGGTCTATCACCCGGCTTAACCGCCTTATTTTTATAAGGGTTATCGCTAGTACGATACTCAACGCGAATAGGTGTTCCATGCAAACCTAGCTGACGACGGAATACCTTTTCTAAGTATCTGGTGTACTGTGCGGGTACAGAATCTGTCTGGTTACCATGAATAATAATGACTGGGGGATTTCTTCCGCCAGCGTGGGCATAGCGCAACTTAATACGACGGTTATGCACCATGGGTGGTTGATGATCTTCAACCGCACCCTCAAGTATTTTGGTAAGTCTTGTTGTACTCAACGCATCGGTTGCGGCGCGATAGGCATCATTGATCGACTTGTATAGGTGGCCCACACCTGTGCCATGCAGAGCAGAAATATAGTGCACATCGGCAAATTCAGCAAACCGCAGTCGACGTTTGATCTCAACTTTTATATGCTCGCGCTTTTCGACATCAAGACCATCCCATTTATTAATCGCTACAACCAAGCCGCGACCGGCATCAATAACAGAGCCCATCAGGTGTAAATCTTGCTCAACTAAACCCTCTTGAGCATCGACCATTAGCACCACAACATTGGCATCATCAATCGCTTGCAATGTTTTAACGATAGAGAATTTTTCAATCGCTAGCTTAATATTTTTGCGTTTTCTAATACCGGCAGTATCGATCAATGTATATTTGGTGTCATCGCGCTCGTAATCAATATACACAGAATCTCTGGTGGTTCCCGGCATATCGTAGACCACCACGCGGTCTTCACCCAACAATCGGTTAACTAGGGTAGATTTACCCACATTGGGGCGCCCCACTACACCAATTTTAATACTGTCATTATCTGCTTCTTCTGCTTCCACTGGAGCAAAAGGCTCTAACAGTTCTTCCATCATAGATTTGACGCCGCGACCATGGGTGGCGGTGGTGGGGAACATGCCAGAAAAACCGAGCTGATAAAAATCAGCAAGCGCTTCAGCAGGGTCAACGCCATCAATTTTATTGGCTACCAAATAGACCTTGCGATTCTTTTGACGCAGCTTTTCGGCAATAGTGTAATCGGCTGCGACAATACCTGATTTACAATCAACCACAAACAGCACAATATCGGCTTCATCCATGGCTAGTAGGGATTGCTCTGCCATTCCGGCATCAATACCCTGCTCTTCTCCGCTGATGCCACCTGTATCTATGACCATAAAGCGGCGATCAAACATCTCGCCCTCACCGTATTTTCGATCGCGAGTCAGGCCTGAATAGTTGGCCACCAGGGCATCTCGACTTCGGGTGAGTCGATTAAAGATAGTAGACTTACCCACATTGGGACGTCCGACAAGAGCTATAACTGGAATCATAAATAAAAAAAGCCGCACTGATGATGTGCGGCATTTTACTGCATTGCGGGACAATAATCCCTATTGAATTTTAAACGCGCTTACCGAGCCATTATTGGACTGAACCAAAAGCGTTTCACCAACCACTAAAAGAGGTGCGCTGACACCACTGCCATCAACCTTGGCTCGACCTACAAATACGCCGCTTTCTGTATCAAGCAGATGTAAATAACCCTCAGCATCAGCAACTGCCACAGTATTACCAAAGGTAGCAGGGCCATTAAGCTCACGGTATGCTAATTGGTCATTATTCCATAATACCTGACCATTACCGGCTTTATAAGCTTTGACTGAATGGTTCTTTGCCTCTGTGACAAATAACTTGCCGTCACTGTAAGCAGGACTGTGGTGCGATGAACTATCTTGAAACCATAAATTTCTGCCAGTACCGCGAGTTAGGGCGCCCAAACGACCCTGATAACTGACCGAGTAAATAATATCTCCAACCAAAATTGGCTCACCATCAATATCGATCATTCGCTCGAGCTCTGTTCGCCCTTTAGGGACTGCCAAGCGGGTCTCCCAAATAAGCGAACCGTTTTCACTATTAAAAGCGGTCAGCTTGCCATTGTCGAATGCCGCAATCACCATATTATTCAATATCATTGATGAGCTATTGCCACGAACACTAAGGATTGGTGCCCCCGCGTCGTGCTGCCACAGTTCTTCGCCAGTTTCGGCATCGAAGGCGTATATTCGATTATCGATGCTCTGAGCAACAACTATATCGCTATTAACAGAAGGGGTTGAGAGAACTTCTGAACTGACGGAGGAAGACCATAGAACCGAACCATCTTGCGCATTAAGAGTATAAACTTGCCCCTCAATAGTACCCAAGACCACTTTCTGATCACCGTAACCGAGGCCACCAGAAATTGGCAGATCTAAATCAACCGACCATTGCTGACGGCCAGTATCGACCTCTAAGGCAACCAAAGTCCCGCTGTGATCCGCGGCAAACAAAGTGTGCTCGTTTACCGCCATATTTAATTTTGACCAGTAACTATTATTAGAAGATGTGGGTTTGGCTGACCAAACCCGTGATAATTCAACTTTTTGATCAAAATCTTCTAACTTAGCAGGCTCTATTTCATCCTTTGCCGAAAATACACTACAGCCAGAAATTAACGCTGCACTCACCACTATGGCAAAAAAAGACCTACTAGTTTTCATTAAGACTCGCCTTGTGTCTCTTCAGCTTCGCCAACAGGCTTAGCTTGAATCAGCTTCAATCGCAAAATAGACAACTGTCTAGAATTTCCAGATTGCTCTGTATCTATGGCTAATTGGTAAGAGGTATAAGCCGCATCCAAATGACCCATCGATAGATGGAAATCACCTTTCGCCTCTTCGTAAGCGGAGGTCAATTTACCTGCTTCTTGCCCTTCAAGTAACTCTAGGGCTTTATCATTATTACCCTTTGCAGCTTCTACTCTTGCTAGGCGCAAGTTAGCCAGTAACTTAATATCTTCTGCTGGGTCATTATCAAGCACCCACTGCAACTCGCTCGCGGCACTATCTAAATCATCTGCATCTACGGCTAATTTAGCCTTTAGAAGAGCCGATAGGTGTGCATAGCCAGTATCAGTAAATTCTTGTTTTAACTGGTCTGCCGATGCGTTTATGGCTTGCTTTTGCTCATCAGTTAAAGGCTGATCAGTTTCGGCTTTAGCAATATCGATCATAGCCGAGTAAATCGCCGAGCCCTGTTCTGCGTATTCTTGCTGAGAACTCTGCCAACCTTGCCAGCTTAGGGTGCCGCCTATTGCAATAACTGCGGCTGCAACAAGCTTAAGACCGTTATCTACCCACCATTGCTTAAACGCTTCTATTTGTTCTTCTTCGGATAAGTTATCTGACACAATCGTTCCTTATTTTTTAAAATTTGTTGTTAAAAATTCAACCAAGCTTGCTTGGTCAACTGTTTCTTGGGGTCGTTCCTGTCGCAGGAACTTTACTTGCACGGTGTTGGATGATACTTCATCCTCACCTAAAATAATTGCCACCGCAGCACCACTTTTATCGGCTTTTTTAATCTGCGATTTAAAACTACCGCCTCCGCAGTGTGTTTCTAGACGAACTGCAGGTAAGGCGGTTCGCAACTGCTCGGCTAGTTGCATGGCCTGATAGGATTCGTCACCCACGGCGACTAAATACATATCGACTTGCTGGTCGACACTATCGGGTACTGCGCCCAACTCGTCAAGTAACATTATTAAACGTTCCAAACCAATGGCCAAACCCACCGCGGAACAGGGCTTACCGCCGAGCAATTCGACTAAGCTATCGTAGCGCCCACCGGCACAGATAGTCCCCTGTGCACCTAGGTTTGTTGTGACCCACTCAAAGACGGTTTGCGAATAGTAATCTAAGCCTCTTACCAGCTTCGGATTAATCACATAGCTAACACCGGCATTATTGAGTACAGCACAAATATGCTCAAAATGTTGTTTCGATTCAGCCCCTAAAAAGTCATTAAGTACGGGGGCATTTTTAAGCAATAATTGCGTATCTGGGTTTTTGCTATCCAAAATACGCAATGGATTAGTGCTCAAGCGTCGCTGACTGTCCTCATCCAAATCATCTTTATAAGCGTCTAGATAATCAACCAGCGCTTGGCGATAGGTCGTGCGCTCTTCAGCTGTACCCAAGGAGTTGATTTGCAACTCAAGGGCCTGATCAATGTTTAATTCGCGCCATAGTCGAGCGGTCAACAGCAACAATTCAGCATCAATATCTGGACCTGCTAGACCAAAGGCTTCAACACCAATTTGATGAAACTGACGCAAACGACCTTTTTGCGGCCGCTCGTGACGAAACATAGGGCCGGTATACCAAAGTCGCTGAGTTTGGTTGTGTAATAGCCCGTTTTGAATACAGGCGCGGACACAACCGGCGGTTCCCTCAGGACGCAAACTGAGCCGATCACCATTGCGATCATCAAAGCTGTACATTTCTTTTTCGACGATATCTGTGACTTCACCCACAGCACGCTTAAATAAATCTGTTTTCTCGAGGATAGGAAAGCGAATTTCTCTGTAGCTATAGGCGCCAAGCATACGAGCTAGGGTCGCTTCGACATACTGCCAAATAGCAGAATGCTCGGGAAGCAAATCGTTCATTCCCCGTATCGACTGGATTTTCATCTATACATCCCCAAAGCGCTTTTTCCTTTTTCTAGCCCTTAGTTATTATATCCTGTTGTGCGGTTTCTAGCTGAGCCTGTTTTACCTGAGCCTTAGCGCGAATTTCTTTTTCCAACTGGTCAACTAGGTTGCCCTGTTCTAATTTGTGGTCTGGTTTACCATCGAGATAAACCAAATTATCCGGTGTTCCTCCGGTTAAGCCAAAGTCAGACTCTTTTGCCTCACCCGGTCCATTGACTATACAGCCAATAATAGAGACATCCATAGGCACAGTGATATCTTCGAGCCTATTTTCTAATTCATTAACTGTTTTGATGACATCAAAATTTTGTCGCGAACAGCTAGGGCAGGCAATAAAGTTTATTCCTTTACTGCGCAGGCGCAAGCTACGCAGCATATCCCATGCAACTCGCGCTTCTTCCGCTGGGTCAGCTGCCAATGAAATGCGAATAGTATCACCTATGCCTTCCATTAATAACGCACCTAAACCAATCGCGGACTTGACGGTACCAGAACGCAAGCCACCAGCTTCAGTAATACCCAAATGCAGTGGCTGCTCAATACGTTTGGCTAAGTCGCGATAGGCATCAACCGCCATAAATACGTCTGAGGCTTTGACGCTAACTTTAAAATCTTGAAAGTTGTGCTTATCTAAAAGATCAACATTGCGCATCGCCGACTCAACCATCGCCTCAGCGGTGGGCTCGTTGTATTTACGCAGTAAATCTTTACCCAATGAACCGGCATTCACACCAATTCTAATCGGGATATTTTTATCTTTGGCTTTGGCAATCACCTCTCTAAGGCGATCTTCGCGAGTAATATTTCCCGGATTTATGCGCAAGCAGTCTACCCCTAAGTCAGCTACACGCAGGGCAATATTATGATCAAAGTGGATATCGGCAACCAGTGGGATATTAACTAGCTTGCGAATTTGACCAAAAGCCTCAGCTTCTTCCAGAGAGGGAACTGAGACTCTTACAATATCTGCACCAGCCTGTTGAATTCGCTCAATCTGCTCCACTGTTGCCGCCACATCTGAGGTGCTGGTATTGGTCATACTTTGAACAGAGATAGGCGCATCGCCACCCACAGGCACATCACCGACCATAATTTGTCGAGATTTACGTCTTACTATGGGGTTTCCGCTAAACACAGTATTTAATCTCTTGGTTTCTCTGTCTTTTTGATATCTTGCTAACGAATAATTAGTCTAGCAGCTTAATTGGAACTTCTTCGGCAGCCAGTTTATTCTTGTAGCGTTGTTGGCGTTTGGTGCGGTCATTGACCTCACCCGCCAGTTGGCCACAGGCCGCCGCTATATCGTCACCGCGCGTTGTGCGCACTGTCACAGTGTACCCTTCCCCCTGTAGAATGTCTCGAAAACGATTAAGTGCCGTATTGGTCACTCGCTTATAATCAGACCCGGGGAATGGGTTAAACGGAATAAGGTTGATCTTACAGGGCAGATCTTTCAATAATATTGCCAACTCTCGAGCATGGACAGAGCGGTCATTTACCTGATCCATCAGGGTATATTCAACCGTTGCCTTACGCCGATTATCCGGCATTTTTTCGATATAGTTTTTAGCGCTTTGTACAAACTCAGTCACACTGTATTTGCGATTAATAGGCACCAACTCATTGCGCAGCTCATCGTTGGGTGCATGCAACGAAATCGCTAGAGAAACATCCGTCACCTCTGCTAGCTGATCCAATGCCGGAACCACGCCTGCTGTACTCAGCGTTACTCGACGCTTTGACAGGCCATAGGCGTTGTCTTCCATCATTAGATTCATCGCGTCAACCACATTATTAAAGTTCATCAGTGGCTCGCCCATACCCATCATCACCACATTAGTCACTCGACGGGTTGCTTTGGTACTGAATTGATTAAATGAATCAGCGGCAATCCATAACTGACCAATTATTTCAGCAGTGTCTAAATCCCGATTAAAGCCCTGCTTACCAGTCGCACAAAAACTACAATCTAGCGCGCAACCGATTTGCGATGAAACACACAGTGTGCCGCGATCCTTTTCAGGAATATAGACCATTTCAATACAGCTACCGCCCTCGACTTTAATCAGCCATTTGCGGGTGCCATCATTTGAATCCTGACAGCTAACCACTTCGGGCAGGCGAATTTCTGCGGTTTCGTGGAGTTTTTCTCGCAGTGATTTCGATAGATTGGTCATCTGATCAAAATCACACTCACCCATCTGATGAATCCACTTCACCATTTGCGTGGCGCGAAAACGCTTTTCCCCCAACTGCTCGAAGAAATCGCCTAGCTTGGAAACAGAAAGCCCCAACAGGTTAGTTTTAACCGGTTGGGGCGTGAACTGCTCAGCTGTATTTAATGCACTATCAGGCATTATTTATCTCGCAATAATTAACGAGCACAGATCTCGTTATCGCTGAAGAAATATGCAACTTCGCGCGCTGCAGAGGTTTCAGAATCTGATCCGTGAACGGCATTAGCATCAATGGAAGTAGCAAAGTCAGCACGAATAGTACCCTCATCGGCTTCTTTAGGGTTTGTGGCACCCATAAGATCACGATTCTTTAAGATAGCCCCTTCGCCTTCTAGAACCTGAACTGAAACAGGGCCAGAAGTCATAAAAGCAACAAGATCCTTAAAGAATGGACGTTCGCTGTGCTCAGCATAAAAACCTTCAGCTTGCTCTTGAGTAAGCTGCTGCATTTTAAGTGCAATAACCTGTAGGCCAGCAGCTTCAAAACGGCTAAGAATTTGACCCACAGCATTTTTTGCTACGGCATCAGGTTTAATAATAGAAAGAGTGCGTTCAACGGCCATATGATGTCTCCAAATCGGACTTTAATTTAATAGTAATCGGTGCCTTTCGGCTTGGGTGCGGATTTTACCTATTGCATCGGCGGGTAACAATGATTTTATCAATCATTTGAATTAAATCTGATTTAATCGAGCTCTTCTATCCACGCCATTTGAATGGCTTCGAGGATTTTCTCACCACAGCGATCAGGGTCATCAGAAAAATCGTCAATACTAAGCACCAAATTACGCAGATCGACAAAATTAATATATTGCGGGTCTATGTCTGAGTGATTATCTGCCAATTCAATGGCAATATCATTTATATCGGTCCATTTAATCATTTGTAACTCCTATTAATGTCTCTCAGACACCATATTAATGGTGTATTTAGGTATCTCTACCACTAGATCTTCTTCTTCAACCATTGCCTGACAGCTAAGTCTTGAATCCGGATCCAAGCCCCAGGCCTTGTCTAAGAAATCGTCTTCTAGTTCATCAGCCTCTTCAAGCGAGTCCAGCCCCTCTCTGACATGCACATGACAGGTCGTGCAGGCACAGGAAAGTTCACAGGCATGTTCTATATCAAGACCATTTCTCAGTGCTGCGGCACAGATACTTTCGCCTTTTTCGGCCTCTACTACTGCACCTTCTGGGCAAATTTCATGGTGCGGTAAAAATACAATTTTTGGCATAGTTTGATTATCCGAAACCGTTTATTTTAAGGCATCATCAAGGCTTAGCCCTGCCAATGCTTGTTTTATACTAGCATCCATTCGTCTGGCGGCAAATTCTTCACTAGTTTTGCCTACAACTTCTATTTGCGCGGCTAATTGTCGATGATCATCACTATTATCACGCAGTTGCTTTAACTCTTCTAATGCTACTTGCAAACACTGTAACTCTGACTCGTCGAGCAATGATTGACCATCCTTATCTATAGCGGCGCGAAGATCTTCGAGCATGCGATCCGCTTCGACCTGCTGCTCTCTTAATGCACGCAAACGCATATCATCGCGGGCATGACTAAACGAATCCTGCAACATCTGAGTGATTTCATTATCATCTAAGCCGTATGAAGGCTTAACCTCGACTCTTGATTCAACACCACTACTGAGCTCGCGCGCTGACACATTGAGCAAACCATCGGCATCTACCTGATAACTCACCTGAATTTTTGCACTACCAGCCACCATAGGGGGAATACCACGCAACTCAAAGTGCGCCAGTGAACGGCAATTGGAAACCAATTCTCGCTCCCCCTGAACCACATGAATACTCATAGCGGTCTGACCATCTTTAAAGGTGGTAAATTCCTGCGCCTTCGCAACGGGAATGTTAGTATTTCTATGAATGATTTTTTCGGTTAAACCACCCATAGTTTCTATGCCTAAGGATAGAGGTATCACATCGAGCAATAGCATATCTTCGGTAGCATTATTACCCACCAGCACATCCGCTTGCTTAGCCGCACCCATGGCAACAACCAAATCAGGGTCGATGGTACATTTTGGCTTTAGGCCAAATAAATCAGACACCTTTTCAGCCACTCTTGGCATTCTCGTTGAGCCACCTACAAGCACCACTTCATGAATACTATTGGCTTCAATATTGGCATCGCGCATTGAGCGTTTACAGGCTGTTAAGGTTTGATCAATTAGATCATCAATTAGTTGATGCAAGTTATCTCGAGTAAGCACTAGCGCAGTATCTAAGATATCTAACTCAACTTGATCATTTTGCGAGAGCTCTTCTTTGGCCGACTTTGCAACCTCTAATAGAACTCTTTGCTCATATACATCGAGAGTTTCACCCAAATCCAATTCAGTACGCAACCAATTTGCAATTGCATGATCGAAGTCATCGCCACCCAATGCCGAATCACCACCGGTTGCCAGTACTTCAAATACACCTTTGGAAAGGCGCAAGATACTGATATCAAAGGTACCACCCCCAAGATCATAAACCGCTATCGTGCGCTGCTGAGACTCATTATCAAATTCCTCTGCATCTAAACCATAGGCGATGGCTGCGGCAGTGGGTTCATTGAGTAACCTCAGCACCTTGATACCCGCAAGTGTCGCGGCATCTTTGGTTGCCTGACGCTGGGCATCATCGAAATAAGCAGGAACGGTGATAACTGCGCCATCGAGCATACCACCCAGTGTTAACTCTGCACGCTCGGCAAGCTTGCGTAAAATTTCAGAGGACACCTGAATGGGACTGACCGCACCATGGACCGTCTTAATTTTGGGCATGCCGCCTTCTTCAGAGGTAAATTCATAGGGCAGGCTATCACCCAGAGTTTTGATATCTGTAACACCTCTACCCAGTAGACGCTTGACCGAAGAAAGGGTATTTAAGGGGTCACTGCTGTTGTGTTCTGCGGCTTCATGACCAACACAGCTAACACCCTCAGATTCATAGTGCACCACTGATGGTAAAAGATCTCGACCCTGCTCATCAGGCAGAATAACCTCTGAGCCGCTCCTAACTGTAGCAACCAATGAGTTTGTGGTGCCTAGATCAATCCCTACCGCATTCTTTCGTTGATGCGGTTGTGGTGACTGTCCAGGCTCTGAAATCTGTAAGAGTGCCACGAGTTATAAATCCTCTAATTCTGCTTCGAGCTCATTGATATCATCAATAAACTTAATCGCAAATTGCATTTTAGCTAAGCTCTCAAATGCTTTATTGAATGCTTTTTGCTGATATTGACTGGCAAACTCACTCTGTATCTTTGCCGCAGTCTGCTGCGCTTCAATACTGAGGGAAACCAGTGCCTCTCTAGCGTTTTCGCTCCCTCTTATCTCCGATAGGGCTTCGCGCAATAACATTTGATCCATCAAAAATTGCCCATCGGATGTAATATGTGTTTCCTGACTGGCATCCAAGTCTACTAGTTCCAGCAAATACTGGGCTCTAGAAAGAGGATTTTTGATGGTTTCATAGGCTTGATTTATGGTCGCCGCCGTTTGCACGGCAAGGCGTTTTTCAAAATCATTTTTATTGGCATAGCGATCAGGGTGAAGGGCTTTTTGCAGCGCTCGAAACTTTATATCGAGCTGCTCAATATCTACCTCCCAAGCCACTGCAAGGGAAAAGATTTCAAAGAAATTCTTAGAATTATTCAATGCTCGGACCTGATTGGTTTGGATAAATCCAACGCAAATTTAAATATGGAAGCTCTCTCCGCATCCACATTCATCTTTGACATTGGGGTTTTTAAATTCAAACCCTTCATTTAAACCTTCCTTGACGTAATCTAATTGAGTGCCATCGAGATATACCAAGCTTTTAGGATCAATAATTAACTGCACATCACCACAGTTAAATACCACATCCTCTTCAGCTTTTTCATCGACAAACTCAAGCACATATGACAGGCCAGAGCATCCCGTAGTTCGGACACCCAAACGGATACCAATACCCTTATCACGATGCTCTAGATGCCGAACAACATGTGATTCGGCAGCGGGTGTCATAGTTATTGCCACGCTTACTTCTCCTGCTTTTCTCTAACGTCTCGAACCGCAGCTTTGATCGCGTCTTCAGCCAATACTGAGCAGTGAATCTTAACTGGAGGCAGGGCCAACTCTTCTGCGATAGCTGTGTTTTTAATCTGCTCTGCTTCATCGATATTTTTACCCTTTACCCACTCAGTTAAGAGCGAGCTTGAGGCAATAGCAGAGCCACAACCATAGGTTTTAAATTTGGCATCCTCGATAACGCCTTCATCATTCACCTGAATTTGAAGTCGCATCACATCACCGCAGGCTGGTGCTCCAACCATACCAGTGCCCACGTTTTTTGAGTTGTCGTCTAGCTTGCCGACATTGCGTGGATTTTCGTAATGATCAATTACTTTTTCGCTGTAAGCCATTTGTTTAACCCTATTTAATTACTACCAATAATTCGTTTGACACCCCTAGTGGGCTGCCCATTCAACCTGATCCAAATCAACACCATCTTGGAACATATCCCAGAGCGGTGATAATTCCCGCAACTTCTCTACGGCATGCCTCACTTTGGCAATGGCATCATCTACGTCTTTTTCAGACGTGTAGCGGCCAATACTAAAGCGAATTGAGCTATGCGCCATTTCATCATTCAAGCCGAGAGCTCGCAACACATAAGAGGGCTCTAGGCTGGCAGATGTACAGGCAGATCCCGATGAAACTGCTAAATCTCTCAACGCCATTATTAAAGACTCACCTTCAACATAAGCAAAGCTAATATTGATAATACCTGGCACATGCTGCTCGCTAGAACCATTAAGGTAGACTTCCTGCATATCAGAAACACCTTCCCAAAGACGAGTACGAAGTTTTTCGATGCGTGCAGATTCCTCAGCAAGCAACTCAGCACCTAGTTTAAAGGCCGCACCCATACCGACAATTTGATGGGTAGGCAAGGTACCAGATCGCATACCGCGCTCATGACCACCACCGTGCATTTGCGCTTCAATCCTTACTCGTGGCTTGCGGCGAACATACAATGCGCCAATACCTTTGGGACCATAGATTTTGTGTGCAGAAAACGACATCATGTCAACCTGCATAGCCTCAACATCAATAGCTGTTTTACCGGCACTCTGGGCCGCATCTACATGAAAAAATACCTTGTTTTCGCGGCATAACTTTCCGATAGCAGCAATATCGTTCAATGTACCTAACTCATTATTGACATGCATAATCGAAACAACGGTTGTGTCATCACGCAATGCATCAGCCACTGCTTGCGGCTGGATTAATCCGTTTGCATCGGGATCAAGGTAAGTAATTTCAAAACCTTCACGCTCTAGCTGTCGACAGGTATCAAGCACTGCTTTATGCTCGATTTTCGATGTAATAATGTGCTTACCTTTGCGCGTATTAAAGTGTGCGCAACCTTTAATCGCCAAATTATTTGCTTCAGTTGCACCGGAGGTCCAGACAATTTCTCTCGGATCTGCATTAATCAGACCAGCAACATCAGAGCGCGCATCTTCAACAGCGGCCTCTGCCTGCCAACCAAACATATGTGAACGCGATGCCGGATTACCGAAGTGTCCAGACGGCGTTAGAAACTCCACCATCTGATCAGCAACAGCCGGATCAACGGGGGTGGTAGAGGCATAATCCAAGTAAATTGGAAGATTCATTCATTTCTCCACGATTAACAGGCCTGAGCCTGTAAGTTATCATCTAAAACCAACAACTGATCAATCTGTCGCTGGGCTATCTGTTGGGTATCTCGCTTTGCCACTAAATCAGCTAGCGAAATACCGTTTAAAAATTCATGTATTTGCACACTTAAGTCTTGCCATAAGCTATGAGTTAGACAAATTTCACCACCCTGACAATCGCCTTTGCCTCTACAGCTGGTGGTATCTATAGACTCATTCACCGCATTGATAATTTGTGCGACAAATATCTGATCACTTGGTATGGCCAAGTGGTAGCCACCGCCTGGCCCACGAACACTTGTAACCAGGCCTGACTGCCGTAATTTTGAGAATAACTGCTCCAAATAAGACAGGGATATAGACTGCCTGCCGGAAATATCAGCCAATGATGTCGGCTTGTTCTGGGCATGCAATGTCAAATCTATCATTGCCGTTACGGCATATCGTCCTTTGGTGGTCAGTCGCATAGTGCACCTGTGCTTTTGTGTGATTCTACAAGGCTAATTATCTAATACCAGACTATTTTAGTCAATTAATTCGACTGTCACTTAATTTTACGCTGAACCGCAGATAATAGACCTCTTAGAATAGAAACTTCCATTTCATCCATTCGCGTTCTATTAAACAGTCGACGTAAACGGGTTAAAAGCTGCTTGGGATTTTCAGGGTCATAAAAGTTTAGATCTGCCATTGTGTCCGCAAGATGAGTATGGAAATGCTCTAGATCTTCAGAAGTTGCCATCGGTTGATCCCATTCACTCAATGCTGGTAGTTCGCCATTTTCATCCGCCAGACTTGCCATGCGCACCTCATAAGCTAACACTTGCACGGCTGTCGCCAGATTCAGTGAGCTATATTCTGGATTTGAGGGAATATGCACATGATAGTTACATTTCTGTAACTCATCATTGGTTAAACCGCGGTCTTCACGACCAAATAACAAAGCAACCTTATGATGTTCAGCTTCTGCCCAAACTCTTTCACCACATTGCCTTGGATTAACCAAAGGCCAGGGAATTCGTCGCTCCCTGGCGCTGGTACCCACGACTAGCGAGCAATCCGCAATCGCTTCATCTACAGTCTCCACCACGGTCGCATTATTGAGAATGTCTCGTGCCCCGGCCGAGCGCCATACTGCTCTTGGCGCAGGGTATTCGCGAGGCTCTACCAAACAGAGTTCCGCTAGCCCCATATTTTTCATGGCTCGCGCAGCACCCCCTATATTGCCGGGATGAGCGGTATTAACTAATACTATTTTGATATTGGCTTGACGCGCTGCTGTGGGCAAAATGCACCTCTTTCATGGTCGCTGTGAGATGGCTTTGACCATCTCGGATTTTGAGGGTCGCGATTCTACCAGAATTCTGCTGATATTTTTATATCTATTAATTGCAGATTACATAGCCTTGATCAAGTTGGTTTAAAAACGGCGCTTTAATGATCTTTTCAATCTGGTACAATGCGCGCGCTCTTTAAATCAATTGGAAACTACCACTATGCAACCTATGGTTAATATAGCGCTTCGCGCCGCCCGAGAGGCTGGAGAAATGATTGTAAAATCGGCTGACAATCTGGACCTCATCAAGGTTGATGAAAAAGGTCGCCATGACTTTGTAACCGAAGTGGATAGACGCTCCGAAGAGACCATTATTTACCACATTAAAAAAGCCTATCCAGACCATGCTTTTCTGGGTGAAGAAAGCGGTCGCAGTGGAGACCCAGAGAGCGACGTCGAGTGGATTATTGATCCCCTCGATGGTACAACAAATTTCATTCGCGGCATCCCTCATGTCGCTATTTCAATCGCCTGCCGCATCAAAGGCAAACTTGAACACGCCGTTATCCTTGAACCCTTCAAACGTGAAGAATTTACTGCAAGCCGCGGCAAAGGCGCCCACTTAAACGGCCGTCGTATTCGCGTTTCTGGTCGTAAAGAACAGGCCGGCGCACTTTACGCCACGGGTATCCCATTTAGCGCTCCTTCATTCAACTACATGACTGAATATCTTGCCTGTATGCAGGAATTTGCAGATAACTCTGCAGGTATTCGCCGACTCGGCGTTGCCTCACTTGATCTAGCTTATTTAGCCGCTGGCAAGATGGATGTTTTTTGGGAGATGTATCTCAAGCCTTGGGATATAGCCGCAGGCGTGCTCGTGGTGCGCGAGGCTGGTGGTATGGTTAGTGATTTTAATGGCGGCGAATCATTCCTTGAAAGCGGCCATATTCTCGCCTCCACCCCCAAATTATTTAAACCAAGTCTTCAGGTGGTCTCTAAGCATCTTGGTAAATTGAAGTAGCTTTTAATAGCACTTACATGGCATTAATTAGAGACTCAAGAGAAGCTTTAGTCTGAGGCCCCAGTAAGCGATGCACCAAAACTCCATGGCTATTTATTATTAGAGTTTCCGGTAACACGGTAACTGGCTCCAGCGACCATATACTTCGTGGGTCTGCGAGTAAATTATCAAACTCAATACCCAACTTTTTCATTTCTTGGGCAAGTTGCTCACCCTGAACTGCATCGTAATTGACACCGACAACATCTAATCGATCACTTAATTGATGATCGAGCTCATTGAGCTCTGGGATTTCTTTACGACAGGGTGAACACCAAGTTGCCCAATAATTAATCACTATAATTTTGCCTGGGGATTCTAGATTAAGGCTGGAGTTGTTGGTTAGCCTAAACAAATCATTGGTAGATTGCTCGTTACTGCAGCTGATTAACATAAAGCTGACAAGAAAAATTATCCGTATCATAATGATATATTAATCCTTGGTTAGGTCGGTATTTTTTATGCCATTCGTGGCAATTACTTAACTATAATGATTACAATCGGTTATGGATTACTTTTACAACAAATGAATTTTATACGGACTGCCTTTAAATGATAACAATTTACCATAACCCGCGATGCTCAAAGTCACGTCAAACACTTGAACTTTTAAAGTCCAAAGGTATAGAGCCAGAAGTTAATCTGTATCTCGATAACCCTCCAAGTGCCGAGAAACTGACAGAACTTTTGCAAAAGCTCGGCTTAGAAGCCAATCAGCTTGTTCGCACATCTGAAGCCTACTACAAAGATAACCTAAATGGCGTAGAAATAACCGATAAGCAGTTAATTGAAGTCATGATAAGAAACCCAAAGCTTATCGAGCGACCCATCGTTGTGACGGGCGATCGAGCTGCACTTGGCCGACCCCCAGAAGCCGTTTTGGAGATTATCTAATGACTCAACAAGATCACTACGTACTGGTTCTATATTACAGCCGAAATGGGCATGTAAAGTTGCTAGCCGAACAGATTGCACAGGGAGTTGAAATGGCCGGCGTCGAAGCGCGACTCAGAACAGTGCCCAGTGTTTCCACTGTGTGCGAATCAACAGAACAAACCATTCCTGAAAGTGGTGATATTTACTGTACTGAGGACGATCTTGCCAATTGTAGTGGACTGTTAATTGGCAGTCCTACACGTTTTGGCAATATGGCCGCTCCCTTAAAGTATTTCCTGGATGGCACCGGCGGTCTTTGGGCCAGTGGCGCCCTGATTGGAAAACCGGCTGGCGTATTTACCTCAACCTCTTCAATGCATGGTGGGCAAGAGGCAACACTGTTATCCATGATGACCCCACTGCTGCATCATGGCATGCTGATCGCCGGAATACCCTACTCCGAAAGTGCACTGACTAGCACCCAGAGAGGCGGTACTCCCTATGGATCGAGCCATGTAGAGAGCGACTCCCTGACCAATGATGAACAAAACATATGCCGAGCTCAGGGTAAGCGAATTGCTCAGCTGGCAACAACACTTAAAAATTAACCTACTTAAAGGCCGATTACCTTGACTGTTAACCACAAACTTAAACTATTAAATAACCTAGTAAAAATTTGCTTTAGCCTTTTTTTAGTGGTGTTGGCCGCAAATTTATGGCAACAGAGTCAACCGCCAGTGATTTATTTAATCGTTCTGCTACCAATTGTGATGTTTGCCCCCGGCGTCTTTATGAATAATATGCGAAGCCTAATCTGGATGGGCTTTGTACTGCTTCTTTACTTTGCTTCGGCGATATTTGGTGTCACTAAACCCGAGCCCAACATGCTAGATATTGCAGAGCTTACATTAACCATTATTCTGTTTTGCGGCGCTATGCTCTATACCCGCATCAGACAGAAAAATCCCGAATAAATAACTGTGGATAAGAAACTTTAATGGCAACCCAAAAACCTTCAATTTTTCGACGTTTTTTTGGCTTTATAGGCAAAATATTCAAAGCCATTAGAACGACTATCGGCATTATTTTTACCGCAATATTAATTATCGCGGTCATTGGGATGTTTGCCGATCAGTTACCACCCATGCCCGAAAAAGGCGCACTGTATTTAGCCCCTAGCGGCATACTGGTCGACCAGAAAACCTATGTCTACCCCATAGATACACTGTTAGCAGACCAATCAATGAACAACCCTGAAACTTTGGTCAGAGATGTTATCGACGCTTTAGATGCAGCAGCTACAGACGATAGAATTACTCACCTCGTAATTGCTACAGACTACCTTGAAGCGGGTGGTATCGCTAAGCTAGACGAGATTAGCGATGCATTGATTCGCTTCAAAAAAACCGAAAAACCGATTATTGCGGTAGCTGACAACTTTAATCAGTCACAATATTTTTTAGCGGCTCATGCAGATGAAATTTTACTCAATCCTATGGGTGCGGTTCTTATCACTGGCTTTGGCGCCTTTGGCAACTATTATCGCGAAGCCCTAGATAAGTTAAAAATCAAGGTCAATGTTTTTCGTGCCGGTGAGTATAAAAGCGCTGCAGAGCCATTTTTAAGAAATAATATGTCTCCTCAAGCTAGGGAAGAAACTGCCGATATGGTTAATCGCCTATGGCAATTCTATACCTCTAAAATTGAGCAACTCCGTGGGCTTGATAGCGGAACGATCGATAACTTTGCCAATAACCTCGACAGCAAGTTGCAGGCCGCTAATGGCGATATTGCGGCTTTAGCACAGCAGCAAGGTCTGGTTGATTATCTTGCCACCAGAGGCCAAATGCGCAACTATCTAAATCAGAAGATCCCCAATAATATGGATGACGAATATAGCGCAATTGATATGCTAGCCTATTTAGCACATATTCAGCGCGAACAAAGTGCAGCTCCAGCCCCAGCAGATAAAATTGCGGTTGTGGTCGCCAAGGGTAATATTTTGGATGGTCAGCAACCGGAAGGCACTGTTGGGTCAGATACCTTGGCACAAATATTATCTGAGCTCCACTACGACCCATCTATCAAAGCACTGGTATTGCGCGTTGATAGCCCCGGTGGTAGCGCCTTTGCCTCGGACGTTATTCGCGATGCGCTTTACCACAGCCAGCTCAATCTTCCCGTGGTTGTGTCTATGGGAAGCTATGCCGCATCAGGCGGTTACTGGATCGCTGCCGAGGCAGATAAAATCTTAGCCCTACCAACAACCATTACCGGCTCAATTGGGGTCTATAGCATGATCCCCACCGTCGATGAATCACTCGCCGCCTTGGGTATCTATTCTGACGGCGTAGGCACTACGGATATCGCTGGAATAATGCAGTTGGATCGACCCATGACGGCTCAAGCTAAATCGATTCTTCATTCTAGCGTTAATAATATCTATTTTAGATTTGTTACATTGGTTGCCAATGGTCGCAGTACACCTATTGCTGATGTTGAACGAATAGCTAAGGGTCGTATTTGGACAGGGCAGCAAGCCTTAGAGTTGGGTTTAGTGGATGAATTGGGCGGTTTAAACGATGCCGTTAACTCAGCCGCTGAACTAGCGGGAATCAATCTTTATGAGGTTGTTTATCCCTCACGATTACTCACGCCCTACGAGCAATTTATTCAAGAAATTGGACATAATTTTTCAGCCGCACTAAAACCACTCGGATTTAATGCTTGGCTTCCTGAAATGGTGAGCAAAAAAGCCCAAACTCTTATTAGCCCATTAAAATATCTGAGCGAATTTAACGACCCAAGAAATATTTACCTGCACTGTGAAAATTGCCCGATGTAGCTGTTGAGATTAAATTTCTAATACAGATTTAACAAAGGGTGTAGTCAAACGTCGCTGTTCTCGCAGTGAGGCACTATCTAAGGTCTCGAGTGCATTAATCAGTGTTTTTGAATCGCGCGATAATCTCGCCAGAAGAAACTTTGCCACCTCATCAGACAGATACATGCCACGAAGATTACAACGAAACTGGAGCATTCTTCTCAAATCATCATCGTTAAAATCATTGACCACATGAACCAATCCAGATTGAAGTCTTGAGAGTAAGTCTGGCAACTGAATACTAATATCTTCTAATAATTGGTGACTAGAGAAAATAAGCCTAGTGCCACTTTGGCGACAGTCATTGAAGAAATTAAACAGTGGAACCTGCCAATCTTCTCTGTTGGCAACCGCATGTAAATCATCGAGACATACCATTGCCGCCGTGTCCAAGCCCTCAAATATGTGTTGTGCAGGATATTCTTGCAACTCTTTCAACGGCAGATAAATCGTATCCCCTCCCGTATCGAAAGGACCGCGCTGACAACTTGCCTGAAGCAGATGTGACAAGCCAGAACCGCTGTTACCAACTAGGCAGGCAATTTTTTGTGGGCTTTCTTGAAGTATGAATTTTGCTAGCTGCTGAGATGACCCCTTGGGCGCATAATAATTTTTAAATGTGGCTTGATCATCTAGCTTTATTTCAAGATTCATTTGATTAGTTAGACTCATTGACCCACCCAACGATAGGTTAAGCGCCCAATGGCGCGGTTATCTGAGGATAGGTAGGGTTTAACCAATCCTGTTCGGATTAGCTCAGCATGAAGCAATTCCACGCTACCATTGATATCAATTGCCGCCACAAGTTCATCCTTGTTAACCGAATAGAGTTGAAGAGCCTCTACCAATTCCAACTGCTCTAATCGGCGAAGAGCCTGCTGGTAATTTTGGTAGGACTGAATACCATCAATTTGTACTAATAATTTGTCAGTTTCAAGCTGGGGAATATAGGTATGTGACTGCAACAAAGCATCTAATACTCGATCGACTGATGCTCCCACTAATTCAATCATAGCGTCACCATAAAAGTCATTCATTTGACGCTTGCCATCCTCTTGATAAGCCCATGCTCCTCTGATTTGGCCATCTGATGCCTTAAATATTCTTAGGGCAAACCAACCGTCGGCATCATATCGTTTAGAGGCGGCATTTAATGCGTCTACTTTCATAGCCCAAGCATCTTTTATTGACACAGAGAGCTGATCCTCAAGATCATAACTCGGTAAAAAATAGCTAATTTCGCGTTCCTGCATAGAGCGCTCAAAAGCCTCTATAAAGTCAAATAAGTGGTCATCAGCCTGCATTTGTAGAGCCGATGACTCGTCCAATACTCGACGACCCTGCTCAATATCATCCACCATTAGCCACACCAAAAATTTGGGCCTAATAGCGGGAATAATTGGTAACTGGGCTTGCTTTAAAAGCTTATCAACAGAGGGTCGATCAAACTTCACATCCAATCCTGTAGCAATAGTTTCGTCAGCGTCTGTTTGTGATAATTGATTAAAACCTACAGAATCTAAAAATGCTTTTGGGTCAATAAGGAAGGGTTTTAACTGGGGCGACTGTAAAATTTGGCTATTTCCAGTTAATTTTATCAACATCTTAGAAAAAGCAATTTCGATTCCAACTTCTCTCGATTCTGTAGTTTGGTCGTCAACAGGAACTAAAACGCGATATATATCAGTAGCTTGGGCCGTATTTACACCCATACTTAATGCTATGACAATGCCTATTAACCAATACTTCAACACAGTATCTCCAAATTATTTTGCAACATTGTACCAGTGCTTGATGAAAATTTGCCCAACTCCGCCTAAAATACCCCCTTCTGTTCATTGTTGTAGGATTCTTTCATGACCAAAGCAACTCAATCTTTGAGTTATAAAGACGCGGGCGTTGATATTGACGCTGGAAATGCACTTATCGAAAAGATCAAAGGAGCGGCAAAAAGAACTCGCCGACCTGAGGTTATGGCCGGCCTGGGGGGCTTTGGTGCACTTTTTGAATTGCCCACTGGATATACACAGCCGGTTTTAGTTTCAGGGACTGATGGCGTTGGCACTAAATTGCGCCTTGCCTTGGATTCTGGAAAACACAGTACCGTAGGTATTGATTTAGTCGCCATGTGCGTCAATGACCTAATCGTGTGTGGCGCAGAACCACTGTTCTTCCTTGATTATTATGCAACCGGCAAATTAGATGTTGATATTGCAGCATCGGTGGTAAGCGGTATTGCTGATGGCTGTGAGCTTTCTGGATGCTCACTGATTGGTGGTGAAACAGCAGAAATGCCCGGCATGTACGAAGGCGAAGATTATGATCTTGCGGGGTTCTGTGTGGGTATAGCAGAAAAATCTGAGCTTATTGATGGTTCAAAAGTGGCTGTTGGCGATACGCTGATTGGCTTGGCCTCAAGCGGACCCCATTCCAACGGTTACTCACTGATACGCAAAGTACTAGAGATCACAAAAACAGATACTTCCAGCCTTGAACTCGAGGGCGAGAAACTTATCGACCTTCTTATGGCGCCAACAAAAATCTATGTTAAATCGTTACTAAAGCTTATTTCTAAACTACCCGTTCATGCTATTGCTCATATTACCGGCGGCGGTTTACTAGAGAATATTCCTCGCGTACTGCCCGATAATGCCACAGCGGTCATCAACACTCAGGCATGGAAGCGTCCGATCGTATTCGACTGGCTACAACAAAACGGCAATATTGAAACTCAAGAAATGTACAGAACGCTAAACTGCGGTGTTGGCATGGTCATTTGTGTTCCCGCCGAAGCCGAAGCTGAAGCGCTTAAACTTCTAACTGAAAATGGTGAACAAGCCTTTGTACTGGGCACTATCGAAGAAACCAAGGATGGGCAACCACAGGTTCAAATGAATGACTGATAGCACTCAATCGTCAGCGAGCAAACGATTACTTATTTTAGTTTCCGGGGGAGGTTCGAACCTTCAATCGCTAATAGATGGCTGTGAAAATGGTGATATAAATGCCACCGTATCCGCCGTTATCAGCAACAACCCCGATGCTGGCGGCTTGGAAAGGGCTGCGAGAGCCAGCATTCCAAATGTGGCAATCGATCATAGAGCCTTTGATACTCGAGAATCGTTTGATATAGCGCTAAGTGAATTAATTGATAGCTTTAGCCCAGACCTTGTCATTTTAGCTGGCTTTATGCGCATCCTTACTCCCGAGTTTGTCGATCATTTTTTAGGGCGGATGATGAATATACACCCTTCCCTATTGCCAGCCTACCCGGGGCTTCATACTCACAGGCGTGCGATTGAAGCGGGCGACAAAAAAGCCGGTGCAACTGTTCATTTTGTCACCCCTGAATTAGATGGTGGGCCATCCATTGTTCAGGCTCAGGTTGCAATAGAAAGTACAGATGATGAACGTTCCCTAGCCTCAAAGGTATTAGCGTTTGAACATAAGATTTATCCTGAGGCCGTTAAGTGGTTCTGTGACGATAGATTAATAATGGATAATAATGGCGTAAAGCTAGACAACCAGCCAATTTCCGAGCATGGAATAATTTATAATTCCATCGAACCATCCAGCTAGGTTGTAGTCTAAGCTATTATGAAACTGTTAAACCTCGTTAAGTTCATACTGCGCCGCACACATTTATCTAGAATAGCTTTAATTGCTAGCTTGGTGTTTGGTTTTGCGTATGGCATGCCAGCATATTCTGAACAACAGGGTAACCGCTATTTAGCACTTAAACCCTACAGCCTTAGCTATATCGCAGACCTTAGTGGAATGAAGATTGAGGTAACCCATCAATTGAACTTTGAAAATGGTCGATATAGCCTTACAGTAGAGGCTAAAAATTTTCTCGGCACGATCAATGAATTTGCTAGCTTTGAAGTACCACAGCATGGGGATATTATGCCGATAGAATATTCCAAACGACAAAAGACGCTAATGGGTAGTCGTTCAGAATCCCAGCAATTTGACTGGAACGACATGACTCTCTCATACACATTAAAAGATCAGTCTGGCAAAATAGATTTATCGCCCGGCCAACTTGATAGAATTTCGCTCAACCAGCAACTGCGTATGGATGTTTCTTCAGGAAAGGAAAAATTCGCCTACACTGTTATTAGAAAAGGGCAATTAAAACAGTATCAATTCAGAGTGCTGGGACGTGAAACTGTTAACACTAGTAATGGTTCGTTTAATAGCCTGATTGTTGAAAGACTGGGAAATAACGCCAGTAAAAAAGCCAAGATTTGGCTTGCAACCGATTGGGATTTTATCATTCTCAAGATGGAAACATTTGAAAAAGACGCAAAGAAAACCTTGGTTTTAGATCAGGGTCAATTAAATGGTAATTTGATATTACCTCTTAAAAATACGACAGAGATTTAAGCATGGCATTAGAGAAATCAGGCTCAAGTAAATTTGTTATTGCAACCGGCAGCCTAGTCGCTGTAGCACTTATTTTTGGGGTGCTCTTCAAAACAGGTAATCTGTCTACGCAGGATGACTATGAGCTAATGGGGGTTATACCTGAACAAATCATTATAGAAAATGCCGCCGCTGCAGCCGAAACCCCCTCTGCTGAAATTCCACAAAATTCTAACCCATCGCCCAAAGCTATTAACGATGACATTTTGGAACAAAATACACCTCAGGTGGAGCAGCCAGCTACCTTAAAAATAGCCACGCCATCGTTGCCTACACTGGATAGTAGCGATTCTCTTGTACGCGAGATTGTGCTAGAGAATCAACCTTCCGAAGGGCTATCTAATTGGTTAAAACTCGATGATTTAATTCGCCGTTCAGCGAGCTTTATGGATGGGCTAGCCCGAGGCTCTGTATCAGAAAAAGTATTTCCACTCGGCTCACCCGAGGGAAGCTTTACCACCCATAGGCAGGATGATGAGATCTGGCTTAATGCAGGTAATTATGAGCGCTATGACGATGCAATTAGTATTTTACTGAAAGTAGATATGCAAAACATGGCGCAATTTTTCCACAGAGTGCGCCCCCTTTTAGAATCCGCTTTTGCTGAGCTTGGCTATAGACCAAGACAGATGGACGGAATTATTTTGCAAACAATCGATAATATTTTGACAACACCGGTTATTATTGAACCGTTAAAGCTTACAAGGGAATCAGTCGCTTACAAATTTGCTGACCCTGAACTAGAAAGCCTAATGCCGCTGCAAAAGCAGTTGTTGCGCGCTGGTCCAGAAAATACCCGACGCATTCAACAACAGGCTAAAGCTTTAAGAGAGGCCTTGCTAAACCCCTGATTAGGTTTTAGGTAGCGTAACACCTGTTTGACCCTGATACTTGCCGCCGCGATCAGCATAGGATGTCTCACACACCTGATCTGACTCGAAAAATAACATTTGAGCCACACCTTCATTGGCATAGATTTTTGCTGGCAAGTTTGTGGTATTAGAAAATTCCAGTGTTACATGACCTTCCCACTCTGGCTCAAGAGGTGTTACGTTTACGATAATCCCACAGCGCGCATAGGTTGATTTACCTAAACATACTGTCAGTACCTGACGCGGAATTCTAAAATATTCAACCGTGCGTGCCAGAGCAAATGAATTGGGTGGAATAATACAGTAGTCGCCTTTGATATCGACAAAAGCATCATTATCGAAGTTTTTTGGATCTACTGTTTTTGAATGAATATTGGTAAAAATCTTAAACTCATCAGCACATCGAACATCGTAACCATAGCTGGAGACACCATAAGAAATAACTCGCTCATCGTCATGATAACGAACTTGTCCCGCCTCGTAGGGCTCGATCATTTTATGTTGTTCGGACATTTGGCGAATCCAATGGTCTGACTTAATACTCATCTGTGTTGACTCCAACTACGTTAGAAAGGTTATAGTAAAAATTGAGCCCCGTATCATACCGACTTATGGGCCATCAGCAAACCGCTCTATTCAAAAACAATCTGTGGCGATGAATCAGTGTCTAATTGCTCTAATTGCGCCATCAAATGCTCTGCTATTTTAATATAATGTGAGGTTATTTCTGGTTTGGTTTGTGAGATTGAAATTGGCTTACCCGCGTCACCCTGTTCACGAATAGTCCGATCAAGCGGCAAACTGCCAAGTAATTTAGTTTGGTATTGATCTGCAACCTTTTCACCGCCCCCATCACCAAAAATCGACTCTTCGGCACCACAGTTGGAACAAATATGGGTTGCCATATTTTCAACGATGCCCAAAACTGGTATTTTTACTTTTACAAACATCTCAATACCTTTTTTGGCATCCAATAGCGCAATATTTTGCGGCGTAGTCACAATGACCGCACCAGAAATTTGTGCTTTTTGTGCCAATGTTAGTTGAATATCACCCGTTCCCGGCGGCATATCGACCACCAAAATATCCAACTCACCCCAATCCGTTTGCTGCAGTAATTGCTGCAGTGCACCCGCGGCCATAGGTCCTCGCCATACCATTGGTGTTTTTTCAGTGGTTAAATAAGCCATAGAAATAGTGGCCAAACCATGGGCTATAACCGGCTTAAAGAATTTTTCATTAACTACTTCAGGCCGCTGATCCTCTGGCACACCCAGCATCATGGCTATACTTGGCCCATAGATATCTGCATCTAAAAGACCTACCGATTTACCCATTGCTTGAAGGGCTAATGCGGTATTCACCGCAGTAGTTGATTTACCAACGCCCCCCTTACCGGAGGCAACTGCAACAATATATTTAACCTTCTCTAACACAAAGACCTCTTATTAGTACTAACTTTTAACTAAAATGACTGAATTGCACATGAAAAGTTGGTGCAAAATCGCTATAGTGGCGTCTTTTTACAATCATTGTAATAGAGTTTCTCGACCATGACAGAAAAGCGCCAAATTTTGGTCACAAACGCCCTGCCTTATGCCAATGCAGCATTGCATTTGGGGCATATTCTCGAATATACGCAAACCGATGTTTGGGTTCGCTTTCAACGTATGCGCGGCCACCAATGTTACTATGTTTCTGCTGATGATGCCCATGGTACTGCAATTATGCTTAAGGCAGACGAAAAAGGCATTAGTCCTGAGCAACATATTGCCGATATGCGCAGTATTCATGAAGCAGACTTTCGCGATTTTCATATCAGTGTTGATAATTACCACAGCACTCACTCAGATGAGAATAAACACTACGCTGAGTTAATCTATAACCGATTAGTTGAAAATGATCATATTGCTAAGCGTGAGATTACTCAGGCTTTTGATGCGGAAAAACAACTTTTTCTAGCTGATCGCTATATCAAGGGTACCTGTCCTAAGTGTAAGGCCGTGGATCAGTACGGCGATAACTGCGAAGCCTGCGGCGCTACTTACTCGCCCACAGATTTAATCAATCCAGTTTCTGCGCTATCTGGCACTACACCCATCGAGAAACAATCAACCCATTACTTCTTTAAGCTGCCTGAATTTACCGAGTTTTTAAAATCTTGGACCCGCAGTGGCGCGGTGCAAGACGAGGTGGCTAATAAACTGGGGGAGTGGTTAGACAGTGGACTACAGGAATGGGATATCAGCCGCGATGCACCCTACTTTGGCTTTGAAATACCCAATGCACCGAACAAGTTTTTCTATGTATGGCTGGATGCACCTATTGGTTATATGGCCAGCTTTAAAAACCTCTGCGATCAACAAAATTTAGATTTTGATCAATTCTGGGGGGCTGACAGCTCGGCTGAACTGTATCATTTTATCGGTAAGGATATTGTTAATTTCCATGCGCTATTTTGGCCGGCTATGCTAACCAGCGCTAACTTTAGAACTCCAACCAAAGTATGCGTTCATGGTTTTGTTACCGTCAATGGTAAGAAAATGTCTAAATCTAGAGGCACCTTTATCAATGCCCGCTGTTATTTAGACCATCTTAACCCTGAGTATTTACGCTATTACTATGCCTCTAAGCTCACGGCATCGGTTGAAGATATAGATCTTAATTTAGAAGACTTTATCCAGAAGGTAAATAGCGACTTAGTGGGTAAAGTTGTAAATATTGCCAGCCGTTGCGCCAAATTTGTTACCAAGGGTAATGATGGGATTTTATCCTCAACGATTGCGGATAACGCGCTTTGGCAGCAGGTAAGCGAAGCTGGCAATAAGATTGCCGAGCACTATGAAAATCGCGAATACAGCAAGGCAATTAGAGAAATCATGGCTCAGGCTGATGCCGCCAATGAATATATTGCCGCTAAAGAGCCATGGAAACTAAATAAAGACCCAAGCCAGCAACAGCAGGTGCAAGATATCTGCTCTTTAGGAATTAATCTCTTCAGGCTACTTTTAACGTATCTGAAACCAGTTATTCCTGCTATGGCTGCCGACGGTGAAGCATTCCTCAATGACCAATTAACTTGGGAAAGCATCAAACAACCCCTAATTGGGCATCAAATTAACAACTTTAAACCACTGCTACAGCGGGTGGAACAGGAAAAGGTTGAGTGTATGGTTGACGCTAGCAAACAAGAAGTGGAACAGACGACTAGAGTGGTGCTTGGAGGACCTCTGGCCGATGAGCCAATTGCCCCTGAGATTAACTTTGATGACTTTATGAAAGTTGATCTTCGGGTCGCACGAATTGTAAAGGCTGAGGATGTTGAGGGTGCTGATAAATTACTCGCCCTAACCCTAGATATTGGCGGTGAAACTCGCAAAGTATTTTCCGGCATTAAATCTTCCTATCAAGCAGCAGATTTAGAAGGACGATTAACCGTAATGGTGGCGAATTTAGCGCCGCGAAAAATGCGCTTTGGCATTTCTGAGGGCATGGTCTTAGCTGCGGGTGATGATGATGGCATCCATCTACTTTCTCCCGACAGTGGTGCTAAACCCGGCCAGAGAATTACCTGATTTTGTAACAATATTAGATGCAATTAGAGACCTGTTAGTCTCTGTAGTAAATTTGTTATTCCTAAATGGACTAAAAACTATTTTTTTATATATTGAATAGAGGTAGTTGATTCCATGATAATACATACCTACTAAGGCAATTTGAGTAATAGATGCAAGAAGTCGCTGTAATCTTGGTTAGCTCAGTGCTGATCAACAACTATGTTCTAGTACAGTTCCTTGGGCTGTGCCCATTTATGGGTGTATCAAAAAAACTTGAATCAGCCATCGGCATGTCCGCTGCAACCACTTTTGTACTGACTTTAACCGCCATGGTTAGCTACGTGGTGGATAGAGCAGTACTAATACCGTTGGAGCTTGAATATCTGCGCACCATTAGCTTTATTATGGTGATTGCCGCCGTAGTGCAGTTCACAAAGATGTTTATCGAAAAAACCAGTCCCTTACTTTACCGTGTACTAGGTGTGTTTTTACCATTAATTACCACTAACTGTGCCGTTCTAGGTGTTGCTTTGCAAAATGCTGCGAAGCCACTAAGTTTTGCCCATGCATCACTCTATGGCTTTGGTGCTGGCGCAGGATTTTCTCTGGTACTTATCCTGTTTTCTGCCATGCGTGAAAGGCTAGCAGCAGCAGATATTCCTCAACCGTTTGAGGGCGCTGCTATCGCTATGATTTCAGCCGGCTTGATGTCATTGGCATTTATGGGATTTGGCGGGCTGGTCTAGATGCTAGATTTTATTATTCAGCAACCTATCATTGCCGCACTTGTGGCACTGGCGGGACTCGGAATTATTTTTGGGGCCCTGCTCGGCTTTGCGGCTGAAAAATTTAAGATTGTAGGCGACCCAGTTATCGAACAAATCGATGAGCTATTACCTCAGACTCAATGTGGTCAATGTGGCTTCCCCGGCTGCAGACCCTATGCCGAATCTATCGCCAATGGTGATGAAATTAATAAGTGTCCACCGGGTGGCCAATCAACTATTAACGCCATTGCCAATCTACTTGATGTGTCGGCACCTGAGTTAGATCAGGAGCATGGTCAGGAAGCTGAAGTAAAGTCTGTTGCGTATATTCGCGAGGCAGAATGTATTGGCTGTACCAAATGTATTCAAGCCTGCCCCGTTGACGCTATTTTGGGTGCGGCAAAATTAATGCATACGGTGATTGTTGATGAGTGCACTGGTTGCGATCTTTGTGTAGAACCCTGTCCGGTAGACTGCATTGATATGCTGCCGGTTGAGACTGGTATCAAAGAATGGCAGTGGCCGGCACCGCCATTACCCAATGGCCTAATAGCGACAGATAAAACACACAGTGATTCAAATCATGAGGATGCGGCATGAGACAGACCTGGGTTACACCGGGCGGCGTTCACCCTCCGGAAAATAAAATCCAATCGCTTACTCAGCCCATTGGCAGTCTACCAATACCTGAGAAATTGGTAGTTCCCCTAGGCCAGCATATTGGTGCGCCGTCAATCGCCTGCGTAAAACAGGGAGACATTGTTCTCAAGGGGCAAAAAATTGCTGATCCCGCGGGCACTGTTTCTGCTGCCATACATGCGCCGACATCAGGCACAATTACTGCTATAGAATCGCGACCTATTGCCCACTCATCTGGTATGGAAGCACTTTGTGTCGAAATCACCAGCGATGGCAACGACCAATGGATCGAAAAATCAGGCATTAGTGATTTTGAACATACTAGTTCTTCTGCGCTGTTATCTATTATCACAGAAGCTGGTATTGCAGGTATGGGTGGTGCCGGATTTCCGACCTCAGTCAAATTAAATCCGGGGTTTCAGCGGCCAATCGATACCCTAATCATTAATGCCACCGAGTGTGAGCCCTACATCACTGCTGATGATTCACTTATCAGAGAACGTGCCGAAGAAATTGTCGAAGGTATTCGTATTCTTAGCCATATTTTAGGTAATCCGCATAATATTTTAATTGGCATTGAGGATAATAAACCTGAAGCTATAGCTGCATTCGAGCCACATACCCAAGATACGGGTATTAACGTGGTGTCCTTCCCGACCAAATACCCATCTGGCGGTGAAAAACAGCTGATTTATATTCTTACTGGTAAAGAATTACCCAGCGGAAAAATTCCTGCCGATATAGGTATGGTGTGTGTCAATATTGGAACCACTTATGCCATAAAGCGAGCTGTGGTTGATGGTGAGCCTCTAATCTCTCGGGTAACCACAATGACAGGTGAAGCCTGTGAGATTAACCGCAACTATGATGTGTTAATTGGTACACCAGTGGCACATCTTCTGGAGCATAATAACTTTGATGCGCAACGTTGCAGTCGAGTCATTATGGGTGGCCCTATGATGGGCTTTAGCTTAACCTCTAAGCAAATTCCAATCGTTAAAACTACTAACTGCATACTTGCGCCTAGTGTCGAAGAAATACCGCATAATGAGCCTGCTCAGCCCTGTATCCGCTGTGGTATGTGCGCTGAAGCATGCCCTGCTTCTCTGCTTCCACAACAGCTATTGTGGTACTCGCAAGCCAAAGACCATGATCGTCTGCAATCTCACAATCTATTTGATTGCATTGAATGCGGTGCATGCTCTTACGTCTGCCCAAGTAATATCCCTTTGGTACAACATTACCGTAGCAGTAAAAGTGATATTAAAAAGGCGCAAGAAGAAAAAATTAAATCTGATCAGGCGCGCGAGCGTTTTGAATTCCGCAAACAACGTATTGAGTTAGCTGAAAAGGAACGTGAAGCCAAACGAGCCGCCCGACGCGAAGCTGCTAAACAAGCCAAAGCATCGACTGGCACTGATTCGATGGCTGATATAGTCGCTGCAGCTCAGGCCCGCACTGCCGCCAAGAAAACCAGTCCGGAACAAGAATTAGCAAAACTTGAACGCGCAGTTTCTAGTGCCGAAATGCGCGTGCAAAAGGCGCAGGATAAATTAGATGCTGCAACTGCCGACTCAGAGACCGACGAAAAAATAAATATACTGAGTGCCGCGCTTTCAGGGGCACAGCAAAAACTTGAAAAGGCGAGAACTCGCCTTGCGGAGCACTCTAAATAATGGCGTTTAAACAGGTGACCTCACCCCATGCCCATGGCGCTCAGAATACTGCTAAGGTGATGCAGTTGGTATTGTGGGCTACCATTCCAGGGCTGATTGCGCTGACTTGGCATTTTGGCTGGGGCTCACTGATCAATGTAATACTAGCTTGCATAACTGCGGTTGCCAGTGAAGCGCTTATTCTAGAAATGCGCAATCGCCCCATAGGTTTTTACCTTGGCGATTACAGCGCCATAGTTACCGCCGTTTTACTAGGGCTAGCATTACCACCACTCTGCCCTTGGTGGGTTGTGGTCGTGGGTACACTATTCTCTGTGGTGCTAGCCAAGCAAATTTTTGGTGGACTTGGCTACAATCCATTTAATCCGGCAATGGTGGGTTATGTGGTACTGCTTATTTCGTTTCCGATTGAAATGACAACCTGGGTTGTCCCTCTTGCCCTGCTTCCAGAGGGTGTCGCTCACCCCGGCTTTGTAGAGTCTCTAAAACTAGTATTCTTCAGTGCCGCTCCTATGGATGGTGTCACCGGCGCTACTCCGCTAGATAGCTTTAAACATGCTGCAGGACTGACAGTAGATCAAATATATCAAACAGACTCTCTATTTAGTCAGGCACTATTTGCCGGCGTAGGCTGGGAGTGGGTCAACCTTGGCTTTCTTGCCGGTGGCATTGTGCTTCTTGCCAGTCGTGTATTTACATGGCATGGCCCTGTAGCCATGTTGGCGGCAATGGCTTTGATGTCATTAATCTTTTGGGATTCTGGAAGTTCACAAAGCCCTGGCTCACCGTTAATGCATCTATTTAGCGGCGCCTCTATGATGGGCGCGTTTTTTATACTTACCGACCCAGTTTCATCTGCCGTCAGTAACCGCGGTCGCCTAATTTATGGCGCTTTGATCGGCGTCTTAACCTATATAATCCGCGCCTGGGGAAACTACCCAGACGCTGTAGCTTTCGCTGTATTACTGGCTAACTTTACAGCACCCTTTATCGATAACTACACGTTGCCACGCACCTACGGTCATACTGATCGGCGCAAAGCGACAGAGAGGTTAGACGACTAATGATTTTTCAATCTATGGGCAAAAATAGTCTACTATTGGCGGTATTTGCCCTAATTACGGCGCTTATTCTGGCATCTACTGATCGCCTCACAGAAGACCGTATTGCTGAATCAGAACGCTTGGCGGCACAAAAAGCTCTGTTCGAAATTATTCCGGTAGAGCGACACAATAATGACTTGCTGTTAGATGTTCAGCCCATCCCCAAACAATACTGGGCATCCCTGGGTCTTGAATCTGGCGGCGATATTCATATAGCGCGCCTCGATGGCCAACCTGTTGCGGCAATTATCCCATCCATAACGCCAGAGGGCTACAGTGGCGATATCGCTATGATTGTGGGTGTTAATTTTGATGGCAGTGTCGCCGGTGTTCGTGTGGTCGAACATAAGGAAACACCTGGATTAGGTGATAAGGTAGATTTACGAAAAAGCGATTGGATTCTCAGCTTTAATGGTAGATCATTAACCAATCCACCAGCCGATGCTTGGAATGTTAAAAAAGAAAAAGGTGCGTTTGATCAATTTACGGGTGCGACAATTACACCGAGAGCAGTTATTCATCAAATAGCTAAAACTTTGCAGTACTTTAGCCAAGATAAAGAACGTTTACTCAATGAACTTAATCGCTCGTATAATGAATTAAGTTTTACTAATCAATCTATCAGCGAGCAGCCAGCACAATGAGCAATACTAGTATCGCAGAGGTCACCAAAAACGGGTTGTGGACTAATAATCCCGCACTGGTTCAACTGCTTGGTCTGTGTCCTCTTCTCGCCGTTACCGGCACTGTGGTCAATGCCCTTGGTCTTGGCCTAGCGACTATGATGGTGCTTATTGGCTCAAATATTATTGTTTCGCTGATACGTTACCATGTTAGCGATGCTGTAAGGTTGCCCGTTTTTGTGATTATTATTGCTACTTTTGTGACCTGCGCTGAATTGGTTATGAAAGCATTTACCTATGAGCTTTATCAGATTCTGGGGATATTTATCCCCTTGATCGTTACAAACTGTGCCATTCTAGGCCGAGCAGAAGCATTTGCTAGCAAACAGTCTGTGGGTATGGCCGGGTTAGACGGCTTTATGATGGGGTTAGGTTTTCTTATGGTTCTGGTATGCCTCGGTGCAGTTAGAGAGTTACTGGGCCAAGGCACACTGTTAGCCGACATGCAATTACTCTTTGGCGCCAGCGCCGCTAGCTGGACCCTGCATCCATTTGGTGAAGGTTATAGCTTCTTAATAGCCATACTGCCGCCCGGAGCATTTTTGGTGATGGGGTTTTTAATGGCAATTAAGAATGCTATTGACTGGCAGATCAAACTTAGAGCTGAAGCCGATAAACCGGCACCTGTAAAAGGGGCTAAAAGAATTAGAACCACGGGACATATCTCTTAAGGTTTCTTGAGGATTACAGATAAGGGGTTAGAAGTTTGCTTCTAACCCCTTTTTTTAGACTAAAGTTTGCGTCCGGTCTGCGCTGCAATTCTTAGACGAAGCGCGTTTAGCTTGATAAAGCCCTCGGCATCCGCCTGATCATAGGCGCCGCCATCGTCATCAAATGTCGCTATATTGGCATCGAATAAGCTGTCATCAGACTTACGACCAACAACAGTCACACTACCCTTATAAAGTTTGACTCTTACCTCACCATTCACAACCTGCTGGCTTTGATCGATAGCAGTTTGCAACATAAGACGTTCGGGGGCCCACCAATAGCCGTTGTAAATTAGTTTGGCATACTTGGGCATCAACTCATCTTTAAGATGCGCCACTTCGCGATCCAAAGTAATAGATTCAATCGCGCGATGAGCTTTCATCATCACAGTTCCAGCAGGTGTTTCATAACAGCCGCGAGATTTCATACCGACATAGCGATTTTCGACGATATCTAATCGACCGACACCATTGTCCCCAGCCACCTTATTTAAATATTCAATCACTGTAGCCGGTGACATCGACTTACCATCAATCGCCACAATATCACCCTGTTTATAGGTAATGGTTAAATAGGTAGGTTTATCAGGTGCATCTTCTGGCGCCACAGTCCAGCGCCACATATCATCTTCAGCTTCTGACCATGGGTCTTCTAGGTTGCCGCCTTCATAAGAAATATGCAGTAAGTTAGCATCCATAGAGAAAGGTGATTTTTTGCCACGTTTCATTTCGACTGGAATACTGTGCTGTTCGCAATAGGCCATCAATTTGTCACGGGAATTTAGATCCCACTCACGCCATGGTGCGATCACCTGAATACCCGGCTTAAGGGCATAGGCGCCAAGTTCAAAACGCACCTGATCATTGCCCTTACCGGTTGCGCCATGAGAGATAGCATCGGCATTAGTTTCATTGGCAATTTCAATTAATCGCTTAGCAATCAATGGACGGGCAATTGATGTGCCTAGAAGATATTCACCCTCATAGATGGTATTGGCGCGAAACATTGGGAACACAAAATCTCTTGCATACTCTTCGCGCAGATCATCAATATAGATCTCTTTAACACCAAGAGCCTGAGCCTTAGCACGAGCGGGCTCTACTTCTTCACCCTGACCAATATCAGCCGTGAAAGTAACTACTTCACACTGATATTCTTCCTGTAACCATTTTACGATAACCGAGGTATCTAAACCGCCTGAATAGGCGAGTACAACTTTATTCACCGATGACACTTTACTAAACCCTATTGATTAAGAATTAGTCGAATTTTACCCTAAATTGCATCTTCTGTGTGGTTTATAGTTGCGATTGCCTAATTTGTTGTTATTGATTGCTTCCGAAGGATTGTTTAGCCTGTTATGAAGATGTGGTTTAGGGTAGCATTAGCTGACTATTTATGGATCCAAAAAATTATGGCTAAATTCACCATTATTCAACCCGATGACTGGCACCTTCATCTTCGCGATGATTCGGCACTGGCGACCACAGTCCCATCGGCAACAAGAGGCTTTGGTCGCGGCATAGTGATGCCAAATTTAAAACCGCCAGTAACTACTGTTGCACGAGCACAAGCCTATCGCGATCGTATTATGGCCCATCGCCCAGAGGGGTCAAATTGGGAGCCTTTAATGGTTCTTTATTTAACCGACAACACCTCACCTGACGAAATTCGTGCTGCTGCGGAAAGTGGCATTGTGCATGGCTGTAAATACTACCCCGCCGGCGCTACCACAAATTCTGATTCGGGAGTTACTAATATTGACAATATCGACGCCGTTTTAGAGGCCATGCAAGAGGTTGGCATGGTATTGCAAATACATGGTGAGGTCACCGATGCCGATATTGATATTTTTGATCGCGAAGCGGTATTTATCGAACGACATCTGATTAATCTTGTGAAAAAATTTCCGAGATTAAAAGTGATACTTGAGCATATCACCACTAAAGAAGCAGCTGAATTTGTAGCTTCCGCCGGTGAAAATGTTGCGGCCACCATCACTCCGCAGCATTTACTTTATAACCGCAATCATATGCTAGCTGGCGGTATTCGCCCGCATCTATACTGCCTGCCAGTTTTAAAACGCGACATTCATCAACATGCGCTAGTAGAGGCCGCGGTCAGTGGTAATAAAAAATTCTTTTTGGGGACTGATTCCGCACCCCATACTAGAGACAGCAAAGAAAGCTGTTGTGGCTGCGCGGGATGCTTTAGTCACCCTGCGGCGGTTGAGCTCTATGCAGAAGTCTTTGAAGAAGCGGGTGCTATGGATAAGCTAGAGGCCTTTGCCAGCATTAATGGCGCTGATTTTTATGGCCTACCCTATAATCAGACAACCATAACCTTAGAGCGCGAATCATGGGTAATACCTCAGTCTGTACAATTTGATGATTCTGACATTGTTCCTCTTGCAGCGGGTAATCAGCTTAATTGGAGACTTAAATCCTAATGGATATGCCAGAGGAACTGTTACAGCCTTCGTTAATAACTCAGCGATTTCGCGGCTTTTTGCCCGTGGTCATCGATGTTGAAACCGGAGGTTTTAACTCAGGAACTGATGCCTTGCTAGAGATTGCTGCTGTAATCCTAGAAATGGATAGTCAGGGTTATCTGCAAATAAAAGAAAGTTTTAGTAAAAATATTGAGCCTTTTCCCGGCGCTGTCGTAGAGCAATCTGCCCTTGAGTTTACTGGGATTGATATCTATGACCCGGAGCGCAATGCCGAAGATGAAGGCGAAGCTCTGCGAGAAATTTTTCAACCGATTCGCCGTGAAATTACCGAGACTGGTTGTACCAGAGCAGTAATGGTAGCGCACAACGCGCATTTCGATTTAGGCTTTGTTAACGCCGCGGTTGAAAGAGCGCAAATTAAACGCAACCCTTTTCATCCGTTTTCATGCTTTGATACCTCGAGTCTTTCTGGATTAGCTTTTGGGCAAACTGTGTTAGCCAAAGCTTGTCAGGCGGCCAAAATTGATTTCAATAATCAGGATGCTCACCACGCTCTTTATGACACCACCAAAACAGCAGAGTTATTTTGCTCCATTGTTAATCGCTGGAAAGATTTGGGCGGCTGGCCCAGCGACTAGAGCTACTAGCTACTTACCTTGGAGATCTAAGGCAGCCTGATACATTGCCTTTTTATCAACACCGCATATTTTTGCTGTTAGCGATGCCGCTTTTGAAGCGGGCAATTCCTTCAACAGCAACCTAAGAACCTTGTCCGAATCGACACTAGTATTGGCGGTTTTTTCATCTTCACCCGCAATGACCAACACTATCTCACCACGCTGTTGATTTGTATCCATAGAAATTTGTTGCTGTAACTCATCCAGACTACCCTGTAAAAAAGTCTCGAATGTTTTACTGATTTCTCGCGCCAAAAAAGCTTGCCGTTGTTGGCCGAATATCTCTGCCATATCAACAACAGTTTCTAAAATACGATGGGGTGCTTCATAAAACACCAAGGTTTCAATGGCTGTTTTTAAATCATTGAGAGCTGTTTTTCGCGGTCCGGTTTTAGCCGGCAAAAAACCACCAAAATAAAAGCTATCGGTTGGCAATCCAGACACACTCAAAGCGGCAATTGCGGCACAGGCTCCGGGAACCGGCACTACAGTTATTCCTCGACTGCGCGCCTGAGCCACTAATCGATAACCCGGATCAGAAATCAATGGGGTTCCCGCATCCGAGATAAGCGCAATATCCTCGCCATTTTCCAGCCGCAATAATAACTTTTCTATCATGTGCCTATCACCATGATCATGGTAGGCTATGCAAGGTTTATCGATACTAAAATGATTTAGTAACTTTTTACTGTGGCGAGTATCCTCGCAGGCGATTAAACTGACAGCTTGAAGGGTCTGCACTGCGCGCGGCACCATATCGTTTAGATTGCCGATAGGAGTTGCTACAATAGTTAATACACCGGTTCGATTAGAGTCCATGAAAAAATACACTTTATCTTTATTTGTCGTAGGGAGCATCTTAGCCTTTATTGGGGGCTGTGCGTCAACTACTAGCATGCAAAAAAAGACAGATATTGAAGCGCCGGTATTATTTTCTGACGAGGATCTCAACTTTCAGTTAGACCCCTTGCTGCAAGAAGTTGATCAAATGTCTGATCAACAAAAATTTACTCGCGCCGAAACTTTATCCGCTTCTGGCCAAATCGAGGCAAGCAACAAGATTTTGAGCATGGTTAAAACGCAAAATCTTAGCAATCGACGCTTTATTGATTTCACTTTGTTAGCGGCAGAAAATTATTCCGCATTATTCCAAATGCCACTGGCCGCAAATCAACTTAATCAACCGAGATTTAGCGCATTGGTTGGCAGGCAGAGTAAAGAACTCAAACAACGCATTTTAGAATTACAGGCCAAGGTAGCCGTCGCTAACGGTGACTACTATCAGGGCTTGGAAAATTTGATGAGCTTAAGTCGAATGGCAAAGCGTAAAACTCATACGCGTGATATCCATGATCGTATTTGGTCAATCACCTCTCGTATGCCCTACCAAAAGCTTACCAATACTGAGGTTAAGGGATTTGCACTATCAGGCTGGCTTGAATTGGCAGCAAACAGTCGTCGCTACTTAGCTCACCCCGACGAGCAGAATTACCTTCTCAGTCAGTGGCGACGCAATTGGAAAGGTCACCCAGCGGCAAAAGTACCGCCTTCTTTCTTCGGCAGTGGTAATTTTTGGAGTAGCAGCCCTGATCAGATCGCTTTACTGCTTCCCCTGCAGGACGATTACTACACCTCAAGTCAGTCGTTGATCCAAGGCTTTATGAGTGCCTATTACAAAACCATGAATCTCGACAGTAAAAAATCCCTCGACCTACCAGAAATGAGACTTTATGACACCTCTAAAACATCTATTGTTGATGTTTATAATCAGGCGGTTGATGATGGCATGGAGATGGTTATAGGCCCTCTGCGGCAATCTGAAGTTGAAGATTTAATCGCAATCGGTGACTTACCTGTACCTACCCTTACTTTAAACCGACTCGACAACAATCCGATTACCAAGATTGATAATCTTTTTCAATTTGGTTTATCCACAATCGATGAATTAACTCAGATTGCCGATCGAGCATGGGAAAAAGGCCATAAAAATATTTTAATGATTACTCCGCAAAATAGTTGGGGCAAAAGATCATCCGAATTTTTTAATCAATACTGGACTGATAAGGGGGGAAATCTCAGTGAAAATTTGCATTATCCCCTATCCGTTAATGACTTCACTAAACTATTGAAAAAACCATTACAAATAGATTTAAGTGAAAAGCGCGGTCTAGATATAAAGCGATTTATCAATAGTCGTGTTAACTATACTGCGCGCAGAAGACAGGATATTGATTTAGTGGTTATGCTTGGTTATCCGCTTAAAGCACGACAAATAAAGCCAGCCTTAGATTTTCTCTATGCAGCTGACATACCGGTAATAGCCACCTCACACGTTTATAATGGGGTACAACAGGTAGGCTTGGATCGCGATTTATCCGGCGTTGTCTTTTCATCTATGCCCTGGACCCTTAGCGGACAATTACCGCAGGATTTACAACCGAATAATCAGTTACATACGGCTTACAGGCAACTGTTTGCTCTTGGATATGATAGTTTTTTGATTGCTAGAAATTTTAATACCCTCGATGAATCACAGTCGTTGCCAATTTTTGGTTCAACCGGTCTACTTTCGCTGAATCAGGGAAAAATAAAACGTGAACAAAAGTGGGCTAAGTTTAAGCGAGGGAAAGCAGTAGAAATTTATTAATGCTGACTCACCCATGGAGGGGATCATTGTTTAGCAAGCTATTGGGCAAAGCCATTAACTTTCAGCGTCCAACCACCACTAACGCCAAAGTATTAGGTGAATGGTCTGAAAATTTGGCCTGTAACTGGTTGCTGAAACATAAATTAAAGCTCCTTGAGCGCAACTATCACAGTCAATATGGTGAAATAGACCTGATAATGAAAGACCATCATTATCTGGTTTTTATAGAAGTAAGATATCGAAAAAACTCTGTCTACGGCAGTGCGGAAGACTAAATCACCACAAAAAAATGTCAGCGGTTAAGAGCTACCGCTGAAAATTATTTACTCGCCAACAATTACGGACACAATACAGCCCTAAGATTTGATGTAATTGCCATTAGCCCCTCGAAAGAGTCAGATTTACACTGTACTATCAACTGGATTAAGAATATCCTTGTGTAACTTTTAAGCGGGACCGGAATTATGGATCAATTAGTATTTCAACATCTGCAAAATCATATTGAAAACACGATGTCGATGGGTGAAAATTGCGCCAATAATTTAGCTGCCGCGTCTGATTTATTTACTCAAGCACTTCTATCGGGCCAAACCATTTACAGCTGCGGTTATGGAGAAACCTCCCCTCTGTCTCAACTGTTTGTTCATTACTTGACCCATGGTTTTCAGATTGAAAGGCCAGGCTTTCCCGCCCTAGATCTAGATAACTTGGCTAACAGCAATAAAGATGAAAATGGCTTTGCTAAACTATTACATATTCATGCAAAAGTTGGTGATATATTAGTTGTTTTTAGTAGTGGTGATAGTAGCTCCCTATTAAAAAATACAATTGATGCTGCAGTGGAAAAAGGGCTTCAGTTATTACTGATTTCAGCGACAGATGACCTTATACTATCCCAGGCAATAGGCCCTCAGGATATTGAAATTAGCTGCACAGACTATGGCAAGCAATCGGTTTCAGCAATAAACTTTTTAATTATTCAGTGCCTTTGCACATTAATAGACAACAAGATTTTTGGAGAAAATTAAATGCGACAATTAATAGTGCTGGCTATCAGTATATTCTTTCTTATTGGTTGCACTTCGGTGGTAAACACCTTTACCACCGAACCTTTTGAACCTGACCCCGCTAAAAAGGGCATTATTTCAAATTTAAATGATAAAAAAATGAGCACCTATATCGGTGTTAATTTAAAGAAAGCTAGCCCTGAACTCAATGACGCTCATATTAATGTTACTACGGTTAACTCAGTGGTTCTTCTTGCAGGTGAAGTGCCCAGCAACGAAATGAAGCTTCTGGCAGGCAAGGTTGCAAGAGCGTTTACCGGTGTTCGCAAGGTCCACAACGAGCTTCAGGTTAGAGGTAATACTTCACTGGTATCAAGAACCAATGACAAAATTCTTGCCGCGCAAATTAAATCTAAATTAATATTTGAAGAGCAGGTTAGCGCGTCTCAAATCACGGTGCTTGCCGAGGACGGCGTGATCTTTCTAATGGGCGTTACTAGCAAAGCAAACGGCGATCTAGCGGCCAATATTGCAAGCAGTAATAGCGGTGTGCGAAAGGTGGTTAAGGTTTTTGAATACGTAGACTAATCTTCTTATATAAGCTCAAGGGCCACTGCGGTGGCCTCTCCACCGCCTATACACAAACTAGCAACACCCCTGCTTCCATTGGTATGTCGCAAGGCATGGATCAAAGAAACAATAATTCGCGCACCACTAGCCCCTATTGGGTGGCCCAATGCACAGGCACCGCCATTGATATTGACCTTTTCATGGGCAATACCTAATTCATGCATTGCCGCCATCGGCACTACCGCAAAGGCTTCGTTAATTTCCCACAGATCAATCTCCTCAACCTTCCACCCGACTCGCTGTAAAGTTTTTTCTATAGCGGTTACTGGGGCCGTGGTAAACCACTCTGGCTGATGAGCTGCTTGATCATATTCATGAATTAAAGCGATTGGCTTTAAGCCTTGCTGCTCTGCCTTGGATGGGGACATCATGACCAGTGCCGCTGCTCCATCTGAAATTGAGCTAGCATTTGCCGCTGTGATAGTGCCATCTTTTACAAATGCTGCTGGTAGTGTTGGGATTTTTTCAGGGTTGGCTGAAAGCGGTTGTTGATCATGCTCTATTGAAACCGTTTGTTTTTTATTGACTAGGCTTACAGGCGTAATTTCTTGCTTAAACAAACCCTGATCAATTGCCTGTTTAGCCCGAGTTAAAGATGCAAGAGCAAAAGCATCTTGATCGGTACGACTAAACTGATACTTTGTCGCACATTGTTCAGCAAATTGACCCATTGATTGGCCTTTAAAAGCATCCTGTAAGCCATCAATTTGCATATGATCTAAAAGTGGTCGCTCACCATAGCGATAACCCATTCGCGCCTGAGACAGTAAGTGCGGCGCCTGACTCATATTTTCCATACCACCGGCAATCATTGCCTCAGATTGCCCAGACCGCAACGCGTTACAGGCTGTCATCACTGCATTCATACCCGAACCACAGACTTTGTTGACCGTCGTACAGCAGGTGCTGGGGTTTAAGCCGGCAGCTAAAGCCGCTTGCCGAGCGGGCGCCTGACCAAGGCCCGCACTGAGGACACAGCCCATAATAACTTCATCAATTTGATTGGGAGTTAATCCCGAAGATTCTAATGCAGCCCTAATTGCTAGTGCACCTAACTGCGGACTTGAAACAGTGGAAAGATCACCCAACATAGCCCCTATCGGGGTGCGCTGTGCGGATAAAATTGCAATAGGCTCAGGCATAGATTACTCCATCACAGCCTTCGCTTGGGTATTTTATTTGACGACGCGCAGCGAGGGCTTTTCTTTAGACTTTGAAGATTTTTTCTTTGTTTTAGACGATGGTACCACAGTTGGACCTTTGATCGGTGGCGGATCATTTTCGGGATCCTCTTCCAACTCAAACACCATACCCTGGCCATTTTCATGGGCATAAATGCCCATAACAGCCGTAACCGGCACCATAATATCTATAGGAATACCGCCAAAACGCGTGGTGAAAGCAACAAATTGATGATTTAGCTCAAAATTACTGACGGCACGAGGAGCAATGTTCAATACAATTTGACCATCGGTGACAAATTCTTGAGGAACCTCTACACCGGAATGATGGGCATCCACAGCAATGTAGGGGGTACAGTCACAATCCACTATCCACTCATAAAAGGCACTGAGTAGATAGGGACGATTTGACTTCATAGTCATATGAATAGCTTAGGCGCGGATTTCGCGCTCAAGATCTGTAAGACTTTCTTGGAACGAGGGTCTTTCAAACAAACGATTAATATAATCCAATAATGGTTTGGTTTGACGGGTGCTTGGAATTTCAATACCCAATTGCGGAAGTCTCCACAACATTGGCGCTAAGCAACAGTCAACCAAAGTGAATTCTTCGTTCATAAAGTAAGGCATTTCAACAAAGATATCAGAAATAGATATTAGTGAATCTTTGAATTCCTTTCTAATCGCTTCAGTTTTCTTAGCTTCAGGATTAGCAATAATACTATCGACTAGTGTACACCAATCTTTTTCAATACGATGGACCCACAATCGACTCTGAGCTCTAGCCACTGGATAAACGGGAAGCAATGGCGGATGAGGAAAACGTTCATCGAGGTACTCCATAACAACCTTTGACTCATAAAGCGCCAAATCACGATCAACCAGTGTTGGTAAGGTGCCGTAGGGGTTAGCCTCTAAGATTTCTTCGGTCACGTTATTAGCATCGATATCTTCGATATCAACAGTCACACCTTTTTCGGCCAAAACAATGCGAACCCTGTGACTATATTGTGAACAGGGGTCGGAGAATAATGTCATTGATGATCGTCGCAAAATTGCCTCTCATTTATTGTATTGACGCTTTGCGTCATTTTATTTTACGTTATTTTTGTCACTTCTAACGGAATATACCACTTATTAGTGCATAACCTTAGAATATTCTCTGGCCAATAGTGTAGCGGGAACCAAAAGTAATAATAAGAATAATAACACCCAACGCCCAATATGCTTGCGCTGTTCAGCCATAGGCTCGGCAATATAGGTTAAGAAGTTAGTTAGATCATAAACCGCTTGATCGTACTCTGCTTCACTAAGCGTACCTTTTTCGACGAGGGTAAATCGGCCACAGGGATCTTCAAGTAGGTCTTCACCGGTTAGAAGGTCGCGTTTGATACCACCATTACTTGCAATAACAGGTCCAGGAGCACATTCTTGTAAACCTTGAAGATCAAGTAGTGCATGAGGCATACCCACATCTTTAAATACTTTATTGTTAACACCCAATGGTCTCGAAGGGTCTACATAAAAATTCTTTAAGTAAGTATAGATCCACTCAGGTGAACGCGATCGAGCGACCAGGGTTAAATCTGGAGGAACAGCACCAAACCAATCTTTTGCGCTATCAGCCGGCATGGAGATTTCCATTAAATCACCAATTTTTTGACCGCTAAACACTAGGTTATCCATCATTAAGTCATGGGGAATGTTTAAGTCGTCAGCAACGCGTTCCCATCTTGAATATTTAAAAGAGTGACAACCCATACAATAGTTAACTGCCACATTTGCCCCGCGCTGCATGGACGCATAGTCAGTTAACTCTGCCGTAAAAGGGTCGCAATCTATGTCTCCACATGATTTTCCACTTTCGGCGCCCACTGCCTTGATCGGCAGTACCACCAACAGAATAATCACAAGAAGAGCACCCATAGATTTCCAAAAGCCCATACCACCATTCATAGTAATGCGATCTGGCTCTGGCTTAGTAGTTTCATAACGGGTCCAGAAGTAGATACCCACAAAATAGGCAAAGTACAGAATAGTACAAATTTGCGCTAGCAATGTACGGCCAGGCGTAGGTGCTTTAACACCAAGATAGCCCAGAATAATAAAGCAAGCTACGAACAGTAAAATAGCGATGCGACTGATAATGCCTTTATAGCGAATTGAACGCACTGGGCTTCGATCTAACCAAGGCAATACAAATAGAATGGCGATAGCCGCTGCCATAGTGATAAATCCACCTAACTTATCAGGAACCGCTCGCAACATTGAATAGTAGGGTGTGAAATACCATACCGGAGCAATATGCTCTGGTGTCTTGAGTGAGTTGGCAATTTCAAAGTTTGCATGCTCAAGGAAGTATCCACCCATTTCTGGCATAAAGAATAGAATTGCACAGAAGACAAATATAAACACTACCAGAGGCGCTATCTTAGTCACCACAAAATAAGGATAAAACGGTAGGCCATCAATTGGGTTGCCATTTTTATCTTTATATTTCTTAATGCTCACGCCATCTGGGTTATTAGAGCCAACATCGTGCAGTGCAATAATATGCATAACCACAAGAGCTAACAGAATGATTGGCATAGCTACTACGTGCAGCGACATAAAGCGATTTAGAGTGATGCCAGAAATCAGGTAGTCACCACGAATCCACTGAACAATATCTTCACCGACAACAGGAATAGCGCCAAATAATGAAATAATAACCTGAGCACCCCAATATGACATCTGACCCCAAGGCAATACATATCCTAAGAAGGCTTCTGCCATAAGAGCAACATAAATGGTCATACCAAAGATCCATACCAGCTCTCGCGGGGCCTTGTATGACCCGTAAATAAGCCCGCGGAACATATGCAGATATACCACAATAAAGAAGGCGGAGGCCCCAGTGGAGTGAGCATAGCGGATTATCCAGCCGAGCTCGACATCTCGCATAATATATTCAACAGAGGCAAAGGCTTGTTCAGCAGAGCCCTGATAGCTCATTAGCAACCAGATACCGGTTACCAATTGAATGACTAATACAACTAAAGAAAAAATACCAAACAGATACCAAAAATTGAAATTTTTGGGCGCATAGTATTCAGCCATATGACGATTCCACTCACGCTTAAGCGTGGGCATACGCGAATCAAGCCATGCTGCAAATCCAGTTTCTTTACTCATTACGCCACCTCCGAGTCTATACCAATAACTAAAACATCATCCGACTCATAATTGTGTGGCGGAATCTCTAAATTTGTCGGCGCTGGGACGTTTACAAACACACGACCAGACATATCGAATGTCGAACCGTGACAGGGACAGAAAAATCCACCCAACCAAGCGTCACCACCAAGATCGGCAGCACCAACATCAGGTCTGTACATAGGCGCACAACCAAGGTGCGTACAAAGTCCTACTAGAACTAATACATCTTCTTTACCCTGAAGTGATCTTGCGTTGCCGCCAACATAGGCTGGCTGGTTTGCACTGTCAGAATTTGCATCTTTCAGGGAGGCTGATTCAATTTGATTTAGAGCATCCAGAGATTCTTGCGTTCGACGCACAATGTAGACTGGCTTTCCACGCCACTCCACAACTAATCTTCCACCAGCTTCTAAGTTGGAAATATTAACTCTTACCGGAGCTCCAGCTGCTTTAGCTTTAGCACTTGGTTGCCATGAGGCCACAAAGGGTAGGGCTGCACCGACTATACCGGCTCCGCCTACTACGCCCGTGGCTCCCAGCAGAAATTTACGACGACTATGGTTGACACCGTCATTGCTCATGACGCTCTCCCTTACAAAAAGTTGGAATGTAGATCATGCCAGAAAGCATGAATTTTTAGGTGGCAAGATTATAGTCTAAAGTAGTTTTTTTAGCAATACTGCCTATCACCACAAAATAGCTAAGCCACTGATTTTAAAGAAAAAAAAGCCCGACAAATTTGCCGGGCTTTACTAAAACTATGCATATTAACGCTTGGAGAACTGAGGACGTTTGCGTGCCTTGTGTAAACCAACCTTTTTACGCTCAACCTGACGAGCATCTCGAGTAAGGAAACCGGCCTTTCTTAGTGAAGGGCGAAGGTTTTCATCGTACTCAACCAGTGCGCGCGCAATACCGTGACGAATAGCGCCAGCTTGTCCAAAGCTACCACCACCTGTTACAGATATTTTAACATCGAATTTATCCGTTAGCTCAACCACATCGAAGGGTTGGCGAACAATCATTCGGGCAACTTCACGACCGAAGTAAGTATCTAAAGAACGATCATTTACTGAGATATCGCCTTTTCCGCTTTTAAGGAATACGCGTGCCGCTGATGTTTTGCGTCGGCCAGTGCCGTAATATTGAGTGTCTGCCATGATTTAATTCCGTTACAGTTCTAGAGTCTGAGGCTGTTGTGCCATATGAGGATGCTCTGAGCCTACATATACTTTAAGCTTTCTGAACATCTCACGTCCAAGAGGACCTTTTGGCAACATGCCTTTGACAGCCGATTGAATAACACGCTCTGGCGCTTTATCCAATAACTTTTCAAAACTGATATCCTTGATACCACCTGGATATTCAGTGTGAGAATAATAAATTTTGTTCTTGGCTTTATTGCCAGTCACAGTGATTTTCTCAGCGTTAAGAACGACGATGTAATCGCCAGTGTCAACGTGAGGAGTGTATTCTGGCTTGTGTTTTCCACGCAAGCGTGACGCAACCTCAGTTGCCAAACGACCCAGAGTTTTTCCGGCCGCATCTACAACATACCAATCGCGTTCTACTGATTCTGCTTTTGCACTATAAGTTTTCATTAGTTCCTGCCTAAGCTTGGGCTATCCCAAAAAAGGGGGCGAATTGTAAAGAGCATATGGCTCTATTACAAGTGCTGATTGATGTAAAAACCAACTTTTTTTCTTATGTCGGCCAATATTTGATGAAAACACGATTTAATTCTGCGCTTGGGCCTAAAAAAACGGTGTCATTTATTAGTCGACCTGATGCGCTTGAGACAAAAATGCTAAACTTTGCATTTCAATTAAGCGACTTTGGGTTCGCTCAAACTCAAATGACAATTTAGTCCCTTGATAAAGCGTCTGTAACGAAAACTCAGCCGATATTGCGAGCTTTACATTGCGATCATAAAATTCATCCACCAAGTTGATAAATCTTCTTGCACAGTCCTCTTTTTCACTATCGAGCACAGGCACATTACTAATAACTACGGCATGAAACTCACAGGCGATATCTATGTAGTCATTCTGGCTTCGCGGGCCATCACAAATCGCAAAAAAATCAAACCAAATTACATCAGAGGTCATAGCCACCACAGGGATGGCCCTATCATTAACCCTAAGACTACTGTCGCGAACTATGCTTTTATCATTGGCGACTAAGCTTTCAAAAATTCCTGTAACAGCGTGGTGTGTTTGATCATTTAACGGCGAATGATAGAGAGAGGTATTGGCCAGCGCTCTGAGGCGATAATCGGAGCCTCCATCGACATTAACAACCTGACAGTGCTGCTCTATTAGGGCAATTGCTGGCAAAAAACGTTGCCGCTGCAAACCATTTTTATACAGCCCTGCAGGCTGTATATTAGAGGTCGCCACCAAACAGACGCCGCGTGCAAAAAGCGCCTCAAATAGAGTGCCCAAGATCATCGCATCAGTAATATCACTGACAAAAAACTCATCAAAACAAATAATATCTGTTTCGCTAGAAATTTTTTCAGCAACTCTTTCCAATGGATTTGCGTGACCTTTATAAATTCTCAGATCCGCGTGAACTCGACGCATAAAGCGATGAAAATGGATGCGCATTTTGGCAGCAAAAGGCAGTGACTCATAAAAACTATCCATCAGATAGGTTTTACCTCGACCCACACCACCCCATAGATAAAGACCGTACTCTGGAGTTGCTTTTGGATCTACAACAAGACCTTTAAGCCGGTCAAACAAGCTTACTTCTTGTGCTTTGTTATTTTTCGCAACAAGACGATGATAGAGGCTATCTAGAAGATCGACAGCCTGCTTTTGGGCATTGTCAGCGACAAAGCCCTCACGAGTTAAATCATCATAGTAACGCTGTTTTGGAGTTGTCATTAATCTACACAATGAATTTCGGCTGTCAGCACTCTACCTATCCATTGTTGTCAAAACAACCCATAGCATGATTATTTGCACGCTTGTAATCAGCTATGGAATACTTTGAAATGGCATAATGCAGTATATATCTCTATATTGGGGTACAATAAAGGTATTAAACTATACGGCAATTAGTTGAATTTTTAGAGGAAAGCATGAGCACGTTAACAATTATTATCACAGCGGCAACATTTTTTCTTATTGGTGCTGGCCTTGGACATCTATTTGCTCGCCAGAACAAATCGGGTGACCACTCGGTTCGAGATTTAGAAAAAAAATTGGCTCAATCCGAGCGTCAACTCAAACGCTACCAACAGGAAGTGACTGAGCACTTTTTAAAAGTATCTCATTTAACTACCAGTATGTCGCAGAGCTATCGTCAGATTCATGAGCACCTTGCTACTAGCGCTATTCGTCTAGCTAGTCCAGAAATTGGCCGACAATTACTGAAGTCTGGCGGCTCAGACCTGAATCTTACTGATGAAGATGGCAACCCTTTAATTAGCGCTGAAGATGTTCAACCACCACGCGACTATGCGCCAAAGGTACCAGGCGGTATCCTCAGTGAAGATTATGGTCTAGCCGAAAATGAAGAGTCCAAAGCGCAAACAGACACTACCAATGAAAATTTAAGTGATAGTGAAGATGAAGACGATGACCCTACAAGCAAGGTAATCTAGTCTGCGCTTTTAGGCTTTAAATCGACAGGAGGTCTTTATTGATTCCTAGCAAAATGGATTTTGCTACATATATACTGGCACTAAAGAAACTTGTTTTTCCCGGCTCATGCAACCTGTGCCGAGAAAGTCTAGATGCAGCACAGCAAACCCTATGTTCAAACTGCATCGAAAAACTACCCTATGTAGATAATTTTTGCCTAAAATGCGCAGAACCACTGCCCTGTATAGGCATATGCCCAGAATGCCAAAAGAAACCCCCTAATTTTCGTCGCTGTTTTACCCTGTGCAACTATAGCTACCCAGTTTCTTCAGCTATACAACAGATTAAAAAAAATCCTTATGCGGCAGAGACAAAACAGCTCAGCCTGCTTTTTGCCGATCATTTATATGCCCGCTATAAGGAAAACAATTTACCGCAAATTATTATCCCTATGCCTATTCACCCACTAAAAATGCTGACTAGAGGTTTTAATCAGAGTGAATCAATTGCTTATTTTTTATCCACTAAATTAACGGAAGCTGTACTTTTGACCCACATTTGTAGGCGTAAACAGCTGGGTGAACCACAGCAATTACAAACTCGACAACAGCGCGTAAAGCTTTCAGCTTCTACCTTTAATACAAAAAATCAATATGAAATCAAAGGCAAAACCATCGCACTGGTTGATGATGTAATTACAACAGGGTCTACTGCTAAAGCAGCCACAGCATCTCTACTTAAGGCGGGCGCCAAATCAGTTGATTTATGGTGCATTGCAAAAACAAGCTGGCATAATCACTCAAGCTCGATCAAAATGTAGTTCTTTAATGATTCAATGGATAAACCGGTGAATAGACAGCAATCAATAGATACTATTTGGCAAAAAATTATTGATGAAACAACAATTGCGCTCAAACAGGAGCCAATGCTACAACAATTTTTGCAATCAACAATTCTGGATCATAGCTCTATGGGCGATTCGCTAAGCTTTCACCTAGCCAATAAGCTTTCCAATCATGCCCTGCCGCTGGCGCTATTAACACCATTGATGCGTGAAGCGTTTGCCAGTGAGCATATACTCTATGCCACAGCTCGCGATATCCAAGCAACTGTGGATAGGGATTCTGCATGCTCTGTTTACAGTACGCCATTTCTATACTTTAAGGGGTTTTTGGCACTCCAGGCTTATAGAGTGACACATAGCCTCTGGCTAAAAGGCAATCAATCACTGGCGCTGATGCTACAATATAGTATCTCAACTCATTTTGCAGTCGATATTCACCCGGCAGCTACCATCGGTTCGGGTATTTTGATTGATCATGCCACCGGCCTAGTTATTGGCGAAACTGCCGTGGTTGAGGACAGCGTTTCAATTATGCAATCTGTAACACTTGGCGGAACCGGAAAGGAAAGCGGTGATCGACACCCAAAAATTAGAAAGGGTGTTCTTTTAGGGCCCGGGGCTAAAATTTTAGGTAATATAGAAATTGGCGAGGGCGCGATGGTCGCCGCCTCAAGCGTGGTACTTAAATCGGTTCCCGCTCACTCAATTATTGCAGGAGTTCCCGCCGAAGTTGTGGGCAAGGCCAATGACAACGAGCCTTCAAAAGCTATGAATCATTACTTTAAGCCGTGCTAGCATCGACTCCAAGGAAAGGCTAAAACCTCTTCAATCGAGCTTAGTCCACAGAGTTGCATCAGTAATCTGTCAACACCCAAGGCAACCCCACTAGCGCTTGGAAGGCCAGCTCTCATTGCTTGATCAAGTTTTGCATCAATTATCATCTCAGGCTTTTTAGCTTGCTTTCTCTGCATAATATCTGCAGTAAAACGCTGCTGTTGTTGCTGTGCATCTGTTAGCTCAAAATAACCATTAGCCAATTCTACGCAATTTAAGAACACTTCAAATCGGCGACTGACTAGCTTGCCATGGTTGTCAGTATAAGTTTGGGCTAGCGCTGATTGACAGGCAGGATAGTCATAAACAGTTACCAAGCCGCTGGGTAATTTTGGCTCAATCATTTCACTAAACAGAAGATCTAAGCAATTGGCTCGAGTTTCGTTTGACCACTCTGTATAACCCTGACCTACTGCTGTGGCTTGAAGAGATTCAAGCGAGACTGTGTGAGGATCGAGTTGCAATATCTGCGCAAAACAATCGTGGTAACTTAAACGCTCAATATTAATTGCAGACTGATTAAATTGATTAAAAACAGTGGCGACTAGCGTTTCAATTTCTTGTATTAATTGAAATTCATCCCAGCCCACGCGATACCACTCTAGAAGAGTAAACTCTGGGTTGTGACGCGCACCCTGTTCGGCATCACGAAAGGCCTTAGACAAACTATAAATATCACCCAAACCGGAGGCCAACATCCGCTTCATAAAAAATTCAGGGGAAGTTTGCAAATAGCTAATCTCACCGCCCATTTGAGCACTTATGCTTTCAATATAGGGATCGGTAACTGTGGCTTTGGCCAATAATGGCGGATCAACCTCTAATACCGAGCGCTCAGCGAAGAACTCCCGCAGCAAAGCAAGTAACTTTGCTCTTGTGCGTAATACCTTCGGATGTGCGCTCGGTTGCCAAGTATCTATGATAAACCTCTCTAATCTAATTAGAGATCAATCCTTGACGCGACCTTGATACTCTCCCGTACGAGTATCTACCTTAACAACTTCACCTTCATTGAGGAAAAGTGGCACCTTAACTATGGCGCCAGTCATTAGCTTGGCTGGCTTGTTGCCACCCTGAGCTGTATCACCACGCAGGCCTGGATCTGTTTCAACAATCTCTAATTCGACATGATTGGGTGGTGTGACTGAAAGTGGAGAACCATTGTATAGAGTGACCACACAGACATCTTGCTCACTAAGCCATAGCTTTGCATCACCCACTGCGGTCTCTGTAGCCTGATGCTGCTCAAATGTATTGGGCTCCATAAAGTACCAAAAATCACCGTCTTCATAGAGATACTGCATATCGGTATCCATTACATCCGCAGCTTCAACAGACTCGCCTGATTTAAAAGTTTTTTCCAATACTCGACCCGTTTTTAAATTTCGAAGTTTAACTCGATTAAACGCTTGCCCCTTACCCGGCTTAACAAATTCATTATCTAGAATTGAACAGGGATCTCCGTCTAGCATGACTTTAAGACCGGATCGAAATTCATTGGTAGAATAATTGCCCATTATTTGTTCTCACTTATTTGTAAAATTATATGATACCCGATGTGACGGTAGTTTTAACTAACTAAGCATAAAACCACGCCGCCTATACTTTGCTTTAACCAAGAATGCCGGTGTCTTTATCCGAATAGCCGAGCAAATAAAGAATACCATCCAGACCCAAGCTAGAAATAGCCTGCTTAGCTGAAGCCTCAACCAACGGTTTAGCCCTAAATGCAATACCTAAGCCCGCAATATCAAGCATTGGTAAATCGTTAGCGCCATCACCTACGGCGATTACCTGCTCAAGCATTAGACCCTCGCGATCTGCTAGCTCTATCAATAAATCCGCCTTGCGCTGACCGTCAATAATGTCGCCTTTCACACAGCCAGTAACCACGCCATCTTTAACATCAAGCTGGTTAGCATAAACATAGTCAACACCCAGAATTTGCTGAAGATATTCACCAAAGAAACTAAAACCTCCGGATACAATCGCTGTTTTGAAGCCTAATTTTTTTAAGGTACTAATAAGATGCTCTGCACCCTCATTAAGTCTTAAACGCTGAGCTATTTTTGGCAGTACAGAAGCATCTAAGCCTTTCAGAAGTGCTAATCGCTGCTCAAAGCTCTGTATAAAATCGAGCTTACCCTGCATCGCTGCTTCGGTAATACCTGCCACCTGCTCACCAACACCGGCCTCAATGGCTAATTCATCGATCACTTCGGCATCAATTAGGGTTGAATCCATATCAAATACCACAAGTCGACGATTTCGGCGGAAAATATTATCTTCTTGGAAAGCAATATCTATATCGTACTGATGAGCCAGCTCAAGCAAGGACTTTTTAAAGGCATGGGGGTCAGAAGCCTCACCACGAACCGAAAACTCGACACAGGCGCGTCCTAATTGATCGCTTTCATGCAGGTTGATTCGACCTGACAGCCTAATAATTTTATCTATATTTAGTTGATACTTTGATACTACTGCGGTGAGTGCCGCCAAATGTTGCGCCTCGATCTTGCGACCTAAAAGAGTCACTATATGTCTCGACTTACCCTGCTGATCAACCCATTGCTGATAGCGTTGTTCGGAAATTGGTAAAAACTTAGCCCGCATCTTTAAATCGGAAACACAGGATTCAACCTCAGTAACTAAGGCATCAGTATCCGCTTGGCTTGGAATGGCCGCTAATAGGCCTAAATTTAACTGCTCGTGGATAACCGCTTGACCAATATCTAATATGGTTACGTCATAAAATGATAAAACACGTGTTACTTCACTGGTAACACCAGGCTTATCTTCACCAAACACATTGATTAGGAGTATATCTTTCACAAAGTCAGTCCATTTAAAGTTTCTAGGGTATGCATTATATAAAAGCTGTGAGAATAGGATAGAATATGTTGGAAAATAACTGAAAAAAAAAGGCTAAACATGCGTCGCCAACTTTCGATGCCCAAAAAAACCTCAGCGACGGTACTCTGCATGTGCCTACTTTTTGGTTTATTTAGCTGGCCTTTACTGTTTACTCAAACCGATAAACTGGCTCAAGAAGCCATTTCAAATATAGCTAATTCAACACTCAATCAGTTACATGAATCAATTCTAACGCCGCTATTAAGAAACGATACTATAAGCCAACAGGTTGCGCTGCAAAGAGTTACCGAAGATCAACGTATTTTGAGTGCTAGCTTGCATGGTATGGACGGAGAACTTCTCGCTCAAAGTGCCAGTACTCAAAGTCAAACTGGGGGTACTGAAACTTTTTCACAAAGTATTGAATTTGAAAACACCCAAGCTGGGGTTATTTCAATTGTTATTGATAGTCGACCTGTCATTGAAAAATATCATCAAATTTTTATTAATTGGCTACTGCTATGGCTAGTTTTTACTTGTTTTAGTACCTATATTAGTTTCCGATTTGTCGGCCAGATAATTCTGCGTATTGCTCGCGTCAGCGATCGGTTACCCGGTAAAACCGAGCCCCTAGCAGATGAGATTTCGACACTTGAGACCAAGATACAGCCTCTCCTTTCAACCTCTGGAGAATCCTCCCATGAGCCGAATAATTGCTATTTTTATTCGCTGATTAGTGCCAATATAAAAAATCATCCACGACTTCTTCAGCAGCTAAATAAAGATAATTTGGATCATCTTCTTGAAAAATTAGATTACTGTATTTTACGAACACTACAACTGTATGGCGGCGAACGCCTAGAGGGAATGGAAGACAGCTTTTGCTTTACTATTCGCTCTACTGACTGCTCAAAACAACACTTACTGGTTTGCTTAATGGCAGTTTATACCTTGCAACAACTGATTGAGCAACTGTCTAAGAAATTAAGCATAGATCTCGAAATTAATTGGAATATCAGTAGCAAAGACATAGAAACATCTCCACGATTTTGGCATGAGCAGTCACTTTTATCTCTTAAAAAGCAAAATAGTGATATCGCTAGTAATCTTCAGGAGGGTTTAATTCTATTGCACTGCAACCAATTTAATATTGAGGACTTAACTTCTATCGCCAAATTCCAACGCTACGATAACCATCAATTTATTTTGCAAGGCTTTTCAGAAAATCGTATGCAACTTTTACATAAGCAGCTGGAGTACTTGATTCGTATCTGTCTTGATTAAGCACTATATTAAATCAAGGTTTATACTAATCGTCGTAGTCCATACCAACACAAAAACCAACATTGAAAGCGCCACCGCTGCGGAGCCAATATCTTTGGCTCTTCCAGAGAGCTCATGAAATTCAGGTCCAATTCGATCGACAACTATCTCAATACAGGTGTTTAGCAACTCAACGATCAGGACTAAAAAATAAACCAATAGCAGCAACAGTAGTTGTTGATAGCTAGTGGCAATCAAAAAAGCTAGGGGAATAAACAGTAAGCCAAGCAACACCTGTACACGAAAAGCCTCTTCTTTAAGAAAAGCATCTTTAAGCCCTTTAGATGAATTTATGCCGGCAACAATAAAACGTCGAGACAGAATGGCTACAATTTTTTTTAGCATCAAAATAGCCTCTTTTACTCAATATATTGATCCATTTCTAACGCTGGATTGTCTTCAGCAGGGGTTCCGACAATTTTGGCGGGCACACCGGCAACTGTTACATGATCTGGTACCGACTCTAAAACCAGGCTTCCAGCACCAACTTTTACCCCTTGCCCAATATTGATATTGCCCAAAACTTTTGCCCCAGCCGCCAACAATACCCCATTACCTATTTTAGGGTGGCGATCACCCTGATGACAGCCACTGCCACCCAGTGTCACTGAATGTAAGATAGATACATCATTGCCAACCACAGCTGTTTCACCAATAACCAAACCAGTGGCATGATCAATCATTATGCCATCACCTAATCGTGCTGCTGGATGGATATCAACAGCAAATCTTTCAGAAATATTATTTTGCAAAAACAACGCAAAAGAAAAGCGCTTATTAGTCCATAGCCAATGAGAAATACGATATAACTGCAGTGCTTGAAACCCTTTAAAATAAATTAAAGGCGTCAAATAATACTGACATGCAGCATCCCTTTGAAAAGCCGCCTCAATATCTCGTCGAATACTAACCCCTATTTGAGGCTCATCCTTAAGAGCTTCAGCAATCACCGACTGAATATCATTATTGGCTATTGAACTGTTGGCAAAGGTCTCAGCCAAAACATGTCCAATAACCGCCTCAAGGCTATTATGTTGAAGCACTGCATGCTGAAAAAAATCGGCTAAAAGTGGCTCCTCCGAAGCTAACTGTGCTGCCTCAGTTTGAATAAAATCCCAAATAGGATCCGCTGCACTCATAAAATCTCTTTCCCAAATTTTTGAATAAGTTAGTCGACTATAATATAGCGTTGGAGAATATCATCCAAATGCTCTAGAACCACGTCTAGCAAGATCAAATCTGAACTTTTCAGCTTGGTCGCAAGCAACTCGCGACTAAGCATTTGCGCATACTTGTGGGCAATAGGCCGATAACTCAGATGCCAACGCTCGGGAGCAATGCCGCCTTTGTCCACTGCATAGGGGCGATAAAAGCCCGACTTTGCCGAATCTAAATAGCCATCAAGCCAATCATGCATAGGCGCAAATAGTCCATCGCCCTGAACCTCGTCCGGTGTTAACTTTATTTGGTAACCCTCAGGCATTTCACTCGCATCATAAATATCAAAATCTGTGCCCCAATGATGGCGCGATGCTCCTGGTAGCGCTGACCAGCGAAGAATAGCTTGGATTTTTTGCCATGGATTTAAATCTTGAACATTAATCGGCTGACCAAAAGGATCCATCACTGGGCGCATGCCAGAGGCCTTTGCGTTCCAGATAAGCATCTGACGATCGAATGACCTATAGGCACTACATATTTTTAGATCGAAACCGGCTTTTTGTGCGGCATTTTGAAGCTCTAAAAAAGGCGTTAAAACCTGCTTATGAATGGCCTGTTTCACAGTATCATTACTACCCTGATCTAGAATCACTAGATGGGTATCAATTGAGCCTGTAACAATTTCTGCCGTCATAAAATAAAATCTCAAGCATTTAAATAATTAATTACCTATCTTATACCCTCACCAACAATAATAAGCAAAAAATACCCGTGATTATCTACACAAACATTGACTTTTTTTACCAAACCGCACTATGTTTATTCCAACGAAATATAGTTTTCAACAGTAAATGAGTGCTCCTATGGCGATCGAGGGTTATATACAAAAAGAAATTCCACTGTGCGCTATTGATGATCTTGAAGATCGCTGCGCTATGGAATTAGTGATCGAGGAAAGACAAATGTTTGCCATTCGACAGGATAATACGATCTTTGCTTATTGGAATCTCTGCCCCCATAGAAGTAGCCCACTAAACTGGGTACCCAATCAATTTTTAGATGTTGAAAATCAGCTTATCCAATGCGCGCTGCATGGCGCATTATTTGAAATTGATACAGGTCTTTGCATAGCAGGCCCCTGTAGTGGAGATAATCTAGAACCTGTAGAACTTCGATGTGAAGATCAATTTTATTATGTGGTTGCAGATCAAAAAATGCCGCCGGCTCCCGTCAATCTTCGAGCCCAGGCGCTGGCAGATCTTGAAGACAAGGAATAGCACATTCTAGAACAATTTCTGTATCACTGAGCCTAGCCCGCCATGCAATCACCTCTACACCCGCATTTAAAGCCTCAATTAAGGTTCGCGCATAGAGCGGATCTATCTTATCTGCTACCTCCATCCTTTTAGCCTGATTCACTTGGACACAAAAAAACAATACTGCTCTGTGACCCTGTTGAACCATGTTTATAAGCTCTCTGAGGTGCTTTGTTCCGCGACTTGTAACCGCATCCGGAAACCTGACTAGGCCTGCTGAGTCCTCCAAAGTGACACTTTTTACTTCCACATAGCACTGGCCTTTTATTGGATCTTCTAACAACAGATCAATACGGCTATTTTCAGCACCATATTTAACCTCTGTTCGCAGTTTCTCATAACCGACTAATTCATCAATAAGATTAGCTTCGACGGCCTCTTTAACGATATGGTTAGCTCGATTAGTATTGATCCCCACCAAATTACCATAACAATTAGTCATCAATTCTAAAGTGCCTGGAAGTTTTCGTTTTGGGTTATCAGATAGCGAGTACCAACAATCGGAATTTTCTACTAAACAATTTTTCATAGAACCGGTGTTTGGACAATGGATGGTTAATAACTGACCATCGACATCGATCACATCGCCAAAAAAACGTTTGTATCGCTTTTGAAATTTTCCCAAGAGAAGGCTAGGCGATAAGTCCATGATTAATTACCCTCTGCGTTTACTGACCAGTACATACAAATTATTCACCATAGAATATGTGCTATTATTTATTAAGATTAACAATCTAACACTGTAATGTTTGGAAAACTGTTTAAATTGGAAAATTTCTCTTGATAATTTGTTACAAACTCTCTATAACAGCCAGTTATTCTTTTTGCGCATATTTCAAATTCGGACTTAAAGCATGGCAATAGCAAAGAAAAAATCATCGGCGAAAACTGCTCCAGTCGCCAAAAATTCAGTCACTCTTCATGGTATAGTGCCCTATGTGCTCAAGCCTAAAGAAGAGTATATGAATGAGAATCAACTAAATCACTTTAAGCTTATCCTTCACGCTTGGCGAAACGAGTTAATGGAAGAAGTAGATCGCACCGTTACTCATATGAAAGATGAAGCAGCCAACTTTCCTGATCCTGCCGATCGTGCAACCCAAGAGGAAGAATTTAGTCTTGAATTGCGCACTAGAGACCGCGAAAGAAAACTTATCAAAAAAATCGATAAGACATTAGTTCGTGTCGAAGAAGATGATTATGGGTACTGTGATCAATGCGGCGTAGAAATTGGTATTCGTCGCTTGGAAGCACGACCAACAGCGGAACTGTGTATCGATTGTAAAACCTTGGATGAGATCAAGGAAAAGCAAATCACTGGCGGCTAACTAAGCCACCAGATTGAACGCTTAACAGGGCCAATACACAAATGTCACAAACATTAAGTATTGGCCGATTTGCCCCATCCCCCAGCGGACCCCTCCATTTCGGTTCTCTCCTTGCCGCAGTTGCTAGTTTTATGCAGGCAAAGCATCAGGGCGGAAAATGGTTAGTTAGAATAGAAGATATTGACCCTCCTCGAGAAGTTGCCGGCGCCAGTGACACCATACTTCAACAACTAGATCGCCACGGGCTCCATTGGGATGACTCCGTTATTTATCAAAGTACTCAGATAGCGCGCTTCTTTGAATTGCTTGAGGATTTAACAGCACAACAGGTTATCTATCATTGTGACTGTACTAGGCAGCGACTGAATCTACTGAACGGTATCTATGACTCTAAGTGCCACAAGCTAAACCATTCCAAAGACAACACCTCTGTGCGCCTATCAATTAAAGATAGTCTAAAGCTGATAGGGTCAAAAAATGACAACATAAACTTTTGCGATAGGATTATGGGAAATTACTTTCAATCACTCACTCAAGAGGTAGGCGACTTTGTTTTACGTCGTCGCGATGGTCTTATTTCATACCAGCTTGCAGTCGTTATTGATGACCACCTTCAGGGAATCACCGAAATTATTCGCGGCGCAGATCTAATTGATTCAACACCTAGACAGATTCTACTGCAACAATGTCTGGGATATAAAACACCGATCTATGGTCATATTCCTTTAGCTATGAATAATCTTGGGCAAAAACTGAGCAAACAGCATCATGCCAAACAACTTCCTCAAAAAAATGAACAGCAACAGGTTTGGCTTGCCTTAGACTGGTTAAAGCAAAATCCTCCGCTTGAACTAAGAAATTCATCTGTCAAAGAAATTATCGACTGGGGTATCAGTCATTGGGAACTATCTAAAATACCCGATAGCAAAAAAGGATTCGACGCTCCAGATCACTTAAAATAACATTAACATATAGCGATAAAAAAACCAATTCACCACTTTTTATGACGTATTTTTGCCAAATTTGGTACTAATTTCGACATTCAACGCATAATTTACCCCTTTCAACCCTTCTAGGGTATTAGTCAGGTTGTTACCATCCGTTAATTTTGATTATATAGGTTCGTCGAAGCATGCTTTGACTAAAATAATAACAATAAATAAAAACAATAATCGGATGGATTGCAAAGCGTTCAAACAGCTTTGGCTGAAGAACGATTATGGGGGGCTACCGAGAGGTAACCCTTTTTTATTGCCCGTCAAATTTCCCTTAATCACTCAAGTAAAACATATACCTATCTCTATATTTATTGCTAACAGTGCTGGTATTGCTCTGTTAAACTACATCTTTACCCAGAATCGGCTAATAATGTGTTAAAACGTATCGGCAAATTTTTTGATCGCAGCTCATCGAAAAACAATGATGACAATCATCGCGTGCTACATCCACACGAGCATAGCCTAAACCCAAAAAAAATCTGTAAGCATGCCTGTGAAATTATTCGTGTACTGCAAAGGAATAATTTTGAAGCCTATGTTGTGGGTGGCTGTGTTAGAGATTTACTGCTTGACCTAAATCCTAAAGACTTTGATATTGCGACTAATGCAACGCCACAGCAGGTTAAAAGGCTGTTTAGGCGTTCGAGAATCATTGGTCGGCGCTTTCAGATTGTTCATGTTCAATTTGGGCGAGAACTAATAGAAGTTACCACTTTTCGTTCAAATAACACCAATCAAAATGGAAAGGTTCAACAATCTGCTAGCGGTGTTCTTACCAGAGACAATATGTTTGGATCGTTGCTAGATGATGCCAGTCGTCGCGATTTGAGTATTAATGCACTGTATTATGATACAGAAAAAAATACCCTTCACGATTTCTGTGATGGACTTGAAGATTTGGCTAAACGCAAGATTCGCATCATAGGCAACCCAGCTACCCGATATAGCGAAGATCCAGCAAGACTTCTCAGAGCTGTGCGATTTGCCGCAAAGCTAGGTTTTCATATCGATAGCAAAAGTCTTAAACCCATAACAAAAATGGCCGATAGTTTGCAGCATGTATCGGCACCTCGAATGTTTGACGAGACATTAAAACTGTTTATGAGCGGCTATGGTTTGGCTGTTTTTCAACTTTTATATGAATATCGATTGTTTGCTCAGCTAGCACCCCAAACAAATCGGCTTATTGACCAAGGTCACCCAACCGCCAAAAATATGGTGGAACAAGCACTCACCAACACTGATCTGCGTATCCGAAGCAATAAAAGAGTAACTCCGGCCTTTATCTATGCTGCTCTGCTATGGCCATCGGTACAAAAGACAGCCGCAGAATATGAACGACAGGGCCATCCCGCAGCTTCTGCGATGGGTAAAGCTGCCAATGAAGTTATAGGCAACCAAATCCCTATAACTTCTATTCCGCGACGCTTCACCATGGCAATGCGGGAAATTTGGGCTATGCAGTTAACATTGGTAAAACGCGATGGTAATCGAGCCAGTCGATCCATAGAAAATCCCCGCTTTCGTGCAGCTTATGACTTTATTTTGTTAAGAGAGCAGACAGGAGAGTCTTTGAATGGTCTAGGTGACTGGTGGACAAGATACCAAGACGTTAGTGAAGATGAACGTCAAAATATGGTGCAAAAACTCAATACAGGCAAGCCAAGAAAACGTAGGCCGCGACGCAGACCACAGAGTTCTAATAATGCCTGAGGCGTTTATTGGTCTTGGAAGCAATCTTAGCGGTCAATCAGAAGGCATTCACCATAGCCCTCGCAATCAAGTTAATGAAGCCATAAAAAAAATTAGCCAATGCGCTGATATTACTCTACTAAAAACCTCTAGCTATTATCAAACACCAGCGATTGGACCGGGCGAACAGCCCGACTATATTAATGCTGCGATAAAAATTGAAACCTGCTTAGAAGCCTATGAACTGTTAGGCGTTTTACAGCTAATAGAATACCAGCAGGGTCGTGTTCGCACAGAGCGTTGGGGCGCCAGAACCTTAGATCTAGATATATTGACCTACGATCAGCGCATTGAAGCCACGCCGCAACTTACCCTTCCCCATCCAAGAGCCCATGAAAGAGCCTTTGTTTTGGCACCACTGGCAGACTTAAGCCCAGATCTTGTTATCGCAGGTCATGGAAAAGTTATTAATCTTTTGGCAAACTGCTCTATGCAAGGTATTGTAAGGCTCGAAAATTAATCGCCATAGTAACCGGAGAATTTAGTGGAAGCAGCGCTTCTAAACACACTGGGACTAGATGCTAAGTCGACTCAAATCAAGGTGCCTACCTACATTGCAGTTGAAGGGCCGATTGGTGTGGGAAAAACCACTCTAGCCAAGCGCCTTGCCGAGACTTTTAGCTGCGAAACAATACTTGAAGAAGCCGGAGAAAATCCATTCCTCGAGCGTTTTTATCAAAACCGTCGCGCCAATGCCCTTCCCACTCAGCTGTCTTTTTTATTTCAGCGTATTCAAAAACTTCAGGCGATCAAGCAGGGAGAGTTATTTCATCAGGGTCGAGTTGCAGATTTTTTAATCGAAAAAGATCCCTTATTCGCCAGAATAACTCTTGATGATGACGAATATCGTCTCTATCAAACCCTATATGACAAGGTAATAGAAGAATTACCACAACCTGATTTGGTGGTTTGCTTACAAGCGCCTACCAATACACTGTATGACCGAGTTCAGCTTCGTGGCAACAGCATTGAACGCGGCATCGATCTGTCTTATCTGCAAAAACTTAATGATGCCTATACCCAATTTTTCTACCACTATGAAGATACGCCTCTGCTTATTGTGAATACCAGCGAAATAAATTTGGCTCAAGGAAATTCCGATTACTACAATTTGGTAAAATATATTCTTCAAGGCAAGCCTGGACGGTACTATTACAACCCACATCCAATTCAATAAATGCTGCTGATAGATATAATGTTACAATAGGATTTAACCGCACAAGAATTAAGCGACTGACTATTTTGGAAACCTCTATTTATGTCAACAATATCAATTGATACGCTAAAATCTATCAAAGTTAATGGTAAAAAATTTGCCGCCATTACAGCCTATGACTACAGTTTTGCCAAACTGATTGATAAGGCCGAAATTGAAGTCACACTAGTGGGCGATTCTCTCGGTAATATTATTCAAGGTCAACCAACAACTATCCCTGTCACCCTAGATGAAATGGCTTACCACACCACTAATGTTAAACGTGGTATTGAGTCTTCTCTGGTTGTTTCGGATATGCCGTTTATGTCTTACGCCACAGTCCCGCAGGCATTAGACAATGCCGCTGTGCTTATGCAGGCTGGGGCACAGATGGTTAAGCTCGAGGGTGGTGAATGGTTAACCGAAACTGTTTTTGCCCTAACCGAAAGAGGTATACCGGTTTGCGCTCATCTGGGTCTTACTCCCCAGTCAGTGCATAAGTTAAGCGGGTTTAAAGTTCAGGGTAAAGATGCCAATGCAGCTGAAAAGATCGCAGCTGAAGCAAAAATACTTGAACAGGCAGGTGCAGACTTACTGGTAGTTGAATGTGTGCCCTCATCCTTGGGCAAAACTTTAGCATCCGCTCTAGATATTCCGGTAATAGGTATTGGCGCAGGCTCAGATACAGACGGACAGGTATTGGTACTTCAGGATATGCTGGGGATTACTGATAGCGCACCTAAATTTTCAAAGAATTACATGGTGAACTCATCTAGTATTCAGGATGCTCTCGACACTTATAGAGCTGAGGTTTTAAGCGGAGCCTTTCCACAACCTAAACACGGGTTCTAGTAACCGACTAGCACCCCCCGCTTACTTGGGTATGCAGTTATTTTGGTTTAACGTAAAGAACCAGGCTATGACCTACTAACTGATAGCCGTTTTGCTCAGCAATCTTTTCCTGAAGACCTTCAATTTCTTGATTGTGAAACTCGATTACTTTACCCGTTTCAGTACAGACCATATGATCATGATGCTCGCCTCGATCAAGCTCGTAAACCGCAGGACCTGAATCAAAATTATGTCTTTGAACCAAACCAGCAGTTTCAAATTGGGTTAGCACTCGGTAGACCGTTGCAATACCAACATCCTCATCAGCATCTCTAAGAGACTGATAGATATCTTCCGCAGTCATATGTCGTTCTGCAGTATTTTCGAGAATCTGCAAAATCTTAATTCTTGGCAATGTTACTTTAAGCCCGACCTTTTTTAATTCTATATCTTCTGGAGACATAATCTACCCTTCTCTATGTTATGATCCATTCTTAATTTTTTGATGAACGCACCAATTAGGATGCACTGTATGCGATTATATTCGATTTTGTTTTTACTGTTACTGTCGTCTGGATGCAGCTGGTTGCAATTCCCCAGTATTCATAAAGTGTCTGTCCAACAGGGTAATATAGTTTCCCAAGATATGGTAGATAAATTACAAGTTGGTATGAGCAAAACACAGGTGCAATACATCCTTGGCTCACCACTACTAGTGGATACTTTTAACCCAACGCGATGGGATTATTACTACACAAGAGTCGATGCAAAGAGCAATAAAACCAAACAACAACTTACCCTAAGGTTCAGTAAAGATAACACACTTCTTAGCCTCGAGGGTGATTACTCAATTCCTAACAGCGCAATAGAATAAAATTAACCCTAACTATTCTTTTGCGCCTTTGACTCCTCGGCACGACGACGACGCACTTCTTTAGGATCAGCTATTAGGGGTCGGTATATCTCTACCCTATCTCTGGCTTTAAGTTGATAACTAGAGGGTTCCCCAAGACCCTTAGTGCCAAGGACCTGTGAAAAAATACCCATCTGTACTGATGCAATATCTATCTCTGGAAACAGCTGTAAAATACCCGATTGCTTTACAGCCTCAAGCGCCGTGGTACCCTGGGTAACATTCAACACCTTGAGTGCCTGCTTATCTGGTAGCGCATAGGCCACCTCAACAGTGATTTCCAAATTACTTTCAGTCATTATTTTGCCTTTTTATATATATCATCTGCACGCTTACATAGAGAGTCTACCAAATTACTCGACACGCCTGAAAACATTCCTGTAGCCAACTTGGCAAGGGTGCGGCTTTTAAATTCAAACTCAAGATCCAGTGTAAGCTTACAAGCGTAATCAGACAAAGCTTTAAACTGCCACAAACCATAAAATGTTTTAAAAGGTCCATCCTGCAAACACATTTCAATACTAGTACCTGCTACTAGCTGATTGCATGTTGTAAAGCTAACTTCCATACCCGCTTTTTTTAAATACAAAGTAGCCCGCATTAATTCATCAGTATGTTCGATAATGTCAACTGAAGAGCATCCATCCATAAATTGCGGATAACTTGCTACATCGTTGACCAAGCAGTACATATCATGGGCAGAATAAGGAAGAAGCGCGGATCGATTAACTGTTGCCAAGTGAGCACCTACGAAAATTTATCATACAGACCCATAACAAATACGGCGCCAATCGCTAGGGGTGCCAGAAAGCGCAGTGTAAATTGCCATAATATCTGCATTTTAGGGTGCATACCCTGCATCTCTGAAGCGACAATCTTTTTATCAATCACATAGCCTACAAATAGCGCAATTAAAAGACCTGAAATAGGCAGCATTATATTAGCAGTCAAAAAGTCTAGAAAATCAAAAAATGTAAAGCCAAACAGCTGATAACCCGACCATATATTAAATGAAAAGACCGTACCCAGACCCAGAATCCAAGCGATCACCGCGAAAATCATATTCGCTTGAAAGCGATCCATATTTTTAGTTTCAACCAACCACGCCACGCAGGGCTCAAGCAGAGAAATAGCCGAACTCCAGGCCGCAATAGATACTAAAATAAAGAAGATCGCACCAATTAATAAACCGCCGGGCATACTGCCAAACGCAACGGGTAGGCTAATAAACATAAGACCGGGACCGGCACCGGGCTCAATACCCTGCGTAGCAAATACGATTGAGAAAATAATGAGTCCAGAAATAATCGCTACTGCACTATCGAAAAAAGCCACGATTAAAACTGTTTTACCAATACTGGCCTGCTGAGGCATATAAGCCCCATAAGCCATAATTGCACCCATACCAATACTTAGAGTAAAAAACGCCTGCCCCATCGCCTCAAGAATTGATCGCGAGGTTAATTGATCGAGGTTAAAAGAAAATAAGAAGCTTGTCGCAGCCGCAAAATCACCCCTAAAAAAGCTAAAGATGAGCAAACCTATAAGAATAAAGAACAAAATAGGCATTAGGGTTTCAACCGCCACCCCCAGCCCCTTTTTAACCCCACCCATAACCACCGCCACACAGAGAGTTAAAAAAATCGTTTGCCAGAAGATGAGTTTAGTTGGGTTGTTTAGTAACTGGGTAAAGGCCGCCGCCGCTGCATCGCCATCCGCCCCCTTTAAAACACCTGAACCCATTTCAATAATATAACTTAGAGCCCAACCGGCGATTACCGCATAAAAACTTAAGATTAAAATAGCGGCAATAACACCAAGCCAGCCTAGATAGGACCAGCGATGATTAACGCTACTTTCGGCGACAATATCGCGCATAGCATTAACCGGACTTTTACGACCATGGCGACCCAACATAACCTCGGCCATCATCACAGGAACGCCGATAAAAAGGATACAGGCCAAATAAACTAGAACAAATGCCCCGCCACCATTACTGCCGGCGACATAGGGAAACTTCCACATATTTCCGAGACCAACCGCAGATCCAGTAGCCGCCATTATAAAGGTCCAACGGCTAACCCATGCGCCATGCATACCCTTTTGCTGAAGTGCCATAACAAATCCCCAAATTTTATTGCTGAATTGTAACCATAATTACAGATCTTACCTAGAGCACGAGCTGATTAATTAATTACCGCAACAAAAAAGCGACTAATCACTACCATCAGTACAATAATCTTATGACAAAATTAATGGTCGACGTATAATCCTCCTCTATGAGTAAAAAGAAGCCCAAACAGTCCTCCAATACCATTGCCCAAAATCGCAAGATACGGCATGACTACTTTATCGAAGAAAAATTTGAGGCCGGCGTTTCTCTGCAAGGCTGGGAGGTAAAAAGCCTTAGAGAAGGTCAGGTTAATCTCACCGATACCTATGTTATGGTTAAAGATAACGAGGCATGGCTGCTTAACACTAATATTACCCCTCTCAAAACAGCTTCTACTCATTATGTAACTGAGCCGACCCGTTCGCGCAAATTGCTGTTAAATTATCGTGAGCTTAAAAAGATAGACGAAGCGGTAAAACAAAAAGGCCGCACCTGTGTCTGTACCGCACTTTATTGGAAAGGTCACTTGGTGAAATGTGAAGTTGCCATTGCTAAGGGTAAGGTTGCCTATGATAAGCGCATGGATTCAAAGGATCGTGACTGGAGCCGCCAAAAACAACGCCTTATGCGTCATTCATAGGACGCTATATCTAAGCTTAAAAAATGCTACTTACTGTTTGGATTGAGCAATAAACTCTCTTCAGGCATAACACAATTCAGTTTGGTGTCTAATAACTTTTCAATCGGCTCTAAACGAAAAGCATCATCTTCACAGGCAAAGCTGATAGAGGTTCCCGTTTTACCAGCACGGCCGGTTCTTCCGATTCGATGCACGTAGTCTTCCGGCTCTTCAGGCAAGGTATAATTAATCACATGGCTAACACCATCAACATGTATTCCCCGACCTGCAACATCGGTAGCTACCATCACCTTTATACCACCTGATTTAAACGCCTCTAAGGCTTTCATACGACGATTTTGCGGCACATCTCCCGACAGTATGCCAACTTTGAAGCCCTGCTTTTTTAGCTTTTCATACAGCGTACGGCAGATATCTCTTCGATTGGCAAACACCATCACCGAATCTATTTCATCGGATCGCAATATATTTTCTAGCAAAATCATCTTTTCTTCAGTTGAAGCGATATAGATCTTTTGCTCTACGGTATCGGTTGCAATTTTTTCTGCATCAATCTCTACCGTGACTGGCTCAAATGTCCAAGATTGAGTGAGTCGCATAATTTCAGGCGTAAATGTAGCAGAGTAAAGCAGTGTTTGACGGTCTTCTTTCTTGGGTGTTAACTGCACCAGACGTCTAACTTGGGGAATGAACCCCATATCTAGCATGCGATCAGCCTCATCAATCACCAAAATCTCAACCTGATCTAAGTAAATATCTCGGTTATTAGCAAAATCTAACAGTCGACCCGGTGTTCCCACCAAAATATCACAGTGTCCACGCTGAAGCTTTGACAACTGTTTGCCATAGTCCATGCCACCAACTAAACAATGTACGCCTAAATCAACATGCTTGACTAAATTCGCGGCATCGTCGGCAATTTGAATGGCCAGCTCACGGGTTGGCGCCATAATCATAGCGCGCGTCTCGCCCAAATAGCGGTCACCCTCCACCGGATGCTTGATTAAATCAGCAATAATACTTAACAAAAAAGCCGCTGTCTTACCGGTACCGGTTTGCGCCTTGCCGACTAAATCATAGCCATGCAATGTATGCGGCAATGAGGATGCCTGGATTGGTGTGCAGTACTGAAATCCAGCATCATAAATCCCATGCATTAATTCACTGGGAAGCTCAAAGTCGTGAAATCTAGTCTTTCCCTCTTGCGGCTCAACAACAAACTGAGAAATATCCCATTTCTGGGTCTTTTTACGTCTTGATCTAGAGGGTCGAGAAGACTTGCCAGAATTGGATGGGGTCGATTTAGCTGACGCTTGTTTGCTGTCTGATGATTCGGAACTTTTAGTCAAAGGGCACTGTACTTTTTTAGTTTTCGAGTAAGGCGACAGCCCTGTGGCTGTTCCCGCGTATTCACGTTGGCGGCAACTATAGCAGACTTGAGCCTAATTCGCTTAGATAATAATGACTTAGACTAATTGGTAGAGCAATTGTATAAAATATACCTTCAGTTCGATAAGGTATTATTTGTATTGGCCAAGTGTGACACGATCCAAATGATTATAGTCTTGTTGGGTCGCTACCTTAGAGAAACCGGCAGCGCACATTAGGTCTCTGACCGCCTGTCTCTGATTGTAACCATGCTCAATAACTAACCAGCCATTTGTATTTAAATAAGCTGAACTTTGGCTAATTATGATTTTTATATCATCCAGTCCATCGGCGCCAGACACCAATGCAGACGGTGGCTCAAAGCGAACATCACCCACAACCAAATGAGGGTCATTAGCGGCAATATAGGGCGGGTTACTGACTATGAGATCAAAGGTATTATTTGTCGCCTTTAGCGCATCAAACCAAGAGCTTTGAAAGATAGTTACATTAGCTAGCTGTTGATGATCACAATTAGCCTTTGCCAATTCAACGGCTCCTGATTGCGAGTCTACAGCAATCCACTGCATATCTTGCCGCTCAGAGGCTAGCGCTAATGCAATCGCCCCAGTTCCGGTGCCTAAATCTAAACCACAACTGTGTCTGGGTAGATTTAAGTTTAGCGCCATCTCTATCAATAATTCAGTTTCAGGGCGCGGTATAAGCGTATCACTAGATACCTTTAGGTCCATAGACCAAAAACCGCGAGAACCAACCAGGTAGGCAATAGGCATACCTTCAAAACGCTGATCTAAAAGGGATATAAATAGCGATTTCTGAGCCGAAGATACCTGCTTTTCAGGCCAGGTTCGCAACCAAGTCCGATCGACATCAAGAACATGGCATAAAAGAAGTTCACAATCTAATTGCGGCGAATCACTGGTTGGCTGAAGCTTAGCTGATAATTGAAGTAACTCAGAAACATTAGCCATTCTAAATAGCCATTATTCCGACAGAGTGGCAAGCTGTTCAGCCTGAAATTCATTAATTAATGGCTGTACAACCTCTGCCAAGCTTCCCTCCATAACCTCACTTAACTTATACAGGGTAAGATTGATTCTGTGATCGGTCACCCGACCCTGGGGGAAGTTATAGGTTCGTATTCGCTCTGAACGATCGCCACTGCCGACCAAATTTTTACGCTGCTCTGACTGTTCTTTAGCCGCAGCATCAGTCTGAGCATTATTTAGACGCGCCTGCAAAACCGACATGGCTTTGGCACGGTTCTTATGCTGCGAACGCTCGTCCTGACATTCCACCACAATACCGGTGGGCAGGTGCGTCAGTCGAATAGCTGAATCGGTTTTATTGACGTGCTGACCACCAGAGCCAGAGGCACGAAAGGTATCAACTCGCAGATCGCCTTTATTAATTTCAATAGCATCTTGCTCGTCGGCTTCAGGCATCACAGCTACGGTACAAGCTGAGGTATGAATACGCCCTTGAGATTCGGTTTCAGGTACTCGCTGTACGCGATGAGCACCAGATTCAAACTTCAGCTTCGAGTAAACACCTTTGCCAACGATACGGGTAATAATTTCTTTATAACCACCGTGATCGCCTTCATTCATGCTTATAACTTCTACTTTCCAACGCTGACGCTCAGCAAAGCGACTGTACATTCTGAATAGGTCGCCAGAAAAAATCGCAGCCTCATCACCGCCGGTACCTGCCCGGATTTCCAAGAAAACATTGCTATCGTCGTTGGGGTCTTTAGGTAGTAATTGTCGCTGTAAATCTAACTCTAAGGGTTCTAACTTAGATTCTGCTTCGGCTAATTCTTCTTGCGCCATAGCTCTCATATCTGGGTCAGAATCTTTAAGTAAAAGTTTCGCCTCAGCAAGATTATTAAGCACTTCTTGATAACTTAAGTACGCCTTAACTACCGGCTCTAACTCCGCATACTCTTTGGATAGATCTCTAAATTTATTCTGATCTGCAATTGTTTCAGCATCACTCATAAGAGCGGCAACCTCTTGGTAGCGCTCATTTAAATTATCTAACTTAGCTAAAATTGATGCCTTCATAGGGTTATTTTCACTTTTATCCTAAAAAATCCTGCATAAAAAACCTCAGGAAATAACTAATTATTAGGGGTGTTACTCAACCCCTAATGACTGTATCACAGCTCTAAACATTGATTTGGGCAGTGCATTTTCTGCCACCTGAACGTTTTGATAACCCATTTTATGCGCCATAAGTGCAATTCTATCACTCGGCACTACTAGGGGTATATGCTTATTCTGCGGAATATCCATTGCTTGAAGTAATTCACCACTGTGCACTACAAGACAGCCTGCTTCAGACATAAATTGTTTCGCTTCAACCAGTTTCTGCGGTTGAATTTGGCGTTGATATAGCTCGCAATATTCAATGGATGCACCGCGGCGAGTTAGCTCTTCTCCCAGCGTCTGTCGACCCTGGCCACCGCGCAAAATAAGTACCGACTTACCCTGTAAGTTTTGAAACTGCGCTATCTCTTGCAACAAACCCTCTGTATTTGGCTGCTTTTCAGGAAAGCTGACCGGATAATTAAACTCAGAAAATACATCTGCAGTTTGCTGACCCACGGCAAACAGTTCAATACCCTCTGGCAACACAGACCAAGACTGAGCAATAATAGGCAACCCAATTTCAGCCGCATTGGCACTAATAAAAATAACCTGATCGAACTGCTCCAACCGACCTATGCAATCACTAACAGCTCGAAAGTCATTATCGTTTTTCGATAGCGGCTGAATCTGCATAATGGGGATATAGTTAAATGGGATAGAAGCCTGATCTAAAAGCGCTAGAAAAGCATCTGCCTCGCGTAACGGCCTTACCACTAGAACAGGCTTATTACCCATTGTAGTTATTGCCCATAACAGCTGAAAGTATATCCCCCGCACCCATAGCAAGTAACTTGTCTGCGAGAGACTCACCTAATTTTTCCGTTGCGCTGGCGGGGCCATTTATAGATGTTTCCAAGATTGTCTTACCATCAACACTGCCCACTAGCCCACGAAGGTACAGGGTCTGATCATCGGCGTTAAGCTCAGCAAAACAGGCAATAGGCACCTGACAACCACCCTGTAAGCGGCGATTAACCGCACGCTCAGCAATAACACAGCAGGCTGTTTGCGGGTGGTGCAATGGCTCTAAAAGGGCCAATATATCGCTATCATCCGCGCGACTTTCGATACCGACCGCACCCTGACCCCCTGCCGGCAAACATAGATCAGTATCCAGTCGTGAGGCAATTCTATCCGCCATATCCAAACGAATTAAACCGGCACTGGCAAGAATAAGTGCATCGTAGTCACCATTATCAAGCTTGTTGAGGCGAGTATTAACATTGCCGCGCAAATCTTTAATGATTAAATGAGGATATTTTGCTCGTATTTGTGACTGGCGACGCAAACTCGATGAACCGACAACTGCATCTTTTGGCAACTGACTTAACTCAGAGTAATGATTGGACACAAAGGCATCGGTGGGATCTTCGCGCTCACAAATCACAGATAACGCCAAACCTTCAGGAAATTCCATAGGCACATCCTTCATTGAATGCACAGCGATATCCGCTCGCCCCTCCAACATCGCGACTTCTAGCTCTTTGACAAACAAGCCTTTGCCGCCTACTTTAGCCAATGGCGCATCGAGCAATTTATCACCGCGAGTACTCATGGCCACTAACTCAACCTGTAAATCAGGATGATGCAACGTTAATTGACGCTTTACATATTCTGCCTGCCACAAAGCAAGAGGGCTTTTTCTGGTCGCTATACGCAATTTATGGGTCACAGTTTTAACCTGAGATAAATTATTAGTGCCTATTATCATCAATTTATCGCTATTTGTCAGAGTAATCCGCCCTAAAACTGCTGTTTATTAAAATAATCGTATCTATAAGCCTAACTTCTACCCCCTATGCATCAGTATTAGCTATAATCGAAAAAATTATTAACGATTGGGCAATAGGGTCAATGAGCAAATCTAACAAAAACAAAACTGAACAGCTGGACAATTCTGCAACCAATGCCTCTTGGGGCGGTCGCTTCAATGAACCTGTAGATGCTTTTGTCGCGCGCTTTACGGCATCCGTTGACTTTGATCAGCGCCTTGCAATGCAAGATATCCAAGGCTCCATTGCTCACGCAAAGATGCTTGCTAAGGTCGGTGTTCTGACCGCTGATGAACTCAAGCAAATTATTGATGGTCTGGCTCAGATTAGCGATGAGATCAACCAGGGAAAATTTGCATGGTCGCAAGTCCTTGAAGATGTTCATATGAATATTGAAGCCGCACTAACCGAGCGCATTGGGATTGTTGGTAAAAAGCTTCATACCGGACGCTCTAGAAATGATCAGGTAGCTACCGATATTCGCCTTTGGTTGCGCGATCAAATTGATACCATCAAACCGCAAATTAGCCAGCTACAACAAAATATTATTGCCCTAGCTAAAAGCGAAGCATCAACCATAATGCCCGGCTTTACTCATTTACAAACGGCTCAACCAGTGACTTTCGGCCATCATCTTTTAGCATGGAATGAGATGATCCAAAGAGACTACGAACGTCTTTGCGACTGCAGAAAAAGACTTAATCAAAGTCCCTTGGGCTCAGCTGCGCTTGCTGGAACTAGCTACCCCATTGATCGTGACTTTACTGCATCGGAGCTTGGCTTTAGCAAAGCTTCAGAAAACTCATTAGACTCGGTCAGTGATCGTGACTTTGCCATTGAATTCTGCGCCTTTGCTAGCCTTATGATGACGCATTTTTCGCGTATTTCCGAAGAATTAATCTTATGGACCTCGGCACAATTCCAGTTTATCGATTTACCCGACCGCTTTTGCACAGGCTCCTCAATTATGCCGCAAAAGAAAAATCCCGATGTACCTGAATTAGTTCGCGGCAAGACTGGAAGAGTTACGGGTCAGCTAATTTCACTGCTAACCCTAATGAAGTCACAACCATTGGCATACAACAAAGACAACCAAGAAGACAAAGAACCCTTATTTGATGCTGTGGATACGGTGCAAGACTGCCTGCGTGCCTTCGGCGATATGATCCCCGCCATACAGGCTAATCGCGACTCTATGTTCGAAGCTGCGCGCAGAGGGTTTTCGACTGCGACTGACTTGGCTGACTACTTAGTATGCAAAGGCACCGCCTTTAGAGATTCCCATGAAGTTGTCGGCAATGCAGTTGCCTATGGTATTGAAAACAGCAAAGATTTATCCGAAATGAGTCTTGAAGAGCTACAGAAGTTCTCAAGTCTTATCGATCAGGATGTGTTCGAGGTTCTAACTCTTGAAGGTTCGGTTGCCGCTCGTAATCACCAAGGTGGTACTGCCCCAGAACAGGTCAAAGCAGCGGCAGATCGTGCGCTTAAACTGGTTAAAAGTCGAAGTTAACCAGCTCGCCTGATTGCTCCAAGCAGGCGTTTGACAACATATTGATGAGCGGCTCGCCGCTCACAGTATTCTTCCAGGTAGTATCGTCTAATTTAAAATGAAAGCCACCAGAACGAGCCGCCAACCATATTTCACCCAGCGCTGGCTGGCGCGATAAGATAATTTGCGAACCATTAGCCTCACATGTAATAGTTAACATACCGGCGGTGTTCTCATAATCGAGATCAGCACCGCTATCATCAATACTTTCTTCAATAGAAAACATAAGATCATCAACTAGTTGATTAAACTGGGCTTCGGTCATTGTTTGGGTACCTGTTATTGGGTGACAGTGATAATTGTTTGAGTGTAATCCGTCACTACCGCTATACTACCGTTTTTTCTAAGGTAACAGAATATGTCTCGAAGACTAACCCTAATTTTATCTGTATTTTTATTTTGTAGCATTGTTAGCTGTGGCAATACAGGTGATCTATATTTACCTGAGGAAACAACAACGACACAAGATAGGGATGACTAGCCAACATGCATAGTTCAGTTTCAATTAATGACAACCAACGAATAATGGAAAATGTGCCATTGCGCGCTATCGTTCAGCAGTACGGTAGTCCCTGCTATGCCTACAGTAAAAAAGCTATCAGCGAAAACTTTCTAGACTATCAACAAGCAATGGGGTCGCGCGATCACCTTATCTGTTATGCGGTAAAATCAAATTCAAATATTGCCGTACTACAGACACTGGCAAAGTTAGGTGCTGGCTTCGATATTGTTTCTGTGGGCGAACTTGAACGCGTATTAATGGCGGGCGGCGATCCGGCAAAAGTTGTCTATTCTGGGGTTGCAAAAACTGCAGAAGAGATGCGACGTGCGCTAGAAGTAGGTATTCACTGTTTTAATGTCGAGTCCGAATCAGAACTTAGACTATTAAATCAAACAGCCGCAGAAACCAATCAGTTAGCCCCAGTTTCCTTGCGAGTTAACCCTGATGTAGATGCTAAGACTCACCCCTATATTTCGACCGGTCTTAAAGAAAATAAGTTTGGTATCGATATCAGCCGCGCCCAAGAGGTCTATCAACAAGCCGCTCAGATGGAAAATATCTCTGTGGTTGGTGTTGACTGTCATATCGGCTCTCAGTTGACCGATATAACACCCTTTATTGAGGCTATGCAGCATCTTTTGGTACTGGTCGATCGCTTGGCGGAGCTTGGTATCAAGCTCAAACATATCGATATCGGTGGCGGATTGGGTGTGCGCTATCAAAACGAAGTCGTGCCCTCACTGGCTAGCTATATGCAAGCGCTTGAACCATTACTCAAAGACCGCAGTGAAACTCTTGTAATGGAGCCCGGTCGCTCAATTACCGCCAATGCCGGCATTCTACTCACTCAGGTTCAGGTGATTAAGAAAAATGGCGATAAGAATTTCGCCATAGTCGATGCGGCGATGAATGATATGTTGCGCCCTGCCCTGTATGACGCATGGATGGATATTAATGCGGTTGAAGTTATTACCGATAGTGAAGAAGCTGACTACGATGTGGTTGGCCCTGTCTGTGAAACAGGTGATTTTCTAGCCAAAGATAGGACACTATCCATCACTGAGGGTGATTATCTGTATCTATCCTCTGCCGGAGCCTATGGTTTCACTATGAGCTCAAATTATAATAGTCGCCCGCGAGTGGCTGAGGTGATGATTGATGGTAATCAGACACACCTTATAAGGGCACGGGAATCTATTGAAGACCTCATTAGAGGTGAACAGCTGATCAAAGAGCAATAACGGAGCTCGTTAAAATGCTGATAAAATTTACCAAAATGCACGGCCTTGGCAATGATTTTGTAGTTATTGATGCTGTGCGACAACATGTGAATCTGACGACGAATCACATCAAACAACTCGCAGATCGTAATCTGGGTATTGGCTGCGACCAAGTGTTGCTGATCGAGCCGCCAAGTGATAAAAATATCGATTTTAACTATCGAATTTTTAACTGTGATGGCAGCGAAGTTGAGCAATGCGGAAATGGTGCTCGCTGTATGGGTCGCTATATTGCCGATCAGCAACTATGTGGGAAAAAAACGGTGCTCCTTCAAACCAAAAACCGTGTCATGGAAGTAACAACCAAGTCTAAAAACCTGGTTACAGCCAATATGGGTGAGCCCACTTTTACGCCGGAGGCTATTCCATTTGTGGCGCAACAACAACAAACCTATAGTATTGTAATAGATAATCAGACCTATGAAATTTCCGCACTCTCGGTAGGCAATCCCCATGCAGTCCTTCAGGTCGACGACATCAATAATGTAGCGGTCAATGAAATTGGCCCATTAATTCAAGCGCATAGCCAATTTCCTGAAAGCGTCAATGTCGGCTTTATGCAAATAATTGATCGCCACAATATCAAGCTGCGTGTTTATGAACGCGGTGTGGGCGAAACCCAAGCCTGCGGATCAGGCGCCTGTGCGGCCGCTGTCGCTGCTATTCAGCAAAACTTAGTAGATACCTCAGTAAAACTCGAGTTGCTCGGTGGCTCACTCAGTGTAGAGTGGCTAGGTGATAATCAGCCTATCCTAATGACAGGCCCTGCAGAAACCGTTTTTCATGGAAAAATAAAGTTATGACAGGCAAAAAAAAACCGCTAGCTGAGGAGCAATTGGTTCGAGATTATCTCAGTCATAATCCAGACTTTTTTCAACAAAACCCCGATATTTTTGAAGCGATTAATATCACTCACGACAGTGGTAAAGCGATATCGCTAGTTGAGCGTCAGGTTAGCCTGATTCGCGAGCACAACAAAGAATTAAGTAACCAAATTGAGCAAATTCTGAGTACGGCAAAAGAAAATGCCGAACTGATGGAAAAAACCAATCGACTGGTTTTAAATTTGATTAAAGCCAATGATTTAAATAGCCTAGTAAAAGCGCTTAATGTCAGCTTAAAGAGTGACTTTTCTACAGAGTTTTTTAGCCTAACATTGATAGATAATGGCGAAATAAGTTGTAAAACAGCGGCTAATTTAGTGTCAAAAAGTGATGCTGAAGCACATATTGGCGCTTTGGTAGCGGCCAAAAAAGCCATATGTGGTGTTAGACCAGACAAAGAGGTTGCCCTAATGTTTGGCCAGCAGGCTGAAAATATTGGATCGGTTATCGCATTACCACTTAAAACAACTAATACCTTTGGCGTCCTAGCCTTGGGACACAGTGATTCTGAGTTCTATAGTGAAGAAATAGGCACAGTGTTTATCGATTATATTGGCGACCTACTCAAGGAACTAATTCCCAAACATATCAAATCTAAATATTAACGCTTAGATTTACGCTTTCTTTTTGCGCTAGAACTGCCTGGCTTAGCCTTGGTTCTGGAGCGCTTACCTGAGGTTTTTCTGCTGCCTGAACTATTAGTTCTAGTTTTTTTACCTCTGGATTTATGGGACCGATTATCAGATGTTTTAGCTGAACTTCTTGGCTTTGAATTATGCGACTGGCTAGATCCTTTGTCGATAATTTCAAAGTCAATTTTTCTCTCTTCTAAATTAACCCGAACCACCTTAACTTTGACCTTTTGACCCAACCTAAAGGTTCTACCAGTTCGCTCACCGACCATCCGATGCTGAGAAGCCTCATGGTGATAATAATCTTTTGGCAATCCAGTCACATGGATTAGCCCCTCAACCATTAGCTCATCAAGCATTACAAATAAGCCAAAACCTGTAACAGCACTGACAACGCCGGTATACTCCTCGGATACACGATCTAAAAGAAATTCACACTTAAGCCAGTTGACTACATCCCGTGTCGCCTCATCGGCGCGACGCTCAGTGACTGACAGGTGCTGCCCCACCTCATCAAGAGACGAAAGTTCATAGGGATAATAGACTGACTTGTCGATAGTTGATTGTTTTTCAGGGCGTCGAATATGCGGTGATTTTTTGCCACTTTTAATCAAGCCACGTATTGCCCGATGCACCAAAAGATCAGAATAGCGACGAATCGGCGAGGTGAAATGGGTATAAGCATCAAATGCCAAACCAAAATGACCCAAGTTTTCGCACTGATAGACCGCCTGACTCATCGAGCGCAATAAAACCGATTGAATAATCTGTGCGTCATCGCGATGTTTAACGCCGTTGAGTACTTGGCGATAGTGCATAGGTTGCGGCTCATCACCGCCACCAAGACCAATACCAAGCTCGCCCAAGAAATCCCTCACAGAGACTAAACGCTCTTCACTGGGCCCCTCATGCACACGGTAAAGTGCCGGTGATTTACACTTTTCTAAAAATTCCGCCGCACAGAGGTTAGCGCAGAGCATGCACTCTTCAATTAAACGGTGGGCATCAGTTCGATCCACCGGAATAATTTGACTAATTTTACGCTTACTATCAAAAAGAATACGTGTTTCCTGAGTATCAAAATCTATGGCACCCCGTTGATTTCGACATTTTTGTAATCGTTGGGATAGACTTTTAAGTGCGTCCACTTGAGGCAACACCGAAGAAAACTGCTCGCGCACCGCTGACGGATCGTTTTCATTTTGATCGGCTATCATCTGTGCAACCTGGGTATAAGTCATACGCGCATGAGAATGCATTATCCCTTCATAAAACTCATAACCAGTGATATCCCCCTGCTCACTAATCTGCATCTCACACACCATGCAAAAACGGTCTTCAGCAGGGTTAAGCGAACATAGGCCATTGGATAATTTTTCCGGCAGCATTGGCACCACATGACTCGGAAAATAAACAGAATTTCCACGAGAAAATGCCTCTTTATCTAATTCTGAACCCACCGTCACATAATGAGATACATCGGCAATGGCAACAATTAGTTGCCATCCCCCTTTGGGGTTAGGCTGACAAAAAACCGCATCATCAAAATCACGAGCATCTTCGCCGTCAATAGTAATTAAGGGAATAGATCGTATATCAACCCTTGAATCACAATAGCTAATCTCCGAGGGGATTTCAGCGGTTTCTTGATCAATCTCATAAGACCATTCAAAGGGTATACCATAGTTGCGAATGGCCATTTCAATTTCAATACCAGGGTCTAAATGCTCTCCCAGCACCTCAGAAACGAATCCCACCGGTAAATTATTGCGCGTTGGCGGCTCTAAGATGTCTACCACCACAATTTGACCTGGGCTAGCTGGACAGGGACGATCACCAGAAATAAGAATATCCTGACTGATGCGTGGATTATCTGGTCTAACAAAATTAATTCCACTCTCGCGAAAATACCGTCCTACTAATTGTTGTGTTGCGCGCTCAACAATATCGACCAATGAACCCTCGGGGCGACCACGTCTATCCCAACCAGCAATTCTTACCAATACAATATCGCCATCAAATACACGGCGCATTTGAGCGCTAGATAAAAAGATATCTTCACCATCGCCAGTGAGCGGTGAGACGAAACCAAATCCCTCAGAATGACCTATCACTCTACCCTTAACTAAATTAAGCTTTTCTAAGGTGCCATAACCGCCACGACGATTTCTTGCCAGCTGACCATCTCTTTCCATTGCCTTTAGCCTGCGTCGCATGGCTTCAACTTGCTCGGGATCAGAAAGACTTAAATTTTCACAGACAGCCTCATGGGTTAAAGGCCCTACACTATGCTCCAAATAATCTAGAATAAATTCTCTACTAGGAATTGGATTTTTATATTTGGATGCCTCGCGGTCTGCAAAGCTATCTTTTACTGGCTTTTCTTTTTTCATAAACACACTTTGTGAAATTTTTAACAGTCTATGTCTAATAGTTCCCAGAGAAAAGAATTTCTTTTTCTTTTGATAACTTGTTTTCAGCCGAATAAAAAAAACCTCGCGGGTGCGAGGTTGAAAGAGGGAGTAAATAACAAGACCAACCTGTACCGTCTATGGTACATAGCAACTACCCTGTCGCCTTAAATGTTGACTACCATGAAACAACAGCCCAATACATCCACCGAACAAATTTTGACCGAAAGGATGAAACTATAGAGACTTAACAATGGTGTATGGGTTTATGCTTGGAACCAATGTAAATCCATTTAAATGCTTCCTACTTGGACAGTCGATCTTGTACTGTTAAATGTAGATTAAAATTAATCCAATTGAAATTACACTGTCGCACTAATACTTAGTAGCTAATCACTTCAATGCGAAATAAAAGCTAGTTAAAAATTGAAGATTCTTTGACGAACTGCCGAATATGTTTTACCTGTTGAAGATTTTTTGCATTATCTAAAACAGCGTAGGAAGACTTTAACTCAAGCACTATCTCTCTCAATCCAGTCATACCGTATAGGCCGCAAAAACCCAGCAAATCATGAATAAGCGGTCTAATTTGCATTTTCTCATCGGTATGCAGGCAACTCTCTAAACTATCCAGATTTTTGTTAATTGCTTGTTTCAACTCTTCCACCGGTAGGACAGATGCGAGCATACCCTCACCAGAAAATTTAACAGTTTGCGACTGAATACCAACCAACTCTAGAATACTGTTGACTAACTGTTCTTCATTAACTGGCTTTAACTGTATGCTTTGGGCGCCTGCTGAAAGTAACTTATTTTGCTCTGATTCGGTTATATCAGCTGTTAGCCCAATAATTGGCAAATAATGTTCGTTTCGCTCTACAATAATTCTAGTCGCCTCAATGCCATTAATAATTGGCATATGAAGATCCATCAGAATTACGTCATAATCGCCAACTTCCGCCATCTCAATAGCCTCTTGACCATTTTTGGCTATCGCGCAAACAGCCCCATGCCGCCCTAATAATTTAACCATAAATTTCTGATTAAACTCATTATCTTCTGCTAATAAAATGGAGGTGCCGGACAGAATAGATTCACTAGTTGCAGCCCTTTCGGATGGCAATGATAAAACTAGAGCTTCCGGTGCTTGATTTTTTTTATCCAACAGACAGGTAAATGTAACTTCGGTGCCAACGTTAACCTCACTATTAATTGTTATTTCGCCGTTCATTGCATTGACTAATCGCTTTGCAATTGACAACCCCAAACCGCTGCCACCATATTGACGATTAATAGAGGTATCTTCCTGAGTAAAAGGCTCAAATAATGTCGGAATTTTATCCTTTACAATACCTTTACCGGTATCAGAAATAACAAATTTCAAGTGATCATGATCTTTATCACTATCAACCCTAGTTAGATGTAAATCCACAGATCCAGACTCAGTAAACTTGATTGAATTATTGACTAAATTTGTAATTACCTGAGCTAATCGTACCGAGTCGCTGTAAATTGTTGTGGGCACTTTATGGTCAAGCTCTAAATTGAACACCAACCCTTTTTCCTCAGCTTGCAAGCGAAATAATGCGGCCAAATCCTCGATAAATTTGTCCAATGCAAAGACACTATTATTAAAGTTAAAACCACCTTGCTCCGTCTTGGAAAAATCAAGAACATCATCAATCATGGTCAACAAAACTGTTGAGCATCGCTGAATAACTCTTAATTGCTCTTCGCGCTTATTCTCACTTTCCTCTGTAAATAGCATATTAGAGAAGCCTAAAACTGCAGTTAATGGTGTTCTTAACTCGTGACTCATTCTCGCCAAGAATTGATCCTTAGCGCGCATGGCTTCTTCTAGCTTTACCAGAGCAACTTTAAGTTCGCTAGTCGCTCGATTAATCTCACTCTGCATCAATTGATTAGATTCTCTAACACTGGTCGCTAGACCATTAATGCCTCGAGATAATTGTGCCAATTCAGTAATCCCATCTTCAGGGGCAACGCCATTCAAATCCCCAGACTCCATTTTAGCCACTACAGCTGTTAATTCCTCTAGCGGATCGGACACAGTTCGACTAATGCGAATGAACAGCCAAAAAGCCAATAAAAGACTAAATGATACAACCGTGGCTGCTGTCAAAAAGAAACTAAGCTCCTTTTCTCTCATCAATTGATCACTGAGCGAAACTAGTACCCAACCAATTTTTTCCGGTTCATATTGGCCTGAATCCTCATAATCCATAATTGGTGTGCGTTCAGACAGTATTTCAGCGAAAAAATACCAATTCCCATCAAATTCAAAAGGCTCTGCACGCTCAAAATTTTCGGGTATTTTTTCCACGGTTATATCGCCAATAATTATTGGCTCTTGATCGGTATAGCTAAAAAACATAATACCAGCGACAGAGGGTGTTTCTAATGTTGCATAACTTAAAGAATCTAGGCTTTGACGATCTCCGGAATAAATTGCAAAGGCAGTATTTTGTGACACTTGCCTAACGGCTATGTTTCCGGTTTCAAGAAGATTACCTAGCATTTCTGCCCTCTGATGCGAGATAAAATAATAGGCCATTAGCATACTAAGCAAGCTCAAAGGTATTAAGCCGGTCACTAGAAGTCTTGATGAAATACTATTGAGGCTCGAAAAATACCTCATAAGTCACAAGGCCCAGTATTTTTTTCTAACTCAACTGGAATGCTTAGATCGAGATGCCAAGCCACAGTTTCATTAAACTTGACTGTGCAATACTCTGGAAGATGTTCCTGATGAACATACTCTTTAGTTAACAATGCATCAATTAACTCAATAGATTGTTTAGCAACATCTTCCGGGGATGAATATACCGAAGCGAATGCTCCCGCTTCAACATAGTTAGAGGAGAAACCTATAACCGGAACTCTATGCCTATATGCTAACTGCAGAATCCATTTGGCTGTGGTGACGTTAATAAAGTGACTATCCGCAATAGGGATAAAGACATCACTGGTTTTGATCACTGGGTCAAGCTGTCTAATTGGATTTTTATCCGGATCGATTACTAACATTTGCGGCTTCAAATGTCTTTGATTAATGGAATCAGTATAGAAGCTAAACCTGTCTGCCGCTGAGGGACCTAACATAACACCAATATCAGTTATATTTTTTAATAGATGACGCGCTAAATTTAAACGTCGCTCAAAAGGCTGATCAAGGACAATTGGATTTACCCCAGAAGCTATAGCCTTAGCTTTATCACCGTAATATTTCACCGCTAATGAATCAAAAGCACTCTGTGTAATTAGAGTATTAATTACCGGCTGATTTATTTTTTTCGCCAAAACTCTATCAGCGGCAACCGTACCTAGTGTAACAATGATATCTGAGGTTTTAAGGAGCTTATCAACTTCATCTTTCTGATCCTGAATTAAAACCGTATAGCCATATTTTTTAGACTTAATCCAATCTGCAGTAATTATATTTACAACTTTTTGGTAATCAGGGGTATCTTTACTCAAAATGAATAAAGTATGCTCTAATTTATTTGAATATGAATTAGTTGAGACAAATAAAAAGACCAAAAGCATTATTGCACGGGGGAAGCATACTGCTTTCCCCAGCACTCTAAATAATCTGCTTTTAATCGTATCAATTAACATCAACTACTCAATACCTCGTCATTAAATCAGCCTACAATGACATACAACTAGTTAGAATCTATTTTAAACCCAAGAACATATTTACTTTCAAAATTATTAAACCCATGATGCTCAGAATAATCACTACCCGCATTTTGTGCAGTTAACGATAATTCCAACCAATGATTGTCACGACGCCATCGCTTAGAAGCCTTCAGGTCTATGCGAGAATATCCAGGCAACTGATTTGTATGTGCAACGTTGGTTTTGTAGCCTGACTTGTAGTGATAGGAGCCACTTAATCTAACACCCATTTCTGTTTGATAGCTGACCAATACATTAGACATATTTTGTGGCACGACATGATCCATCGGCAAAATTTTATCAACACCAGGGGTAGCAATATCATTATTAGGTGTATACGACAGATACCAACTATCGCCATCAACATCAATATAGCTATGATTTACATTGATCAATAATTTATTCGAAGGTTTGTATTGCAATTGCCACTCAATACCTTGCAAATCCATATTTTCAATATTATCAATAATATTAATTTTATCCTGTGTCTCGCCAATATAAGGCTCTCTTCGCTCACCAATTAGATCTGAAAGGCGCTCTTCAAAGATTCTTATATCAAGACTGAGGCTGTTTTCTAAAAAGGACCCCAAATAACCGACTTCTCGGCTAATTAAACGCTCCTCTTTAATATTCGCGTCAGCCCTTACCGGTATATTTAGATTAATATCATTATAGTAATAAGCTGATAACTGATTTTCCTCCAACAGGGTTGGCTCACGGTAACTTTGACTGGCAGCAAATCGCATAATGTGCTGTTTAGATAACTCATAGTTTGCAGCGATACGATAAGAATTTTTGCTAGCCTTATTTTTTCGCTTTTCAATGACTTGACCGTAGTTGAAGACAAGATTGTTATTAGCCGTCCACTCTACATTAGCATAGGCTCTATTAGATGTTTGCTTAACTTTACCAACATCGCTCAAAAATAACTCACTTCGCAGGCTATCTTGTCTTGACGCTAAGCCAAGACTCATTCTTACATCATCTCTACGATAAATATTTGATCGTATTTCTGCATCCCAGCGATCAGAATAATGCGCATATGCCGGATGAATAATATATTGTTGTTTATTTGGCTCAGCCATCATAAGTGCTTGAACCTCAGGCGTTAAAGCCACATCGCCAGCAACTGATCCGTTGCCAAAATCTCCCCAGTAGCCAAGAACGTCCGCAACCGTGGCTGCGCGATCTTCATCTACAAAATCTATTGCGTTATGATAAATTGATAATTCAAGATCGCTCCAATCATTGGTCACTTTTTTCCAAGAAAAATGCTGGTACTTTTTATCCCAGCTGCGGGCAAAGTAATCACCTGGGCCAATGGTTGTGTCAGAATCGCCAATACCCACCTGAAAACTAATACTATCCGTAATGGTAGGCGTCCATAACCCCTGATACCTAAAAGTCGTAGTTTTTGCAGCATCATTAATTCCAGCAAAACCATCATTTTCACTCACCTTTAGGGTCGCACGGGAAGCCAGCTGACCCAGTTGGGATGCATGTGAAATAGTGCCACGCTTTAAACCTTGAGAGCCAGAATCGACACTATACTTAGTACCTAAATCGGCTAATGGTGATCGAGTGACTAGATTAATGGATGCAAGAAAAGCATTACTGCCATCTGCAGCGGAATTTGAACCCCGCACTACTTCAATATACTCAATATCATCGAGTTCAATTCCAAGAGTATTCCACTCAACTGAGGATAATAATGGCTCATAAACCGAGCGACCATCAATTTTTACTTCCAAACGGCGTGAGTATTCTCCGCCAGGCGCATGGTAGGCTACACCCGGCTTATTGGCGTGATGAAAATACACCTGAAAGCCTGGTACAAGACGAAATAAATCAACCAAATCAACTGCTGTGGATGATTCTATGGTTCGGCGATCAATAATTGTGACCGCCGCTGGCACCTGCTGAAGATCCTGCTGCAGGTGCGTTACACCTGAAACAGTATCTATGTCAGCAAACAGATCATCCTCTGTGATAACCCATTCATCTGAAAACGCGTAACTTGAAAGAGC
>CATAJQ010000014.1 GCA_949487135.1 Cellvibrionales bacterium UBA7375 | reverse complement strand
CCCCGAGATTGTTAGAGCCTACGCCGGTGAGATTGTCAAAGGTCTTCAAGGTGAGGGTGAAAACCGATTTAGTTCCTCAAAAGTAGTAGCTACTGCCAAACACTTTGTGGGCGATGGCGGCACTCAGGGCGGAGTTGATCAGGGCAATACGGTGGTGAATGAATCTGAACTACGCAATATCCATGCGCAAGGCTATATTTCTGCTCTGGGCGCTGGCGCACAAACTGTCATGGCGTCATACAACAGTTGGAATGGTTCTAAACTCCACGGCAATGAGTATTTATTGACCGATGTGTTAAAAGAACAGATGGGTTTTGACGGTTTTGTCATAGGCGACTGGAATGGTCATGGTCAGGTTCCTGGGTGTGGTGACAGTCAATGTGCCCAAGCCATTATGGCTGGCGTTGATATGATTATGGTGCCCTATGCCTGGCAAGCATTTATCCAAAACACTATTAGCCAAGTAAATAATGGCACCATTCCCATGGCTCGTATTAATGATGCGGTAACGCGAATACTGCGGGTTAAGCTTCGCGCTGGATTTGCCAACAGCATCAAACCTTCCAATCGAGAACATGCAAACAATACCGCATTAATTGGCGCACCTGATCACAGAGCAGTAGCGCGTCAGGCAGTAAGGGAATCGTTAGTATTGCTTAAAAATAGCGATGGCATTTTACCCTTAGATCGCAATTCAAATGTGCTGGTTGCAGGCAGTGGGGCTAACGATATAGGCAAACAGTCAGGGGGCTGGACTGTAACCTGGCAGGGAACCGGTAACACCAACAGTGATTTCCCTGGCGGCACCACTATTTATCAAGGTATTCAGTCAGTGGTTAACTCTGCTGGCGGAACTACGCGCCTAAGCTCGAGTGGCAACTGGAGTGGGACCAAGCCCGATGTTGCTATCGTCGTATTTGGTGAATCACCCTACGCGGAGGGTCAGGGAGACCTATCAAATATTGAGTACCAAAACGGCATAAAATCCGACTTGGCAATGCTTGAATCGCTCAAATCACAGGATATTCCTGTTATTTCTGTGTTTATCACGGGGCGGCCTCTGTGGGTTAATAAAGAGCTCAATGCCTCAAACGCCTTTGTTGCGGCATGGTTACCGGGCTCCGAGGGTGCAGGTATTGCTGATGTTATTTTCAAAAACGCCAGCGGTGATATAAACTATGACTTTAAAGGCAAGTTATCTTTCTCTTGGCCTAAATATACCAGTCAAATTATCCTAAATCGCAACGATGACAATTATGATCCGTTATTCCCCTATGGCTTTGGCTTAACCTATCAGGATACGGATACACTGGGTGATGATTTGGATACCAGCAACAGTAGCACTGGTCAGCCGCAAATTACCTTTTCTATTCCGGGCACCATCGAGGCTGAACAATTTTCTAATATGAATGGCATCCAAATAGAGACCTCAACAGACAGTGGTGGTGGCACTGGCGGAGGCTTGAATATAGGTTACGTCGACCCTGGTGACTGGCTGGAATACAACATTGATGTACAAACTGCCGGCACCTATACCATCGAGTATCGACTAGCCAGTTTGCCTGGTAGTTCTGGCTTTCGTGTTCTTGCAGATGGGGTACAAGTTGACCAAGAGTTTGTTCCAAGTACCGGTGGCTGGCAGAATTGGATAACTATATCGGATACTGTGAATCTTAGTGCTGGGCCGCAAACCTTGCGCATTGAAGCGGTCGGTCGTGAATGGAATCTAAACTGGCTAAGGCTAACTGCAATCAATTAGGTTTTTGTAATGTGAGCCTGTTTCATCTGAAGCAGGCTTACACAACTAAAAAGCGCTACTCTTTATTTTCTAATGTTATGCCTACGGTATTGGCTCTCAAGCGCCATAGCTGACGAGCACGTTCCTGCATATCAATATGGCTATCTGATTCATCGACAATTTCCATGCCTAGCATGGTTTCAACCAAATCTTCCATGGTCGCTATCCCCAAGGGGTCACCATATTCACTCACTACCAAACTAATGGCTACTCGCTCATCAACCATGGTTTGCATAAGTTCTGGTAACGGCTTGCCCTCCAATACACTGACAAAGTCACGCCTAAGCTCACCAAGCTTGGTATCTCTAAGACCCTCAGCGGCCTTTTTGAATAGTTCGTCTTTTCGTACGAAACCGATAAAGTCCTCATCATGCTGATCAAAAATAGGGATTCTAGAAAACCTTAGAGAAGGGTCTGTAGGCGAGACCTCTCTAACCGTCATATTGGCAGGTAGCGAAGCCATCACCGTACGCGGCGTCATTACATCCTTTACCACTAGACCTCTGAAAGCTAAAAGTGCACTCATAGCCTTAGCTTCATCGCCATTAATAACGCCCTCTTGATGCCCCATTTTAGCCAGCATATCGAAGTCATCTCTGGATACCGATGGATCATCTTTTACCGGTGCTAACCATCCAGTTAGCTTTTTAGACACCACTACCAACGGGTACATAAGCCACTGCACCCAACGCAAAATATAGCCGCAGGCCGGCGCTAGCTGCTTCCAATATCGAGCACCCAGCGTTTTGGGAATAATTTCAGAAAAGATAAGAATCAGTAGGGTCAGGACCGCCGAAATAATACCGAAATACAGCTCACCAAATAATTTTGTCGCCTGAGCACCGGCACCAGCGGCACCCACGGTATGGGCGATAGTGTTTAACGATAAAATCGCCGCAAGGGGTTTATCTATATCGGCTTTAAAACCGCGCCACAAACTACCTAGTTTAGGGCGCTTAGACTCCAGCGAAGCGAGATGTGTTGGGGTGAGTGATAGGAGCGTGGCTTCAAGTAGTGAACATAAAAAAGAGACGCCCAACGCCAAGCCAACATATATTGCCAAAAGACCCATTTTTAAAAACTCATAGGAAAAACATTTCTAGTATGGGTTATTAATGAGTTGGATTCAACGATCTAAATAACAGACAAAGCAGTTGGGAGAAATTGGTACGACCGAGTGGACTCGAACCACCGACCCCCACCATGTCAAGGTGGTGCTCTAACCAGCTGAGCTACGGTCGTACTATGAAAGCGACAATTAACTGTCTACTTGCAAACGGGCGGCTATTCTAACCACCTGCAGTGATGAGTGCAAAGTTTTAATTAATAACTTAATGCCGCTTATTGCAGAGATAAAACATTGGATCGATTGGAAGCATTTTTATTCTCGCTGTAACTCGATGAAAAATTATCACTCCAGTGCAATTTATTGAGGTAATCCATCACCAGTTTTTGTTCGACATCAGATAAACTCAACTCTCTATCAAACCTCTCAATTGCTAGCCCCATCACCTCGTAGGCTTTGTCAGTGTAGCCTAGGCTATTAAAGGCATTCGCAAGGAGTAAAGTCGAGGCATAAAACCATTCATAGGCTACGCTGAAATCTATTTCTTTATTGGTAACAAATATCTCAGCAATTTCAAAGGCACGGCCAGCATGAGGTATCGCTTCGACCCACAAACTTTGTTCATTAAAGAATTGCGCGGTATCAAAGCCTTCCTGCCAGAATCTTATGGCTTTGGTGACATTGGTTGTTAACTCTTGGCGATAAGCATCGCATAAGAAAGATAGCTTCATTGATGGTATCCCTAAGATTAAAAATAGTCGGGCTAATCAATGAATTGAATGCCCTATTTGCAATATGAAAGGAATATTACTTGATATTCTTCTTAATGTAAATGATAATCATTATCATCAAGGAAAAGCGGAACAACCATGAACCCATTAATGAATAGACAACCTAGATTTTTTTCACTATCGATGATGACAAAATTATTATTCAGAATTTGTATTTTCTGTCTAGTGATGAATTTGTATGCTTATAGTTGGGAAATAATTTATAGATAGAACTTAGGTAAACTCGTTGTTATAGAGGACTTATTAGCCACTAGTCCTCTCTGAGATATTTCACCCCCAATAAAGACGTCTTTTACGCCTATGAGGCAAGACTTTTTTCACGCAACTTACCTAAAAGATCCCGAGTATTGGCGGCTTCTTCAAACTCAAGATTGCGTGCATGTTGATACATCTTATCCTCAAGCCTTTTAATCTCTTTGGCCATATTCTCGTAGGATTGTTCTGCATTAGCTGAGTAAGAAGCAGCATCTTCAGCCACTTTTCGGGCGCGTTTATTATGCCCCACTGCCGCATGGGCACCTTCCATAATATCGGTCACTTCTTTTTTGATGCTCTTCGGAGTAATACCGTGCTTTTCATTGTGCGCTACCTGTAAGCCGCGACGTCGCTCAGTTTCATCCATAGCACGCTGCATGGAGCCGGTGACCTTGTCCGCGTATAAAATTGCTTTACCCTCAAGGTTACGCGCCGCCCTACCAATGGTTTGAATCAGCGATTGCTCAGAACGCAAGAAGCCTTCCTTATCGGCATCTAAAATAGCCACTAGGGAAACCTCGGGCATATCCAAGCCCTCCCGCAACAGGTTAATGCCAACAAGCACATCAAATTCGCCTAAACGAAGATCTCTAATAATCTCTACGCGCTCAACAGTATCAATATCCGAATGCAAATAACGCACTCTTACGCCGTGTTCGTCCAAATAATCGGTTAAATCTTCGGCCATTCGCTTGGTTAGCACGGTAATTAGGATGCGTTCGTTATTTTGTGTTCTTTGATTGATTTCAGACAACACATCATCCACCTGAGTCAGTGCTGGTCTCACCTCAATTTGTGGGTCTAATAAGCCTGTAGGCCTCACCACCTGCTCAACCACCTGCCCCTGATTAGCCTCTTCATAACGGCTTGGGGTAGCTGACACAAAGATCATCTGTGGCGCTATGCCTTCCCATTCATCAAAGCGCAATGGGCGATTATCCAAAGCTGAGGGCAATCTAAAGCCATATTCGACTAATGTTTCTTTGCGCGAGCGGTCACCCTTATACATTGCCCCTAACTGCGGTACGGTAACATGGGACTCATCAATCACTAATAATGCATTATCGGGCAGATAGTTAAATAGCGTCGGCGGCGGCTCACCCGGGGCAACACCCGAGAGGTATCTGGAGTAATTTTCAATACCATTGCAGTAACCCAGTTCGCGCATCATTTCGGTATCGTAGCGCACCCGCTCTTGCAGACGCTGTGCTTCCACCAACTTTTCATTCGATCGCAACTGTTCAAGTCGCTCTTTTAATTCATCTTGGATTTTATCTACCGCCACTAAGATCTGCTCGCGCGGTGTGACATAGTGGGTTTTGGGATAAATAGTAAATCGCGGAACAGTTCGTAAAACCTCGCCGGTTAGGGGGTCAAATAGACAGATTTCTTCGACTTCATCGTCAAATAACTGAATTCGCACTGCTTCGTAATCGGAATCTGCTGGATAAACATCAATTACATCGCCTCTCACGCGGTAGGAGGCGCGATCAAAGTCTATGTCTTTGCGTTTGTACTGAAGCTCGGCTAAACGCCTTAAAACGTCGCGCTGATCGATCTGCTCACCGCGAGAAATATGCAGTACCATTTTTAAATAGGAACTGGGGTCACCCAAACCATAAATTGAGGATACAGTTGCCACCACAATCACATCCTGACGCTCCATAAGCGACTTAGTCGCCGATAAGCGCATCTGCTCAATATGGGAGTTTACCGAGGCATCTTTTTCGATAAAGGTATCAGAAGAAGGCACATAGGCTTCAGGCTGATAATAGTCATAGTAAGAAACAAAATACTCAACCGCATTATTGGGGAAGAAGCTCTTAAATTCGCCGTAGAGTTGCGCTGCTAGTGTTTTATTGTGCGCTAACACAATGGTTGGTCTTTGAATCTGCTCAATCACATTAGCAATACTAAAGGTCTTACCAGACCCAGTAACACCGAGAAGCGTCTGCGAAGCCAAACCATTCTCTAAACCCTCAATCATGCCGCCTATAGCCTTTGGCTGATCACCTGCGGGTTTATAGTTACTTTCTAAGTTGAAGGGCTTAATTGGAATTATTTTTTGCGAGCTCGACAAGTTTTTTTATCCACTTTATCCTCAGCGGCGCAAAGCTCACCAAAGAATTGGTTATTTTTTTCATTAAGGCTGGCAATCAAAGCACCAACCCCCTGCTTTTCCAGTATTTTCTTAAACTGATGCTTCTTAACCGCCACATAGGTTATTCCTTTAAAGCGGACATCGACGGCATTCCATGTACCCAATTTATTACGCTTGACCAGTATATCCAGATTTAGATCGGGCAGAATCTTTGACTTCATCAGCACCTGTACCCAACCCATTTTACCTGAATCACTAATTGCCACATCGACCATCTGAAATTGCTGACCACTGTATAAATCAATTCCCTCAAACGCATAACGCACCAAGGTTGTATCAACCGCTTGCACTAAATCGTGCTGTGCCTGTTTGCTGAGTGATTTAAACGATTTACCACCAATCAAGGCCCTAGCGGTAGAGCGAGTGTCCCACTGCGGACGAACATGCAAGTCTAAAAATTCCTTATAGGCTTTGGGGTCTTCTTTATATTGTTCGTGTTGGCTCAACAACTGCTGGTTGACCCTAGCAATAATTGGCTCAAACTGAAGCCGCAAAATTGATTTTGCGTCAACCTCTGCGCCCTGCAACATAGGCACAAACAAACACAGCAGCAGTAAAGCGTAAAAAGACAGAGACTTACAGGGTTTAAACCACACTAGAACATTCCATTTCAAAAAATTGCCGATATATTTAGTATACATTGCCCAGAAATGATTTACCGAATGGTTCGACTTAAGCCCTATTAATTAGCGCAAAATTAACGCAAAAAATTCCATAGAATTAATGCCAACCAGACAATCGTTATATTTACTGTAGGAAACTGTTGACTCACCTAGTCGAGATGCCTAAAATGCCCCGCTCAACAAGAAACACCATTCCGCCTTAGCTCAGTTGGTAGAGCAAATGACTGTTAATCATTGGGTCGCTGGTTCGAGCCCAGCAGGCGGAGCCATATAAGTAACTGATTAGAAAGGAATCTTTTCAGCGTCAAACTCCAAGACACATAACGCGGGTTACCAAATAGGTGCCAGCATAACTGTTTTGGAGTTTTTTTATGTCTAGTATTCAGAAAATTCAACGCCAATCTGGCCGTCGATACAAAGCCGTTTTAAAAAGCGGATCACGTGTTTTAAAAACAAAAACCTTCACCAAAGAAGCCCTGGCAAAACAGTGGCTAAAACGCCTGCAAATGGACGCTGAGGCCATGGATGCATTGGGCTTAAAAGGGGCACGCATGACCCTAAACGAGCTTGTAGTGGCCTATAAAGCCCAGTATCAAGGCTGTGAT
>CATAJQ010000013.1 GCA_949487135.1 Cellvibrionales bacterium UBA7375 | reverse complement strand
TCCTAGAAAAAGTTAGCGCACCGATAAAATCGGCACACATCATTGATATAACAGGGGAATGGCTTGACAAACAGGCTATCTGTAGCGAAAATGCGCGCCCGTTCCAAGAGTAACTGCAAAAAGTGGAACGACTTCCAATATCTTAGTGGCTACGTAGCTCAGCTGGTTAGAGCACAGCATTCATAATGCTGGGGTCGGTGGTTCAAGTCCACCCGTAGCTACCATTTAAATCCTATATATATCAATAATTTAGACATTTAATATCGCTTTATCACTTTCCTATTTATCCAAAATATCACTTTTGGGCAACTTATGGGCAACCTCAAACGCAAAAAATACGCTATAATTGCAGTATGGCAAAAACTAAAGAAATTGACCTAAACAAGGTCGAAGAACTAGCTTCTCTTGGGCTTTCTGAACAGCAGATTGCCGACTCTCTTGGCATCTCTCGCTCCACCCTCAGTCGCCGCAAAAACGATAATGAGACATTTGATACAGCCCTCCGCAAAGGCAAAGCAAAGGCTTTAGTAAAAGTTAGCAACGCACTAATGCAGCAAGTTGAAAAAGGCTCATTGAGGGCGATTATCTTCTATTTAAAATGCAGAGGCGGATGGCGCGAAGAAGAGCCTGAGATAAGGGAAATTCCACCTATGATAATCAACACTATTGGCACATAGAAAAACGCTACGGCATTCTTATTCGAATATAAGGCTCAATATCAGTCGCATCTGTCTACCGATATAGAAACGCATGATGATTTGATACATTTCGCACAATAGTAATTAGATGCATGCGAAGTTTGTTGAACACACTCTTTCAGCTATAACTTCCAATTCTCTTAGAGGGAATCGGAAGTTATTTTGAGAATTTCATCAATTAAAGTAGTTTTTAACCCTGTATTCTAGTGTGGTGTTCGTTGCATTAATGATTTCAACTTCTGCACCTTTGAAGTTTAGGGAACTTCCTGCAGTTAGATCCACAATAAATTCACGATTGAATGCCGATCTCGCCATGCCGTCCTTAAACTCGGTATAAAGAAATTTAGCAGTATCTCCTTCTCTCCCCATGTATTCAATAGATTGTTGCAGAGAGTTCATTGCAGACTTAAATTCAGTCCCCCTACTAATTTCATCACTTTGATAGTTTAAGCAATAAGAGGTATATCCTGACATACACAAATCAGACGTTCCATCTTTTTTGCGTACCTCAACGATGGTGTAAGATGATCCGTTCGCAGGAGTAATGACATCGTATCCTGCTTTAAATACGTTTGACCCTGTTGAATCGGCACAAAACTTTTCGTTTGCCTTTATCTCATATTTGTACATACCCATTGAAAATGATTCACTTTTTGTTCGTATTGGTGAGATGCAATCAACATTCCAACCAAATGCTTGATACATCATGGTTTCCCCAAGTGAGACCGAGGATACTACGTTTGCAGCAGGCATATAAATTGGTTCGCTTTTAACTGTTCCAGAGACTATTTTTGCCTGAGATACGCAACCCGTTAAAATAAATAATATTATTAAAGAACTTAACTTTTTCATTGTATTGATCCAATTGTTTGTGAACACAGTTTTATCTAATCAAATTTACATAACTTCTTCTGCTAGTCAATATTTCAAAAGGTACCAAATATAATCTGTGGGTCTTTGATTCATAAAGATAGACCATAAAGGGATAAGAAAGCGAAGAAATTTACAATATGTGCCAATTAACTCAAATTATTCACATTAAAATTAGGGTAACAATGTGCCAAGAAAATACATTGTTACCCTAAGATTTATGGATTAAAGGTCAACTGATTGATTTTCTCAACAAATGCCTGAATCTTTTGCTCATCAACCTCACCCCCAGTAAAGTATGGGAACTTTATTAATGGCTGTTGTTGCAAGAAATCTTCAATCTTAGCTTCTTCAACTGGCTTTCCTTCGGGCGTCATAGCTTTGATCCATTTCGGCATAAAGGCTATCAGCAATGGCTTGAGTTGAGGGTTACTCCAAAATTCTGAAAAGAAACTAAATTCTGTCATCTTGTAATTCAGCTTTTCGGTATTGCTTAAGCTTAAGCTACCTTTAAGTCGAATATCCCGAGAAGAGGAACCTATAAGAATCTCAAATTTGCCGCTTTCGGCAAGCCATCTGTCATAGACCTTACTGTAATAAGAAAAATCCCTCTTATTTAAAGTAAAGCTTACCTCTTTACTCTCGCCGGGCGCCAGCTCAATTTTATCGAAGGCTTTTAGCTCTTTAATCGGTCGCTGCACACTAGACTCTGTATCGGCAACATAGAGCTGAATAACCTCTTTGCCTTTAACCTTTCCTGTATTGGATACTGTTAGGCTCACTTGCAGTTTGTCATTGTCGGTAATATTGGTGGACGATAATTTCAAATCACTATAACCAAATTCTGTATAGGATAGGCCGTGACCAAATGGAAATAATGGCTCAACATTGCGCTTATCGTAATATCTATAACCAACAAACATGCGCTCGCCATAAATCACCTGACCATCTTCGCCAGGGAAGTTTAGGTAAGCTGGTGTATCCTCGAGGCGAACTGGGAATGTCTCAGCTAATTTACCCGATGGATTGACCTTGCCAAATACTGCATCTGCTATAGCGCCGGCACCCGCTTGACCGCCTAACCATGTTTCAAGAATAGCGGAAACTTCATCTACCCAAGGCATGGCAATGGCACTACCATTGGTCAAAATTACTGCTGTATTAGGTTGAACTTTTGCAACCGCGCTGATCAGTTTGTTATGTGATGGGGGTAGGTCTATATGGGTTCGATCTATCCCCTCTGATTCATAGCTTAGGGGCAATCCTGCCATTACTAGCGCTAAATCAGCATCGGCGGCAATGGCGGCGGCGGCTTCAACCAAGGACAAATCATCATCATTGGATAAGCTGTAACCTGCTGAGTATACAAACTCAATACCCTGACCATATTCATCGCGAACAATATCGAAAAATTTATCTAGCTTAGTCGGCTTTACCTGTGAACTGCCATTACCCTGATAGCGCGGATTAACGGCGAACTCACCCAACACAGCAATTTTCTTGTATTTAGCGGTTTCTACTGGGAGCAATTTTTCGCTATTTTTTAATAAGGTGATAGCTTCTGCAGCAACCTTACGCGCTAACTGATGATGTTGTTCGAGATTTTGATCCCCAAATTTATCTTCAGTATTTTGCCCCATAAACACGATGCGCAGCAGGTCTTTTACAATTGAATCTAATTGCTGCTCATCTAATTCATTATTTTTGACCGCTTCAACTACCATTTTATTGGTAATTCGAGCTGGCTTGCCTGGCATTTCTAAATGCATACCTGCGCGAATACCCTGCACACGATCAACGACCGCATCCCAATCTGATACTACGAAGCCCTTAAAGCCCCACTCATTTTTTAACTTATCGGTTAAAAGTTGTAGGGATTCTGTACCGTAGATGCCCTGAACTCGGTTATAGCAGGCCATCACTGACCATGGCTGGCCTTCTTTAACCGCTATCTCAAAGGGTGTCATATAAATTTCATTCAATGTGCGATCGTCTAGGTTTGAGTTGGCCCACATTCGCTGAGTTTCAACATTGTTTGCAACATAGTGCTTAGCGGTGGCACCCACACCCTGACTCTGAACACCATTGATATAGGCGGCACCTAACTTGCCTGAAAGTAGTGGGTCCTCAGAGAAGTATTCAAAGTTTCTACCTGCCAATGGTGAGCGTTTAATGTTGATACCTGGCCCCAAGAGAAGGTCTACACCTAATGCATTTGACTCTACGCCAAGGGCTGCACCTACTTCTTGCATTAAGTCCATATCCCATGATGCGGATAATGCTGATGCGGTGGGGAAACAGGTTGCAGGCGCCTGGTCACCGTAACCCCAAAGATAGGTCTCCGGCGCTCTTCTTAAGCCATGTGGTCCATCCGCCATCCAAATATAGGGAATATCGAGCCGCTCTATAGGTTGAGTACTCCATGCATCTCTACCTGAGGTGAGTAGTGCTTTTTCTTCTAGGGTCATCTGCGAAACTAACTGATCAATCTTTTTTGCCATACTGGCTTCATCAAATTCAGCGTTCACTGGAGCTCCTAGAATCATTAAAAAAGGGATTAATAGAAATCGAGCATTTAACATTGTGTTGTTCTCTAATTTTATTTTAAATTTATGTTTAAGATATTATTATCTTCTACAAGTTAGACAAATTTACAAAATCTGTCGCACTAGGCAATTAATAATCGATAATTTGCATGTTTAACAAGATGAATTGATAAAAAAAATTATATCTTCTGAAACAGGTATTTTAATCATTAAAAAAGCCCTAACAATTGCTAGGGCTTTTTAAGCGTTGCACTAGAATTGATTATTAACTCTGATCCGCACCTCTTAGAGCGTACCAACCGATATAGATATAGCACAGCATAGGCACAATAAAGCTAAGCTGAATTCCAATAGTATCTGCTGCTACACCCTGCGCAAGGGGAATTAACGCACCGCCTACAATAGCCTGACACACTAGACCAGAACCCTTGCTAGTAAGAGAGCCAAGTCCTTTAACCGCTAGGGTAAAGATTGTTGGGAACATAATTGAGTTAAAGAAGCCCACTGCCAAAATGGACCACATAGCTAAACTACCTGAGGTATTCATACTAACTATGATCATTACAATTGCAATCAATGCATTAATGGAAAGGTATTTTGTAGGTGCTATATAGTTCATAGCTGCAGCACCCACGAGACGACCTATCATGGCTGCACCCCAATAATAAGCCACCATTTCACCCGCCTCAGCATGACTTAAACCACCAATTGAGCTTTCAGCAAAATAATTAACTAAAAAGCTACCAATTGATACTTCACCACCGACATAAAGGAAAATAGCTAAAGCACCTAAAACTAGTGAGCGACGATCCCAAATATTTTCATCATTATTTGAATCATCACCCTCTACACTGGTAATTCTCGGTAGCTTTATATAGCGGAACATAATTGCGACTAATACTAAGAGTGAACCCAAAATAATATAAGGTCCCTTAACAGCTGAAGCATCTGTGGCAACAGCGCCTAAAATCAGTGCCGCCCCTACTAATGGTCCAATTGTAGTACCCAGTGAATTTGCTGCCTGAGCTAAGTTGAGTCGGCTAGCAGCAGTTTTGTCTGGACCTAATGCGGCAACGTAGGGATTTGCCGCCACCTGCAAAATGGTTACCCCACTGGCCAGTACAAAGAATGCAAATAAGAAAAGTTCATAAACATGTAAATCTGCTGACGGGTAAAATAAAAAACAGCCTACAGCTGTAGTTATCAGCCCAAGAACTATACCTTGCTGATAACCAACTTTATCAATCAACTTGCCGGCAAATGGTGAAATAATAAAATAAGCACCAAAAAAACAAAATTGCACCAACATTGCCTGAGTATAGTTTAAATCAAAGGAGTCCTTTAGAAAGGGAATTAAGATATCGTTGAGTACTGTAATAAATCCCCAGAAGAAGAAAAGACAGGTCATTGCAATAAACGCAAAAGTCTGTGTTTTTTGATGATCGCCCGATGATTTTGTTGATGAACTGCTTGGCATTGAACCTGCCATATGAACCCCCAAATTAAGTTTTATTTTGTCTAACTAGCTTAGTGCGGTATCGATAAGCATTCAATATATACCTTGTAGATAATGACGCTTTAAACGCAATTTATAGTTACTTTATCGACTCCATGACTTCATACTCAGCAAAAATGATAATATTGTCATTCTTTTGTGCGTCAATCTAAAAAAACAATATCAGCCCAGTTGAGATGAATTAAGACAAGTTAAAGAATACAGCTATGAATTGCGTTCGAGTGAAGTACTCGAACGTGTAATTTTTCGATTTTTAGGCTTTTTAATTTTTAAATGCTTGTCGAGTAATATTCTCTAACCGACCATCTGCATGCAAAATAATATTATCTTCTATGCGTATACCACCATAGGGAATCCAGTTTTCGATCTGATCCCAATCTACGCTATCGGGTTGATTAACCCGCAATTTGTTTAATAAGGAAGGAATAAAATAGATTCCCGGTTCTACGGTATAGACCTGATTGGCTTGCATAGGCGCGCTGGCGCGTAAATTGGGGTATTTTTTTGATGCCGCAATGAGGTCTCCCTGAGGATTGGCCAGACGACTGCCTTTATCATGGACATTACTACCTAAATGATGCCCGAGCCCATGAGGGAAAAAGGTCTTGATAATATTATTGTCTAACGCCTGTTCTACAGAGACTTTTAGCAACTTAAAGTCTATTAAGATTTCAGCAATTTTTTGTTGTGCTAAAAATTGTAAATCCATTGGGCTTTTTCCAATACCACCCTCTGCTACTAATTGTTGCTGAGCATTATCTAAACATTGAATCATGGCACTGAAATCACTGCCTTTATCGAAGGCATAGGTGCGCGTTATATCTGAGGCATAGTTATTGCATTGAACCCCTGCATCAATCAAAAAGCTTCGCGGCTCAACTGGCTGACTATTAAGTTGGTGATGATGAAGTACCGCAGCATGTTCATTGATGCCGGCAATAATGGCATAGGGCATATCATTTTCACTTTTTTTACAGGCTGAAAGATAGGCGCTGGCAATTTCTAATTCTGTTGCACCGGCCATAAAAGCACATTCAGCCGCTCTGTGTGCAGGTACTGCCAGTTTTGTGGCTTGACGAATACAGGCTTGTTCATAGGCGGTTTTACTGCGTCGTTGAAAATCAATTGCACTAAGCGCTTGTCTTGGATTCCAATGGTTATCTGGTATATCAAAATCATTAGTTTCATTAATTAAAAGCAATCGATCTTGATGCTTAAGCATGGTGTCTTTTAGCGTATCAATACTCCTATATTCAGTGATTTCTATATGCTGTGAAAACTCTATTGGCAATTCCTGCGGTGCGGTATGCCAGATATCTTCTTTACATGACAGGTACAAACTTGGTTTCGGTGCATTTCGTTGAATCTGCAAAAAACAATTTGAGCGCTTATCGAGGGGCATCCATTCTCTGAAGTATGGGTTCGCTTTAAATGGATAGGCCATATCATCCTGAAACTGTAGGTTTCCACTACCAGAACCAATAATAATTTGATCGTAATCTAATGACTCTAGAATTGCTTGGAATCTGGCTAGCTTTTCATCAATATGCTGCTTGAACAGACTGGGGAAATCAGATATTTCTTGTGCGCTTTTCATAAAGGGCTCTACGCTGGCTCAACTGCACCCGCTTTGGGGTCATTAAATATATTTTTATCCAATAGCTTTTCGCTATTGGCGACCACCGTGGTTACCATGGCATCGCCGGTGACGTTGGTGGCGGTTCTGGTCATATCTAGTAATCTATCGACGCCGATAATTAATCCTATACCCTCAACTGGAAGCCCAACTTGATTGAGCACCATAACGAGCATTACTAAACCTACTCCGGGTACTGCAGCTGTGCCAATAGAGGCTAAGGTGGCGGTTAATACCACGGTTAAATAACCCTCAAGACCTAAACCGATATTATAGGCCTGCGCAATAAATACTGTCGCTACTCCTTGCATGATGGCGGTGCCATCCATATTAATCGTAGCGCCCAAAGGGACGGTAAATGAGGAGACACTTTTACTGACACCCATTCGTTGCTCGACCGTTCGCATGGTGACTGGCATAGTGGCGCCACTAGAGGCTGTACTAAACGCTAGGGCTAAGGCTGGCTTTAACTTGCTAAGAAAAATTTTCACATTTAGACCGGTAAAAGCTTTAAAAATAACCGAATAGACACCTAAACTATGTAATAAGAGCACAAAAAGTACGGTAAAGAAGTATTTTGCGAGGCTCATAATCATTGCTATACCTACATCGGCAAATAACTTAGCTAAGAGACAAAATATTCCATAGGGTGCCAACCTCATTAACATCATCACCATTTTCATTATGATGCCATTGAGGTCATTGAAAAAATCGCCTATTCGTTTGCCCTGATCACCGGCTTGAGATATAGCAAAACCAACCAATAATGCAAATACTATGACCTGTAGAATTGACCCATTGGCCATAGACTCAATCGGGTTGTTCGGGAAAATATTGATAATGGTTTGCTTTAAGGGTGGTGCCTCTTTAGCCACAAATTCAGAGGCCATTGCTAAATCTATGCCAACCCCTGGCTGTATCAGTATCGCGGTTAAAATTGCCAAGCCAATAGCAATGGCCGTGGTGACCATATACAAAACAACCGTTTTTGAGGCGACGGCACCCATGCGAGCGTTACTTCCGAGAGAGGATACGCCACAGACTAGAGAAACGAACACCAATGGAACAACCAGTAATTTTAATGAACGAACAAATATTTGACCTATGGTATCAAATAGCCCATTCACTAGCAGGCTGTCAAGGCTTGCTACAACTGCCTGTGGAAGTAAATCAAAAGAAAATATGGCATTTAACAGTGCCCCACATATAAGACCGAGAAGCATGGCAGTCACAATACGCTGCGTTAAATTCATAAAATAATCCTTATTTAATTTCCTATAAAAAATTGTTCTGATTTTCGACGCTTACCATAACACAATAGCGTCTAAATCAAGCTATTACACTAAGTCTGGGCAATTTATGAAATATGGGCCTGTAAGGTTAACCACTCAATCACAAAAAGAAAACTAACTTAGGTGATCTTAGTTATCCTTTAGGGCGTAAATATTGATAAACTAAATTTAAGACTATGAGCCAATGGAAAAAGTTAGAGCCACTGTGGACAAAAAACCCCAAAGTGCGCCTAAAGTAGCTTTCTTTAAAAGCACTGAAAAGCGTGACGATAAATGGAGCACCCTTCTTGTAGAAGTGGGTGAGTCACAGGATCGTCGTGCCTTTGCTGAACTATTTGCCCATTTTGCCCCATTACTAAAAAGCTTTGCCCAAGCTAGCCGTCAAGATGGCTGGTTTCCAGGGCTTGCTGAAGATTTAGTTCAAGAGGTGATGATTAAGGTATGGCAAAAAGCCGGCGGTTACAATCCGCAAAAAGCTTCTGCCACTACTTGGATCTACACAGTTGCTCGTAACTGCAGAATTGATATGTTGCGTCGCAAGTGTAATACCCAGCATCTCCCGCTTGAAAATGAAGATTTCTGGCACGAGCCTGATGAAGAGACTCCAGTTTCTTTGTTACGACAAAAAAGAACCGAGGATCACGTTAAACAAAGTCTCGGTCAACTCCCTCGGGAGCAAAACGAAATTTTAAGGAAAGTTTATTTGGAAGGTAAATCTCATGCAGAAGCATCGCAAGAACTAGACTTACCCTTAGGAACTGTTAAATCCAGAGTTAGATTAGGTTTGCAAAAACTGCAAATTTTAGTCGCTCCAGAATTTAGAGAAGAGCTGCTTAATGACTAAAGTATTAAATCATCACCCCACCCCAGAGATGTTAGTAGAGTTTTCCGCTGGCACATTGGATACAGCCACTTCAATTTGTGTCGCATCACATTTACATTTTTGTAAGTGTTGTCGAGACGAAGTTGCCCGTCTCGATGAAGTTGGCTCGCAACTAATGGCTATTTCATCGCCCGAGACCATTGATGACGCTTTATTTGATAAGGTAATGGTCAAGATTGACCAACCTCAGCCTGTTGCAGAAGCAGCTCCTGCGCCTAAAACTGGTATTAGTGGTTTCCCTGTGCATGTCAATAAATTGATACATAATGCTTCTAAAACGCCGGTTTGGAAACGACTTTCTAGCTCAATGGAAGAAGCCAAGCTATTTACTGGCCAGAATAAGTTTGAGGTTGCACTTCACAAGATCTGTGCCGGTGGTGTTACCCCTAAGCATGATCATCGTGGTTTGGAATATACGGTGGTACTCAAAGGTAGCTTTTCTGATGAGAGCTCTGTGTATACCGAAGGCGACTTTATTATTAGACAACCTGGTGATGTTCACCAGCCTATGGGTGCAAAAAATGGCGAATGTATTTGTCTCTCAGTGCAAGAATCGCCTATCAAACTAACTAGCTTTTTAGGATTCTTCCTAAACCCATGGCTGAAAGTTAAACCTGCTTGATTCTCGATTTCCCTTAGCATCATAAGACTTTGACCGCGTTAATCGCGGTCTTTTTTATCTAACCAAAACACCCTGCTTGGCCATAAATTGTTTTGCATCGGGAATACTGTGCTCACCAAAATGGAAAATACTAGCGGCCAATACTGCGTCAGCGCCGCCTTTTTGAACGCCGTCCACCAAATGCTGCAAGTTTCCAACCCCACCAGAGGCTATCACTGGCACGGCAATGGCGTCGCTAATTCTCGAGGTAAGTTCAAGGTCAAAACCATTTTTGGTGCCATCGCGATCCATACTGGTAAGAAGAATTTCACCAGCACCATAGTTTGCCATTTTGATGGCCCAATCAATAGCGCAAATACCGGTTGAGTTGCGTCCACCATGGGTAAAGATTTCCCATCTAGGGTTGTCTGAATGATCTGTTTGCTTGGCATCAATCGCCACTACAATACACTGCGAGCCAAATTTATCCGCAGCCGCCTTAACAAATTCTGGATGTTTGATAGCGGCAGAATTAATGGCTACCTTGTCCGCGCCTGCATTTAACAGGTTGCGAATATCTGATAATTCGCGCACACCACCGCCAACGGTGAGAGGGATAAAGACCTCGCCTGCCATGCGTTCTACCGTGTGTAATGTGGTATCTCTATCTTCGTGACTTGCAGTGATATCGAGAAAGGTAATTTCATCAGCACCCTGTTCATTATAGCGTCTTGCCACTTCTACAGGATCACCGGCGTCTCGTATATCAACAAATTGAACACCTTTAACCACCCGCCCCTTATCAACATCTAAGCAGGGGATGAGTCGCTTTGCTAAACCTTTTGACATACTTGATCTCACTCGTTGTTATCGTTAAATAAGTGACCTAACTTGCCTGCTTTGGTTGCTAGGTATTTTACATTATGCGGATTGCTATCGGCCTGATGGGGAATCCTTGCAATCACATCAAAACCTAATTCTTTTAGTGCTTTTATTTTGCGTGGATTATTAGTCATCAACTGTATCTTTTGAGCACCTAAGTGCTGCAACATTGGCGCACAGATTGAATAGTCGCGCATATCAGCCCCGAAACCTAAACGCTCATTAGCTTCTACGGTGTCGGCACCCTGATCTTGCAGATTATAGGCACGTATTTTATTCACCAGACCTATGCCTCTGCCCTCTTGGCGAAGATATAAAATTGCTCCACGACCTAATTCAGCAATACTTCGCAGTGCTTCCTCTAATTGCTCACCACAGTCACAACGCAAACTACCTAGAGCATCGCCAGTAAGACATTCAGAATGAATTCTTACCGCTAATGGCTCATCGATTGAACAGTCACCTATGGTAATAGCAATATGCTCTTTACCTTTGAATGGATCTTCAAAACCATGAATATCAAAAGTGCCCCACTTGGTGGGCAGAGTCGAAGATTCAATAAAACGTAGAACCAATGGAAGCTCCAAAATTAATATTTAAGCCAGATATTGTACCGAATGGCAAAGGTTTATTCAGATTTTTCAATCACTGGATATTTTTGCTTTAACAAATGCCAAACGCGCAGTTATTGAATCCTTTATATCGTAGACAATACGATAACAACAGGGCACTAAAATTAAAGTCATGGTAGTTGCAAACACAATCCCAAAGCTGAGTGAGATTGCCATTGGGATAACAAACTGAGCCTGCATACTGGTTTCAAACAGCATCGGCAATAAGCCCACAAAGGTGGTTAGTGTCGTCAACACAATGGCGCGAAATCTCTGCTTACCAGCAAACATAAGTGAATCATCGATACTCATTCCGTCAGAGCGACGCCGATTGGCAAATTCAACCAAAATAAGGCTGTCATTAACCACAACTCCGGCAAGGGCAACCAGCCCAAGTATTGATAACATATTAAGTGAGATATCAAATAATATATGCCCCACTACTGCACCAATAAATCCGAAAGGAATCACTGACATAATAACCAGTGGCTGAACATAGGATCTAAGAGGAACTGCTAACAACCCATAGATCAAGAACAGTGCAGCGGCAAAACCAATTAATGTACGCATCATTAGAGTACTTTCTTCTTTGCTTGAGCCGCCCAAATCAAACTCTACATCAGGGTACTGCTGCAGAAGCTGAGGAATATAATTATCCGTAATATCAGAGACCACTATGCCGGTTTGAATTTTATTGGGATCGACATCTGCTGTGACATTAACAGTTCGCTTTCTATCGGTTCTGGAAATACTAGACAGACCTTCGCCCAGCTTAATATCGGCTACCTGCCCGATCCGAACTACTTGACCGGTTTTACTTCTAATCATTAGGTTTTCAAGATTAGCCACCGAACCGCGCTCTTCTGATGGGTAGCGAACCATAACTTTAACTTGATCAACACCACGCTGAATGCGTTGAACTTCTTCACCAAAGAACGCCTGTCGTACCTGTGTGCCAACATCAGCCAAACTTATACCTATCTGACTAGCATAGGGTTTAAGGCTAATTTGAATTTCCTGCCCACCAGTACCCTGAGAGTTATAAATATCAAACACTCCATTGTATTGGGCTAATTTATTTTGTAGCTGATTACTCGCGAGTGCTAACTGTTCCGAGTTAACGCCACTAAGCTGCAAATTAATTTTGGCGCCACCACCCGCATTGGTACTGGCAAAATATCGCTGTTTTCTGACATTGGGTAATTCACCCACCTGCTGTCGCCAAAGTTGCTCAAACTCTAAGGATGAAATTTTTCTGTGCTCTGATGGCACCAATGACACGATAAAGGTGCCGCTAGCATCAGAACCCGCATAAAACAAAAGGTGCTTAATCAGACCTTTTCCGTTGGGATTCTGCTTGCGATAATCTTCATCCACTTTGTACGCAGCTTGTTCAATTGTGACTAGTATTTCGGCCATATCTTGCGCCGAAGTTCCATCATAGACTATGATTTCTGCACGCACAGTATCACTGGGAACATTGGGAAAAAATTCAAATCTAGCAATACCACTATTAACCGCACCAGCGGCAATAATTAAAAGCCCCAAAAAGAATGATACTGTTAGATATCTTTGCTTTAGGCAATAGGCGAGAAAGGGTTGGTATTTGTTGACGACAAATGATTTTAAATTTTTATCGATTGTCGCCTGCCATTGACCAATAAATTGAAACCGCGCCTTTGGTTTAGCACCAATTTTTAGACCTACCAAGTGGGCAGGCAGTATCAACTTAGATTCTATTAGTGAAAACACTAGGCAGAGGATAACAACCACAGCAATAGCTTCTTGAAAACCTGCCACCACACCACCAATAAATAACATAGGCGCAAAGGCAGCCATGGTAGTTAATACACCAATTGTTGAGGGTATAGCTACTTTTTGTGCGCCAGCGATAACATGCTCTATAGAGGCTCTAAAGATACCGTCATCACCTGCTGAAACAGCTTTTTCTGCCTGTTGTTGTGCCTCGGTATAAATACTCTCCCCGATAACAATGGCATCATCCACCACTATCCCCAGCACCATAATAAAGGCAAATAGGCTTAAAACATTGACCGTTACTGGGTAGGGATTGACTGGCATAAGCCAGAATGCGCCTAAGAAACTGACGGGAATCCCGAGCAATACCCAAAACCCAACCTGAATATTGAGAAAAAGTGTAAGTACCACTGCTACCAATATTCCACCCATTGCAAGATTGGATAACATCATATCCAGTCGACCGCGAAGGTGAAATGATAGGGGCTCAAATTGCTCTATGGTGAGCCCGTCGACTAGGGAATCAGATTTTTCTTCAATATAACCTTTAACCGCTTCATCTATTGCCAATAAATTTTGATTTTCTAGCGAAAAAATTCCCAGAGTAATTGCTGGCTCTTTATCAAAGTGCACAAAGGTGCTAGATTCTCTAAAAGAATCTTTGACTACCGCCACATCCGACACGAGCAATTGAGAACCATCGGGATTACTACGCAGTACTATATTTTCAAACTCCTCACCCGAATAAGCCTTGCCTTCAGTTCGGACTAAAATATTGCCGTTAGAGGAGCGAATCATTCCTGCAGGAAGATCTATTGATGATTCGCGCAATACACGGGCGACTTCACCCAGTGTCATATTGAGCTCTCTTAGGCGATGCTCTTTGACCTCAATAGCAATCTCGTAGTCATCAACCCCCCAGAGAATTACTTTTTTTACTTCTGGCAATTCTAATAATTCATCTCTGATTTGCTGTCCCAGATTTTTTCGTTGAAATTCATCAAGGGGACCAGATACGGCTACACCAGATACCCAGGCCATATTTTCAAATTTACTGACACTGGGTTTTTCTAGGCCTTCAGGGAAATTTAAAATGCCGCTAATACGATCTTCAACTCTGGCTAGCATTTCGTTGATATCTTGGCTGGGCTCAATATCCAATTCAATTCTGGCATTATCGCGGTTTGCTGTGGAGCGCATTTCTTTAACTCCACTTAACCCCTGCAAGGCTGATTCTATGGGTAAAATAACCCCCTTTTCCACTTCGACGGGAGCCGCACCGGGATAAATTGCCGTAACCTGGATAGAGTTTCTATCCATCCGTGGGAACATATCTTTACTGATGCTAACCGCTGAAATTGCCCCTGCCACTATGATAAATAGCATCAGTAAATTAGCTGCAACAGGATTTTTGGCGAACCAACCAATCAATCCGTAGGATTGAGGGTGATTCATGGTGATTGCACCTTATCTTCGAATTTAAAGGGCTTGAGTTTCATACCATCGACCATAATTCCCATACCGCTGGTAACAACTTCAACCTGCCCTTCTAACCCAGCATTAACGTAATAATTAGCATGATCTTCATAGGTATAATCGACAGCTAGCAATTTTAAACGCTGATCGCTATCCACGGTTGCTACTCGGTTATTAGATCTCAAAGCGTGGCGCGGTAAGGTATATACATCATCAATCATTTTGCCTGACACCATCGCCTCGACAAAACTACCAATCAGTAGTCGCGGGCGATCCACAACTCCTTTAATATTGTATGGATCAGCAACCTGAGCTACCAGATACTGAACTCTACTACTCTGCTCAATAGTCCCTTCAGAGCGAACCAGAACCGCTTGCCAAGTTACTATTTCGCCATTGACCGTACTTTTAAGCTGAACCATATTTTTATTGAATATCGACTGATCAGCTGAGGTGGCGCTCCAACCCAACTTTGACAAATCTTTGTCAGTCATCGGTAAGCGTATTTCAGCAAAGTCGATAGCAAAGGTTTCGCCTAATCGTGCACCTATGGTGACGTACTGACCCACATCGACCATTGTGGCGGAGATCATACCGGCATAGGGTGCGCGAATAACTGTTCTTTGCAATTTAAGCTCGGCTTGCTTGACCTCAGCTTGCGCCTGTAACAAGCGCGACTGCGCTTCGGCTAGAAATGGCGACCGCAATGCCAATACCGGTGCTTCGCTTAAAGGTCGGCCGGTCATTTCCCATTCTTTTTTAGCCTGAGTGGATCGCGCTTGCTCGGAGAGAAGCTGAGCTTTTGCGCTCTGTAATTGAGCATCAGCTCTCTGCTTGGCGACCTGATAGTCGGCCGGATCCAATTTGATTAATACATCACCCTTGGCAAAGGTTCCGCCCACTTCAAACTGAGGGGCTAACGCCATAACAATACCTGACACCTCTGAAACCAACATAGTTTTTGTTAGCGGCTGGACAGTACCTTGGGATTTGACCTTTAACTGAACCTGCGACTTTTGTATTACCGCGGTTTTTACCGCAACCTCACGATTGGGTGACTCCAACTCGAGAGAATCGGGTTTTGTTAGACTCATTAGCCCAGCAATAACAAAGGCTACAATAATGACAATTAAGGGTAGAAATTTTATTTTCAATTATTTGCCCTCTATGGCAATTGATTTTACTGTTTAAGCAGTAATTTCTTACGTTGCTGTGCTATAAATAGCCCAAGTAGCTGATATAAGCGGCTATAACGGCGGCAAAGATACCTGCCACTATATCGTCGATCATTATGCCAATACCACCTTGCATTTTTTTATCTAACCAACCGATAGGCCATGGTTTTACAATATCGAAAAAGCGAAATAAAACAAAACCGCAAATAACTGCATTCAGTGAGGGGGTTAAGAAAGCCATGGCGATCCATAGACCGACAAATTCATCCCAGACAATACCAGAGTGATCATGAACCCCAAGTTTGGTCGCTGCTCTACCGCAAATATAAACGCCGAGTACAGTTGCTACTAGTAAAACCAACCAATAAATCGCCACTGGCAACTGACACAAAACAAGCCATAGTGGAACAGCCACTAAGCTCCCTATGGTTCCCGGCGCTTTTGGCGATAGCCCACTACCAAAACCGAAAGCGAGCATCAGTGTTGGCGAGCGCAATAACTCAATAAACTTAGGGTTTTTATCTGAAATGAGAGTACCCTCCGGCTGTGATAGATGATGTCTGATTATCTATCTTTAAATAATTCTGATTATGATCTAATGCAGCTATCTTGCCAATCGTTGTTACTACAAATTTTGCAGAGCAAGCCCAGCGTTCAAATTGTTCCTGCCTGATTGATGGCACTGTAAAACACAGCTGATAATCATCGCCACCAGTTAACGCCCATTGACTCACCTGCTTTGAGTAGGCTTGCTTTATATCGGCGTGAATAGGGAGTGATTGGCTGTTGATCGATGCCGATACTGAACTCGCCTTGCACAGATGACTCAGGTCGGCGACCAGACCATCAGAGATGTCAATACAGGCGCTCGCATAATTAACTAGCCCAACACCAAGCTCAATCTGGGGTTTCGGCTTATAAAATCTCTCTGTTAGGCGAGTATTTTGCGCTAAATCTTGATGTTGAATCTGGTGCAGTGCCGCCGCACCGTCACCCAAGGTACCACTGACATAGATAATATCATCTGGCTTGGCACCTTTGCGGCACAGGCCGCGTCCAGTGGGAATCTCTCCTAGCACAGTAATGCTTATGCTTAGCGGACCTGCTGTTGTATCGCCGCCAATCAGGCTGACATTATATTCACCTGCTATCCTTGCCAGCCCCTGACTAAACCCCTGTAACCATTCTGAACAGGCCAGTTGCTTGGGTATGGTTAGCGCTAGGGTAAACCATTTTGGGGTGGCGCCCATAGCTGCCATATCACTCAGATTTACACAGAGTGCGCGAGTGGCTATATGTTCAGCTGATGCATCTTTAGGAAAATGTACTGAAGCAACGAGGGTGTCTGTAGCTACCGCAATCTGTTTATCTGCTTTGATATCGATAATCGCCGCATCATCGCCAATCCCAACAGCAACGTTCTGTTGGCCAGTTAACTCTTTAAAATAATCAGAGATAAGCGAGAATTCATCGATTGGCTGATTCATGCTTGAATACGGTTTTTATCCTTTATGGGCGGCAATTTCCACAGCTCGGGATTGGGCTGCTACACGATCGAGAACACCATTAATAAACTTATAGGCATCAGTTGGGCCAAAGGTTTTAGCCAAATTAACCCCTTCGTTAATCGCTACCTTGTACGGCACCTCAATACTAAATAATAGCTCATAGGTAGAAATTCTCAATATAGCGCGCGACACAGGATCTAGCTGATCTTGCTCACGATCTAAATGCGACTGATAAGCCTTGTCAATTTTGGCCAGATTTTTCGGCACCTCATACAGCAATGCTTTAAATAGATTGGTATCTACTTTGCTCATATCGTTTTCAATAGTGAAATTGACTTCAATTGTTGCTAGATCAATTCCACCTAGGTCCCAGGAGTAGAGTGCCTGAAGCGATAACTTGCGGGCCTTTTGTTTGGCTTTGGTTTTAGACATTTATTCAGCCGCCTGCATATTCTTGAACAACTCAAGCATTTCGAGGACCGTCAACGCAGCCTCTTCACCTTTATTTTCGTTATTATCTCCCGCACGATCCATAGCCTGCTTGAGATTGTCGGTTGTTAGTAACCCAAATGCCACGGGGATATCTTGATTGAGACTGACCTCACCAATTCCTCGGGTGGTCTCTGCACACACATAATCAAAATGCGGTGTATCACCACGAATAACACAACCCAGTGTAATAACCGCATCAAAGCGACCGGTTTTTGCGGCTCGCTGTGCGGCTAGGGGCAATTCAAAAGCACCGGGCACATAAAAATCTTCGACCGACTGAATATTGTGGCGCGATAGTGCCCGCAGGGCTCCATCGCGAAGTCCATCAGTGACCTGAGAGTTCCAGCGCGCGGTGATAACTGCAACTCGCGCGCCCTGCACTGAAAAATTGCCCTCTTGAGGTCTAAATTCACCCATTTTTAAGTCCCTTTGCTCTCTTGATAATCAACGTATTCCACAACCTCTAAATCAAAACCAGAAATACCACTAAATTTAAATGGCGCACTTAAAAGACGCATTTTACTAATTCCCAAATCCATTAGAATCTGCGACCCAGTCCCTATTTGAAAGTAAACTACTTCGCTAGCGGGCAGTGTTTTTTCGGTACTAATATTGAGCATTTGATCAATATTTCGATCCATATCTTCTGCAGTTTCTGGATAAACTAGTAATACCAATACACCTCGTCCCTCTTTGGCAATCGCCTCAAGTGCAGTATGGGTAGACCATGACTGAAATCCCTCTCGAGGCTCAATGGCTAATAAATCCCGAGCTGAACGGTTAATATGCACTCGCACTAATGGTGCTTCATCACCACTAACATCACCCATAACCAATGCAAAATGTTTTTCGTCTCGCGCATGGTCTAGGTAAGTTTTAAGGGTAAATTCACCATAGTGGGTATTGACTGTGCGCTCACTAACACATTGGGTAGTTTTTTCTGTTACCAAACGGTAATGGATTAGGTCAGCAATTGTCCCAATCTTAAGATCATGTTTTTGAGCAAAGTTTTCTAGGTCATCGCGCCGCGCCATAGTGCCGTCTTCATTCATAATTTCGACAATCACTGCGGCAGATTCAAAACCCGCCAATCGTGCCAGATCGCAACCTGCTTCGGTATGCCCTGCACGACTTAAGACACCCCCGGGTTGCGCCTTTAGCGGAAAGATATGCCCAGGTTGCACTATATCTTCTGGGCGAGCATTACCCGCTACTGCTGCCTGCACCGTGCGTGCTCGATCGGCCGCAGAAATACCTGTGGTAACACCCTTTGCCGCTTCAATTGAAAGGGTAAATGGGGTGGCATGGCTCGAACTGTTGCTATCACTAGCGACCATCAAACCCAAATTAAGTTGCTGACAGCGCTCTTCACTCAGCGGCAAACAGATTAGTCCGCGAGCATTGGTCGCCATAAAATTAATATCTTCGGGTCTTACCATAGGAGCGGCCATCACCAGATCGCCTTCATTTTCACGATCTTCATCATCCATCAAAATAACCATTTTCCCCTGACGGATATCTTCGATTAACTCTTCCACTGTATTTAATTTCATTGTCTAGTGTCTTTCCTATCTTTAGCTAGCTTGATCTGTAGCGGTTAAGCGTTCGAGATATCTGGCAATCAAATCGACCTCTAAATTAACCTTACTACCCGCCTGATAATCGCTGATTACTGTATGAATCATCGTGTGCGGCACAATATTTAACTCAAATTCTGACCCGTTAACAGCATTCACGGTTAAGCTGGTGCCATCGACAGTAATTGAGCCTTTTTGCGCAATATATTTTGCTAAATTGGCCGGTGCTTTAATAGTGAAACGCCATGAGCGTGCATCTTCATGCAGTGACATGACCTCACCAATACCATCCACATGACCAGATACTATATGTCCACCAAATCGGTCGCTGGCCTGCATGGCTTTTTCTAGGTTAATCCGAGTATCTACTTTCCAGTGCTCTATGGTGGTTAAACTAAGGGTCTCAACCGAGACATCGGCAATAAATCCTTGATCTATTAGCTCAACTGCCGTTAAGCAAACACCGTTACAGGCAATGCTGTCACCTAATCGAACGTCCTCAAAACCCAACTCTGGGGCATGGATAGATATTCGAACATCACCTTGGCGATGCTCTAGCTCGGCAATTTTACCTATAGCGCTAATAATTCCTGTAAACATAATCTTTACCTAGCTTTTTACTTAATAATCTTTATCGGGTTGCATTGTTAGTTTTATATCTTCACCAACCATACGCATATCTTTAACCGAAAGTGCTAAATGGGCATCGATGGTTTCAATGGGTAGATCAAACATCGGCCTTGCTTGACTGCCAAACAATTTAGGTGCCCAGTAGCAAACTAATTCATCGAGCAAACCCTCGGCAATAAATGCGCCAGCCAGACCAGCACCCGCTTCAACCATAACTTGATTGCATTCACGCTGTGCCAGCACCTCTAATAGGGCCTGAAGGTCAATATGCTGTCCTTGCGCGGGAAGAAAAATAACTTCAGCCCCTGCGGCAACTAGTGCCTGTGATTTTTCCCTCTGCTGCGGCTCGTCTAAGGTGGCAATAACACACAGACCAGGCGCTTGTAAAAGTCTAGCATCAGCAGACATTTTCATCTGCGCATCAACCACTACGCGGATTGGCTGCTGTAATGAATCCTCAACCCCAAGCTGCTCCTCAGTGATACGCAGAGTTAGCGATGGATTATCCATCTCTTGGGTTCCTATGCCAGTCACAATGGCACAGCTGGCGGCTCTTAAGCGCTGAACATCTAAACGTGCCGCGGGCGATGTAATCCACTGACTTTGACCACTAGCCATAGCCGTGCGTCCATCTAAGCTAGCGGCCATTTTAACTAATACCCAAGGCGTACCCTCGGTGAAGCGCTTAAAAAAGCCCTTATTTAACGCTATTGCTTGAGCTTCCATAAGCCCAACCTGAACCTCAATTCCGGCATCTTTCAGCTGTTGTATACCCGAGCCAGATACTTTTGGATTTGGGTCTTCGCAAGCAACTACTACTCGCGCCACATTGGCTTTAATTATTGCCTGAACACAGGGGCCAGTTTTGCCCTGATGACTACAGGGTTCTAGCGTGACATACAGCGTGCTACCTGCTGCCTCACCGGCCATCTGAAGTGCCTCAACTTCTGCATGATTGCCCCCCGCTGGCCGAGTAAACCCCTGACCAATAACCCTATCATTGACCACCACAACACAGCCAACCGCTGGATTAGGCGCGCTGGTGTAGCGTGCCTTAGCTGCTAGCTGAAGGGCCTGCCCCATCATGCTATGATCTTGTGCTGAGAATGTCATATTTAGTCAGCCGAACCGCTATTATCTTCATTAAGTCGATTGAGCTCAGCTTGGAATTCACTGATATCTTGGAAACTGCGGTATACCGAGGCAAATCTAACATAGGCCACAGCATCGAGTTCTCTGAGTTGCCGCATCACTTCTTCACCAATGATTTTTGAGGGTATTTCACGCTCACCGGTAACCTGAAGGAAATGTTTAATTTCTGAGATGGCTACTTCAATTTGTTCAATAGATACCGGACGCTTTTCTAGTGCCCGCTGAAGACCTGCTCGCAGTTTATCTTCATCAAAAGACTGTCTGGTACCATCGGTTTTGATAACCCGCGGCATTACCAGTTCTGCTAATTCATAAGTAGTGAAACGTTCGCCACATGCGCCGCACTCTCTGCGTCGACGCACCTGACCACCATTGGCCACCAAACGCGAATCTATAACTTTTGTGTCATCAGCATTACAAAATGGACAAAACATAGCGATACACCTTTTATTGATCGGCTATTCTAACACAACATACACTTTGGGTTGAGTGTATTGCAGTAGCACCTTGACCTGAGGTTAAGTGTAGTAGTTTTTGAATTTAATCCCAGTGATAAAAAAGCCCCAACTTGTGGGGCTTTTTGGGTCTGCTGTTATCGGTTTATTTGTAAACTGGAAAACGCTGACAGATATCTAATACCTTAGCTTTTACTTCAGCAATAATTTGCTCTGAATTACCCTGCTCTAGGCCATCTAAGATGTCGCACATCCAGTGGGTTAATTGAATCGTTTCTTCAATCCCAAAGCCTCTTGTAGTAATTGCTGGAGTACCCACACGCAAACCAGAGGTAACGAAAGGTGAACGTGGATCGTTGGGAACAGCGTTTTTATTCACCGTGATAAAGGCTTCGCCCATCGCGCGGTCAGCATCGGTTCCTGTGTATTCTTTACCGATAAGATCAACCAACATTAGATGGTTTTCTGTACCCTTAGAAACAACATTGATACCGCGATCAATAAAGGTTTTTGCCATTGCTTTAGCATTGGCAACCACTTGCTTTTGATACTCAACAAACTCATCGCTTGCGGCTTCTTTAAAGGCAATCGCTTTAGCGGCAATCACATGACATAGGGGACCACCCTGACTGCCGGGGAATACCGCTGAATTTACTTTTTTTGCAATAGCTTCGTCATTAGTTAAAACAAAACCACCACGGGGGCCGCGCAATGTTTTATGGGTTGTTGAGGTAACAACATGGGCGTGAGGAATTGGACTTGGATAAACGCCTGCGGCAACTAGACCAGAAACATGGGCCATATCAACTAATAGATAGGCGCCAACTTTATCGGCAATTTCTCTAAAACGCGCCCAGTCCATAATCCCTGAATAAGCTGAGAAACCAGCAATAATCATAGCCGGCTTGTGCTCTAGCGCCAGTGCTTCGACCTGCTCATAATCAATCAGGCCTGTCTCAGCATTGAGACCATACTGAACGGCATTGTATAGCTTGCCAGAAAAATTGGGCTTCGCGCCATGAGTGAGGTGACCACCGTCAGCCAGACTCATACCTAGCACTGTATCTCCGCCCTTTATAAGCGCCAGAAACACTGCATTGTTTGCCTGCGAGCCTGAGTGCGGCTGAACATTAGCAAAATCTGCTCCATAGAGACTTTTTAGCCTTTCTATAGCCAGCTCTTCAGCGACATCGACATATTCACAGCCACCATAGTAGCGTTTATTTGGGTATCCCTCGGCGTACTTGTTGGTCAAACCACTGCCCTGAGCTTCCATAACAGCTGGACTGGTATAGTTCTCTGATGCAATAAGTTCAATATGCTGTTCTTGACGTTGGCCTTCCTGCTGCATTGCTTGCCACAGTTCAGCGTCAAATTTTTCAATAGTCTGTTGTTTATCGAACATGGTTTTGGCGTTTCCTAGTATTATTTAGAATATTAAAAGGCGAGCTAATTTATGCCGTTCATTTTACATTAATCTGTTGTGTTCTAACAGAGAAAAGCTTTGATTTTCATCTGGTTTTATAAATTTTTATTCAATCCCAGTCTGGCCCTATTGTGGCGCCGAAGACAATTACCAAGCTATGGGCTTTGCCGCATAATCCACATAGGAAAGTTGGCCATCGACTGACATTTCATCCATCACCTGCGAGAGGCATGTGGCTACATACTCAGGCTCAAAAAGCTTACCTTCAGGCACAGTACCATGAAAGGGTTTAGACATTGCTGAGTTAACTGTTCCCGGATGAAACGCAATTAACTTTATATTTTTAGCCCGACGCGCATATTCAATGGAAAAGGTTTTCATCAAGCTATTCAACGCAGCTTTGGAGGCTCTGTAACTGTACCAACCTCCCAATCGATTATCCCCAGTACTCCCAACTCTAGCGCTAAAACATGCCACTTTGCAGTCTATTGTGCCCGCCAGCAGTTTTCTTAAAAGCTTTAACCAGAGTGAAGGAACAACTGTATTTGCATGAAAAATCGTCTGCATCATTTCAACACTAATGTCTTCCATACGCTTCTCGGGAAACATTTTCTCATTATGTAAGATGCCGTGACAGATACAGACTTTACTAAATGACCCTTTAAATTTGGCGAGGCTATCAACCGCCGCCGCCATGTCAGTTTCTTGGTACTCGATATGAATCCAATGCAGGCGAGGGTGTTGTATTTTTGCGCCGCCGCGACTGATCGCTACAACCTGATCAATTCGACCATCATCGAGAAAGTTTCTGACAAGAGCCTGACCCATAGCGCCGCCGGCACCCAAGACTAGTGCATTAGACGTATTTTCTAACATTTTTTCCTCTCAAGATTGCAAGATTCACAGCGCTCTTGGCCGGTGATTAAGCGAGATAAAAAATGACGATGACGAGCGAATTGTAGGTAGGCAAAATCTGCAATCGGGCGAATAAGCGGCCAGCGTATAATCGCTGTCCACTTACCTTTGCCGACCAAACTCCAAGCCTTGTGAGTGACGTCCAAACCTAAAAGGATTGAACCATCAGCTAACTGACCGTGAAGAATTTGATCGGCCTTCGCCCGATTTATATTTGGGTGCTTTGCCTGAAAGCCTTCTTGGTTGATATCAACAAGATCTATTTTATTGTATTGGTCCAATTTTAGCAGATGTTTCATTTCTGCCAAACACAGTGGACAACCGCCGTCATAAAATATTTTTAGTTCTGTCATAGATTAAAACTCTCTTATAAGAAAAGCTAAGACCAAACTGTGGGCAGCGATAACAATCATTGTAAGCATTAATCTCATACGCCAGTAGGTATTATCCTGAGAATCAATGTCAAGAGAACGTTCAGCCAATAACAAACTGCCATATCCTCCCATTAGTAATGTAACCGCGAACATGGTTAACATGGAGGAAAAGTTAATTAGTATTAAACTGGCCCAGGCTGACAGCGCCATTACATTGCTAAAGATAATAGCTACTTTGGATATCTTCTGCTGTTGGTTAAATCGCCCCTTAGCCCATAGAGCCCCACCAAGAAAACTTAATATAATCGCGCTGTAGGTAATAAAAACATAGGGCGCATAAAGCCCAAATAATGAGGCCCCATGAATACCTGCACCATCATTCACTGCAGTAACGATCTGCCATAATGATGTAAAGAAAGGAATTAACCCAAGATAACCCAACCAAATTGTTAGCTGTGTTTGGGCAAGTTGCGGGGTAGAGGCTATGCTCTCAGACATAAGAAATTTCCAAATAATTTAAGTGTTTTCAGTACCTGAACTCTGTTTAGTATTTACGATTTAGTAACAGCTTTGGTTTTATGGCTTGAGATGATTTAAATCCATCCAACCTCAGGTTCCGTAGGATTTTTAGCTCACTTAAACAATGTTTGGAACCTCTATGTCAAAAAAAGGAATCTTCTGGTTTACAACAGATTTGCGTCTGGATGATAACCAAGCTCTGAATTATGCGGCGTCACAGGTGGACCAGCTGATACTGGTTTACTGCCCTGATGATTGTGAGCGATTAACCAGTTTTCAAACGGGTCAGTGTATATCTAACAACCGACAACGGTTTCTCAATCAAAGTTTAGCTGATTTACAAAAAAATCTGCAAACATTGAATCAGCATTTAATTATTTGCGAGCGGCCTAAACAGTATTTAGGCCAAATAATAGACAACTATGCTATTACCCATATTTTTCGTAGCGGCGGACAACACTGTCTCAATAGCGCAAGCTGGGAATTGCTCAAGGCACAGTATTCTTCTGTTAATTTTACCGAGGTTAGTGGCAACCGGCTATTTGATGCCCAACAATTACCCTTCGAGCTCAGCCAGTTACCCAGTAGTTTTTCTAAATTTAGGCGTAAAACTGAAAAACTTGAAGTTCAGCCGCCACAGTCTGCGACTAATAAGCTACCCCCGCCTATTATTGACTGTATTGCCTGGCCCACAACCTATCTTTTATCGGATAACAATGATCAGGTCGATTTTGTCGGCGGTCAAACCGCAGCTAATAAGCATTTAGAGAATTACTTTCATACCTCTAAGGCCAGCACTTACAAGGAAACCCGCAATGGCCTTGATGGCATGGATTACTCAACCAAATTTAGTCCATGGCTGGCTCTGGGCTGTATTTCTGTTCGACGTATTATTCAAAGATTAAAGCGTTATGAATCAGAGATAATTGCTAATGATTCAACTTATTGGATCTATTTTGAATTGTTATGGCGCGAGTATTTCCAATGGTATGCTGAGCATCACGGGGTGAAAATGACCGCGTTTTCTGGCATTAAGGAACGCGTACCTACAACCAGTTTTTATCCCGAACGCTTCCAGAAATGGTGTCAGGGTACCACCCCCTATCCCATTGTTAACGCCTGCATGAAACAACTTAATACCACAGGTTATATGTCTAATCGCGGCAGGCAACTGGTAGCCAGTTGCTTTGTCCATGAGCTATCGTTGGATTGGCGTTATGGCGCTGCTTACATGGAACAGCAGCTAATTGATTTTGATCTGGGATCCAATTGGGGAAACTGGCAATATCTAGCCGGAGTTGGCGCCGACCCTAGAGGCCATAGGCAATTTGATCTTAATAAACAAACACAAATTTATGACCCCCAAGAGCAGTTTATTCAACGCTGGCAAGGGCAGTTTAATAGTCTACCACTGGATTCGACTGACCCTTCAGATTGGCCAATTAGCTCAGAGATACCAGCTTGAAAAATAGCTATAAAACGCTGCGGCTAGTTTTAGGCGATCAGCTTAATCAACAGCATTCTTGGTATAAAACCCAAGACTCATCAGTGCTATATGTAATTGCGGAATTGCACCAAGAAACTAATTATGTGCGCCATCATATACAAAAGATTTGCGGTTTTTTTGCGGCAATGTCAGCTTTTGCTGAACAGCTTAAAAGCTTTGGTCATCAAGTTTTGCATCTCACTCTGGATGATACTCAAGACTTTTCTGATCCGAACTCATTAATTACTCATCTAGCGCAAACCTACAATATTGATACTTTTGAATACCAACAACCTGATGAATATAGGTTATCGCAACAGCTTAAAGCACTGACTTTAAACCCAGAAGTTGCTATTTTTTGTCGTGATTCAGAGCATTTTTTATTAACCAATGAAGAATTAACCCAGTATCTAAATCCAAAAAAACATAACCGCATGGAATCGTTTTACCGCAAAATGCGCAAACGCTTTAATATTCTTATGGATGGCGACCAACCACTGGATGGAAGATGGAATTTTGATGCTGAAAATCGTCAGAAATTAAAGCCGGCTGATTTAGAAAAAATACCTGAACCGCTTTTGTTCAGCAACGATATTACCCTCATTTTACAGCGTTTAAAGCGGCATAATGTCGAAACTATAGGCACTATTTCTTCGCATTTAATCTGGCCCGTTAGCCGACAGCAATCGTTGCAGTTGCTCGATTTTTTCTGTACCTACTGCTTACCCCTTTTTGGCCGTTTTCAGGATGCGATGACTCATCAGGGAAAACAGCGATGGAGCCTTTATCATGCTCGAATTTCGTTTGCTCTAAACAGTAAAATATTACATCCCTCTGAAGTTGTTCAAGCCGCTCTCGACAGATATTACTGCGGCGATGAGGCTATTGAACTTGCCCAGATCGAGGGCTTTGTGCGGCAAATTATTGGTTGGAGGGAATATATTCGCGGTGTCTATTGGGTCAATATGCCGGAATATAAAGACCTAAACCAACTGAATGCTAGCAATAACTTGCCCGATTATTTTTGGACCGGCAATACTAAAATGAACTGCGTCAAACATGCGGTCGAGCAATCTCTAGATTATGCCTATGCTCATCATATTCAGCGACTTATGGTAACCGGTAACTTTGCTATGCTTGCCGGGATTGATCCAGATCAATTAGACCAATGGTATTTAGGAATCTATATTGATGCTATCGAGTGGGTAGAAATGCCGAACACCCGCGGCATGAGTCAATTTGCCGATGGTGGGCTTATAGCCACCAAACCCTATGCAGCCAGTGGTAGCTATATTAATAAAATGAGTGATTACTGCGGACAATGTGACTATAAAGTAAAAGAGCGCACAACCGAAGATGCCTGCCCATTTAATAGTATGTATTGGCACTTTATGCTGTCTAATAGCGAACGCTTAAAGAATAATCCTAGAACAGCCATGGCCTATAGAAGTTGGGACAAAATGCAGCCAGAGGTTAGACAAGCCATTTTACAACGTGGCGAATACTGTATAGAAAATTTAGAACAACTTTAAGTTGCTCAGTCTATGGTTGGTTAAGTTCAACCAAAGCATCGACTATCTTGCCATAATTTGTATTAAACTCTTTAGATACACCATCATCAAATGTCATGGGTGCACGCACGTCTTTATGAATATCAACAATGCCGAGTCGGGCAAGAAAATCAGCTAACTTTCTACGAAACTCCACACTGCCATATTGATTAACGATTTTTAACGGCCCCCAATCAATCACATT
>CATAJQ010000012.1 GCA_949487135.1 Cellvibrionales bacterium UBA7375 | reverse complement strand
GCAGGGGCTTCTTCCGCAGGAGCCTCTTCCGCAGGTGCTTCTTCCGCAGGTGCTTCTTCCGCAGATGCTTCTTCCGCAGATGCTTCTTCCGCAGATGCCTCCTCAAGGGCTGGAGCCTCTTCAACTGGCTCTTTGGGCGCAGGGGCAGGAACTACCGCCTTGATAAGTTTTTCAGCCAATAAAATTTTAACCTTTTCATCGGCATTCACCCAGTTCTTGTCAGCGTCTTTAATTGCGTAACGGCCTGAGCTTTTTTGGTAAATAATATAGTCTTTAGTTTTTTTTATAACTTTCATCTTTTAACCCCTTTATTGATTACTCGTTTACATTTGATAATTTATTTTTATTATCTTTATAATGGAGCAATTAAGACAGTTGCTCCATTATGTCATCAGATATATCTGCATTAGTATACACATTTTGCACATCATCCAAATCTTCCAGGCTATCAATCATCCCTAGTAACTTTTCTGCGGAGTCCTTTTCTAAGGGAACTGTGATATCCGCTATCATTGTAACCTCAGCATGGGCCGGCTCAAATCCAGCAGCAACCAAGCCATCCTTTACCTGCAAAAAGTCTTCAAAACTAGTTTCAACATCCAATGAGCCGTCATCATGGGACTTAATATCTTCTGCCCCGGACTCCAAGGCAACATCCATAAGAGCATCTTCATCAACATCGGGACCATAGCTAATTTGACCAATGCGGTTAAATAAATACGCCACTGAGCCGTCAGTGCCCAGATTGCCGCCGCGCTTTGCGAAAGCGTGACGCACTTCACCAACCGTTCTGTTGCGATTATCTGTCATACATTCAACAAGCACTGCGATACCACCCGGCGCATAGCCCTCATAGGTGATTTCATCATAGTTTTCACCTTCACCAGCACCAGCACCACGCGCGATTGCTTTATCGATTGTATCGCGTTTCATATTGGCACCCAGCGCTTTATCCACACCCGCTCTCAAACGTGGGTTATCTTCTGGATTGGGGCCACCGGCTTTTGCCGCCACCACTAATTCTCGAATTATTTTGGTGAATATTTTACCGCGCTTGGCATCCTGTGCTGCTTTGCGGTGTTTTATATTGGCCCATTTACTATGACCTGCCATATGTTATCTCCAACAATATATTCTAGCTTTCTTGTTTTTCTTTATTGCGCAATCTGATATTTAGATCGCGAAGCTGTGCCACTTCAACTGCACCTGGGGCATCGGTCATCAAACAGGCCGCTGATTGTGTTTTAGGAAATGCAATAACATCGCGAATGGATTCTGCACCCACCATCAACATAATCAAACGATCTAAACCAAAGGCCAAACCACCATGAGGTGGCGCACCATATTGCAAAGCGTCGAGTAGGAAGCCAAATTTCTCTTGTTGCTCAGCTTCGCTAATACCTAACACATTGAATACTACCGCCTGCATATCTTGGTCGTGAATACGAATTGATCCACCACCTAACTCTACACCATTGAGCACCATGTCGTAGGCTTTAGATAGGGCTTCTGCAGGATTATCCTTAAGCGCTTGAGCATCACATGATGGCGCTGTGAATGGATGGTGCAATGGCGTTAGTGCACCACTGTCAGTTGTTTCAAACATTGGGAAGTCGATGACCCACATCGGCGCCCAGTCGCAGGTATAAAGATTGAGATCATGCCCAACTTTACAACGCAGTGCGCCTAGCGCTTCTGAAACAACGGAGGATTTGTCGGCACCGAAGAATACAATATCGCCATTCTTGGCTTCTAGACGCTGCATAATATTCATAGTTACCTCATCACCGAGGAACTTAATAATGGGCGACTGCAAACCTTCAATACCGTTTTCAATGGCATTGACCTTTATCCAAGCTAAGCCTTTTGCACCATAGATACCGACAAATTTAGTATATTCATCAATTTGTTTGCGCGATATTTCTGAACCACCTGGTACTTTAAGCGCGGTAACACGACATGCTGGGTCATTGGCAGGTCCAGCGAATACTTTAAATTCGATATCTTTAAGCAGATCTTTGATCTCAACTAACTCTAGAGGGATTCTAAGATCAGGCTTATCTGATCCAAAGCGATCCATGGCTTCGGCATAGGTCATTCTTGGGAATTTATCGAACTCCACACCCTTATGCTCAGCAAAAATATTGCTAATCATAGTTTCTGTAATTGACATAATTTCTTCTTCATCAATAAAAGAAGCTTCAATATCAATCTGAGTAAATTCTGGCTGACGATCGGCACGCAAATCTTCATCGCGGAAACATTTAGCGATTTGATAGTAGCGATCAAAGCCGGCCACCATTAGTAACTGCTTAAACAGCTGTGGTGATTGAGGCATGGCAAAAAATTGCCCCGGATGGGTGCGCGATGGGATCAAATAGTCGCGAGCACCCTCAGGGGTTGCGCGAGTCATAATCGGGGTTTCTATATCTAAAAACCCATGCTCATCGAGGTAGTTACGAATAGAGTTGGTTACCTTTGAGCGAAAACGCAGGCTATTTTGCATGTCAGTGCGACGCAAATCCATATAACGATGCTTAAGGCGAACATCTTCCCCTACTGTAATATGCTCATCCATCTGGAATGGCGGTGTAGCGGCACTATTAAGGATGTCTAGCTGGGTTCCATAGACTTCAATTTGGCCCGTAGCCATATTAGGGTTAACCGTAGCTTCACTTCGCGCTCTAACCTTACCGGTAACCTTTAGTACATATTCAGATCTTACCCGGTCCGCCTGCTCGAAGAAATCACCTGCATCAGGATCAAATACCACCTGAACAATACCCTCTCTATCACGAAGATCGAGGAAAATTACACCACCATGATCACGACGACGATCTACCCATCCATAGAGGGTGATCTCCTGTTCGAGATGAGCTGTTGTTACCAGCCCGCAATAGGTTGTTCGTTGCATTAGTCTTTAATCCTTATTATCAATTTGGGTGCCTTATTAGGCGCCGCCTCAATATAGCGCTCTAGCTATCACTACCAGAGTCACTCGTTAAATTCTTCTTTTTAGAGCCCTTAAAATCAGTCTCATACCAACCGCTGCCACTCAATCTAAAACCAGCCGCAGAAATCATTTTTTTTAATTTCGGTTGATGACAGGCTTCGCAGTCTGTCAGCGGGCTATCACTTATTTTTTGCAATGCCTCTTGTCGATGCCCGCAGGCCTCACAAAGATATTCATAAATTGGCATACACGGTTTTCCTACACTTGATATTGTGTCTTACAAAATAAAAAGCGTTGCATTATACATCAGCTACCCTGTGTGGCGAGTATCTAGCACAGCAGTTTATGCCGAAAATGCAGACAACTTGGTCAAAAAATCAGTTTTAATATGAGATATTAGGTTTTTCTTCGATATTAACTATCTTAACCCGCGGGATTTTAGGCGCTGACGAAGGTTTTCACAGCGTGCGCTCAACATATCAGGATCATACTCATCAGCGGCAACTACTCCCCAGATGGGCTGTGGCCATGCGGCATCTGAATGATAGCGGGCAATATGATGTATATGCAGCTGCGGCACAACATTACCCAGCGCAGCAACATTAAGCTTATCCGGCGCAAATAGTTCGGTCATTGCCTGAGATAAAACGCATGATTCTTCTAACAACTGCTGTCTGTCACTAGCTTCCAATTGATGAATTTCTGATATACCTTCGCGCTTTGGCACCAGAATTAACCAAGGGTAGTTTGCATCGCGACTGATAAGCAACAAGCACAACTCAAACTGACCCACTAAAAGGCAGTCTTGATCTAATCTTTCATGTAATTTGAACATTTTTAAACCCAATACCCCGCTTTATATCTGTTAGGTCTGTACCCCAACAGCTCATCACCGTAGAATAACCCACTTAATATTTAATTCCATCAAAGTGTAAAAAATTATGCGCGCTAGTCAATATTTGATTGCCACACAAAAAGAATCTCCTGCAGATGCAGAAGTTATCAGTCATCAGCTGATGTTGCGAGCCGGAATGATCCGCAAGGTTGCCTCTGGACTTTATTCTTGGTTGCCTCTGGGTTTGCGAGTGTTTCGCAAAGTTGAAAATATTGTTCGTCAAGAAATGGATAAAGCAGGTGCGATGGAGCTTTTAATGCCTGTCGTTCAACCGAGTAATTTGTGGGAAGAATCTGGACGTTGGGGTCAGTTTGGCCCAGAACTGCTTCGTATTCGCGATAGACATGACCGTGAATTCTGCTTGGGGCCCACCCATGAAGAAGTCATCACACATCTAGTGCGCAATGAAATTAGCAGCTATAAACAACTGCCAGCTAATTTTTATCAAATTCAAACCAAGTTTCGCGATGAACGCCGCCCTCGATTTGGCGTGATGCGTACCCGCGAGTTTTGTATGAAAGATGCCTATTCGTTTCATAGTAGCAGTGAATCACTGCAAGAAACCTATGATGTGATGTATCAAACTTACAGCAATATATTTGAGCGCACCGGCTTGGTGTTTCGTGCGGTATTAGCTGACACTGGGAGTATTGGCGGCAGTCACTCCCATGAATTTCACGTTTTGGCCGACTCTGGCGAGGATGCAATTGTATTTTCTACAGAGAGTGACTTTGCAGCGAATATTGAAAAAGCCGAGGCAGTGCCAACTAGCACTTCAAATAAAAGTGGCTCTGAGTACAAACAAGAGGTGGCAACACCCAGTGCTCACAGCATTGATGAAGTGTGCCAATTGTTATCTATTGAACCCGCACAAACGGTCAAAACACTGATTGTTAGTGTTAAAGATGATGAGGGTAATAAATCGCTTAAGGGTTTGGTTGTGCGCGGCGATCATGAAATCAATGAGGTAAAGCTACAGAAAATTTTGGGCTTGGATACAGAACTAACCTTTGCCACTGAGAAACAGATTTTAGATCAACTTAAGTGCCCTGTCGGCTCTTTGGGTCCGGTAAATTTATCTATCCCATGTATTGTTGATCATAGTGCTGCCGCTTTAACAGACTTTGTCTGTGGCGCTAATCGCGATGGTTACCATCTAACCGGCGTCAATTGGGATACTGATTGCACTATCGAAACTCAGGCAGATATACGCAATGTGGTTGCTGGGGATCCGAGCCCTGATGGCAAGGGTGTTTTAGAGATTAAACGCGGCATTGAAGTTGGACATATCTTCCAACTGGGCACTAAGTACAGTGAAGCCATGAAGGCCACCATTCTAAATGAGCAAGGCAAAGAACAAGCTATGACTATGGGTTGTTATGGTATTGGTGTCAGCCGGATTGTAGCGGCGGCAATTGAACAAAATCATGATGACAATGGCATTATTTGGCCTGCTGCAATCGCGCCTTTTCAGATAGCACTAGTGCCAATTAATATGCACAAGTCAGAGGCGGTCAAAAAGGCCTGTGAGGATCTCTACACAGAGTTAACCTCTGCGGGCTATGATGTATTATTTATGGATGAGCAAAAAGCTCGTCTTGGCTCTATGCTGGCTGATATTGAACTTATTGGCATCCCTCACAGACTGGTGTTGGGTGATCGTGGGCTTGAAGAGGGCAAGATCGAATACCGAGATCGCAGCCACAGCGAAAATCAGCATATTGAGACCGACCAACTAATGGCATTTATCGCTGAGAAAATTGGGGCATAACAAAAAACTAGGTGTAATATTTAATGGATCTATTACTGAACTGTGATCTGGGAGAAACTTCCAATAGCGATCAGCTAAGGGTCGAATCACAGGTCATGCCTCAAATAGATCAAGCCAATATTGCCTGTGGTTTTCATGCCGGCGATCCATTGGTTATGGACAAAACTCTAGTACTTGCGAAACAGCATCTTGTCGCCATCGGCGCTCACCCTAGTTATCCTGATAAATTTAATTTTGGACGCCAATCGATGTCGATGCCGGCACCAGACCTTATTGCTTGTCTCAAGTATCAAATTTCCACACTAGCAAAAGCGGCCAATCATAATGAGCTCTGTGTAAGCTATATTAAACCCCATGGTGCGCTGTATAACGATATGATGAACAATTGTCATCTTCGAAGCGCAGTCATGGCGGCTGTTGTTGATTCTAAGGCTTGCTCAACTCTAATGATTCAGGCTACACCAAATGCTGAGATCCACCGACAAGAAGCCGCTGCCTTTGGTCTTAAACTGTATTTCGAGGCTTTTGCTGACCGCGCCTATCAAGATAATGGGGCTCTGGTTCCGCGCCACCAATCTGGTGCTATTCTCGATAGAAAAAAGATGCTTTCTCAAGTGAAACAGTTAAACCAAGATGCGAGTATCACCACGATTAACGGTAACCGATTACCTCTTTATGCAGACAGCTTATGCGTTCACGGCGACAACCCTGAAGCTGTTGCAGAAATTCGCCAGATAAGAAATATCCTAGGGCCATGAGTAGCGAACTGCCAAAGATCACTGTAGCGGGAGAAAACAGCGTTATTGTGTATTTTTCTGAGCGACCCTGCACCAGAACATCCAGCCTTATTGCAAGCACCGCTGAACAATTGGACATCGCGCTTGCGAGCAAAATTATTGATCTGGTTCCTTCCTATACATCACTATTAGTAGTTTATGATGTTACAAAAATTGATTATTTAACCATTGAAAAAGCAATCTATGCGGTGGTTTCTACCTCATCAGATAAACCATTAACCATCGGCAAAAGTATTGAGCTACCGGTTTATTACAGTCTCGAAACTGGCCCGGATTTACAGCGCTTGGCAGATCATACCAAATTGAGCATTGATGATGTGATATCTATTCATCAGCAAACAGAATATACAGTTTATGCGATGGGCTTTGCACCCGGATTTGCTTATCTCGGTGAAACCGATGAAAAAATTGCTATGCCAAGACTAGCGACTCCCAGAGCAGAGGTCCCTAAAGGGGCTATAGGCATTGCCGATCGCCAAACCGCTATCTACCCCGCAGAGTCTCCCGGTGGCTGGAATTTAATCGGACAATGCCCCACTGCAATGTTTAAACCTAACCAGAAACCAAGCACGTTAGTTGAAGTCGGTGATAAAGTGCGCTTTAAAGCGATTAGCCGCGATGAGTTTATTCAGCTTGGCGGCATAGCAAACTCAGCAGTGGGTAAAGCTTAATGACTGGTCTCAAAGTCATTAATCCCGGCATGTATACTCTTATTCAAGACAGTGGCAGGCAGGGCTTCCATAATATTGGCATCACTACCGGCGGCCCTTTTGACAGTTACTCATTTGGTTGGGCTAATAAACTCTGTAACAATCTCGAATCTGCAGCTTGCCTTGAAATTTTAGTCGGTGGACTGGTTCTTAAATCTACTATCGCAACCCAAATTGCCATCACTGGGGCTGATGTAACGATCAAAATTAACAACCAATCTGTTGATGGATGGTGTACCCATAATATTTCAGCGGGTGACCAGATCAGTATTGGTTATGCCACTGCGGGTTGTCGCTCTTATCTCGCTGTTGCTGGCGGCATTCAATGTCCATTGATATTTGGCAGTGCATCTACTGTTAAAAGAGAAAAGCTAGGCGGCTTACACAAGAATGGTCAAGCGCTTGCGCAAGGTGATTTACTTCCTTGTAATGCCTCACAAGAAAACACTACGCGTACTGTTGCAGAGCGATATAGACCGCAATTTGATAACGATATAGCTGAGATTAGAGTGATACTGGGCTACCAACATAATCAATTTGAACCCGATCAGCTCAATCACTTCTTTGATAATGACTATACAATCTCTCAACAGAGCGACCGCATGGGCTATAGACTTGAAGGGTCTGCTATTGAATTTTCGCACAACAACATGATTTCCGAGGGAATTTGTTTAGGTGCCATTCAAATTACCACTGATGGCCAACCCATTATTCTTCTCTGTGATCGTCAAACTATCGGAGGATACCCAAAATTAGGGTCGGTTTTTTCACCAGATATCGCTAAACTAGCCCAACTGATGCCCGGAAGAAAAATACGCTTTAAGACCATAGATTTAAAGCAAGCACAAAATCTTCTTCAGCAATCTGCGCAATCAATAATTTAACTTTGCGTATAGAGCATCTCACTGATAATATTTTCAGATACATACTAAGAGTAACTTCATGAATATTGCATATCTCAATGGTCAATACTTGCCAATTGAACAGGCTAAAATTTCACCTCTCGACAGAGGGTTTTTATTTGGCGATGGTGTTTATGAAGTAGTGCCCTCCTACGAGGGCAAGCTGGTAGGTTTTTTACCCCACTTACAGCGCATGAATGAAGGGCTTGAAGCGATTGGAATTTCTACCGGCTGGTCGGAAAATCAATGGCTTGATCTCTGTCTAAAATTAATTCAGCAAAATGGTGCTGGAAACCTAGGCATTTACTTACAAATTAGTCGTGGTGCCTATGAGAGTAGAGCTCATCGCTTTCCCGATAAGGTCAACCCTACCATCTTTGCGTTTTGCTTTGAGATCCCACCGGCGCCGGTGGCCGATAAGTCCCATGCTAAAACTTACACCGTCTCTACCGCGCGCGATATACGCTGGGATCGACGCGATATTAAATCGACATCCTTACTGGGTAATGTTTTGCATTACCAACAGGGGGTCGAACAGGGCAATCAAGAAACACTGCTTTATAACGAACATAATGAACTGACTGAGGCCAGTTCGTGCAACGCGTTTATTGTTAAAAATGGCACTGTGATTACCCCGCCTCTCGACCATCAAAAATTGCCGGGCATCACTCGTCAAATTCTAATCGATATTTTACGTAATGACGGCAATATCGTTGTCGAAGAACGCGCTGTTACCATGAATGAAGTTGCAGAAGCTGACGAGGTATGGATTACCAGCTCATCGCGAGAAATAGCACCGGTTATAGCCATAGATTCAGTGCCAGTTGGCGATGGACAGATCGGCGATGTCTGGCTTGCGGCACAAACATTATTTAGCGCTAATCGATTTAACTACTAATGGCTTTTTACTATGTCTAGACCCACCTCAGCTATTATTGACCTTCAGGCACTGCGCGAGAATTTTTTTCTTGCTCAAAATTTAGCACCCAACGCTAAAAGCATGCCGATGGTTAAAGCCAATGCCTATGGACATGGTATGCTTGAAGTAGCTAATGCGTTGGCCGATAGCGCACCTGCGTATGGTGTGGCCTGTATTGAAGAGGCTCTCGCATTGCGTAAAGCCAATATTAAACAACCTATTCTTTTGTTGGAGGGGCCGCATAGCGCGGACGAAATCGGAATAGCTGAACAGTATGGATTTTGGTTAATGCTTGAAAACCATAACCAGCTTCAAGCGGTTTTAAGCGCTCAGTTAAGTTCCGCAATCACTGTTTGGATTAAGCTGGATACTGGCATGCATCGTCTGGGGTTCCAACCTGAGGATGCTTCTTATGTGTATCAGCAATTATCCGATAGCCCGAATGTGGCAGAGGATATTGTTTTAGCCACCCACTTTGCCTGTGCAGATAATCTTGATAACGATTTTACCAGGCAACAGCTATGTAATTTTGAAGTTGCAATAAATGATATCGATCAGCCTAATTTGCTTAAAAGTTTAGCTAATTCAGCGGCTATTCTTGACTGGCCTGAGGTTAAAGATGATTGGCAGCGTCCGGGCTATATGCTCTACGGTGCCTCGCCCTTCTCAGTGCCTCAAGAAAATGCTGAGCAGTTACAACAGGTAATGCATTTTCAATCCGCCGTTATTTCAACGCGATCCATCAAGACCGGTGAATCAGTGGGTTATACCGCTAACTGGACAGCGCAACGCAATTCTACCATCGCTACCGTTGCAGTGGGCTATGGTGATGGCTATCCACGCCATGCTCCCAATGGCACCCCGGTACTAATCAATGGCGTTAAATGCCCATTGGTAGGAAAAGTTTCAATGGATATGATTACGGTGGATATTACTGACCTCAATGATGAAATTAAAATTGGTGCAGATGTGACATTATGGGGGCCGGAACTATCGGTCACCGAAGTGGCCGAGTATTGCGGCACCATTGGTTATGAACTGCTCACGCGGATGCCTGCCAGAGTCCCTAGAATTTATATCAACGCTAAATAGCTAATCAAATGTCCATTCATTTTTTTGGGCAAACTGACCTGAGTTATCTGTCACCCGAATAAAATGGGGTGTGAATCTGTATTTGCCACTTTTCTCAAAGGCTTGAGCTATCTTTTGCTCTGATTCCGAAGCCGGAGAGTTAATCATATTGGCTACCTCGGGAAAGCGAGAAAAATACGTGGTTTGCCAGAGATCCTTATCCTGTTGATCAACTTCAACAATAGCACCGTGCATTTGCAGTCCCTGAATGGCTTGCCAATCACCTTGATAAGTTGCATAGATAGAGCCAGCAGCACTGCCATTGACTGGCAGGTTTTTAATATGTCGACTACTTTGGGCCGATAAAAAATAGAGAATTGGTTGCTCATTAACAAGAGTGGCGGCGTACAGCACAGGTGCCGACCAGCTACCACAGGCATCGGCGGTCGCTAGAGTTAACACTGACTCTGCCTGTAGCAACGGCCAGAAAGGAAAGTCGCTAGACATTGCCTTCCCAGCGCTGAGTGTTTTCATCCTCTATATCAAACAGATCTAAAATTCGTGCGACAGAATGATCGATAATATCATCGACTGTTTTAGGATGTGTGTAAAAAGCCGGTGCTGGCGGACAAAGGATTGCACCCATTTGGCTTACTTTGAGCATCAGCTCACAGTGGCCTACATGCAATGGTGTTTCTCGCGGCACTATAACCAGTCGACGTCGCTCTTTAAGCACCACATCGGCCGCGCGAACAATAAGGTTATCTGCGTAGGAATTTGCAATTGCAGAAAGTGTTTTCATAGAGCATGGGACCACTACCATACCCGCTGTTTTAAATGATCCGCTGGCAATACTGGCACCAATATTTTTACAGCTATGCACTTCATCAGCCAGAGCTTCAACCTGATCAGCTGTGTAATCAGTTTCTATTCCTATGGTCATTTTAGCCGCCTGACTAATAACCAAATGGACTTCGACATCCTCGCGCTTTGCGAGCTTTTCAAGCAGCCTGATACCGTAGATAACTGCACTTGAGCCTGACATACCGATAATAAGTCGCTTCACAACTATTTACCTCTAAACAGCTTTGTTTAATTAAGATGAGATTTTTTAGAGTAACAGGTTAAGCACTGTTTCAACAGGTCAATTAGCTTGCTCAACTCTTAAATCTTTTCGCAGTACCTTTCCTACGTTAGACATAGGCAATTGGTCTCTAAACTCAATATATTTGGGCACCTTATAGCCGGCCATATTCTGCTTGCAGTAGTCAATCACCTGATCTTCTGTAAGCTCTGGATTAGCGCTAACCACAAACATTTTAACCACTTCACCCGCTTTAGGGTCCGGCACGCCAATAGCCGCACATTGTGAAACATCTGGATGAACCGTTAGTGCTTGCTCTAGCTCATTGGGATATACATTAAAGCCCGAGACAATAATCATATCCTTAAGGCGATCTACCACCTTGATATAGCCCTGCTCATCGACTTTAACAATATCACCCGTATGCAGCCAACCATCAACAATGGTTTCCGCGGTTTTTTCCGAACAATGCCAATAACCTTTCATTACTTGATCGCCGCGCACACAGAGCTCGCCCTCACCCCCGACCTGCTGTTCAACACCTTGCTCATCGACCACTTTAATTTCAGTGCCCGGAATAGGAATACCGGCACTGCCAATTTTCTGGAAGCCTATAGGATTCATAGACACTACAGGCGAGGCCTCGGTCATACCATAGCCCTCGCTGACAACACAGCCAGTGGCTGTTTCCCAGTCCTTAGCGACCGATTCCATTAAAGCCATACCGCCGGAGAGGGTAATGCGCAATTTAGAGAAATCTAAACTCTTAAACTTAGAATGCTCCATGAGTGCTACAAATAGGGAATTTAGACCGGTAAATATATCAAACTGGTACTGCTTTATAGAGCCAATAAAGGCGGAAATATTTCTTGGGTCTGGGATTAAGACGCTGTGGCCTTTAATTGCCGGAATAATGCCTAAACACAGAGCGTATGAATAAATATGGTACATAGGTAATGGCGCAATAGTACAGACGCCTTCGAGTGATTTTTCGCGACTGGATAACACACTCAGGGCCTGGGCAATATTTGATAAAACAGATTTATTAGTCAGCATAACACCCTTCGAAGCGCCGGTTGTTCCACCGGTATACTGAAGCGTACAAATATCATTTAATTTGGCAGAGTATGCTTGAAAGATGCAACCAGATTTTAATAGCTGAGAAAAAGGTATCCAATCACCCGCTTTTACAGGAGTCCAACGACCGGTAAGCCTCATCAATAGACCGCCGATAGCTTTCTTTGGCATAGGTAATAAATCAAGTGCGCGCACTAAAATCACATGTTCAATGGGCGTGTTTGGACGTGCTTCAAGCAGGGTGCTGTAAAACTTATCCAGCACAAAAACCGCTTTAACGCCTGCATCATTGAACTGGTGAATCAATTCTCTAACCGAATACATAGGATTGGTATTAACAACCACCAGCCCTATGTGCCAGGCAGCCAATGCTATAGCGGGATACTGTATTAAATTTGGTAGCTGGATAGCTATGCGATCACCGGCCTTTAACCCCAAATCTTTTTGCAGGTAACTGGCAATCCTTCTGGAAAGCTGATCAACCTCACCATAACTCAAGGTTTGACCCAAGCAACTAAAGGCAGGTTTATCCGGACAACTCTGGACAGTATTAGACCAAAATCTAATCAAAGACTCTGCCGGTAGTTTAGGCTTATCGGAGGATAAACCTACCCGCTCACGCCCCTGTTTAACCGCTTGCTCTAATAACATTCAAGACCCAATACTTTATTCGTATTATTATTCTAGTATAACTAGATCCATAGTTTCTTAAAAACATCTTAAATCATTTCCCTATGATTTACTGCAAAATAATCAGTACTTTCAGCTAGAAGGAGCCCTTTTTCTACGCCTCAAAATGGGTGAAATCAAACTGTAGAGCACAACCGAGATAAAGCTAAAAGCGAGAATAGGCGCTAAGCCGCGTTGAAAACCCGCATCTTTTCCACTCAACAGAATACCCTCGTACAGGCTGACAAAAAATGCAGGTGCCAAATAGGGATTATCCGGATAAGCAGTAACAGGCGTAAAAAACACCGCTAGAAAAATAATAATAAGCACATGTTTTAACCAGCGAGAAGCGATCTTTCTGATTAACAACCAAAAAAGACTCAACAGGCATAGCACCCCTGTAGAGTAGGCAATCCAGCCCCAAATATAGCTTTCTGTACTGTACATAATTAGTCAACCCATTGAATAATATGCTGTTCTAAATCCTGCTCTTCAACACCCACTTCTGTGGTTGCAAAATGTCTTACGGAACCCAATACCTGATGCACTGTATCTCGCTCACCTGTAATCAAATAGTGCCAATCAGGCAAAGGTTTGCCCTGCTCTATCAGTTTATATGAACAGGTATCAGGCAGCCATTTTATCGACTTTAAGTTTTGCGGATCTAGCTTAACGCAATCATCCACCTGCTGTTGCCGGCCCTCATAATTAGTACAGCGACAGGCATTAATATCCAATAATTTACAGGCTAAATTAGTGTGATATATCTCTGCAGTTTCGTAATCTTCGAGCTTAACCAAACAGCATTTGCCACAGCCATCGCAGAGGGACTCCCACTCCTGTTGTGACATTTCGTGTAGCTTTTTGGTTTGCCAAAATTCACTCATAAGAGAATTACTCCAATCCCTTTGAATGACTCTGCGGTGCATCCCACGTGGAGGGCGGCACTTGAAGGTAAAAACCCTTTTCCTGGATATCGTCTAATACAGATGCCACGTCGACTCTGGCTAATTTGCGGGACGCAGTGAGTTCTAGCTTCATAACAAGTTCTAGCTCACCAAAACTTTGCAACAATACCTCAGGTACATCTTTTAAGCCATTTTGCAAAGGAACATAAAGATACATTTCTGCTTTTTTACTGCCCTTGTATATTTCACACAGCATCACTAAGGCTCACAAGTTAAATTGGCTTTACTAAGCTCAGACTCGATAGCAGGTTGAACCCATTGCTGACGCCATCCTTGCTTAATGCGATCGGGGAGCTGATATTGTCCCTGCTGACTACTGCGCAGTATATCTTCTAGCTCTCGTTTATTGGCTAAGAATTCTTGAGGAATTTTTTGCTCCTCGGCGATCTTAACTAACAACTTCCTAATATTTTTAGCAATTGCGTTTAGACTACTTGAGAGTGGTTGCGGCACCCAGGCATCATGATTCTGTGAAAGAGATACTTCTATCTCTTTTAAAACCAGCTCGCCATAGCGCCTAATACTTCCAGGGTGCCAGTCATCTATCGAATGTAACTGCTTTTTGGATCTGGGCATTTTTTTTGCAATATCAAACAGCACATTGTCTTTGGCAATTCGTGATTTCGGCACATCTTTGCTTCGCGACAAGGCCTCACGCCAGCGACAAAGATGACGCAAAGTTGTTAGCGATTGAGCATCAAGACGCCAAGCTCCTCTTATACGAGTATAGTAATCCTGATTATTTTTGCGCTGATCAACAACCTTAAATAGCCCCTTTGTCTCTTCTTCAAACCACTTAAAACGATCCTGCTGATTCAACATTTCTACCAATATACTGTACAAACTATGTAGATGAAGCACATCGACAGTTGCGTAATCTAACTGCCGCTGTGTCAATGGCCGCGCCAACCAGTTGGAGCGTGTTTCCTGTTTATCAAGTTGAATATCAAGCAAGCTATCCACTAATCTAGCATAGCCCATTGAGTAGCCAATATTGACTATTCCGGCAGCAATCTGAGTATCAAAAATCTGTGTTGGCTGTATATTGATGGCGTGATCTAGAACTTCAAGGTCTTCGGCACAGGCGTGAAATATAAGGGTGTTATCTGGACTTTCTAATAACTTTTTAAGCGGTAAAAAATCATCAACACCGAGCACATCAACTAACCAGATGGTTTCACCATCAGATAGCTGAATTAATGCAATTTTTGGATAGTAGGTGTCGGTGCGAATAAACTCCGTGTCTAGCGCTATAAGTTGTGAATCTGCAAGCTGGTCACAAAGGTCTTTTAACCCATTATTATTATTGATCCATGTACTCATTTAGACTGTCTTTCTACTTTGAAGTGCCATATTAAGCGTGCCGCCATCTACATATTCCAATTCACCACCCATGGGGACACCATAGGCAATACGACTAACTTGGACACCTAAAGCCTTGGCTTTATCGGCAATAAAATGTGCTGTAGCTTCGCCTTCGACGGTCAAATTAGTGGCAAGTATTAACTCATCGACCGAATTAGACTGCAGTCTTTCTATTAGCTTATCAATACCCAACTGCTCTGGACCAATACCATCAATCGGCGACAAATGTCCGAGGAGGACAAAATATTTCCCTCGGTAACCACCGGCCTGTTCAATAGCATACAAATCGGCAGGGCTTTCAACCACACACAGCTGAGATTCTGATCGATTGGGATTACTGCAGATATCACACAGGTCATGCTCTGTTAAGGTTCGGCATTGCGCGCACCTTCCAACCTTGTTAGCTGCCTCATCAATAGCACTCGCAAGCTTGCGTGCCGCATCCCTATCTTTTTCTAATAGTTGGAGCGCCATTCGCTGTGCCGACTTAACACCAACACCGGGGAGTATGCGCAGCGCTTCAATTAATTGATCTATCGTTTTTCCGTACAAGGAAATTCCTCAAAAAAACCACATCAAAGTGGAAACTTGAATCCAGGTGGCAAATTAATACCGCCGGCTAATGAACCCATTGCATCCTTATTTTTGGCTTCTACTTTGCGCACAGCGTCATTGACCGCCGCCGCTAATAAATCTTCTAAGAATTCCTTACTCTCATCGAGCAGAGATGGATCTATACTGACACTTCGCACATCGTGTCGCCCAGTCATCACTACTTTCACCAAGCCCGCACCCGCTTCACCGGTAACTTCTGCATTGGCTGCTTGCTCTTGCATTGACTGCATCTTTTCTTGCATTTCCGATGCTTGCTTCATTAATTTATTAATATCCATTCACTACCTACTTTGATATTTAATCGATGGGACGAACTGTTTTTGCATCTAAATTTGCATCAAATTTTTGCTTAAATTCTTGTAAATCAGGGTCTTGATTTAACACCTCAATAGCCGCGGCTAATCGCTCTTCTTTAGCCCTTATATTGGCTGCACGCGGTGTTTCTTTTTGTGTCTTTCCAAAGGAGATCTCTACGCTTACCTGAACGCCAAAATAATCGCTGAGAGCCTCTTCCAAACTCTGCTGATGGGCAGCATCGTACAAACTAGTTTGCTCTTGATCTATGATAAAGAAAAGCTGATTTTCACGCCTTTCACTAAGCAGACAATGACTGGCAATTTCACCCAAAGATGCGCCAAGGTTTAACTGACTATGAACCTCAAGCCAGTTGTTCGGTGCCAGTTGGTTTAAAGTAATATTGTTGTTTGTTTCTATTGGCAGGTCGGCAATGTTTTGCTCAACCGCTGCCTGCTCTTTAACTGGAGTAATCTCGGGCTCTACCTGCTGAATTACCGCGGGCTTATGATTCTCAACCAATTCTACTTTTGGGGTGATTTTTTGCTGCGCCTGCGGCACCGGACTCACTTCAGCTTTAGGCTTTTTTAGGCTACTTTCCGCCCCCGTATTGGCTTTGATTGGCGCTGATTTTTTACTACCGCTAGCACTGCCAGGACGAAAGGCTAATGCTCTGAGTAATACCATTTCAAAACCAGATTTCAAATCTGGCGCCAAATCTAAATCTTTTCGTCCAAGCAAACATATTTGATAGTAAAGCTGAATATCTTCTCGCGAAACTGAATTAGCAATTTCACATATATCAGCATAGTGAGACAGTGTTTTATCAATAGATTCTGGTACGGTTTGCATAATCGCAACCTGATGCCAAATAGATAATAAATCCGCTAACACCATTATATAATCAGGGCTCAATTCAGCCATCTTTGACACTTCGGCTAATAACTGAGTTCCGTCTCCGGCGATAAGTGCATTACAGATACCAATCGCGAAACTGCGATCTATAGTACCAAGCATGGCGTTGACATCAGATTCGGTGATTTTGCCACCTCCATGACCAATCGCTTGATCCGTTAGACTGAGTGCATCGCGCATACTGCCATCTGCGGCGCGCGCCAATGCCAATGTACCCAACTCTTCAGAAGGTAATTTTTCTTCATTAAGAACATAATTAAGATGCTGAGATATTTTATCTGTACTGAGGTTTTTCAAATTAAACTGCAGACATCTAGATAACACGGTAATCGGCAATTTTTGCGGATCGGTAGTGGCGAACAAAAACTTTACATGCTCTGGAGGCTCTTCCAGGGTTTTAAGCAGTGCGGCAAAACTCTGCTTAGACAGCATGTGCACCTCATCAATTAAATAGACCTTATAGCGACCTCGAGCAGGCGCATATTGCACGTTGTCGAGTAAGTCGCGCATATCATCAACCCCAGTTCGGGATGCGGCATCTACTTCCATTAAATCGATAAAGCGACCTGAGGCTATTTCCTGACAGCTACTACAAACACCGCAGGGCTTTGAACTAACACCCTCCTCACAGTTGAGGCACTTTGCTAAAATTCGCGCAATAGTGGTCTTGCCAACCCCGCGCGTACCGGTAAACAAATAGGCATGATGTAAGCGATCGTTGTCCAGCGCATTAATCAATGCCTGCAACACATGCTCTTGCCCAACCATTTCAGAAAATGTGTTGGGACGCCATTTGCGGGCAAGAACCTGATAGCTCATAAGGGGTTACTCAGTGATAATCAAAGCACCATTATAGGTATATATTCGACGACCGCAAAGGAAGAATGGCGATGACCCCCAATAGCCACACCTCGGCACACAGAATAACTACTACCGTTGCTCCCTTCCGGGCCTGGCGGGGTTAATAGTCGTCTATTGCGAGGGGACCAAAGGGGGCCACCATTGAAAAGATTCGAGGCGCGAGATTATGCGAGGTTTGACCTATAAGTGCAAGAACCAAAGTCAGTCAAAACCTAGCTATAACTGAATCAAAGTGTATTTTTTTTGTGGTTTATCCATATAATGATAGTAGGAATAAGGAAGTAGTGGATGCTAAATCAAAAACTCTGTTTAAAATCGCTTTTTCTATTAGGCATTATTAGCCTATTAGTTGCTCTCTCAGGCTGTGGAGACTACCAAAGCAATGTCGAGTCAGGAAATTTAAAAGGCACCCTGCACTGGGGTAATGGTACCGAGCCGCAAAGCTTAGACCCGCATATAGCAACCGGTGTGCCCGAACACCATATTATCTCTTCGCTAATGGAAGGCTTAATTCACAAAGATGGTGAAACACTTGAGCCTCGTCCGGGTGTTGCTGAGTCTTGGGATATTAGTGATGATGGACGAGTTTACACTTTCTATCTGCGTAAAAATGCGCGCTGGTCTAATGGCGACCCGCACAATGCCCATGATTATGTGTGGTCATGGTGGCGTGCACTGCAACCGGCATTGGGCAATCTATACGCCTATATGTATTTCCCAATCCACAACGCTAAGGCCTATTATGAGGGTGAGTTAAAGGATTTTGATCAGGTGGGGGTAAAAGCCTTAGATGATTACACACTGCAAGTTACCCTAACCAACCCCATACCCTACTTTTTACAGTTACTCGATCATTACAGCACCTACCCTGTTCATCGCGCTACGGTAGAAAAATTTGGCAGCGCGGATCAGCGCGGAACCCGCTGGACTTATGAAGGCAATATTGTTGGCAATGGTGCTTTTCAATTAAAAGAATGGAAAATTAATCGGCGCATCACGGTTGAACGCAACCCCTATTACTGGAATGCGGACAATGTCGGTTTAAATCAGGTGGTATTTTATCCCACTGAAAATGTAACCACTGAAGAGCGTATGTTCCGTGCAGGCCAGTTACATTACAGCGGTATTCCCTCTGACAAAATCGAGGCTTATAAGCAAGCGGGCGACCCCTCTCTTCGTATTCAACCCTATTTAGGTATCTATTTCTATCGACTAAATGTTGAACAGCCCCATTTAAAAGATAAGCGCGTGCGTCGAGCACTGGGTATGACCATAAACCGCGATCAATTAGTTTCTCAAATAACTAAGGGCGGCCAGATACCTGCCTATGCCATTACCCCACCGGGTACCATGGGTTATTACCCCGAGAGTGATTTAACCTTTGACCCAAAGGCAGCTAAACAATTACTGGCTGATGCTGGCTACCCCAATGGCGAGGGCTTCCCCACCACAGAGATCCTTTACAATACCAGTGAGGGGCATCGAAAAATTGCCGTTGCTCTGCAACAGATGTGGAAAAAATACCTTAATATAGATGTCACCCTGCTTAATCAGGAGTGGAAAGTGTATTTGGATACGGTCAGTAACCATCATTACGAAATAGCTCGGGCCGGTTGGATAGGCGACTATGTGGACCCCAACAACTTCCTTGATATGTTTTTATGCAATGGCGGCAATAACCGAACTAATTGGTGTAACCCAGAATATGATCAACTGATTTTACAGCAGGCGCCGACTGCAAAAACACAGCAACAGCGGTTAGAGGTATTTAAACAGGCAGAAAAGTTATTACTCGAAGAGATGCCTGTTATTCCAATTTACGTCTATACCTCAAATAACCTTGTACACCCCTCCGTTAAGAATTTTGGGCGCAATATTCTCAATCAATCTAACTACCGCGATATCTATCTGGAACCTACGAGCTCCTCTGAGGTAACACCCTAATGTTGCGTTTTATCGCCAGCCGATTACTTCAGGCCATTCCAGTATTATTGGTCGTTATCTCAGTGACTTTTTTACTGATTCACAGTGCACCTGGGGGTCCATTTTCTGATGAAAAAGCGGTGCCACCAGAAGTTGCTCGCGCCTTGGAAGCACAGTACAACTTGGACCAACCTCTATGGCAGCAATATGTAAGTTATTTAAGTGACGTTGTAAGAGGTGATTTTGGCCCATCATTTAAATATTCTGGACGCACGGTAAATGAGCTTATTGCAGCTGGCTTGCCCGTCACTGCTGAGTTAGCTCTATACGCTATGCTGGTCGCTCTTTTTATTGGCATTAGTGCCGGTGTATTTGCTGCGATTAGACCCAATACCCTGCAGGACTATATTCCCATGTCAGCGGCCATGCTGGGTATATGCATGCCCTCTTTTTTGCTGGGCCCAATTTTAATATTAGTATTCGGAATTCAGTTAGAATGGTTGCCTATTTCTGGTTGGGGCGATATTCCCGGAGATAAAATTCTACCGGCTATTACCCTTGGCACGGGATACGCCGCCTACATTGCCCGACTCTCTCGCAGTGGTATGCTCGAGGTGCTATCACAAGATTATATCCGCACTGCCTGCGCTAAGGGTCTATCAGAGCGACTGATTATCTTTAAGCACGCTCTTCGCGGTGGATTGATTCCAGTCATTGCCTTTTTGGGGCCGGCCTTTGCAGGTCTATTGGGTGGGTCGTTTGTGGTCGAAACTATTTTCCAAATACCAGGACTGGGGCGCTTTTATGTTACCTCGGCATTTAATCGTGACTACACCATGATTTTGGGCATGACTATTTTCTTTGCCGGTCTAATAATTGTATTTAATTTACTATCAGATCTTTTAGCTCTGTGGCTTAACCCAAAACTGCGGCAGCAAGCGCGAGGAGGTAACTAATGCAACATCCTTCTCAAGCATCTGAGCAACGCAGTTCACTGTGGCTCGATGCGTGGATTAAACTGCGTAAAAACCGCATGGCATTATTTGGCTTTGTTGTATTGCTTATCTTATGTGCGGTTTCGCTATTAACACCGTGGATTGCGCCCTACAGCTATGAGCAACAAGACTTGATGCTTGGGGCAACACCACCCTCTTCCGCCCATTGGCTGGGCACCGATATCTTTGGTCGCGATATGCTGACGCGTATTATGTACGGTGGTCGAGTCTCACTGATGGTGGGCTTTATTGCCACCGCTGTAGCACTGGTTATTGGAATACTCTGGGGTTCAATTGCTGGATTTATCGGCGGTCGTGTTGACGCTGTAATGATGCGTATTGTGGATATTATGTACGCCCTACCCTTTATGATCTTTATTGTTTTATTGATGGTGGTATTTGGGCGCAATATTTTACTGTTGTTCGTCGCTATCGGAGCTGTTGAATGGCTGACCATGGCGCGAATTGTTCGCAGTCAGGTGATGGCACTGCGCAAACAAGAATTTGTTGAAGCGGCCTACTCTATGGGGCTTTCAAGATGGGCCATTATTCGCCGACATATCATCCCAAATACCTTGGGACCCGTGGTTGTTTATACCACCCTAACCATTCCTAGTGTGATGTTACTCGAGGCTTTTTTAAGCTTTTTAGGTCTGGGAATTCAGCCGCCACAAAGTTCATGGGGGCTGCTTATAAACTATGGGGTTGAGACTATGGAAGAATACCCCTGGCTGCTTATTTTCCCAGGGATTACTCTTTCATTAACCCTATTTGCACTTAACTTTCTAGGTGATGGCTTGCGCGATGCACTTGACCCACGAGCCTCTAAGGACTGATATGGCACTTCTAGAAGTTAATAACCTCAAGGTCTCTTTTCACACCAGAAATGGCGTGGTGAAAGCGGTCGATGATATTAGCTTTAGTGTTGATAGTGGAGAGACATTAGCAATTGTTGGTGAATCGGGTTCCGGTAAATCAGTTACCTGTTATAGCCTATTAGATTTACTGCCTAAACCGCCGGCAGTGATAGAGGGCGGTGTTGCCAAGTTTGATAATGAGGATCTTCTGACATGTAGCGCAGATCGCATGCGCCAATTACGTGGCAATCATATTGCGATGATCTTTCAAGATCCAATGACCTCTCTCAATCCTTTTTTAACCATTGGCGAGCAGTTAATTGAACCACTCATTTATCACCCAGATAAAACTCAGCGACTAAGCCGCAAGACAGCCCGTATTGAGGCGATCGATCTGTTAAATGAAGTGGGAATTATTGACCCTAATATGCGCTTTAATAGCTATCCCCATGAGTTTTCTGGCGGTATGCGTCAGCGGGTAATGATTGCTATGGCACTGATTAATAAACCGCGGCTATTAATCTGCGATGAACCCACTACCGCCCTAGATGTAACCATTCAGGCACAGATTCTGACGCTAATAAAACAATTGCAACAAACCCGCGATGTGGCGGTCATTTTTATTAGTCATGATCTAGGTGTAGTAGCTGGCATTGCCGATAAGATACTGGTCATGTGTGAGGGCAAAACACAGGATCAAAACACCACCCAAGAGGTGTTTTACAACAGCACCAGTGATTACACTAAAAAACTCTTATCAGCAATTCCCAGCGGGGCTAAATCAAAACCCAGTGGCGCTCAAGATGGCTCACCTTTAATTGAAGTCAGTCGAATTAAAACCTACTTTAAAGATTTCTCTGGAAACAGTAATAAACAGGTAAAAGCGGTAGATGATGTGTCGCTCAGCATCCAAAAGGGTGAAATTTTTGGACTGGTAGGCGAATCGGGCTCAGGTAAATCAACCCTGGGGCGATCAATACTTCAACTAGCGCCAATCACATCTGGATCGGTGATCTACTCTGGAACCAATCTTGGGGCTCTGAAAGCCAGTCAAATTTTGGCATGGCGACCGAAAATGCAGATGATATTTCAAGACCCCTACGCTTCGTTAAACCCTCGAATGACGGTTTATGAAACCCTCGCAGAGCCACTACTCTACCATGCTATTGCCAACAAAAAGACCGTTGCCAAGCAGGTACAGCAGTTGATGGATGATGTCGGCTTGGCTAGATCTAGCGTACTAAAATATCCTCACGAATTCTCTGGCGGACAACGACAGCGTATTGCCATAGGTCGGGCTATTGCTAGCCAACCAGAATTTATAGTTGCCGATGAACCAGTTTCTGCTCTCGACGTCACCATTCAGGCGCAAATATTAGAACTTATTCTGAGTTTAGTCGATCAACGCAATCTAACCATGTTATTTATTTCGCATGATCTTTCGGTAGTTCGCTCGATTTGTGATCGCGTCGCGGTGATGCAGCAGGGGAAATTAGTTGAATTGGCCGATACTGAAGAGTTGTGGGCGAGACCACAGATGCCCTATACCCAAGAACTTTTAAGCGCTATTCCCAGCGCAAATCCGAAAAACTAGCACTCACTGGAATAGTTGATGCCTGTTCCGCGCAAGCCACAGTAGCCATGGGGATGTTTTGCTAAATACTGCTGATGATCATCTTCAGCATAGTAAAAAATGGGTGCTTGGCGAATCTCGCTAGTAATCTCAGAATAGCCACTATTATTTAATAAGCCCTGCACGACCTGTGCAGAATGTTTGGCCTGCTTTAATTGATCGTCGTCTGTACAATAAATGGCAGATCTATATTGAGTGCCGGAATCATTACCCTGTCGCATGCCTTGAGTGGGATCATGAGATTCCCAGAACACCTTTAGTAATTGGTTATAGGTGATTTTTTTGGGGTCATAAACTACAAGTACGACTTCTGTATGCCCGGTTTGACCAGAGCAGACTTCATGATAAGTGGGGTTTTTGGTGAATCCACCGGCATAGCCAACCGCGGTAGACACTACTCCTTGTTGCTGCCAAAAACGTCGCTCTGCCCCCCAAAAACAACCCATAGCAAAAGCAGCTTGGTGTAAATTGTCGTCAAATGGTGGCTGTATTGGTTGCTGGGTTATTAGATGGCAGTTAGTCACGATCATAGGCTGATCTCTGCCAGTTAGAGCCTCTTCAGCGGTGACCATAGTTTGTTTGTACGGACTATTTAAGAACATTGCACAATCGACAGTATGTATTTGTTAATTCTACTGTTGCGCACAGCTTACAGATCATGATTTAGAGCTGAGAAAGCCCCAACTCTATATCATTTTTAATATCTTCTAGATCTTCAAGACCAACTGCAATGCGAATAAGACCCTCCTCAATACCAGCCTCAGCAAGTGACTCTCCACTTAGGCGGCCATGGGTAGTGGTTGCTGGATGCACAATGGTCGTCTTAGCATCACCTAGGTTAGCTGTGAGTGAAATCATTTGCGTAGCATCAATCACCTTCCATGCCGCTTCTCTTGCACCATCAACTACAAAAGAAACAACAGCACCAAAGTCGCTTTGTTGTTTTTTCGCCAAGCTATGCCCCGGATGTTCGGGCAATCCGGCGAAGTATACTTTGCTCACCTTGGGGTGTTTAGAAAGCCATTGCGCCAAAGCACTAGCATTCGCAGAGTGGGCTTTCATTCTAAGACTTAGTGTCTCTAGACCCTTCAAGAATATCCAAGCATTAAACGGGCTCATACTCGGCCCTGCCGCACGCAAGAAGCCCTGCACCTGATTCATAAGTTCTGCGCTGCCAACCACGGCACCGCCGAGCGCCCTGCCCTGACCATCAATATATTTAGTCGCAGAGTGAACCACTATATCGGCTCCCCATTTAAGCGGTTTTTGCAATACAGGGGTACAGAAACAGTTATCAACTACAAATAACGCGTTAGCGCTCTTGGCTATTTGACTAAGGGCCTCTAGATCCGCTATTTCAGACAGTGGATTAGAGGGAGTTTCACAAAAAATCATTTTAGTATTGGATTTGACTGCATCCTGCCATGCCGATAGATCGGTAAGAGGCACATAGCTAACTTCAATTCCAAACTTGGTGATATATTTATCCATCATCACTCGGGTACTGCCAAATACATCGCGCGAGCAAAGTACATGATCACCTGATTCAAGCAGTGCCATAATCACAGCTAAAGTCGCAGCCATTCCTGAAGAAGTGGCGACCGCCTGCTCAGCGTCTTCTAGCAGAGCCAAACGCTGCTCAAATGTTCTAACCGTAGGATTGGTATAACGTGAGTAGACGTTGCCCTCTATTTCGTCACTAAAGCTTTGAGCTGCCATTTCAGCATTATCAAACACATAACTAGAGGTTAAAAATAACGCCTCTGAATGCTCATTTTCGTGGGTAGGCTGATACCCACCTCGAATAGCGTTAGTGTCTTGTCGATATGACTTATCTTTGTTTTTCATAGGGCTATTCTACCAAATCTAGCAAAATCAGCTAACGCTGTTGTTGTGAATTCCTATCACTGATTGTTTTTTATTATCCGTAGAAGGGTTTTTCTTCTGTTTAGCATCATCGTTACGCGTGGCATGCATATGACTTAAATAGGCCTCATCGACATCACCGGTAACATATTCACCATCAAATACTGAACAATCAAAATGCTTAACCTCTGGATTACCCTCAGTACCGGAGGCAATCAAATCATTAAGATCCTGATAAATAATCCAGTCCGCGCCAATAATTTCGCCCACCTCATCATCTGTTCGACCATGGGCAATTAACTCATTGGCTGTAGGCATATCAATACCATAGACATTGGGATAACGAACGCCGGGCGCAGCAGAGACCATATAGACTTTTTTTGCACCTGCATCGCGCGCCATTTGAATAATTTCTTTTGATGTCGTACCTCGCACAATCGAGTCATCAACTAAAAGGACGTTTTTCCCAGAAAATTCTAATTTAACGGCATTGAGCTTTTGACGCACAGATTTTTTACGCTCTTTTTGACCGGGCATAATAAAGGTTCGGCCAATATAGCGATTTTTCATAAAGCCTTCGCGAATCTTGACCCCAAGGCGTTCTGCCAAGGCTTGAGACGAGACGCGACTGGTATCAGGTATAGGAATCACTACATCAATGTCATGATCTGGTTTTTCACGCAGTATCTTATCTGCAAGCTTTTCACCCATTCTAAGTCTGCACTTGTAGACCGAAATATTGTCCATAATTGAATCGGGTCTGGCAAAGTACACATGCTCAAAAATACAGGGCGATAACTGCGGATTTTCCGCGCACTGTTGCAAGTGCAAATTACCCTTGGTATCGACAAATAAGGCTTCACCGGGCTCTAGATCACGAATTAATTCAAAACCTAAACTATCCAGCACCACCGATTCAGAAACCACAGCATATTCATCACCTTGATCGGTATGACGCACACCAAAACATAGCGGACGAATACCGTTAGGATCGCGAAATGCAAACATGCCGTAGTTGGCAATTAAGCCAACAACACCGTATGCGCCACGACAACGCTTATGAACCTCGACTACTGAAGCAAAAATATCTGCACTGGTCGGCTCAAGCTTGCCTCTAACTTGCAATTCATGAGCAAAAACATTGAGTAAAACCTCTGAATCAGAATCCGTATTTAGATGACGCAAGTCGGTTCTAAAGATATCTTCACGCAACTCATCAGCATTGGTTAAATTGCCATTGTGCGCGATGCAAATCCCATAGGGAGAGTTTACATATAGTGGTTGCGCCATGGCTGGACCAGAGCTACCCGCAGTTGGATATCGACAGTGTCCAACACCAAATCTGCCGACCAATCGCAACATATGACTGCGACGAAAAACATCGCGAACAAGTCCTTCACCTTTACACTGATGCAATTCACCAAAGCTATCAGTTACCATGCCGGCAGCATCCTGACCTCTATGCTGTAGCATTGTTAGAGCATCATAAAGCTCCAAGTTAACATCTGAGTTTCCTGCTATTCCAACCACACCACACATGAGTTAAATCCAACCAGTTAGTAAGTTTTTAATATCTGTTGCCGCTTCTCTTCCCCAGCCTTCAAAACTCTGAAATACAGGGATAAGCGTTGATTCTTGCCACCAAGGGTCTTGCTCAACTGGAATAGCCTTTGGCAATGCGATAACCAGCGCTAAGACAACTAGCAGACCTCGAAACACTCCAAAAACTAATCCTAATGTTCTGTCTGTTCCCCCAAGTCCGGTTGAGGTCACAAGTTTTCCTAATAAAAAATTAACCACCGCACCCAATAGAAGGGTACCGACAAATAATCCACCCCAAGCCGCCAACTGGCGCAGGGATGCCAATTCAATAAAGTTAACCAGTAGTTCTGAAGCAGCCTCGCTAAACGTCATAGCAATAACAAATGCCGCAACCCAGATAACTAGGGACATTGCCTCTTTGACAAAGCCTCTAACCAGGCTAATCAAGCCAGAAATAGCAACAATGGCGGCAATACCTGTATCTGCAACTGCAATATCCATAACCTATCCGTTGTTTAGGGTACGTATTTTAGAATAATTGAATCTGTTGTTAATAATTTATCAATAGCATTTTTGTCGGCAATCGCATTGCGACGACTGATTTTTGGACCGATATAAACCCGATGAAATAATTTTTTGTTAACCCTAACGCTCTTAAGAAATACTTTGTATTTTTTCGCTAGCAAGCTCTGTTTTAACTGATTAGCAGAAGACTTTTCTTCATAGCTACCAACTTGCAGGTACCATCTCTGGGGTAATCCTGACTCATCAAAACCGTAGTAATTAGTGTCGTTTTCTTGTACCGGCTGTAAGCGATTAACATCGAAAGCCAAGCCTACATCTGCGGCATCTGCAACCTCATCAGGTCGCTTGGCAACCACAATTTCTGTCGCAACAACATTGGGTGCCGGCGGTATTAAAGAGGTGCGATCAACTTTTTTGGGGTCAGTGAAATCAAGCGCCAAAGGCAACAGAATTAAACCCAGAGCAACAAGCACGAGTGCGCCGACAATTCGCTGCTTTAAACCTTCACTCACCTGAAACCTCCATTGATATAAAATCTAGTATCGCCGCTACCGTATGGAACGAGCCAAACACTACCACTTTTCCGGTTTTACCCGCCTCACAGATAGCCAACTGGAACGCCTGTTCAATACTATCGCTTAATGTTCCTTCAATACCGGCATTGTATAACAGTTTAAGCAAGGATTGTCCTTTTGCTGCACGAGAAATTCCGCTTAATTCAGCAATATGCCAATAATCTATTGCCGGTTTTAAATGGGCAACCATTGATGACCAATCCTTATCCTCCAGGACAGAGGCTACAGCGACGGTCTTACCCTGCTGAGCATTTAATTTATGCGCCAACACTGCAGCTGCTGCCGGATTGTGCGCAACATCGAGAATTAAAGGAACAGATTGATAGGTAAGGTTCTGATGTCGACCCATAATAGCCACATTATTAAGGGCTGCACGACAGCTATCGGCATCTAAATCACAGCCAAGACTAATCAATGCTTGAAGGGCTACAGTCTTGTTAACTGCTAGCAGCCCTTGATTGGAAAGATTATCAAGAGCGTCAAAATCACTATGTTGCGAATGCCATTTTGGTTGAATAGAGAAACTTCGACCATTTTCAGTAAAACTAAAATCTTGCCCAAGCCATAGAGCTTGCGCTTGAGTCTCTTTGACTAAGCTACCAAAACCCTCTGGATGATTTTTTTCGCCAATAATTAGCGGGCGATTAGCACGGGCAATACCCAATTTTTCTTTGGCTATTTTAGTTCTGGTATCGCCAAGCCACTGCTGATGGTCGAGATCAATACTAGTCACAACAGCAATATCACAGTTGATAATATTTGCAGCATCTAAGCGCCCGCCTAAACCGACCTCAAGCAGCACTATATCTAGGTTACTTCGACTAAAAATAATCAGTGCCGCTAGGGCATTAAATTCAAAATAGGTAAGAGAAATCTGCTCTCTTAAGTGCTCTATAGATTCAAATGCACTGATAATCTGTTGATCATCAACCATAGAACCGTTAATACAGATACGTTCGTTGTAGTGCTGAAAATGTGGCGAGGTAAAGCTGCCAACAGAATAATCGTGGGCTAAAAGTAGGGATTGGATAACGGCAACACAGGAGCCTTTCCCATTGGTTCCGGCCACTGTGATTACCTTTGATCGACCAATCTCTCCAGTTACAGATTGGCTTGTTTTATAGCGCTGCCAAACCTCATTAACTCTCTCAACACCGAGATCAATTTCGCAGGGGTGCCTTTGCTCTAAAAGCTCTAACCATTCCGCCAGTGAGCGGTTAGTCATTGGCCGGTTCTGGCTGACCTGTTAACTTGGAAAGAATGCTACCCAAGCGATCACGCATTTCATCGCGGCTGATAATCATATCAATATGGCCTTTTTCCAGAAGAAACTCACTTCTTTGGAAGCCTTTTGGAAGCTTTTGACGAATAGTTTGTTCGATAATATTTGGTCCTGCAAAACCTGCACGCGCACCGGGCTCAGCAACGTTGAGATCACCCAACATGGCCAAACTAGCCGAGACACCGCCATAAACTGGATCGGTCATCACAGAAATATAGGGGACTCCAGCTTGCTTTAAACGCTCAAGTACGGCACTGGTTTTAGCCATTTGCATCAGCGAGATAAGTGCCTCTTGCATACGAGCACCCCCAGTGGCGGCAAAGCATATAAAAGGAACTTTTTGTTCGAGCGCTAGGCTAGCTGCTCGGGTAAATTTCTCACCAACGGCGTAGCCCATTGAGCCACCATGAAAGGCGAATTCAAAGGCACAGGCAACGACTGGCATAGAATGAAGACTGCCAGACATGGCAACTAATGCATCTTTTTCACCGGTTTTCTTTTGTGCATCAGTCAGGCGATCTTTGTATTTTTTTACATCCTTAAAACGCAATCGATCAATGGCAACAATTTCAGCGCCTATCTCTTCGCGGCCCTGCTCATCCAAAAAGATATCGAGTCTGCGACGTGCACCGATACGCATATGGTGGCCACATTTTGGACATACATCTTGATTGCGTTCTAGCTCTGGTCGATAAAGTGGTGCCGCACATTTAGGACACTTTTTCCACAAGCCCTCTGGGACAGCGCTTGATCGGTTACTATTTGTTGATGCGGGACCCGAAGGTCGGATGCGTTTCAGCCAATCCATCAATTTACCTTTCAACTGTTATCCATTGATACACAGACTACCAATGGTAATAAAATTTTTTCACTATTCTAACACGAGAAATCGAGAGTCGCTAAGCTATAGCAAAGGAATTTACTCTAGCATGACATTTTTATTTATTTTTTTTGGCTTGTGCCACAAAGGCTTTGACTTTTATCGGGTCTTTAATCCCAGGGCTATCCTCTACTCCACCGCTTACATCGACCATATAGGGCTCGGTTTTAGCAATCGCATCTGCTACATTATCTGGGGTTAAACCACCGGCAAGAATCAGCTTGTAATCAGTCGTAGTCGGCAGTCGACTCCAGTCAAAACTATGGCCTGTTCCACCGTAGAGATCATCACTCCAAGCATCAAATAAAAACCCACCCTCGGCATTGTAGGCAGCTACTTCTGCGTCTATATCTAAGCCATCGCGCATGCGGACCGCTCTTATAAAGGGGTAATTAAATTGCTGACAAAACTCTGGGGTCTCATCACCATGAAACTGAATATAATCGGGTTTGACCCGAGCAATAACCTGATTAACTATATCTTCACTGGGATTGACCAATAGCGCAATTGCTAGCACTGAATCGCTGACGGCAGCGCTTATTGTTGCCGCTTGATCGATATCTACATAGCGGGGACTTTTTTCATAAATCACTAATCCCAACGCATCAGCACCACTTTGCTGCACCATTAATGCCTGTTCTGGACTGGTAATACCACAAATTTTTACACGAACTGTCATAGCTTATTCTTCTGTAATATCTAATATTGCTGGTAAGAACACCGGACCCTTAGCCAGTGCCGGCAATCCAAATCCACCGGGATAATCCACTGCCACCAAGTACAACCCATCGGGGGCTGCAGTTGCTGCACTTTTACAGCGGTCGCCTTGAGCTAATAACTGCTGAATCCACTGCGGCTTTTGACGCGCTGTGCCCACTTCCAAAAGAGAGCCTACTATATTGCGCACCATATGCAATAAAAATGCATTGGCAGTAATTTCAAATATCACTAAATTACCTCGGCGATACACATTGGCCTTATGAACATTGCGCCAGGGAGAATTTGACTGACAACCTGAACCTCTAAAAGCAGAAAAATCCTGCTCACCCAGCAAATACTCACAGCTTTGCTGCATTAAAGAAATATCCAAAGGCTTTTTAAACCAAGTAACTGCAGCGGCCATAATTGCCGGTCTAGTTGGACTATTGTCAATCACATAACGATAGGTTCTAGCCCCTGCACTAAAGCGCGCATGAAAATCTTGGCTGATTTTATCTGCCCAGATAAGGGAGATACTGTCAGGTAATTGACTGTTGGCACCCTGCACCCAACTGTAACCCGATCTATCGGCAGATGTATCAAAATGAATCACCTGATGACTGGCGTGAACTGCAGTATCTGTGCGCCCCGCACAATGAATCTTTACTGGGCAATCGGCAACATAACTCAGCGCCAGCTCTAATTCCTGCTGTACTGATGGGCTGTGTTTTTGTCGCTGAAATCCGCAAAAATCGGCACCCTTATACTGAACAATTGCCGCGAACCTTGAGACTCCAGATGGTAAATCCTGACCCTCCGGCATCATGCAACCCTCTGTATAAATCCAATCAGTCACAAATATATCCGCCAATTAGGTTTCAATGCTATCTAAAATTTCTCGTGCTTTTGCCTTACCCTGTTTATCAGCTTCGCCAATAATTTCTTCAAGAATAGCCTGAGCGCTCTCAATATCACCCATCTCTATACACAGTGATGCCATATCCAACTTGATTTGAAGAGGATCAATATCCATATCGTCATCGTCAAAATCAACCTCTAAAAACTGACTGGTTTGAGACTTGCCACCCTCAGCATCTTCTCGAAACTGGGCTTCTAGTGCCTCAACACCGGGAAGGGTAATTTCTTCTTTTGGCTGAGTTTGTTTAGCCTCTTTATCAGTCTGCGTAACGGCCTCTGGTGTTTCACTAAATACATCGTCACCTGCGCTTTCTGCAAAGGGGCCGTCAAGTACAGTCTCAATGTGCTTTTGCCCTTGCGAGGAGTGATCTGCGGCTTTATCTGCTTGATTTAACTTTCTAGCGCGATTAATCACCATAGCAAATAGCAGTGCGCAAACAAAAATCCAAAAGTCGATAGGCAACTGCTTTAACTTAGCGACAAGCTGGAAAAAATCTTTTTGATCAAATTGTTTTAATTGGGCTATCAACTGGTCAAACGAGAAAGTATTTGACGGTGGTGCTTGGATGTCTGGTTGATCAACGGGTTGGTTTACAACCGGCTCTGGCTCTGGCGCAATCACTTCCGCGCTCGACTCTATATTTTCAACGCTATCAACTAAAGGTTCGGTTGCCACTACAAGCTTTTCTGGATTAACTTCTGGAGCAACTTCTGAACTAATTTCTGGCTCAACACTAATATCTTTCGCGACATCAATAGTTGGAATAATTAGGCTTGAATTTTCTTGTGAAACTACAATATCAGCCGGCCTACTAATGGCTACGCTGGACACAAAGCTAACCACTGACCCCTTGATTAACTTGGTACTATCACCCTCAATAAATGCCTGTGGATTATTCTCATATAAGACATCCATTGCCTGCGCCATAGGCATGCCCTCGGGGCGCAACCTAAAGGTGACATTCCACAATGTATCACCCACCACCACGGTATGGGTTGGCATACTGGACTGACTGTCAGACTGTTGGGTCGACTGGTTGACTGGCTCAACACTGTCATCCAATAACTCGAGATTAGAGTCAGCGGCTACGACAAAACAACTAACAGACAAAATAATTACAGATGCTATTAGTTTGCTATTACAAATAGCCTTAATCCAATAGCCTAAAAATGCCGTTATTTGTCTCATCGTTCTTTTCTCAGTGAGAGCGCTAAATCAACGCTCAATAACAATTCGCAACATACGTCTCAATGGCTCCGCCGCACCCCATAATAACTGGTCACCAACGGTAAATGCAGAAAGATACTGACTACCCATATTCATTTTACGCACCCGACCCACTGGCACTTCAAGACCACCAGTGACAGCGGCAGGCGTTAGGTGCTCAACAGAGTCTTCTTTATTGTTAGGTACAAATTTAGCCCATTGATTAGCTTCGGCTAACATAGACTCAATTTCATCCATAGGCACATCTTGCGTGAGCTTAATGGTAAGTGCCTGACTGTGGCAACGCATGGCACCTATTCTTACACATAGACCATCCAGCGGGATTGGATTGCCATCGCGCCCGAGAATTTTGTTGGTTTCCGCCTGATTCTTCCACTCTTCACGGCTTTGACCGTTTTCTAGTTGTGAATCAATATAGGGCAGCAAGCTACCCGCCAGAGGATAACCCCAATTATCAACCGGAAAGCTATCACTGCGCAGAGTATCAGTTACCTGACGATCAATATCCAGAATAGCTGAAGCTGGATTAGCTAAACTATCGGCAACAGTTTGTTCAATCACGCCCATTTGAGAGATGAGTTCGCGCATATTTTGCGCCCCTGCACCAGAGGCCGCCTGATAGGTCATTGAACTAGCCCATTCAACTAGATTGGCATTAAATAACCCACCCAGTGCCATTAGCATTAGGCTAACTGTACAGTTACCGCCAATATAATCTTTAACGCCATTGGCAAGACCGTCTTCGATCACCATAGAGTTCACAGGATCTAAAACAATAATAGAATTTTCTTCCATACGCAGTGCTGAGGCGGCATCAATCCAATACCCCTGCCAACCACTGCTGCGAAGCTGTGGATACACCTGCTTTGTATAATCGCCACCCTGACAGGTCACAATAACATCCATTTGCGCCAGCGCTTCGATATCAAAAGCACTCTGTAATAGTGGGATTTCTACGCCCACGTCCGGCCCTTTTTGGCCCGCTTGCGATGTGGTGAAGAATATTGGCTGTATATCTCTAAAATCCGACTCTTCACGCATACGCTCCATCAACACGGAGCCAACCATGCCTCGCCAACCTACAAAACCTGTCTTTTTCATTGGTAAAACCTTTTCTCGATCTTTTTACTAAATATTATTTAAAGTGCTGCAACGACTGCATCACCCATTTCTACTGTACCCACAAGCTTACAACCCTCAGTTTGAATATCGGCCGTTCGCAAACCATTATCCAAAACCACACTGACCGCCTGCTCAATAGCATTAGCCGCTTCAGGTGCATTAAGGGAATATCGAAGCATCATCGCCACGGACAAAATAGTCGCTAATGGGTTAGCAATACTTTGACCGGCGATATCCGGTGCCGAACCATGACAGGGCTCATACATACCGCCAGAGTTCTTATCCAACGATGCCGATGGCAACATCCCAATTGATCCAGTTAACATTGCCGCTGTATCGGACAAGATATCACCAAACATATTGCCGGTAACCACCACATCAAACTGTTTAGGATTCATTACCAACTGCATGGCTGCATTGTCGACATACATATGTCTCAACTCTACTTCTGGGTAATCCGCCGCCATATCGCTAATCACTTCACGCCAAAGTACGGTTGCCTCCAGAACATTGGACTTATCGACCGAACAAAGTCGTTTATTTCTTACCATAGCCGCTTCAAAAGCCATCTTACCAATACGACGAATTTCTGATTCATTGTACTTATAGGTGTTATAACCCTCACGCTGACCATCTTCTAGAGTGCGTATACCTCTGGGCTCACCAAAATAAATACCACCTACCAACTCGCGCACAATTAAAATATCCAAACCTGAGACAAACTCAGGCTTTAACGATGAAGCATGGGCTAACTGAGGGTACATAATGGCGGGACGTAAATTACCGAACAAATCCAACTCTGAACGAATGGTTAACAGGCCTTTTTCTGGGCGCAAATGACGTTCGACGTCATCCCATTGAGGGCCACCAACCGCGCCAAGCAATATGGCATCAGATTGACGAGCTTTCGCGAGGGTTTGCGCTGGGCAGGGAGAACCCTCAGCATCTAAGCCAGCGCCACCAAGATGAGCATAATCTAACTCAATATCTAACTTATACTTCTGATCGACTCGCTGAAGTACCTTGACCGCTTCTGCGACAATTTCTGGCCCAATGTTATCACCGGGTAATATCAATACTTTTTTTGCCATTATTTTATTGCTCCAAATACCCATGGCTGTTGTTCAGCACGCGTTTTTTCATAATCTTTTATTGCTTGTGTCGACTGCAGTGTTAACCCAATCTCATCTAGCCCTTTAATCAGGCAATCTTTACGAAACTGATCAATCTCAAACCCAAAACTTTCACCGTTGGGACGCACTACTTTCTGCTGTACTAAATCAATGGTCAACTGATAGCCTTCATCAGCGTACATTTCAGTAAATAACACATCCAATTGCTGTTCCGTTAAAACCACGGGCAGCAAACCATTCTTGAAACAGTTATTGTAAAAAATATCCGCAAAACTGGGAGCTATAACTGCGCGAAAACCATAATCTTCCATAGCCCAAGGCGCATGTTCACGACTAGAGCCACAGCCAAAGTTTTTTCTGGCCAATAAAATAGAAGCATTTCGATAACGCGGTAAATTTAGTGGGAATTCTGGGTTAACTGGACGCTGACTACAATCTTGTCCGGGCTGACCCTCATCCATATAACGCAATTCATCAAATAGGTTAGGTCCAAAACCACTGCGCTTAATCGATTTTAAAAATTGCTTGGGGATAATCATATCGGTATCCACATTGGCGCGGTCCATTGGCCCAACCAAACCCTTATGCTGAGTAAATGCCTTCATGACTGATCTCCGGTAAATTCTCTTACATCTACAATATGCCCAGTAATTGCGGCAGCAGCAGCCATCTCAGGACTCATCAAATGGGTGCGACCACCATTGCCCTGACGACCTTCAAAATTGCGGTTTGAGGTAGATGCACAGTGCTCACCCGCACCCAATTTGTCTGCATTCATCGCAAGACACATCGAACAGCCGGGTTCACGCCAGTCTAAACCAGCCTGAATAAATACCTTATCTAAACCCTCTGCCTCTGCTTGCTCTTTAACCATTTGCGAGCCCGGCACCACCAATGCCTGTTTTATTGACTTAGATACAGTATGGCCTTTAACCACCGACGCTGCAGCGCGCATATCTTCGATACGCGAATTGGTACAGGATCCTATAAATACCCTATCTACAGCTACCGAACTTATGGGCGCACCGCCTTCAAGACCCATATATTCCAATGCGCGCTCTACACCTTTTTGTTTAACCGCATCGGTTTGATCCTCTACTCTAGGTATATTACCGGTTACTGGAACCACCATTTCGGGTGAAGTGCCCCAAGATACCTGCGGCGCAATCTCGCTCCCATTCATCTGCACCTCAGTATCAAATACTGCATCAGCATCACTGATTAATGTGCGCCAATATTCAGCTGCCTTATCAAACATCTCACCCTTGGGCATAAACTTGCGGCCACGACAGTAGTCGACAGTTTTTTCATCAACTGCAACCAGACCGACACGCGCTCCGGCCTCAATGGCCATATTGCACACTGTCATTCGACCTTCAATCGACATATCTCTAAACACAGAGCCAGCAAACTCAATCGCATGACCATTGCCACCGGCTGTGCCTATTTCAGCAATAATCGCTAGCACCACATCTTTGGGTGTTACGCCGACACCTAAAACACCTTCAACTGTGACGCGCATATTCTTCATCTTTTTAGTCACAAGACATTGGGAAGCTAATACATGCTCGACCTCAGAGGTACCAATGCCATGCGCTAAGCAGGCAAGTGCGCCATGGGTTGCAGTGTGAGAATCACCGCAGACCACGGTTAACCCTGGCATGGTGGCCCCTAGTTCAGGACCCATAACATGCACAATACCCTGACCCATTTCATTCATTTTGAATTCTTTAATACCAAAATGATCGCAATTATCATCCAATGTCTGCACCTGAATACGCGACGTATCATCTGGAATACCGGCAACACCTGCAGCCCGCTCGTTAGGATCAGTTGATATATTGTGATCAGGCGTGGCTAAGTTAGTATCTAGACGCCAGGGTTTTCGACCTGCTAAACGAAGCCCCTCAAATGCCTGGGGTGATGTGACCTCATGAAGAATATGGCGATCAATATACAAAAGCGCCGACCCATCTTCATTTTGTTTCACTAAATGGCTGTCCCACAGTTTGTCGTAGACTGTTCTTTGCGACATGCTGTTCTCCTAAATTTCAATATTGCGCATAGTTTACTGATACTTTATGATGAAATAAATTCATATTTTTCATATTTATGATTCCTAATAAGAATCTATAAGTTGTCACTCATGGATAATCAGAGCCTAAAAGCATTTGTAACTGTTGCCGACTGTGCTTCGTTCTCACTGGCCGCTGAACAGTTACATTTAACTCAGTCAGCGGTTAGTAAGCGAATTGCCAGTCTCGAGCACCAAACAGGTAAAAAATTATTTGATCGTATAGCGCGGCAAGTCACGCTTACCGAGGCAGGTAATGCACTGTTACCGCGAGCTCAACATATACTTCAAGAATATGCAGCGGCGGTTCAGGCTATTAATGACCTGTCTGGCGATGCCAATGGCACACTTCATTTAGCTATTAGCCATCATCTGGGCCTCCATCGCTTACCGCCAACGCTGAAGGCATTTGCTCGACAATACCCAGGGGTTAGTTTAAATATTGAGTTTATGGACTCTGAAAAAGCTTACGAACAGGTACTGCAAGGAAAATCAGAGGTCGCAGTTATTACGCTAGCCTTGGAACAACATCCAAATATTTTATGCCAAAAAATATGGACTGATCCATTGAGGTTTATTTGCGCAGCTGATCACGCTCTGGCAAAAATTGATCATCCCAGCTTACAGGATTTAGCACAGTATCCAGTTATTCTCCCAGGAATTAATACCTACACTGGGCGCATTATTCAAAAGCTTTTCGAAACACAAGGCGTGCCATTAAAAACGCCTATGTCGACCAACTATTTAGAGACCATTAGTACCATGGTAGAAATCGGGCTGGGTTGGAGTATGCTGCCAGAAACATTAATTAAAAACCTACATGTGATGACAACAGAACATACCCATGTCGCGCGTGAACTAGGCTATATCCATCACAAAAATCGCAGTCTATCGAATGCTGCCTTAGCTTTTATTGAAATGTTAGAACAGAATTAAAAAAATATATTACTGATCTGCCTCTAGGGTATTAATTAAATCAGTAAATTCGGCGCTATTTTTAGGATTAAGTTTTAGCAGTAACTTATGCGCCTCAAGAACCTGTCTACGAACCTCATCGACCGCCGCAGGCACTTCCTCTAAGCTTCGCAACTCTGTATCAAACTCCTCTGGAGACTGCTGAAATATATCAATGATTTCATCAAAACCCATACATTCAAGGGTGCGAATAATTGACGGGTTTTGGCAAAAGAGTTTCACATTCATCTGGTAGGATTCGCGACAATGTAAGCCCAACTTAGCAATAAGTCCCAGAGTTGTACTATCCACCCCCTCGGCATCAAGCATATCCACAACAACACTTTTGACTTGGTTTTTACCAAAAAGAATTTCCATATAGCGGTTAAGGGTACCACTAAGCGTAAGGCGCACATCACCCACTAACTTAAGAAGGTAATTATCAGATTTATCTGAAATTAGTATTTTACCCTGACTCAAACTAAGAGCCCCCAGTCAACAATAGAACAGACACATCATCTTGAAGATCTTTAATACCCTCGATAAACAGACCTTTTTTAAGCGACTTTACACTTACCGATCGATTGCTTAAATAGCGCAACAACCGAGTCTCTTTATCGGTAATTTCTTTTCCGGGTAATAACTCAAAAACACCATCCGATAAAAGCACCAATGCAAACTTTTCTGGTAACTGTATTTCTTCAACCTCCCAGGTTGCATCCTTAAAAATACCCGCGGGCTTACCTTTACCCGGCAGATATTGGGCATTGCCATCGACAATCAAAATCGGAGAAGGTTGGTGCGCACCAACCACGTAGCGCAGCTTTCTAGTTTCTGTGTCCAATGACCCGGCCACGATGGTCAAATGCTTATCCAACTCGGTATTTATCAACTGCTGATTAATCGACTCTACCAGCCCCTCGGGTGCCTGAGCTAATGCATCGTATTCTTCTTCACGGGCATGACGGCGAATAATCCGTCCTGTTATAAAATGCAGCAATACCGTCACAAATGCCGATGAGGCACCATGACCAGAGACATCGACAAAATAAAATAATAGGTAACGGCCCAATACAAATTGGTAACCAACACAGTCACCACTCAGGTAGAGCGAGGGCGCCATTGAATGGCCAATTTCAATATCGCCACATCGTATGGGTTTTTCAGGCATCAAATTTTTCTGTATTTCTAAGCCAGCTTTTTGATCATGCTCTAAAAGCTTAATGCTTTGCTGTAATTTGCTATTTATCTTTTGTAACCGCTCACCATAACTTTGCTGATGACCGCGATTAGAGGCAAGCTTCGATAATCGTTTTAAAAGCTGGGGGATATCACGCTGTGCTAGGTCAGATTCTAATATATCTGATACGCCCAACCTAAAAAATTGAGCCTCATTGCCCGACGCCTGATTATCCATCGCGATCACAACCAAATAGTAGCTACACAACTTAGCTATAGCATCGTTATCAAGTTTGCGATTTCGCAGATATTCGGCGGTAAAAATAATCGGCTGATTTAGAGGATCAGTACAGATGTTCTTAAGTTGATCAAGATTTTCGGCGCTCAGACAGTCCCAACCATTAGACTGGAAACTTGCCAACAAACTTTGTGCTGCCTCGGTATTGTCGTTAACAACAATCACTGGGCCTGTTAACTCACTCATTGAGCGTTCACTTTGTTAGTGCAATCAGTAGCATTGTTATAATTATACAACAGTGACTCTACTCCGTTGATCAAAACTAGTAATCATCAAGATCATCAAACTCATCTTCTACGGCACCATCATTTACCTGATAAGCCCTTCTTTGCAAATAGACATCTCTTACCAAGGTATAACTATCGCCCGTTAGCAAATTGTCATATTCAAGCAATGAGGCTCTAGTATTTACCACACCTAAAACAGTGGTTGCCGCTCGATCAGTACTGTTATCCAAATAATCTAATGGGTCGGTCAACTGGTCGACAAAGTACGATGGCGCATCGCGCAGGGTAGAGGGACCCATAAAAGGAAGCATTATGTAAGGTCCCTCAGGCAAACCCCAATAACCCAATGTTTGACCAAAGTCTTCACCATCACTTTTCTTTAAGCTCAAGAGCGAAGCAACATCAAATAAGCCAGCGATTCCTAGCGTACTGTTGATTGCAAAGCGTCCGCTATCATTTGCCGCTTGGACAAACTTGCCTTGCAACAGATCATTAACAACATTGGTAACCTCTTCGAGGTTATCAAATACATTAGCAATACCCCGCTCAACAGGATCAGGCGTTACCGCAACATAAAACTTAGCAACAGGCCGAGCGAGATGATCATCTAAAAATTTATTGAAACTAAATATCTTTTGGTTAACCGCTTGATAGGGATCGACGTCAGCCGCCTGATCAGCAACCACAGAAATTGACCAGATAGAGCAACACCACAAAAGGATTATCGAAATAATACCGTTTATTAGCGAGGACCTATTCATTCGTTTACCCTTAACTGGTTTATCATATTTTAATGGTTCATGGCTTACAGATTCAACCGCAAAACACGGGTAGATAACAAAAAATAGGCCATTATTTAGCTAAAATCGTCGCAATCGCTCATATAGTTGTTGCCACATTTTTTCCAAACGCTTACTTGATATTGGCATCTTAGTGCCTAACTGCTGGGCAAACAGCGATACTCTATATTCCTCAATGGCCCACTCATAGGCTTGCAGCTCCACGGCAAGCTCTCTGGAAAGAGATGCGGGTTCTTGATCATTGGTTCGCTGAGAAAACTGCTGTATTTCATCCAGCCACTGTCGATCTTTTGAGATCTGCATGGGTAATTTTTCAAGCCTTATCTCTAGGGCACGAATATATCTAGGATACTGCACAAGATGGTCGCACTTTATGGTGCTCAGAGTTTTGACCGAAAAAAGTCGCTCAATCTGTTCCTCAATATCTGACTTGGCATAAACCGCCGCCAAATTTATTGCTCGTATCTGTTTGCGGCAATGATGTAATAGCGGTAAAACAGACTGAATAATATCGGCATACTCTTGAGCTATGCCAATGACCTCACCCACACCTTCAGAGTATCGAAGCTCAAAATCCTGTTTATCGCGAACAGCTTTTTCATCGGCAAACATAGATTGCTGAAAACTAGCACTTATAATTGCCATTACAGTGGATTGTCGGTCACCAATAGCGGCCGCTTTTAATGCCAAATCACAACCCTTGAGAAGATTTTTTGATAAATAATTGACCTGTTGACGACCTTTAATCAAGGCTAGCCTCAACTGCCCTTCAATACTAAGATTTTCCGCTACTAAGGGATTGTCTTGCAGCTCAATATCTACCCAGTCACCACAGTCTTTTAAGCAGGGCCAAGCTTTAATGGTAATATTTCCACGCTGAATACTCACCTGCTGCGGCAAATGTTCAAAATCCCACTCAACAACCTGTTGTCGACTAATATCATCGTCCTCAGACTGCTGTAGGTTGTTATTAATTTGCTGTTTAAAGTCTTGCTGTAACTGTTGCAAATTGCGCCCCATGGCAACCCGCTCACCATTTTCATCTTGTAGAACAAAATTCATCAAATACCATGGGTTTAATCCTTCATAGCGCCAATCTGTATCAGCTACAGTAAACCCCGAAAGCCGATGTAACTGTTCAGCTAGAACCTCGGTTAGAGGTCTATCCTCAGCCTTGGTGGATAATAAAATTTTATCCACATAATCTGGCACCGGTACAAAATGACGGCGAATCTGTTTTGGCAGGCTTTTAATAAGCGCAATACATTTGTCGCGCAGCATACCCGGCACCACCCATTCAAAGAAAAAGCGCGGTACCTGGTGCAAAATTGGCAGTGGAATGGTGACGCTAACTCCATCTTCTTGATGCCCAGGCTCAAAGCGATAACTCAAATGAAAATCTATACCGCCACAGCTTACCTGCTCTGGGAACTGTGCCTGCTCATCCACAGATAAACCCCGCAGCAATAGCAACTCTCGATTGAGCTTTAGAATATTCCTATCGTTAGATTCAGCCTGTTTGCGCCAGCGATCAAAAGCCACCTGATTATAGATATCCTTAGGCAATCGCTCGTCATAAAAGCCAAAGACCACTTTTTGCTCGGCAACTAAATCGCGGCGCCTAAACCTATCCTCCAGTGACTGCAATTCTTCTAATAGGTTTTGGTTATGGACTAAAAATCGCCCCTTACCTCGGTAGCCATGCTCAACCAGAGCCTGCTGAATAAAGATGGTTCGAGCTTCTGTCGGAGCAATTTTTCCATAGGGCGTGAGTTTTGCCTCGACAATGGTTAAGCCAAATAAGGTCTGGCGCTCTTTTGCCATGACTAAACCGTTTTTAGCGTGATAAAAGGGCTCGCTATAGGTTTTTTTCACCAAATGCGCTGCTAATACCGGCAACCAAGTGGGTTCAATGCTGGCAACATTTAACGCATATTGTTTAGCTGTTTCCATCAATGAGCCGGCAACGATCCACTTTGGTGGTTTATTAATGGTTCCAGAGCCTGGAAAAATAAACAACTTGCGATTGCGTGTACCCAGAAATTCCCATTTATCTTGACGATTGGCGACTTGCCCAAGCAGTCCTGAAAGCAACGCACAGTGAATTGACTGATAATCAGCCGCTTGATTGTTATCCAAAAAGCCTAGACCGCGACAGGCACTGTGGACCTGATGATGCAAATCACGCCATTCCTTCATTCGCAATGGGGATACAAAATTAGCGCGGCAGTATTTTGAAAACTGGTTGCGCGACAAGGTTTGTCTTTTTTCTTCAAAGTGCAGCCAGATATTCAGTAGCGACATAAAGTCAGACTTCTCGTCAAGCCATGGCTTGTGCGCCAAATCAGCCGCTTGCTTCTTATGCGCTGGGCGTTCTCTGGGGTCCTGAATACTTAGCCCAGTGGTAATAATCATCAATTCGGCAAGAGAACCAAGCTTTGAGGCCTCGATCAGCATACGAGCAAATTTTGGATCTAAGGGAATAGCGACTAGCATTTTGCCCAATCGCGTCAGTGCCCCTTTCTTATCGACTGCCTGCAATTCTTCTAATAGCTTGTAGCCATCGTTGATCATCCGTGAGTCTGGCTTATCAATAAACGGAAAATCACGAATATCACCGAGGCGCGCATGCATCATTTGTAAAATAACCGCGGCCAAATTGGTGCGAATAATTTCAGGATCGGTATATTCCGAGCGATTGGTGAAATCTTCCTCGGTATACAGCCTATAGCAAACACCTTTCTGCACTCGTCCACAGCGACCGGCGCGCTGATTGGCACTAGCTTGAGAGATAGCCTCTATAGGTAAGCGCTGAACCTTGGTGCGGTAACTGTAGCGCGAAAGTCTGGCGCGGCCCGCATCGATTACATAGCCAATACCCGGAACCGTCAGCGATGTTTCCGCCACATTGGTACTCAGAACCACACGCCGACCCTTATGCGGAGAAAAGATCTTTCTCTGCTCTGCCAGACTTAAACGCGCATATAGGGGAACCACTTCAAGATGAGGGATTTGCGCCCTGCGAATTGCTAGACTGAGTTCACGAATCTCACGCTCACCACTCAAGAAAACCAAGACATCTCCCTGACTACCAAGTGCCTCAATATCCTTTAAACGATCAATAATTTGTTGATCCAACTCCAACGCAGTTTGATCGACATTGTCATATACAATATCTACCGGATAGGTTCTTCCAGATACTTCAATAATAGGCGCATTGGAAAAATGCTTAGAGAATTTTTCTACATCAATGGTTGCGGAGGTAATAATAATTTTAAGGTCGGGGCGTTTTGGCAGAATTTGTTTTAGATAACCCAATAGGAAATCAATATTCAAACTGCGCTCATGGGCCTCATCAATAATAATCGTATCATAATGACTTAAAAAACGATCGCGCTGAATTTCAGCCAAAAGAATACCATCAGTCATCAGCTTAATGAGCGTATTGCGATTGGTTTGATCGGCAAATCGGACCTGATAGCCAACCTTATCCCCCAGAGTCGTCTTTAGCTCTTCAGCCAGCCTGCTAGCCACCGAGCGAGCGGCAATTCGCCGCGGCTGAGTATGACCGATAATACCGCGCCGACCGCAACCAGCTTCCAAACATATCTTAGGTAACTGGGTGGTTTTCCCCGAACCGGTTTCACCGGCAATCACCACCACCTGATTACCTCTAATTAGATCGCGAATCTCGTCCGCACGCCCACAAACAGGTAGGTCAGGGTAAGAAATTTGTGGGAAGCTAGCGGCTCGAGTCTCAACCCAGCTATTCGACTTGGTTGCAGCAGTCACCCACCTATTCCAACTAGAAAGACCTTCCTCAGATGCCTTTAAACTCTGCTGAATTTTTTTTAATTGTTGTTTTAAACGAAACAGATCACGGCTAGCCACCGCATGCATAAGTTGCGATTCAAGCAGCCGGTATTGTTTAGGCTGGGAAGGTAATTTGGCCGGTATATTTAACCCCGCCTTTGAGTCACTCATCAAATAGTCTTACTGAGATATATCCTGCCACACACAATGACCACTCGCAGATTTAATCGTTTCGAGCTTCTTGTTATGACTGGCCAGTTCAGCATCACTCGCTTTAATAACTTTTAGCGCGGGGCGATCTGTGGGGAGTCTTTTTATACCACTTGAAGTGGATACAGCACCATCATCAGCACTCGACTGATCATTGATATTAAGATTGACCTGACCACCGGTCATAATCAAATAAACATCCGCCAAAATTTCAGAATCGAGCAATGCGCCGTGAAGATCACGCTGAGAATTATCCACCATATAACGCTTACATAGAGCATCAAGATTATTGCGCTGCCCCGGATGCTTATTTCTTGCCAAAGCAAGGGTATCCACTATAGGGCACAGATTAGCAATCGACTTGGGTTGCTTAGGCAGCTTGGATAACTCGTGATCGATAAAGCCAATATCAAATGGGGCATTGTGGATAACCAACTCAGAATCACCGACAAATGCCAAAAACTCATCCACTATATTGGCAAATAAGGGTTTATCTTCAAGAAATTCGTCAGTGATGCCGTGCACCTGCATTGCACCCTCATCAACTTTTCTCTGAGGGTTGATATATTGATGGTAATGATTACCCGTCAGTTTGCGATTAACCAGCTCCACACAACCAATTTCGATAATTCTGTGATCTTGAGAAGTCTCAAGGCCCGTGGTCTCTGTATCTAAAACTATCTGTCTCATATTTTTGCTTAATCCAGCTCGTCAATACCGCGATTTGCCAACTGATCGGCAATCTCATTTTCTGTATGGCCACTGTGACCCTTAACCCATTGCCAGTCAATCGTATGCAACTCAACTAGCTGATCTAATTGCTGCCATAGATCGACATTTTTAACCGGCTTTTTTGAGGCTGTTTTCCAGTCCCTTTTTTTCCAGTTAGGCATCCACTCCTGTATGCCTTTTAATACATAGGTTGAATCAGAGGTTACTGTTACCTCACAAGCTCTTTGAAGGGCCGATAACCCCTGAATAACCGCCATTAACTCCATACGGTTATTGGTCGTCTCATGCTCACCACCACAGAGTGTCCGCTCATTGTCGCCATAGCGCAATAGCGCACCCCAACCACCGGGCCCAGGATTACCCCTACAGGCACCATCGGTAAAAATTTCCACAGTTTTCATTACAGTTACCGCCTAATTATGGGGTGATCGATTAATATTAGTTCGCTTAGAACCATAGGGTTTAGCCGCCAACGGGCGCCATGCGCGAGCGCGATTACTAATACCACCCGCTACACGCTTAACAGCATGAATCATATAAAAATTACCCCATGGAGAGCCAACCTTTTCACACATTTTCTGCCAAACTGTGTCATCGCGAAAACAACTCGCACCGCCAATAGGCAAATTATACGCGCCATTTTGCACGCCGATCACTTCGCAATTAAGCAGCGATAGCCAATCATATACGCGATGTTTACGCAGATTATAAAATTGGTATTCAGGGCGCTTAGTTAGCAGCCTCATAGGCCACTTTAACAAGCCCATAGGCCCTAGCGGATTAAATACGCACAGAATCATATGCCCACCGGGGGCAAGCACTCTAGCCGTTTCGGCTAAAACAGACTGCGGTGACGAAGAGTACTCAAGAGCATGCTGTATAATCGCCACATCAACAATATCAGAGGGCAGTGGCAAGTCCTCATTAGCCGCTACCACCGAGCTACTTGCAAAGCATAAATCATTTGATGTCGGGCGAATATAGAATTGATGTAACTGCTCAAATGGCTCAAGCGCACATTGCTCTCCAATTAAACCTAAGTGCATCATTCTATAACCCGCCAAATCAGCACAGTTCTCTGCTAGCAATTTTAATTCTGCATCAAGCAAATATTGGCCGAACTTTTTGCTCTGCCAATTATCCAAAACCATAGCGCTACTGTCTGAGGTTATTGCCAGATATTTCTGATACAAATTGGCCAGCATTTGGCTTTTATTACGCATAGATCTCAGAGACTAAATTGAATATGAGTAAATCCTAACATGTTACAAAGTATTACCCTATTAGACATCAAACAAAATACATCAAATACCACACGTAAATTTGCTATGTTGTTAATAGCAGCCATGACCGTTACAATCCCGCTCCTAAAATTTGCAGCTGATAGAGTTTTTTGTGTTATCCAAGCCTAAAAATAGCATTATTTACCTGGGCCTTTTACTGTTAAGTATGAGGTTGGTCGGCTGTGCCACGGTTACAGAAGAACCTGAAGTCATTGATTCAACAGAAAACGCACCTATTGTCGATTTAAACGCACCTAGTGCAATTCCTAAAGCACCGCAGCAACCAGACCCCGAAACTAGCCTAGAAAGCGCAGAATTGCCAACTGAAGACAATTTAGAAATCAACCAACAGGCAGAGCTAGCACCGGCACCGCAAATAGACGCATGGCAGCGATTGCGCCAAGGCTTCGAAATAACACCGAACGAATTGCCCTACAGTGCTAACAAACAGCTAAAACGCTACCTAAAAAACCCGCATAATCTCAACTTACTATTTGAGCATTCATCGCCATACCTGTTTCATGTTACTGAACAGTTAGAAAATGCAAATCTACCCTTAGAATTAGCCTTGCTACCGATTGTAGAAAGTAACTACGACCCCCTCGCCTACAGCCCAAGTCACGCCGTAGGTCTTTGGCAATTTATCGCATCAACAGCCACATCCCTCGGCTTAGAGCGCAGTCGTTGGTACGAAGGAAGACGCGATGTAGTGCACTCAACTGCCGCCGCCGCGACTTACCTTACCTATTTAAACAAGCAGTTTAATGGCAACTGGCTACATGCGCTAGCCGCCTACAACTCTGGTGAAGGGGTTGTCAGAAAAGCCATTAGAAAAAATCGCCGTTTGGGGAAATCCACCGATTTTTGGTCGCTCAAACTGCCTCGAGAAACAAAAAATTACGTACCCCAGTTAATGGCATTGGCCTATATTGTAAGAGATGCAGAAAAACTAGAAGTAAAACTACCCGAGATAGCCAATACAGCCTATTTCTCTGTAGTGGAACTGCCGGCACAGATAGAACTAGACAAGATAATAGAGGTAACAGGGGTCGATGATGCCATCTTTACCAAGTTAAATTCGGCTTACAAACGCTCAGTTACCCCACCAGAGCCGGGTTACCATATTTTATTACCGATTGAAAAGAGCCAACTACTGAGTGACTTTTTAGCCACAAGCGACCCCTCTACATGGGCCGAATACCGCGAATATATTGTAAAATCTGGCGACACCCTAACGCATATCGCCAAGCGCTATGAACAAACCACCGCGCAAATAAAAATAACTAACCGCTTACGAAATGACTTTTTGAGTATCGGCCAAGTATTGCGAATACCACCCACCGGTGAGATAGCGGTGCTAACAGAGTACCGAATCCCCCCCACCAGAACCTATGTAGTGTCTGCAGGGGATACATTGTCAGAAATAGCCGCCAAGCATAAAATTTCAATCACCAGCCTAAAGCGTGCCAATAACCTAACAGGTAATCTGATTAAGGTTGGTCAAGAGTTGCTGATTAAAGCCCCAAAATCAGGACCCAAAACCACCCCTGTCAGAAAACTTAACTATCAGGTGCGCAGTGGTGACTCACTGTATTTAATCGCCAAACGATTCGATCTTAAAATTACCGATATCACATCGTGGAATAAACTAGATGGTAGTAAATATTTACAGCCGGGACAGCGGTTGACGTTATATATTAATCCATTGCGAATTTAGTATTCTCTAATCCGTATATTTTTAGTACGCTGCTCTGGATTTATTATTGGATTTAAACCTACAGATAAAAAAAAGATATAGCCACTGGGGCTATATCTTTTCGAATACTACAAGCTAGACTGTTAAAACTTCATTATTGAACTATTTTGGCCTGCTCAATTAGCGCTTGCTGATAAGATACAAATTCTTTACCCGTAGTCGCTGTTTCAGCAATTGAACGAATCAGTTCAATACGTTCTTGATCCAGAGATGCAGTATCTCCTAGCTCAACTTCGGTAAGCTCAATGACAACAAAATCACCATTCGCCGCAGTGAAGCTATCAGAAATAATTGAATCTCTCGGCGAAGGCATCTCAAAAACAAAAGCATTGATTTCAGCACTAACCGCTTGATTCGCTCTATCTTTAGCCTCTTCCTTCTGTACTTCAAGTTTAAAGTCAGCCGCAATAGAAGACAGTGAACTGTCGCCATCGAGAGTAGTCGTAATTTCTGCTGCTTTGGCATCGATTTTTTCTTTGGCAATTGTATTAGTGAGTGTTTTGGTTAAATCGTCACGAACCTCTTCTAAAACCAACTGCCTAGATGGGAAGTTTTCTTTCAATCTCAGCACAATGTAGTTATCGTCACCTAAATCAAGCACTTCACTGGCATAGCCGTCTTCAGCAACTTCTGGGCTATAGGCCGCATTAACCACTATTTGCGATGAGGCCACTCCTGACCCACCATTTTCACTAAATGGCTCACTGGTCTTAGCTTCTAGTGCTAGGTCTTCGGCCACTTCTTGAAGATTGTCAGCATTAAACGCTAACTCTTTTAGCATTTCTAGCTTTTCAACCAATAGTGTATTGGCGGCTTCTTTTTGCAATTCAAGCGTAATACGCTCCTGCTGCTCATCAAAAAGGAATTCTTTCTTTTCAATTTCAAGCAACTTGACAAAATGCGTACCAGAAACAGTTTCCACTGGAGCAGATACCTGACCTACTTCCAATGCCGCCAGTGCCTGCTCAAAAGCATCAGGGAAAGTACTGCCATCGGTAAATCCAAGATCACCACCCATATCTGCGGTGGCAACATCTTGTGTGTACTCACTCACTAACTTTGCAAAATCTTCACCCCCATCAATCTTGGCTTGAACCTCGGCGATAAGCTCTGCAGAACTATTTTCTAATAAAATATGTGCAGCGCGTAATGATGGGCTGGTATCAGCAGAATGCGCTTCCTGATCAAATCTAGCTTGAACCTGTTCAGCAGATACTGACTGAGCGTTGATAAGCATGGCTTGATTAAGCTCAATATATTCAACACTCAGCTTGCGCTCGGTCATGTACTGCGCTTGATTCTCATCGTAGTAAGCTGCAATTTGCTCATCAGATAGATCTACCGAATCAACAAAAGGTTGATAGGCAAGACGTGCAAACTCAAAACTACGCTTTTGATCGACCAGTGCGGTCAAACTAGTAACTTCATTAGAGGTTACAAAACTGGAATTAATAATGCCGTCAGAAAGCTGTTCAACTAAAAACTGATCCGCTAGCATCTCAGTGAATTTTGAACTAGAGGTATAACCCTGACTTCTAATAGCATAACGAAATCTGTCTTCATCAAACACACCGTCAGTTTGAAATTGTTCAACATCTAGGATCAATTCATTAATCAGTGATGGAGCCACCCCAAGGTTATGTTGATTGGCCGCTTGAATTAAAACTTCCCTGCTTATTAACTGTTGCATGGCCTGAGGACGGAGAGCTTGATCATCTAGCAAACTTCTATCCATCTCAGGATTTTCATTAAGGATTCTACTTCTTTCTCTCGCTACAGCCTGAAGAACTTCTCGTTCGCTAATCTCGTCACCATTGACCACTAACGCTGATTCTGAATCAGGTGTGCTAATAAACAGTGATCCAGTGCCTGTTAGGGCAAAGATAAGGCCAATAACGATGGTGATACCAATAGCAACACCACGCATATTATTTCTAAAATCTAGTAACATTTTTTTCTTCCAAAATTAAAAAAAGACGCATAAGTATGCGCCTTTTAAATACGATACCCTTACTTCTAAAAGAAGAGGAAAGAGTTTGCTTCTTAATTCACAGCGTCTTTAAGAGCTTTACCCGCTTTGAAGCTTGGAACGTTAGAAGCTTTAATTTGAATCTCAGCTCCTGTTTGCGGATTACGGCCAGAACGAGCAGCGCGGTGCTTAACAGAGAAAGTTCCAAAACCTACTAGTGAAACTTGGTCGCCATTTGCAAGAGCGCCTTGAACTGAACCTAGTACAGCGTCTAGAGCACGAGCCGCAGAAGACTTAGATAGGTCAGCAGAGTTAGAGATAGCATCGATTAATTCAGATTTATTCACAGTGTTCCCCTTTTATTATGGAGTTAATTTATCCAGTATTGATACGTTTCGGGCCACTTAACTAATCTCTAGCCTAGAGATTATTGGACTCGTACTAACTTTATACCAACGCTTATATGTCTGGTCAAGCTAACTTTTAAAAAAAATTTAGTCTACAGACTAGTGAGTGCTTGGTCTTAGATCGTTTTCTGGGGTATTTTCCGCTCCACTTCCACGATTATAGTCCTCTTCACTCATCCCTACCGGCAATGATTCGAGTGCAATTTCAAGCACCTCATCGATGACTTTAACCGGACATATATCCAAATCAGCTTTGATATTATCAGGAATTTCCTTAAGGTCCATTGCATTGTCATAAGGGATAATTACCGTCTTAATACCACCGCGATGAGCAGCTAATAGCTTTTCTTTAAGGCCGCCAATCTTAAGCACCTGACCACGCAAAGTAATTTCACCAGTCATTGCCACCGAGGCTTTAACTGGGATACCCGTTAGAGCCGATACCAGTGCGGTACACATACTAATGCCCGCCGAAGGTCCATCTTTAGGCGTAGCACCTTCGGGAACGTGGATATGAATATCTTGCTCTCGATAAAAGTTTTTACGAATACCCAGCTGTTGAGAACGGCTTCTAACTACCGTTAGTGCTGCCTGAATAGACTCTTGCATCACATCGCCAAGAGAGCCGGTTTTAACCATACCGCCTTTACCGGGAACCACGGATGACTCAATATTAAGTAACTCACCACCCACCTGAGTCCATGCCAAACCTGTGGCCTGTCCAATCTGATTTTCCGCCTCAGCGCGACCATAGTCAAAACGGTGAACTCCGAGCATATCCTCTAAACCATCGGGCTTAAGGATAATTTCGCCATCCACTTCATGGCGCACATTTCTAGTGACGGTTTTACGACAAACTTTGGCGATATCACGCTCTAGCCCACGAACGCCAGCCTCACGGGTATAAAACCGAATAATATCTCGCAACGTGTCAGTCTCGATATCTAACTCACCCGCTTTAAGACCATTAGCCTTACTTTGCTTGGGAACTAAATATTTTTCAGCGATAGCTACCTTTTCATCTTCGGTATAACCAGGAATACGAATCACTTCCATACGATCTAGTAGTGGACCTGGGATATTCATAGAATTAGAGGTACAGATAAACATAACCTCCGATAGATCGTAATCCACCTCTAGATAATGGTCGTTAAAGGTATGGTTTTGCTCAGGGTCTAACACCTCAAGCAAGGCCGACGCAGGGTCACCTCTATGGTCCATACCCATCTTATCGATCTCATCTAACAAAAACAGCGGATTTTTGGTTTTAACCTTACTCAGCTTTTGAATAATCTTACCGGGTAATGAGCCGATATAGGTTCTGCGATGGCCGCGAATTTCAGCCTCATCACGCACACCACCAAGACTCATTCTGACAAACTTTCTGCCAGTGGCTTTTGCAATAGATTCACCCAGCGAGGTTTTACCCACCCCCGGTGGCCCTACCAAACACAGCACGGGGCCCTTGAGTTTTTTAACCCGCTTTTGGACTGCAAGAAATTCAAGAATACGCTCCTTAACTTCTTCGAGACCGTAGTGATCCTGACCGAGAGTTTGCTCAGCATTTTTAAGATCATGTTTAACACGAGAGCGCTTTTTCCAGGGCACACCAACCATCCAATCGATGTAATTTCTTAGCACCGATGCCTCGGCAGACATTGGTGACATCATTTTCAATTTTGACAATTCAGAGCGCGCTTTTTCGAGTGCGGACTTGGGCATACCTACTTCTTCAACCTTACCCTCTAACTGCTCAAACTCTGAGACACCATCTTCATCACCCAGCTCTTTTTGAATGGCCTTAATTTGTTCGTTTAAATAGTACTCGCGCTGGCTTTTTTCCATTTGCTTCTTAACACGCCCGCGAATTCTTTGCTCCACTTCCGCAAGATCAATTTCCGTTTCCATTAAACCCATAAGATGATCAAAACGGTGAGACAGATTGGCAATTTCTAGAACCTCTTGCTTTTGACTCAGGTTCAGGGTCATATGCGAAGCAATAGTGTCCGCTAGGCGGTCATTATCACTAATCGCTTTTACCGTACTAACGACTTCTGATGGAATTTTTTTACTCAAATTCACATATTGTTCGAACAACACCTTAGTTGCGCGCGCTAATGCATCTAATTCTTTTTCATCAAGTCCATTAATGGAAAGCTCATTAAACTGTGTTTGAAGAAATTCAGGACCTTCAACAGGGTTTACCAATTGCACCCTACTGACACCTTCGACAAGCACCTTAAGAGTGCCATCCGGCAATTTAAGCAATTGTAAAATAGTTGCTAAGGTGCCGATTTGATGAACCTCATCCAGCTCAGGATTATCTTCACCAGGATCTTTTTGCGTAACCAATACAACTTTCTTATTCGTTTTCATACCCTCTTCTAGAGCAAGAATTGATTTATCTCGCCCAACAAAAAGGGGTACCGCCATATGTGGATATACCACAACATCGCGCAACGGTAAGAGTGGATAATTTTTTGCAGTGGCTGCTTGTTTGGAATCCATTGATCTTCTCCTGAATTGTCGAGGGTATCGACAAAATAACAATATTAATAATCTCTACGGAACTATATGGGGTCTCGATTGCAGAAAGCAACCGTAACGGAGAAAAATTAATACAAACATAGAAGTTTAGGCAAAAAAAAAGGCACCTATTAAGTGCCTTTTATATTCTTAGTCCTCAGAAGCGACTTTTTTCGCTTCTTTTTGCTCATAAACCAAAAGTGGTTCATTTTCTCCATTAATGACCGAGCTATCGACGACCACCTTAATCACATCTTCTTCAGCTGGAATCTTGTACATGGTTTCTAGCAGCACAGTTTCAAGAATTGAACGAAGCCCTCGAGCACCAGTTTTACGCTCAATGGCTTTCTCTGCAACTGTCTCTAGAGCCTCTTGTCTAAGATCTAGCTCGACAGACTCCATATCAAAAAGCGCCTGATACTGTTTAACCAGTGCATTCTTAGGCTCAACTAATATATTAATCAAAGCATCGCGATCCAGTTCAGCCAGAGTAGCTACCACGGGCAAGCGACCAATAAACTCTGGAATCAAGCCATAGCCAATCAAATCGCTAGGCTCAACTTCAAGCAGAGTTTCACCGACCGACTTACGATCATCTTTACTATTTACCTCAGCACTAAAGCCTATACCACCCTTTTCAGAGCGTTCGCGAATAACTTTTTCAAGACCCGCAAAGGCACCACCACAGATAAATAAAATATTTGAGGTATCTACCTGAAGAAACTCTTGTTGAGGATGCTTGCGCCCACCCTGAGGAGGAACTGATGCCACAGTGCCTTCTATGAGCTTAAGTAGAGCTTGTTGAACACCCTCACCGGATACGTCTCTGGTGATTGATGGGTTATCAGACTTACGTGAAATTTTATCAATCTCATCAACATAGACAATACCACGTTGGGCTTTGTCGACATCGTAATCACATTTTTGCAGCAGCTTTTGGATAATATTTTCGACATCCTCACCCACATAACCTGCTTCAGTTAGGGTAGTAGCATCTGCAATAGTAAAAGGCACGTCTAGAAGTCTAGCTAGGGTCTCTGCAAGTAACGTTTTACCGCTTCCCGTAGGACCTATAAGTAAAATATTACTTTTACCCAATTCTATATCGAGCTTATCGCTCGATGCTTGCAGTCGCTTATAGTGATTGTACACTGCAACTGAGAGTATTTTTTTGGCGCGTTCTTGACCGATAACATATTCGTTTAAAATGCCCTTGATCTCAGTAGGTACTGGCAGAGAACCAGATGACTCTTGCTCATCTGCTACCTGAGTTTCTTCAGTGATAATGTCATTACATAAATCAACACATTCATCACAAATATAGACTGAAGGACCCGCTATAAGCCTACGTACTTCATTCTGGTTTTTCCCGCAGAAGGAACAGAATAAAAGCTTTCCGCCGTCATTTGTTGTGTCTTCATCACTCATCTCTACAACCTTTTATAATTAGTTTTAGAAAATACTTTTTGGTAGCCGACAATAAGCCCTAGTTAGGCTCTCTTGTTAAGCACCTCATCCACAAGACCATAGGTCTTGGACTCGTCAGCACTCATAAAGTTATCACGCTCAGTATCCTGCTCGACCGTTTCAATGGGCTGACCAGTGTGATGCGCCATAAGCGTATTAAGACGCTCTTTTATCTTCAAGATCTCTTGCGATTGAATATGGATATCTGTTGCCTGACCTGATGCACCGCCACTTGGCTGGTGAATCATGGTGCGCGCATTAGGTAAACAATAACGTTTGCCAGGGGCACCTGCAGCCAATAAAAACGCACCCATAGACGCAGCCTGACCAATACACATAGTACTGACATTAGGCTTGATAAACTGCATAGTGTCATAAATAGAAAGGCCAGCAGTTACAGAACCACCCGGCGAGTTGATATAGAGATGTATATCTTTATCAGGGTTTTCAGACTCTAAGAAAAGCAGTTGGGCAACAATAAGATTAGCCATATGATCTTCTACCTGACCAACCAGAAAGATGACTCTTTCTTTTAATAATCGAGAATAAATATCGTAGGCGCGTTCACCACGGGAAGATTGCTCAACCACCATTGGCACGAGACCACTGGCTTGAGGGTCTAGAAAGTCTGAATTAATATCTGAATTTTGGAACGTCATAAGGTCCTCCCTGATTTTTATACGTATGAAATAGCTAAAACGAGCATATATAACAAATTATACGCCAATCTACTAAAATCTGTACAGGAAGAGAGCCTTAATTATGCCTCAGCTTCAGGATCTGGCTTAACTGCATCTTCGTAGGAAAGTTTTTCTTCCTTAACCTTACCTTTAGAGAGCACAAGCTCGGTTACCTGATCTTCTAACACAACCGCTTCAACTGAGCTCAATAGCTCTGGCTTGCTGTAATAGTAGTCAACAACTTCAGATGGTTGCTCGTAGGTAGAGGCAATTTCATCAATTCGAGTGCGGACCTGATCTTCGTTAGGCGTAAGTTCTTCGGCCTTAACAACTTCAGAGACAATCACACCTAATGAAGCGCGACGCTTGGCTTTATCCTTAAACATGTCATCTGGCAACATATTGAGATCGAACTCTTGACCGCCACCAAACTGCTGAATCATTTGCTTCTTCAACTGAACAATTTCATTTGCCACCAATGCTTCAGGTACTTCAACCTTATTTAGCTTATAAAGTTGATCCATAATACGGTTTTTAACATTACTGCGAATCGCATTATTTAATTCGCGCTGCATGTTAGCTTCAACATCTTCGCGGAATTTTTCTTCACCACCAGCTTCAACGCCGTAAAGCTTGAAGAATTCATCATCAAGTGCCGGTAATGTTTTTGCAGAAACAGTATTCACTTTAACTGCAAAGGTTACTGCTTTACCCTTAATTTCTTCAGCGTGATAATCTTTCGGGAATTTCAGTTTCAGATCAATCTCATCGCCAGCACTTACGCCGACTAGACCATCTTCAAAACCAAGGATCATGCTGTTTGAACCTAAAACAAGATCCTGTGATTCTGCCGAACCACCTGGGAATTCTTTTTTACCGCGCAGTGTACCAACAAAATCAATATTAACTTTATCGCCGTCTGCTGCTGGCTTTTCTGTCTCATCAAAAGATGCCTGTTGGTTGCGCAATACATCGATCATTTTTTCTAAATCGTCAGAATTGATATCTGCTACAGGACGAGAAATTGAGACCTTGCTTAGATCAGCAAGCTTAACTTCGGGGTATACTTCGAAAGTTGCAGTGTACTCAAGATCCTGGCCATCCTTATCAACAATACCATCAATCTTTGGCTGACCAACTGGCTTGAAATCTTCCTGCTTGATAGCTTCATAAAAACTTGAGTTAACCACTTCGCCCATAACTTCTTGACGAACAGCCTTACCATATTGCTGCTTAACTACATTTAACGGAACCTTGCCTTTACGGAAGCCCTTAATGTTAACTGTTTTAGTCGCCTTCTGAAGACGCTGCAATACTTCGCTATCAATCTTTTCTGCAGGTATAACAACTTTTACCTGCCGCTCAAGACCTTTGCTAGACTCAATGGAAACTTGCATGAAAAACCTCTTGAAATGTCACCCAACTAAAAGGATATGACAGGGGGCTAACCCTGAAAACAACATGGTGATATTGTTTAAAATGGTACGAGTGGAGAGACTTGAACTCTCACGGGTCACCCCACTGGAACCTAAATCCAGCGCGTCTACCAATTCCGCCACACTCGCATAAACTCAAACTACACGTATACTTCACTTTGGGGCTTTTTTTGCACCCATTATTTTGGTCTACGTGAAAAAGGCGGCAATTCTGCCACAGCAACTTATATTCATCAACCAAATAGTGACGATTTAAACAAAGTTTTTAATTAAATTTAAAAAAAACAAAGATTTATAGTTTAGACACTAAAAACATCGGCAAAGCACTGATTACAATTTCTTCAGCCCGACCCACATCCGCATAAACCCCATCAATAAACAATTTAGCGATGCCATGCAATGTACCCCAGATAACCTGCGCCATCTTCAATGGGCTATCACCACTGACCAAGCCGATAGATTGCCAATATTCAATCATCTCCACCTGACGCTGAAAGGTTGTATGGGATATATCCTGCAATTCGGGTGTACATTTTGACTGCTTCCAAATACATCGACCAAACATAAGCTCATATTCTTCGGGGTTATGAGTAGCGAAACTTATATAGCCAAGAATGTATTGCTCGAATTTATCTCTCTCTGGTAATTGATTAGCATTTAGTTGGTCTAAAGATTGCTGCCAGCGTCTAAAGCCATTGGCAGCTATAGCGCAGAGCAAGTCGTTTTTATCTTGAAAATAATGATAGGCAGCGGTTCTGGATACACCAACTTTTTCGGCTAACTTGCGCAGCGAAAGCGACTCGATACCGTTTTCTGCAATCATATTGGTTGCAGCCGAAACTAACGTCTGGCGAAGATTGCCATGATGGAAATTAGAATTTCTTTTTATGAGCACAGTATCTAAAGTCATAAGCTCAATATAACAATCAATCTTGACAGTGTCAAATTGCTGGCGTAATCTCAATAATAAGGAGCAACGTATTTTTAAAAAATAATAAGAGGCATCACTCATGGAGAATAGTTTTTACCCCCACCTTTTAGCGCCATTAGATCTTGGCTTCACACAGCTAAAAAACAGAGTGCTAATGGGCTCAATGCATACAGGCCTTGAGGAGGCCGAAGGTGGGCACCACCGCATGGCGGCCTTTTTTGCCGAACGCGCGAAGGGCGGTGTTGGTCTAATTGTGACTGGCGGTATTGGCCCCAACACAGAGGGTGGAACTCATTCAGCCACTAAAAACCTTAGGACTCAACAAGATATTGATGACCATCGAGTTATCACTGAGGCCGTGCATCAATATGAGGGTAAAATTTGTCTACAGATTTTACACACTGGAAGATACGCCTACTCCCCCAATCTGGTAGCGCCATCTGCTATTCAAGCTCCCATAAACCCTTTTAAACCCAAGGCATTAACTGAAGGCGAAATCTGCAAGCAAATAGATGACTATGTAGCCACTGCAGTGAATGCGCAAAAAGCCGGTTATGACGGCGTAGAAATCATGGGCTCTGAAGGCTATTTTCTCAATCAATTTATAGCCGCCAGAACCAACAAAAGAGAAGACCAATGGGGCGGGAGCTACGAAAATAGAATTCGACTTCCTATTGAGGTAGTGCGACAAGTAAGAGAAGCGGTTGGTTCAAACTTTATCATTATTTTTAGGTTATCCATGCTTGATTTAGTCGAGGGTGGCAGTAGCGCGGACGAAGTTATACAACTAGGTAAGGCTGTTGAAAAGGCCGGAGCTACTATCATTAGCACAGGTATTGGCTGGCATGAAGCGAAAATACCAACCATCGCCACCAAGGTACCCAGAGCCGCCTTCACATGGGTAACTGCAAAATTCAGGCAAGAGTTTTCAGTACCGGTTGTTACTTCTAACCGAATCAACACACCCGATATCGCTGAACAAGTACTTGCCGATGGCGATGCAGATATTGTCTCTATGGCTCGACCATTTTTGGCTGATGCAGATTTTGTTATCAAAGCTAAAGAGGGTCGTAGCGATGAAATCAACACCTGTATTGCCTGCAACCAGGCCTGCCTTGACCATGTTTTTCAGGGGCAGACTGCCAGCTGTTTAGTTAACCCGCGTGCATGCCATGAAACTGAAATTATTATACAACCCACTCAGCAGGTCAAAACAATTGCTGTTGTCGGCGCTGGACCTGCTGGCCTTGCCGCGGCCACCACTGCCGCCTCTAGAGGCCACAAAGTAGCGCTATTTGATTCTGCCTCTGAAATTGGCGGGCAATTTAATATCGCTAAGCAGATCCCCGGCAAGGAGGAGTTTAATGAAACTCTAAGGTACTTTAAAAAACAGATTGAATTACACAATATATGTTTAAACCTCAATACCAGAGTGAGTGTCGACAAACTCAACAATAGTGGTTTTGATGAGGTCATTGTAGCTACTGGTATTACCCCAAGAATGCCAAAAATTGAAGGTATAGATCACAGCAGTGTGCTTAGCTATATTGATGTGATCTTAAACAAAAAACCGCTAGGTAAGCGTGTAGCCATTATTGGCGCTGGCGGCATTGGTTTTGATACTGCTGAGTATATTACCCACAGTGGTAAATCCACTGCATTGGATATTGATAAATTTATGAGTGAATGGGGAATTGATATGTCACTGGGTGCCCGTGGTGGTATTGAGGGGATCCAAGAGCATATAGACCCATCGCCGCGAGAAGTATTTTTACTGCAACGCAAAACATCAAAAATTGGTTCAGGACTTGGCAAAACTACAGGCTGGGTTCATCGAGCGAGTCTGGCAAAAAAACAGGTAAAAATGATCAATGGCTGCAACTACCAACGTATAGACGATCGTGGTCTTCACCTCAAAATAGGTGATAAGACCGAAGTATTGGCTGTTGATAATATAGTTATTTGCGCAGGTCAGGATCCATTAACAGAAATCACCCGTGGATTAAAAATACCCTATCATTTAATAGGTGGTGCTGATAGCGCTAAAGAATTAGATGCTAAAACAGCTATTGCTCAGGGTACAAAAGTGGCCGCCAGTATATAAAGCGCTTGCAACAACAACAGATTGATTTCATTATTGCTACTTTATGTCCCATATTTTAAATTGATTGGGACGCTAGCCTATATCAAGGAGCAGTAAATCAGTGTCTAACTCTTTCACCCAGCAGGAATTTCGCAATGCATTGGGTGGCTTTGCAACTGGGATAACCGTTATTACCACGCTCGGTAAAAATGGACAAAAAGTTGGTATGACTGCCAACAGCTTTAACTCTGTATCACTCACTCCCCCGCTTATTCTTTGGAGCATTGGCAAAAACACCAATTGTTTTGAAGACTTTATGGCGGCAGAAGCTTTTGCTGTGCATGTTTTAGCAGAGGACCAGCAGGACCTGTCAAACCTGTTTGCCACCTCCGGCATAGATCGCTTTGCCGATCTAGAGTGTAACGAGGGCTTATCGGGTGTTCCTATATTGCCGCACTACAGCGTCTGCTTTCAATGCAAAATGGCGAAACAGTATGACGGCGGCGACCATATTATTATGACTGGTGAAGTCGTCCAATTTGATGATAATGGATTACAGCCATTGGTGTTTTACCGCGGCAACTATCACAACCTGTAACTATTATGAGCTTACCTAAAGCAGTCAGGATCGTTGAAGTTGGCCCGCGTGACGGCCTACAAAATGAATCTGTTTCCTTAGATGTAGCGACTAAAGTCGAACTTATTCACGGCTTAGCTGATGCCGGCCTGCAAACTATTGAAGCCGGCAGTTTTGTCAGCCCTAAATGGGTGCCACAAATGGCAGGCAGTGATGATGTTTTTAAACAGCTAAATCCGAGTCATGCCACCTACACTGCCCTCATTCCCAATATGCGTGGCCTCGAACGAGCCATTGAATGCAATGTCAAAGAAATTGCTGTTTTTGCGGCAGCCAGTGAAGCGTTTAGTCAAAAAAACATCAATTGCTCGATTGATGAAAGCCTAGAAAAATTCAAAGCGGTGACGCAAAAGGCCAAAGAGCATAATATTGCTGTTCGTGGATATATTTCCTGTGTTTCCGGCTGCCCCTATCAGGGTGATGTCGACCATACAAAAGTTAGCGCAGTCGCCCAGTATTTGCTCGAAATGGGCTGCTATGAAATATCTCTGGGCGATACCATTGGCGTCGCAACGCCCGATAGCATAGAGGCACTACTTACAGAAATTCTTAAGACCATTGAGCCAGAAAAATTAGCCGTACATCTACACGACACTTACGGCCAAGCCATAGCCAATATTAAGCAATCATTAATCATGGGCATCAGTATTATCGATAGTTCAGTTGCCGGCTTGGGGGGTTGCCCCTATGCCAAGGGCGCCTCTGGCAATGTAGCCACCGAGCATGTTATCCAACTACTTAATGAGCTAGGCATAGAGCATGGCATAAACTTGGAAAAATTAAATACCATCAGCCGCACTATAAGCCAAAAACTCGGCCACCCTGCTGCGGCAGATAATGGCTCCAAAAGTCGCTTAAAATAGTTATAATGCTCCAATCCTAATCGCTATGAGAGCCACCCTTTGACCTTATTTCGACCCTGCATAGACCTTCATCAAGGCAAGGTAAAACAAATTGTCGGTGGCAGTCTGAATCAATCTGGCGCAGAGACTAATTTTGTTAGCCCATACGACGCTGCCCGCTATGCCGAACTCTATAAACAACACAGTCTTAGTGGGGGCCATGTAATTTCTCTGGGCCCAAATAACAAACAGCAAGCACTTAATGCCCTTTCTGCTTACCCCAATAAATTACAATACGGTGGCGGCGTAACACCCGATAATGCCAATGAGTTTATTGAGGCTGGTGCTTCTCATGTTATTGTGACTTCCTATCTTTTCGAACAGGGTCAATTTTCTTGGGCACGCCTTGAAAAAATAAAAGCGACTGTTGGGGCCGATCGATTAGTGCTTGATTTAAGCTGTAGAAAAACTAACGACGGATGGATGATAGCCACCGACCGTTGGCAAACAGTGACAGATACCGCCATCAATCAACAGACTATTTCTCAACTTGAACAGCACTGTGCTGAATTTTTAGTCCATGCCGCCGACGTAGAAGGTCTGCAAGCAGGAATAGATCAAGAGCTTGTGCAACGCTTGGGCGAAATATGCACCCTCCCCTGCACCTATGCAGGTGGCGCAAAATCGGTTGATGATCTGCAGCTGGTAAATACCCTTTCCAATGGCAAAATTGATCTTACCATTGGTAGTGCGTTGGATATCTTTGGCGGCTCAGGGGTCACTCTTGATGAATGTCTTAACTGGAATAATCAAAATTAATCATCCTTAAGGCTAACTTCTATGCAACGCATTAACCTTTCAGATAGCCTAACAGTTTCTCGAATTATCTATGGTATGTGGCGTATTACTGACGACCCAGACCATTCAAGCAAAAATATTCAGAGTAAAATCGAAGCCTGCTTAGATCAGGGTATAACCACCTTTGATCAAGCGGATATCTATGGTGGCTATAGTTCAGAAACACTTCTGGGAAATACCTTAAAACAAGCGCCACATTTACGTCATAGCATGGAAATCATTACCAAGTGCGACATAGTAGCGCCCATTGGTATTCATAGCGACAAGACCGTAAAGCACTACGATACCTCTGCACAGCACATCAATCAGTCTGTTGAGCGGTCGTTGCAGGAAATGGCGATAGAGCAAATTGATTTACTTCTTCTGCATAGGCCCGATCCATTAATGGATGCTGTGGAAACTGGCAATACTCTGGACGCCCTGATTGACAGCGGCAAAGTGAAAGCGATTGGCGTTTCCAATTTTCGCCCTTGGGATATTCAACTACTGCAGTCATGCACTAAAAACAAGCTAATCACCAATCAAATTGAGATTAGTTTGTCTCAGCATAATGCCCTTCACAACGGTGATTTAGCACATTTACAGCAACACAAAGTTATACCCATGGCATGGTCACCACTGGGCGGTGGAAAGCTACTTAATGACCCCACATCACCACTCAATATAAAACTAAACGCTATGGCCAAAATCCACAGTGTTCAGCCCGTGGCAATCGCCATCGCATGGCTATTAAGACATCCAGCACAAATACTGCCCATTATGGGCAGTAACAATATACACAGAATTAAACAGTTTTCTGAGGCCACCAAGGTAGCCCTTGAACGAGAGGCATGGTTTGAATTACTTGAAGCTGCCAGCGGCAGTCCAGTCCCCTAGGGTCTGAAAAGTTTATAACGCAATAGCGATTGCCTTGTAGGCAAGCAGTAGCAGACCAATATAGGTGCAAAACATTCCCGATATTCTTAGAAACGGATTAAATTCAAAGAAAGCAAAACAAATCGCATGCGCCAAACGTCCATAGGCAAATATCACCGTAGATGCCACTAAATATCCCAGTGCCGGAGAATTTTCAATTTCCAAAGCTAACAATAAGATTGAAAAAATCGGCACATATTCAGAAAAGTTACCGTGTGCACGGACATTTCGCTGGAGTTTTTCATCCGAAATAGCCTCGTCCATTTTGAAAAAAATCTTCATTACCGGACTTCCGCGCATATAACCTATACGCAAAGCAAGAAAGACATAAAAAAAGGTCATGACACCCAGAAAAATTGGCAATACAGAAAGCGACATATTATTTATCCACAATTATTATTTTAAAACTTAGGGGCAGTTAGTTATCGACTCGATAGAGTCCGTTCGATTGCGACCATTTTCACCCGGGAAATCAACAAACATAGCCTCAAGCAATTCATCAAATACCTCAACAATTATCCCACAATTTCCCGTACTGAAGGTGCGACCCTCATAAACCTTAACAGGCTTATCCTGACTTAATGAATCGGCTTTTACTATATCCAGTGCAATAGTATGTCTGTAACTCGTTTTAGTCTTAGCGGAAGCACCCACTACCCCAAAGCTGGGTGAAAGATAATTTCTACGAATATACACCGCCTTGCCATCTGCATCATAAGCAACATCTGAGTATGCATTAATTTGTCGACCGGTTTGTCCGTATATTGGGCTATAAACTACCGATTGCTTACCGTTATCAACCCCGTAGAGTAATAGCGCCGCAAAATTGGCAGAATCTAAATCGGCCGCCATAGAAAAGCCCTCAACCACAAGCTTTGCCTCAACTTTTTGCTTATACAAATCAAATTCAAGCGAGTTATTGAGATTAATATCCCCAGGCAATACCGCAATAGAACCCTTGGTGGTAAAAGTGTCTTTATAAAATGCCGTAGTATCAGTTTTAAGATAAGTTTGAAGTGGCGAGCAAGCCGTTAAATTTAAAAGTAAAAAAAGGCTGATATATTTTATATATTCCATGCTGCAACCCTGCTAGTAGCTCGATCGTTTATAAACACTAGTATAGGCACAGAACATGAAAATTAATATCTATTAGTTTCAGGCAAAAAAAAGCCCCCTAATTTAGGAGGCTATTTGGCGGTGAAGGAGTCCGCGTAATTATTTTTAAAAACTGTTTATATTCAATAGGTTAAGAGATAATTTCTAAGTTTAATCTTTACAGTACCCAACTTGGTACCCAACTCAAAATTCCCTTTAATGACTTTTCATAAAGCAAAACCCCATTTCAGAAAGCCCAAAACGGTTGAGGGGGCACCCCCCCTTTTTGTCAGATGGGACTCCTATATTTCTATACTATTACCAATCTGCACGAACGAATTGGATTTATTTTATTTGTATAACGAGAAGTATAATTTTGGTGATTTTAATTAATTACAGGGGTGCTATGAATCAGTATTAGGATGAATTTTCACGCCATCGCTTGAAGTCATTTAATGAGGGTTCCAACTTTTCTTGCAGTGGCATTAAAAAACCTTCAAAGTTACGCCACTGATCTACCCCTTTTTTATTAATGGGTTGTCTTACCTGCT
>CATAJQ010000011.1 GCA_949487135.1 Cellvibrionales bacterium UBA7375 | reverse complement strand
GCCACTCAAGCCGGCTATGAGGTTGGGACGCGCACTATAGTTGATGTTTTAATGGCTCAGCGAACCCTATTTCAAGCAAAGAGAAACTTTTCTAATGCTAGATATGACTATATTTTGTCTATGATGCGGCTGAAGGAGGTGGCCGGTCAGCTATCTCCGGATGATGTCTATGAGCTCAATGCTTGGTTGGATCCGCAGTTGGTAATTAACAAAGCGGCCAATCAGTAAGGTGATTTGAATGGCCTGAGAGGATGGATTTCTCAGGTCTCTTCATTGGCTCAGGGCTGTTTATCTGCTCAGGGCTGTTTATCTGCTCAGGGCTGTTTATCTGCTCAGGGCTGTCTGTCCGCTCAAACTGTTATCAATCACTACCAACAATCTGTCTAGCGCACCGCGGTTTGCCTCAGCAACCTGCTGTGCTTGGCGACCCATCTGCTGAGCCTGCTCTGGGTTTTTGACTAACGCTATTACCGCCTCGGCCAATGCCGCAGCATCCTCAACCAGAGAGAGCCCTCCAGCCTCGGCTAATAGTCGCGATACCTCAGCAAAGTTAAACACTGATAACCCGCTCAGTGTCGGCTTGCCCCAGGCTGCAGGCTCGATCATATTGTGACCTCCGTTAGCGACCAAGCTGCCGCCAACAAAGGCGATATCGCAGGCGCCGAAGAATGTCATCAGTTCGCCCATGGTATCGCCAAGCAATATATCCGCTGTATCAGTCAGATCATTATTACTGCGCCGGGCCAGGCTGAAGCCAGCCTCGAGACAGAGATCCCCCACCTGATTAAAACGCTCCGGATGCCGGGGCACCAATACTAGCAGTGCGTCATTCACTGACTGTTTGATCAGGCTAAAGGCTTGCAGAATAATTTCATCTTCACCGCGATGGGTGCTGGCAGCGAGAAAAATTGGTCGCTGACTAGAGCCACTCCACTGTTGCCTCAACGCCGCTGCACTCTGCCTAATCTGAATACTAAGATCGAGGTCAAATTTAATATTGCCACTGATATGAAGATTTTCTGCGGGTAATCCAAGGGCTGTAAAGCGCACGCCATCATCTCCATGCTGGGCTGCAACGGCAGTGAGTTGCGCAAACATCGGACTGCTCAGCCCCGACACTCGGCCGTAGCCGCGGGCGGATTTCTCAGAGAGCCGTGCATTGGCCAGAATCACCGGGATCTGACGTTTACAACAGGCGGCAACCGTATTCGGCCAGAGTTCGGTCTCCATGATAATCAGCATCTTAGGCTGCACGCGCTTGAGAAAACGCGCCACTGCATCAGGCGCATCATAGGGTGCATAGCAGTGATCTACAGAGTCTCCAAAGGCAGCGGTAATGCGTTCAGACCCAGTGGGGGTCATACAGGTAATCAGCAAACGATGATCTGGGTATTTGGCCTGTAAGGCTTTTACCAAGGGCACTGCGGCGAGGGTTTCACCGACTGAAACGGCGTGCAGCCAGATGATATCTTTGCACAAATCAGAGGGCTTAAAAAAACCGAAGCGCTCAAGCCATCGCCCCGCATAAGCAGGCGCTTTTATGGCGCGGTAGAGTACACGCATTAGAATAACAGGCGTAAAAAGATAGAATATGACTGAATAAATCAGTCTTGGCAAAAAGCGAAGTTTCATGGTTAGGGCAGAATAGCATAGCGCCTAACTCAAGAGAAATTATCGAATTTCTGCGCCCTCCTGAACCGGCCCCCATGCATTATATTAAAGCGCTAGCCAGGAAAAGCGTCATAGAGCTTATCTAAGTCCAGGTCTATGTCTTTCTTACTGGTTAATGCAATCAGTTCGTCTCGACTCTGAATTGCAAAAAGTTCGGAGGTTTTTAGTGGCGTTTCACCAGCAACACCAATTCCACCATAGTAGTCTTGAAACTTAAACTCACCACCCACCAACTTATCTGAAAGTCGCAGCCAACGGTTTGGAATACCGTAGGCATCGGCAGCAATCAGGCCGTGCATTGATGAGGACACGATTGTTTCACATTTGCACAGCTCGTCGATAAAAGGCTCAACCGGCAGCTGGATGTCGACAGGATGTATCCCTAGAGAAATAAGGTATTCCACAACCGCATCATCTTTTTCCGCATAATGCGCCACCAATCCAATTTTATGTTCTTTGGCTACTTGCGGATTGTAAAAGCGCGGCATCAGTAACGCCGGATCACCGTAGACCTGCGGGTTTATATAGCCCAGATCAGTGAGCCGCCGACCGGTAAGCGGACCTCGCACAGCAGCAATTTTTTTAGGCTTTGCTCTCGGTTTTGATGAGCTCGAAATAAACCCTGACCCCCAAACAATACTATTGCGGTTGGCATTACGAAGAACGCTGCCCACCGCTAACATATGCTCCGTCCAGCCGAAGGTACTTTGTACCACCGTTTTCCCAGTCATTTTTTCAATAATATAGGGATTGATATGATCACCCCAATTGGCCACAGCATTAAAGTAACGAACACTCTGGTAGGGTTGCCCACTGTCTTTCACTTCTCTCAGTGCTTTTAAGTTTCCCGGCAAATCGAGAAGGTCGCGCCTAAAGCCTCTCATTAAAATCTCATCCTAGCTATGGTTTTTATTCGCCCACTAATATTGGCAGTGGGGTTTTCTGGAGCGTAGTGCGCAATCTGTACTCATATTTAGCACGCAAAAAAGCACCGTGCCAAGGCCTGAAATTTTTTCTTTTTTCCTTTCTCAGGCCCTGCTGTTCTATGTCACTTTTAGTGTTCGGTATCACATGAACAATCGGCGGAAATACTCCTAACACATTTAGATCAGCTTCCCACCAATGCTGGATATCATCATCTGCGGGGCGACCAAACGGCTGTCGCGCGGCGAGTAATTTTTTGGCGCCATCTAAAGTTATTAACTGAGCTAAATTGCCGATCGGAATTTTCTTAAAGCGGCATAAATCATGCCGACTATCGATGGCTATGCGAGAAATAATTTTCGGATTTTTTTTGCGGCAATAGAATTTAACGATATCCCAACTGCCCGTTGAATGACTCAGGCTTTCTATAAAGCCCTTTAGCTCTGCATCAATCACTAAATCATCTTCAATAATCAACGCACAGGCTAACTCTCTATCAACAATCGTCTGCCATGCCTTAAGATGACTCATATAACAGCCTACTTCAGCGTGACTTAATGGCCGCCGATACGACTTAGCATTTAATGATTCACTGTATAGAGATTTTAATTGCCTTTCATTTAAATCGGCTCCATAGATTGCCGCAACACGCTCAAAAGGCATTTCGAGCTCACCTAGCCGCGCCGAGATCCTTCTCAGACGCTCCTGACTTTTATCTAGATTAATAACAAATGTTAGCGGAGTAGCCATAATAAATTGGATATTATAAGTGAATGGCGGGAGTTGAATCAACTAGCGCCAATGATCGGTGATCCAGGTAGCAGGCTTAAAGTGCCGATACCATTTGCCACTCACCCCCGCGATTGCCTCATGAGGATCTGGCTTGCCATGAAATACAATCACTCGAGCATTTTCAGGCACCTGGGTTTGACGAGCAATCACAAACCAAAACGGCTTGAGGCAGTGGCGTTTAAAGCTTCGGCACCATTGGTCAGGCCAGTAACTCAAGGCATTTTTGGCTATTAATTCTGCAGACAGGTACTCCTGCTCATTGCGATGGGTGGTTTTTATTTCCTTAAACGACTGCTCAAACTTGGATAAAATCTCTGGATGTGCGCCTACTTCAAAACGGTAGACCGATGAATTTCCAGTGCCGTCTTTTTTAATCCAATCTTTAATAATTATTACCTTACCGGGATAATCAAATAAATCATCCAAGCTACCTGTAATAATCAAATCCAAATCTAAGCACAGTACCTTGCCTTTTAGATCATATAAACTCTCCGAAAAAACGGCTAATTTATTCCAGCCACGCTCTGGACCATCCAGCTTAACCTCAGGCTCTGGCAGCGGGAAAACTTCAATATTTTTATCTAAGCCTTTAGCATCCTCAGTAAGACAAACAAAGCGAAATTCTTTATTGAGGTTTCTGTTCACCATTGAATAGAGTTTATTGACATAATCAGCGGGGTACTTTGTACCCCACTTCATACACAAGACATTAACTGGCTCAACTGCTACAGAACTCAAATTTTAATCTCCGAAAAGAATTTCTTTATTAGGCAACTGATGTTAACCAACTTAAATACTTGGAATTTTTACCGCGTACTAAATCAAAGTATGCAGACTGCAGCTCAGCTGTTAGAGATCCACGCTCACCAGTGCCCATAATACGGCTATCATATTCACGTATAGGTACTATCTCAGCGGCAGTTCCACTAAAGAATGCCTCATCACTAATATAGACCTCATCGCGAGAAATACGCTTTTCATGAACCGCTATACCCTGATCTGCAGCGAGTGTGAATACGGTATCGCGAGTAATGCCATCCAAACATGAAGTCAGGTCAGGGGTATAAATAGCGCCTTTACGTACTATAAAGAAGTTTTCTGCACTTCCCTCTGCAACATAGCCCTCAGGGTCCAGCATAATCGCTTCATCACAACCGGAATCTAAGGCCTCGCGCAAAGCTAGCATTGAGTTGATATAGTTACCACTGGCTTTAGCTTTAACCATAGTGATATTTACATGGTGTCTGGTATACGAGGATGTTCGAACCTTTAAGCCTGACTCTAACGTCTCTGGCGAGGTATAGGATGGCCACTCCCATGCGGCAATCCCCAAATGAACCTTTAGCCCTTCAGCCCGCAAACCCATCCCCTCAGAACCTAAGAACACCAATGGACGAATGTAAGCTTCTTTGAGATTATTCTCTCGAACAACTTCACAGATTGCCGAGCTGACTTCTTCTTCAGTGTAAGGAATATCTAAATGCAGGATTTTCGCAGAATTAAATAAACGGCGAACATGGTCTTCCAAACGGAAAATACAGGTACCAGCATCTGTTTCATAGGCACGAATGCCCTCAAAAACGCCTGTGCCATAATGCAAAGAGGATGTTAAAAAGTGTATTTGCGCATCACGCCAATCCACTAATTTACCATCCATCCAAATAAAACCATCTCGGTCTGAAAATGCCATCGACCTAATCCTCTTTCTTGTGATTACTTAGAAAACTCTGCCAGCATAGCTGAACAGCCTCACGCTGTTCAGTATATTCCGACACCAATACCTCAGCAGGACGATTTTGCAATTGCAAATCATGGGCCGCCGAGCGATATATCTTATAGGCTTCTATCAGTTGCTGTGCCTGTTGCTCGCTAATGACCTCTGCGTTCGACATAGCGTCTAGCAATCGAACGGTATCAGTCCATTGAAATAATTGTTCATACTTATTAGACCAAGCCAAGACCGCAAATTGAACCATAAATTCAATATCGACGATACCTCCAGATGACTGCTTTAGGCAGTATTTTCCATCTTTTGTGCTTTTATCCAGATGTTTACGCATTTTAATACGCATTTCAGACACATCATTGCGCAATTTTTCGATATTTCTTTTTTTACGCAATTGTTTAATACGAATAGCATCAAATCCCAATGCCGTTGTCTTATCACCAGCGATAACCCTTGATCTTACCAGTGCTTGATGCTCCCATGTCCATGCGCTTTGTTGTTGATATTTTTCAAAAGCGCTAAGGCTGGAAACTAACATGCCCGAATTACCCGAAGGCCGAAGTCGCATATCTATCTCGTAGGCCATACCCGCATGGGTTGATGTTGATAGCAGATGAATAATACGCTGACCTAGACGGGCAAAAAAAGTAGAGCTATCCACGGACTTGGTGCCACCAATAGTTTCGCCAACTAAATTATCATGCAAAAAAACTAAATCTAAATCAGATTTATAGCCCATTTCTAACCCACCCACCTTGCCATAGGCAACCACAATAAAACCTGGGGTTGCGCCATCATAGGTCTTATCTATTGCCGGTACCGGCGTGCCATATTTAGCTACCATTTGATGCCAGGCGACATTAGCCACATGCTCTACCACTACTTCAGCCGTCCATGTCAGCTGATCGCTGGCCTCCATTAAAGATAAGCGGTTCGTAATCTCACTGGCAGCAATGCGCAAATTGCAGGCACGTACAAAATAACGTACTACCTCCATCTGTTGCTCTTGATCATTCGCATCAAGACGTATTGTTTGCTGTCTAAGCTGATCCTGCAAATCAACTTTGGTCTGAGTGGCATACAAATTTCTTGGGTCCAATAACTCATCCAGCAAGTCTGGAAAAGCGGTGAGCTGATCGGCAATCCACTGACTTCTTTGGCACAGCAGCGCTAATTGCTCCAAAGCCTGTGAGTTTTCTATTAGCAATGTGAGATACACACTGCGTCGCAATACTGCTTGAACTAAATTAAAAACTAGACCAAAGGTACGATCACTATCCTCTTGGGCAGCACAGACTCTCAGCACTTCGGGCATTAGCATATCTAGACGAGCCCTTGCAACTGCGGCTAAAGCAACTACCCCGCGGCTGGTATAAAATTGTTTAAGCGTCTCAATAATTGCTTCTGGTTTCTGATAATTTAGCGCCTGAAGCAGATCGATGCTCTCATCTTCATTCATTTCTGGCTGCCAATTAACCTCAGAGCTCTGCTGCTCAGGGGAAACTTGATCTTCATCGGCGATCATATTGGTAAAACACTGATGAACATTCTCTCTATGTTCATCTAATCGATTTAAGAATTTATCCCAACTAGACTCTGCCATGACTAAAGCCACACGCTGTTGTGATAATTCATCCATAGGTAATTGCTGGGTTTGCTTGTCGTCTATCCCTTGAAGCACGTGCTCTGTATTGCGCAAAAATTGGTAGGCTTGCCATAACTGAGTTTTTATCTTTTCTTCTAAAAGCCCCTCCACTGTAATTTGCTGAAGGGCCTGTTGAAAAGGTTGCACCTGTAAGCTCTGAAGTCGCCCACCGCGAATAAGCTGGAAGCTCTGCACAATAAACTCCAGTTCGCGAATACCGCCGCGTCCGAGTTTGATATTATCCTGCATGCCTTTACGAGAGACTTCTAAATTAATTTTTCGCTTAAGATCGCGCAATAACTCGATTGCGCCATAATCCAGATAGCGACGGTAAATAAAGGGGTTTAAAATATCATTAAGTGCTTCAACACTTTTTGGCTTGCCAGCAACTACTCTCGCCTTGACCATAGCAAAACGCTCCCAGCCACGACCCTGAGTTGTATAGTAATCTTCAAGGGCG
>CATAJQ010000010.1 GCA_949487135.1 Cellvibrionales bacterium UBA7375 | reverse complement strand
TCGACTTGCATGTGTTAGGCCTGCCGCCAGCGTTCAATCTGAGCCATGATCAAACTCTTCAGTTCAATCTTTTTACCTCGCCAATTAAGGAGAGGGAATAGTTACGCTAAAACCAGCTTTACTATTCAAAATCTCGGCTCATAAACATTAAACTTAACATATTCATAAATGAATCGATGAGTCACTTGCTTATGATATTTAAATATCTCTATCAATTTGCAAGTGCCCACACGCATTGCTTGATTACTTTTTTAAAGAACATTCGCTCATCTGAGCGGGGTGCGTATTCTATAGATAGCCGCCCCATTGTCAACAGTAAAAAGTGAAATAATTTATATTATTTTCTTACTAAGTTTTTGGTGGAAATTTTCCGCCTCAACCTCTCTGTTGGGAGCGCGCATTCTACAGACCGGCGCGAGACTGTCAACAAGAATTTAAGATTATTTTGAATTATTTTACGGTTGGCTGTTTTTTAGGCATTAAAGCTCAAAAAGATGGTATTTTTTCTTGCCTAATCTAACCAAAAAGAATCTTCCGTAGAGTGCATTGTCGGCACTAAATAGTTGCTCGCCGCTCATATTGTCTCCACTGCCCTTAGAAATCCCATTAATAAAGACCGAATTTCGCCCTAGAGCATCCTTTACTTCGCGACCCGCTTTAACCATTCCGGCATCCACAAATAACTGGGTTAGAGGTTTTTGCGCTAAATCTTCACCCGACAAAGACGAACTAGGCAGTCCATCTTGATGCAATTGTTGAAAATCCTGTTCGGATAAATCATTCGACTCACCACTAAATAGTGCGTTAGTGATTCGCAACGCAGCGTCTAATCCAGATTGGCCATGCACTAATGCGGTCGCCTCACGCGCCAGAATGCCTTGCGCCTGAGGACGCCCTTGCGCACTGGCATCATCTGCCTCAATTTGATCTATCTCCTCTATAGAGAGAAAAGTAAAGTACTTGAGGAATTTGTAGACGTCGGCATCAGCGACATTAAGCCAAAACTGATAAAAGCTGTAGGGTGAGGTTTTTTGTGGGTCTAACCAAACAGCACCTGCTTCAGTCTTACCAAACTTTGTTCCATCTGATTTAGTAATTAAAGGAACGGTTAGGCCAAAACATTGCGCCTGATTGCGACGCCGAGCTAAATCAATACCACCTACTATATTACCCCATTGATCACTGCCGCCAACCTGCAGCGTACAGTTGTACTGTTTATTCAATTCGGCAAAATCTAAGCCCTGCAATAGAGAGTAGGAAAACTCGGTAAATGAAATACCTGAGCCCTCTCTATCTATTCTCTGCTTTACCGACTCTTTAGCAATCATACTATTGACTGAGAAGTGCTTACCTACATCTCGAAGAAAGTCCAAAGCGCTCAACTCGGCAGTCCAGTCTAGATTATTAGCAACAATGGCAGAATTGTCTCCGCAGTCGAAATCAATAAACTGACTGACCTGAGCTTTAATTTTATCTACCCAGCCCGCTATGACTTCAGGCGAATTAAGCTTGCGCTCATCTGCTTTAAAACTTGGATCGCCAATCAGACCGGTTGCACCCCCTACTAAAGCAATGGGCGTATGCCCTGCCTGCTGTAAGCGCTTTAGCACTAACAGAGGCACAAGGTGCCCTAAGTGAAGACTGTCTGCGGTAGGGTCAAACCCGCAATAAACAGATCTAGGCTGATCGAGGTGGGCTTGTAGCTCTTGATCCCCAGAAATTTGTGCGACTAAATCTCGAGACTGAAGCTGCTGTATAAGTTGTTGGCCGGTATGTTTCATTATTAAAAGTCATAACAGGTAAATTTAAGAAGCTACCACTGTACAGATTGATCGGTCAATTTCAACATTTTATGTCATTCATCTTGCTTTAGGTAGCCTGTCGACCCAATGTTACTTTTTATAGCTAAAACAATTTTAATCCTTGGTGATCGCGCTAAGTGCTAACCTATTATTGTAAGTTATTGTTTATTCAGGCTAGAATCCTCCTTCGCTAACAAAGTTGAGACCTGTCATGGGCCGCTGGCAATACACCATTTATCTCTTGCGCCCTTTGGCAGTCAAACTGATGACAAGGCGCGGTCTTATTTTGGTAGCCATCCTTACCTATGGTCTTGCGCTGGCTTTTGACCCGCGACCCGATCCCATTGTCGGGGACGAGCCTATTCGCGAAACATTAAACCTTAGCTCTCATTTAACAACGGATGAAGCACAGCTGAGCCAAGCGCCCGATATTTATATCAACTGGAAAGAGCAAGCCGTCGCTTCGGGGGATAATCTTTCACGATTATTTTATCGCGCTGGATTAAATGATTTGGATGTATATCGTATCTCCAGCGCGAAACAGGGCAAGTCATTGCGAAACCTATTCCCCGGCGAAGTTCTTCGCTTTGGCATAGACTCTGAAGGCAAATTAATTGAAATGCGCTATGAAAAATCAGCATTAGAAGCCTATGTCTTTAGCGCTAAGGGCGATCAATTTGTCTCTGAACATATTATTCGAGAACCTGAAGTACTAAAAAGCTTTAGAGAGGGCACTATTAAAGAGTCGCTCTATTTAGCAGGCAATCGAGCCAATATACCTGACAAAACAGTCATGGAGCTGGCCAATATTTTTGGCTGGGATATCGACTTTGTATTTGATATACGCAAGGGCGATTCGTTCGCGGTTTTGTTTGAAGAACGCTATATTGACGGCGTGCGCTTAGACACTGGCAATATTCTTGCGGCCTCTTTTACCAATCGCGGCAAAACTTATAAGGCGGTTCGTTATACCGATAGCAAGGGGCAAACCAACTATTACACCCCCGACGGCTTGAGCATGCGCAAAGCGTTTCTGCGCACCCCGCTAGACATCTTCCGCATCAGTTCTGGCTTTAATTTGCGTCGCAAACATCCCATTCATAAAAAGATCAAAGCTCACCGCGGCGTAGACTATGCCGCCCCCACTGGTACCCCCGTTTACTCTAGCGGCGACGGCAGAGTACTTGAGGCAGGTTATACCAAGGCTAATGGGAACTATGTTTTTATTCAGCATGGGCAAACCTATATTACCAAATACATTCACCTTCACCGCAAAAAGGTCCGAACTGGGCAATCGGTTAAACAGCGTCAGGTGATCGGTACTGTTGGCGCTACGGGATACGCTACTGGGCCGCATTTGCACTATGAATTTTTAGTAAATGGCGTGAATCGCAACCCAAGAACTGTATCTCTACCAAAGGCTAATCCCATACCCAAGGCAGAAAAGCCTAGGTTTAACAGTATGGCTTTAGCCCTTTTAGAACAGTTAACAGCGAACCAACAAGCCACTCAACTGGCCAATAATAGGTAAGGGGTAGCTCCATGGATTCAGATAATATTTTTATAGGACTTATGTCCGGTACGAGTATTGATGCTGTGGACGCCGTCGCTGTGAAATTTAATCAGGATGGCATTGCGCTGATTCATTGCTACAGTGAAGCCATGCCGCAGGATTTAAAGCAGCAGATTTTAGACCTGTGCCAACCGCCAAACGATAGCGTACAACTTCTTGCAGAAACAGACCATCGAATCGGCAAGCTATATGCCAAAACAGTGCTTGCATTAATCGCCAAAGCACAGCTAAAGCCCACTCAGATCAGCGCTATCGGCTGTCACGGCCAAACCATACGCCATAGCGCGCCCGGCGGGGGCAATACAGCATTTAGCCTGCAGATTGGCGATGCCAATATTGTGGCAGCTGAAACTAGCATCCCTGTTGTTGCGGACTTTCGTCGTAAAGATATGGCGCTGGGTGGTCAGGGTGCCCCTCTGGTGCCAGCATTTCATCAATATGCTTTTGCTAGCCCCAACACCAATCGAGTTATCGTCAATATCGGCGGTATCAGCAATATCAGTTTTGTTGCTAGCAATGATGATTGCATTGGCTTTGATACCGGCCCAGGTAATCTTCTAATGGACTTATGGAGCCAAATTCATATTGGCACGCACTACGATAATAATGGCGACTGGGCGGCCAGCGGCGAACCTTATCAACCGCTGCTACAACAAATGAAGCGCTGCGAATTCTTTTCTAGGCCAGCACCTAAAAGTACCGGAAGAGAATTATTTAATCACCATTGGCTCAACACTCAGCTGGCTGAGTTCCCACAACTAGCATCACAGGATATTCAGGCGACACTACTAAGCTTAACCGCTGAAACCATTTGTGAAGCCATTCAAAATTTAAATGTGTCAGTGGATGAGGTCTATATCTGTGGCGGTGGTGCCTACAACGGGCAACTTATGACAAAGCTTGCAGAGCAGATACCCAGCTTACATAGCACTGAGTCACTGGGAATTGCACCGAATTTGGTTGAAGGCTGCGCCTTTGCATGGCTGGCCAAACAGCGCCTAGATCAGCAATATGGAAATTTAGCCGAAGTAACTGGCGCAAAAAGGCAGACTATTTTGGGCGGGCTATATCTACCCTAGAGTATAAAGCTACAATTTAGCCGAACTAACTAGATAGTAAATGAAGCGCCACAGCCACAGGTGGTTGAAGCATTAGGGTTGGTGATTACAAATTTTGAACCCATAAGGTTTTCTTCGTAATCAACCGTTGAGCCAGCAAGATATTGATAGCTCAGGGAATCAATCAGTACCGTTACGCCATCCTTTTGCACTGGCGTATCATCCTCAGCCATACTGTCTTCAAACGAAAATCCATACTGAAATCCAGAACAGCCGCCACCGGTCACATAGACCCGCAACATTAACTGCGGGTTATCTTCTTCGTCCCTAAGACTTTGCACCTTGGCTACTGCACCTGCAGTGACGTTTAAGGCGGACGGTGTAAATGTTTCAATTGCTGACATAGTTGCTCCATGAGCCTAACTTATTACTGGCAGTGACTACTGCCACTGCTTATCGAGAGTTTGCTGGTTAGTGTTGCGAATCTCTTTTACTTTTTCGCTTTTCACCGCAGTTTGCGCTGGGATTTCTTTAGCTGGGGTCATCTGCTGATAATTACAAGAACCAATCAATTGGGCACCACTGCGCATTTCCATATCGCTGTAGTGAATATTACCAGTAACCGTGCAGTTTGGCTCTAGGCAAAGACGATCTAGTGCATATATATTGCCCTTAATCGAACCATTGACCTCAATAATTGCCGCTTTGATATCACCCTCAACCGAACCGCCATTAAGAACACGTACGCGCGCATCTTTTTGCTCTGAAACTATATTACCGGTCACTGTCCCTAAAATTTCTAGGGTTCCGCTAAATACTATATCACCGGATAGCTGAGTACCTTCGGATATAAGTGTGGTTGCATCGTTTGCCATAGTTGCTAATCCTGCATTAATTTTCTTAAACAAAACATTCTACTCCTGTACTTGCCATACAAATTTCTTATCAAATTGCGGCTTTTCAATCCATGGATAACGCAGAGTTACTTTGACAAACTCCGGATTAAAGCCTTTGGGCAATCTCACAAGCCCTCTATTAATAGAAAAGTATCTTAGCTTTAATTGTATAGGCAAATCATCTATGTCTACATCTATTTCGTTCAAAGGCAGAGTTTTTACCTGACCATCCTGTTTGCCGATCACCCAAATATTTGCATTAACCCGAAGTTTTTTCGCTTCATGGGTTTTCTGTATTGCCACCCAATCATATTGAAAAAGCCCCTCGCCGGCCTTCTCTATATGAAAGTCGCTAACCGACAAACCGGTAGAACCACTATTATCCTGAAGCATTTCACGATAAAGCGTAAGCTCCTGTTCGCGACGATAAATTTGCTTTTGCATATCGAGCATTTGCTGACGGGTTTGCTCAAGTGCCGCGGCATCAACCTTAGCCGTTAACTCTACAGCGACTAGAGCTTGACGACTGGCGGCCAATTTTTCGGATAGCTGGTCATAGCTAATCTCGAGATCTTCAATATACTTCCGATCGTCCGCAGCAGTTTTGTCACCATAGAAAAATCCCGCCGAGGCAACCGCTGCTAGCAATAAAATCACAGCAACCACTAGCCCCAATAACTGGCTGCTTGTGTAATGGATAATCAGCGGATGACGCTGGGACATTAGGGCATCAATGCCGGCATTGATAGGCCCGCAGTTTCATCTAGGCTGAACATAATATTCATGCACTGAATCGCCTGGCCTGAAGCGCCTTTGGTCAGATTATCTTCAACCACTAAAATCACTAGCTTATTGCCATTCCCCGGCCTATGCAGGGCAATGCGACAACAATTAGAGCCTCTAACCGTTCTAGTTTCTGGGTAACTGTTGGGCTCCAAAACATCGACAAAGGGTTCATTGGCGTAGTGCTGTTCAAATAACGCCTGCACATCCATATCCTGCTTTAAATCTACATATAGTGTGGTATGAATGCCTCGTATAATAGGCAAAAGATGGGGCACAAAGGTCAAGCCTACAGGCTCTCCCGCCATATCGGCCAAACCCTGCTCAATCTCTGGCTGATGTCTATGCCCTGAAGCGCCATAAGCTTTAAAGTTATCACCCGCTTCCGATAATAGAGTTGCCACATTGGCCTGTTTGCCAGCTCCACTCACCCCTGAGGCTGAGTTGGCAATAATATCCGACACATCAATAGCACCCGCTTCTAGCAAAGGCTTCAAACCTAGCTGCACACTGGTAGGATAACAGCCCGGACAGGCCACTAATTTGGCATTGGCAACTGCATCACGATTAAATTCAGGAAGACCATAGACCGCCTCAGCCACTAAATTTGGCGCCGCATGATCTTGGGCATACCATTGTTCCCAGATATCTATATCTCTTATTCTAAAATCAGCTGACAGATCGATCACGCGTATACCGGCCGCTAGTATTTCAGGCACCAGACTCTGGGCCACCCCATGAGGGGTAGCAAAAAACACCACATCGCACTGTTTTAGATTGGCAACCGTCGGCTCAGTAAACGCTAAGTCAACTATCCCTCTAAGGTTAGGGAATAACGCCGACACAGGTTTACCTTTTTCAGACCTAGAGGTAATTGCGACCAACTCCGTATTTGGATGGCCGGCGAGTAAACGCAACAACTCTACACCTGTGTAGCCTGTTCCCCCTACAATTCCAACTTTTATCACCATAGCCTCGCTTTTTAAATATCCAGATTAAACTAAGACCTCTATAATAGCAGTAAACTAGTCTAATCAGATAATTATAGCGTTTGTGACTGGTCAATTAATATTAGGCGATAGGAGGATAAGATGTATCAATGGGTGCTAGCGTTTCACTTAATGGCAGTAATCTGCTGGTTTGCTGCTCTATTTTATTTGCCTCGCCTTTTTGTCTACCACGCAATGGCAGAAGATAGCATCAGCATTGAGCGTTTTAAACTGATGCAGCGCAAACTCTATCGCGGCATTGCAAATCCATCGATGATAGCCACGGTAGTTTTGGGATTATGGTTAGTCGCTATGGCGCCTGAGGCCTACATTAGTCAAGGCTGGTTTCATCTCAAAGCTGTTTTTGTCATCCTATTAATTGGCTATCACCATATGTGCTTGGCACATATGAAAAAGCTAGCCAATGACAGCAGTGAAAAATCACATGTTTACTTTCGCTTATTTAATGAAGTGCCCGTTATTTTTATGGTGACCATTGTAATTTTGGTCATTGTTAAACCATTTAAATGATAGCCGCTAATCTACTTGCTAAGCTCTCAGCGTATGGCTCAGGCAAGTTCAACAATTCTAGGCTTGATCTAATTAACTCAGGAAAAATACATGTCTCAAAATAGCTCTGGCAAAAAAACCTCAAAATCTGAGGCACTCTTTCATGCGGCTCAAAAACATATCCCCGGCGGTGTTAATTCACCCGTCAGGGCGTTTCGCGCTGTAGGAGGCACGCCAGTATTTTTTGAACGCGCCGGCGGTGCCTATATGTATGATGCCGATAACAAGCGCTATGTCGACTATGTCCTATCTTGGGGACCCATGTTACTGGGCCACAATCACCCGGAAGTGGTCGACGCCATCAAAACTCAATTAGATAAAGCAACCTCATTTGGCACCCCCACAGAATTAGAAATTAAATTAGCTGACAAAATTTGTTCGATAGTTCCAGGTATGGAAATGGTGCGCATGGTTAACTCCGGCACCGAGGCCACTATGAGCGCTATTCGCTTGGCCCGTGGCTATACCGGTAGAGATAAAATTATCAAGTTTGAAGGCTGTTATCACGGTCACTCGGACTCGCTGTTAGTAAAAGCGGGCTCTGGCGCCTTAACCCTTGGCGTTCCTAGCTCACCCGGTGTACCCGATGGCTTGGCCGATCACACTATTACCCTGTCATACAACAATATTGAGCAGGTTAATCAGGTGTTTTCAGACATAGGCGAGCAGATTGCCTGTGTTATTTTTGAGCCGGTAGTCGGCAATATGAACTGCGTACCACCCGTTGAAGGTTTTCTGGAATGCTTGCGCGAATGTTGTTCTAACAGCGGCGCACTGCTAATTGCCGACGAGGTTATGACTGGCTTCAGAATTAGCCAAACTGGTGCTGTAGGGCACTACAACCTCGATGCCGACCTTATCTGTTTAGGTAAAGTAATTGGCGGCGGCATGCCAGTCGGAGCCTTTGGCGGCAAACGAGAAATCATGGAATATATCGCCCCCTTGGGTCCGGTTTATCAGGCGGGGACATTGTCAGGCAATCCAGTGGCGATGGCGGCGGGTTTAAAAACGCTAGAACTGGTTTCTGCAGAGGGCTTTTTAGATCCGGTTATCGAACGCACCGATCGATTAGTCAAGGGGCTAGTCGAAAGAGCTACCCAAGCGGGGATCCCTATGACTAGTAATCACGTGGGCACCATGTGGGGCTTTTTCTTTAGCGAAGAACAGCGCATCACACATTATCAACAGGTCATGGCCTGTGACACTGAGCGTTTTGCTAAGTTTTTCCATTATATGCTCGATGAGGGTGTTTATTTAGCACCGGCTTCTTATGAAGCGAGCTTTATGTCTGCGGCTCACACGGATGAAGATATTGAATTTACACTAGATGCTGCCGAGCGATCGTTAAAGAAACTTTGAATTATGCTGATATTACAAACAGTCCGATAATACAGACGAGCCCAAGGGTCCAAACGATTGATCGCAGAGTTGCCCAGTCCATTAGGTAACAGAGTGCATAGAGCGCTCTGGATGCAATAAACAGTAGTGCAATAAGATCAATATAGCTTTGCGCAGCCCCTGCAACATGTGCAACTATAATCGCGGCTATATAGGCAGGGAGAATTTCAAAGCTATTTTTCTCCGCCCACAACGCTCTCTGGCTAACGCCTTGAAGATTTTCCAAGCCGGCCCTAGGCCTGCTGTTATTGTAATTGCCGTTAGACGCTAATGCGCTTTTTTTGATAAATGCCATTACCCAAGGAAAGACAATCGCAGCTAATAATGTCCAAAATGCAATGGTCATAGGTCCTCCACGTCCATTTTGCGTATAATACGCAGTCTAATTAAAGTTTAGACCAAATAAACCCATTCAATCGGAGCGATTATGAGCTTAAAAACTAGCCGCGGCCCCTTTCCCTACACGCGAATGCGCCGCAATCGTAGTGAGGATTTTTCGCGCCGTCTTAATAGCGAAACTCAGCTCAATGTTAATGATCTGATTCTGCCTTTATTTGTTATTGAAGGTAACAACGAGTCGCAGGCGGTTGCATCGATGCCTGGAGTTAATCGGCTATCTATCGATCTGCTAGTCAAACAGGCTGAGAAGGTATTCAAGCTTGGCATACCCGCTGTTGCGCTCTTTCCAGTGGTTGGTGATGACAAAAAATCATTACTCGCCGAAGAAGCCTACAACCCTGACGGCTTGGCCCAAAGGGCAGTCAAGGCTATCAAGGCGGCCGTTCCTAAACTCGGCGTTATAACTGATGTAGCCTTGGATCCCTTTACTACCCATGGCCAAGACGGCATTATCGATGCAGATACCCATTATGTGCTGAATGATGTCAGTGTTGAGGTCATGGTAAAACAAGCTGTATCTCATGCCCAAGCCGGCGCAGATATCGTTGCTCCCTCCGATATGATGGATGGTCGCATTGGCGCTATTCGTGAAGCGCTCGAAGACGAGGGCTTCCCCAATACACAAATCATGGCCTATTCAGCGAAATATGCCTCTAGCTTTTATGGACCTTTTCGCGATGCGGTAGGCTCTGCCTCCAATCTTGCGGGCGGCGATAAAAAAACCTACCAAATGAATCCCGCCAACAGCGACGAGGCCATTCATGAATGCGCTCTCGATTTAGATGAAGGCGCGGATATGATTATGGTTAAGCCCGGCATGCCCTATTTAGATGTGGTGCGTCGAGTTAAAGATGAACTTAAAGCCCCTACTTTTGCCTATCAGGTGAGTGGCGAGTATGCCATGATTTGTGCCGCGGCAGAAAAGGATTGGCTAGATAGCGACCAAGCTGTAATGGAATCATTGCTAGCGTTTAAACGTGCCGGAGCCGATGGCATTCTCACGTACTTTGCGGTGCAAGCAGCAAATATCTTAAACGGACAGTAAGTTGCGACTCGACAAATATATTAGCAATGCTACCGACTTATCTCGCTCCGAAGCAAAAAGGTTAATCAAAGCGGGAGATGTCAGTATTGATGAAAAAATTGCTACTAGCGGATCACAAAAAGTTTCCACAGGCCACAGCGTAACCATTGATGGATCGCCAATTACACTGTTGGTTGATCGATACTTTATGATGAACAAACCGGCCGGCGTGGTATCTGCCACCAAAGATCATTCCAACCCCACCGCTATTGACCTTATTTATGAACATCGCAACGATCAACTGCAAATTGCCGGTCGACTGGATATAGACACCACTGGCCTATTACTGATTACAGACGATGGCCAATGGAATCATATTGTTACCTCGCCACGAACCGACTGTAAAAAAATCTATCTGGTTGAGCTCGAGAACCCAGTGGGCGAAGACTATCAAAGAAAGCTTGAGGCTGGCATTGCCCTTGAGGGTGAAAAACGTCGCTGCCTTCCAGCTACTATGGAGGTTATTGACGAGCACCATATTCGACTGACCATTAGTGAAGGCAAATACCACCAAGTAAAACGCATGATGACATCTCTCGGCAACCAAGTAGTCAGCCTACATCGCATGCAGATTGGCGGCATTGAACTTGACTCTGAGTTGGAACCGGGTGATTACAGACCCCTTACTGACGAAGAAATTGCCTCCATCCAATGACTAGATTTATGGATAAATCGATTGATTTACTCATCAACCAGCTCGCTGTAGCTAAAGGTCATTGGCTCATTGTGGCCGATGAAAATTGGCCGCAAGCCATCTGGCCATCTATCCACACTAACGATCAGCGCACTATCACAGTTATCAGCAACCGCTTTGATGTCGCGCAGGCCGCACAACAGGCCGCTATCGACTGCCAATTTAGTGACTTTGATTTTTGTATCTTTAAACCTGCCAGTTTTGACGGCGTGCTATATCGCGTATCCAAAGAGCGCGCCACCAGTCACCATGTGATTAATCAGGCGGCCAATATACTCAAACCCAATGCCACATTAGTGCTGGCTGGCGAAAAAAATGATGGTATAAAAAGCTACGTGAAACAGGCGGGTAAATTATTTTCAAGTCCGGCTAATGCTGAAAAAAATGGCAAAGCCTATATTGCTTCCATAGCACTTCAGGCCACTGCAACCGACTCTCTGAATGATAAAAACTATTCGCAACTGAGATCAATTCAGTTAAGTGACAATTTATGCCTAAAATCAAAACCAGGAATTTTTGGCTGGGATAAAATTGATCGCGGCAGTGCTTTTTTAATCGATTATCTGCCACAGTTTTTAAACAGCTACAACACTGCACCGCAATCATTGCTCGACCTGGGTTGTGGCTATGGCTATATCGCCCTTAGCGCCAGTGAACTAGGATTTAACCGAATAGTGGCAACCGATAATAATGCCGCCGCTCTGTTAGCTGTGCGAGAAAATCTAAAGCCTTTAACCCATATTGAATCCGACGCGCTAGCAACCGATGCGGGCAATGGCATAGAAGAACAGTTTGATACTATTTTATGTAACCCACCATTCCATAGCGGATTTTCGGTAGATGATCAGTTGGCGATAAAATTTCTTAGCCAAACCAAGCGACTGCTAAATCGCGGTGGACAAGCACTGTTTGTGGTAAATACCTTTATTCCCCTAGAGCATAAAGCCAAGTCATACTTTGAGCAGATTGATGTGGTGGCCAATAACGGTTCTTTTAAGCTAATAAGCCTAAAGCACTAACCTAACCTAGCCTATCCAACCTAACAATGTCTAAATAACAAAATGACTACTAGAGCCCCATAGCCTGCTTAATTAATTTATTTTTAATCGCCCCCAACCCATTAATCGCTGATAACCCATAGTTGCGCAGTAATCGCAGGGTGGAATTTTGCGAACCAAATAGACGTTTAAAGCCTTCCATTGCCGCCATGGTGGCAAGATTTTCTGGCTTGCGCCGACGCTGATAGCGCTTTAACAGGACTAAATCTCCCAGATCCACCTCTCGGGCATAGGCTTGAGCGATTTCTTGCGCTAAAACCTGTGCATCAGAAAATCCAAGATTAGCACCCTGTCCCGCAAGGGGGTGAATACTGTGCGCGGCATCACCAATTAACGCCACCCTTGGCATCACATAATCTGTAGCATGAGATTGGCGCAGTGGAATTAAAAAGCGCTTTTGTATACCTAGCACCTCACCCAAACAGTACTCACTGGCTCGAGATAATGCCTTGCAGAATTGTTGATCATCCAACGCCATTAATCGTTGTGCTTCTGCGGAATCCTGCGACCAAACAATAGAACAGCAGTGGTCATCGCCGATATTGTTGAGCGGCAAAAACGCCAATGGCCCGGTCGGCATAAAACGCTGCCACGCGGTTAATTGATTGGGGTTTTCGGTTTTGATGGTAGTGACTATGGCATGTTGACCATAGTCCCACTGTTTGGTGGCAAATTGAAAATGATCCCTAACGGCAGAATTAGCACCATCGGCGGCAATTAAAAGTGGTGCCGATAATACGCAGTGGTTATCAAGGGTTAGCTTTATAGCATCCTGTTGCAGCTGATAATCCACTATATTGGCCGGACAAAATATCTCAATATTTGACTGCTGTTGCATATGCTCGGTGAGAGTAGACACTAGCACGGAATTTTCGACGATATGCCCTAGATTTGGCTGTCGCACCTGATTGCAATCAAAGGTGATTCTGCCTGTACCCTCGGCATCCCAAACATTCATCGCTTTATAGGCGCAGGCGCGCTTATTGACTATATTATTCCAGATACCTATTTGCTCGAAAATTGATCGGGTTTTTTCGGTGACAGCAGCTACCCTTGGATCAACCTGATTAGGGTCAAAAATTGGTGCTAGCTGTGACTCAATAAGAGCTATTTTTTGGGGTTTATCGCCTTTCTTGGTGATCTGCGCCATAAGGCTTGCCGCGGCTGAGCCTACAGCACCACCGCCAACGATAACAATATCAAACTCACGGCAATCACCCATGATCGACTCCGGATTGCCCAGTTCCCATACCAAAATGGGCAAATTGATTACGCAGCGTTGGCACTAAATTCATCATCAATAGCCCTGAATTACGACCCAAGGCGATTGCCGGAGATGTAAGGCCAAACAATTTGCTCAGATTATCGGTAAACATTAGGGTATTGCGCTGGTCGCTATCACGTTGTTTTTGATAGCCAAGTAAGGGTTCTAACGCCCCAACATCGGTTATTTGTGGCTGATTTTTTAAACACTGGGATAGGCATTCTATATCGCGCAGAGAAAGGTTAAAGCCCTGCCCTGCCACAGGGTGAAGACTATGCGCCGCATTGCCAACTACAACTAATCGGCGGCGCACCTGCTCTTCACTGGTGGTTAACGCTAGAGGATAACTCACTCTTTCGCCCACCTGCTTAAACAAACCTAATCGATGGCCAAAACGCGTCTGTAACGCTTCAAGAAACGCACTATCATCCACTGCCATTAATTGTTGCGCCTGATCTGTGGGCTGAGTCCACACCAGCGCACAGCGGTGGCTATTGTTAAAATCTTTGAGCGGCAATAATGCCATAGGGCCCTGATCAGTAAAGCGTTCATAGGCTACTTTATTATGCGCCTGATCTAGACTGATATTGGCAATAATGGCACTGTGGTTATAGGCTTTACTATGCTGATTAATGCCAAGCATTTTGCCACAGGCTGAATCAGCCCCATCAGCCACCACCAATAATTTGCTATCAATTTGCTGCTGTTGGCCTTCAATGTCTATTTCAAGTTGCATTGAATCGGCTTTGGGGGTGATGGCATTGATCGCTGTATCACCTTTTAAGCAGATATTGGCCTCGGAAACCTGTTGCATTAATACTGCGCCCAACCAGCTATTTTCTACCACATAGCCGAGGGCATCGACGCCGGCTTCTTCTGCTTCAAGTCGCGTCATACCAAAATGACCGCGATCACTGACATGAATCGATGAAATATCTTGAGCATGCTGTGAAATTTTTTGCCAAATACCCATTTTCTGAAAAATACAGCGGCTACTCCATGATAATGCCGTTGAACGAGCATCAAAACTGGCACTGTATTGAGGCGCCCCCTCAGCACTGATAGCTTTAGACTCAAGCACTAAAACTTTCCATCGACTTTGCGCAGCGAGTAACAACGCCAGACTAAGACCGACCATACCACCGCCAACAATGGTGATATCGAATTGATGATTACTGTCAGCTAAGGGAATCATGCCATTAATTTCTCTATTTGATCGCGTTGCTTGGGCACGCCGTCCGTCAGGATTTCATAGCCCTTTTTAGTCACCAGAATATCATCCTCAATACGAATGCCTATGCCGCGCCATTGCTTATCAACCGCAGCGTTATCTGCCGCTATATAGATGCCGGGCTCTATGGTTAGCAACATGCCCGCTTCATAGACGCGCCAGTGATTATCGACCTTATAATCTCCCACATCATGTACGTCCATACCGAGCCAGTGGCTAACGCTATGCATATAAAAATCCCGATAGGCGCCGTCGGCAACTAAAGCCTCTACTTCACCCTTGAGTATACCTAACTCAACCAACCCCTGGGTAATTACAGCAATAGCTGCTTTATTGGCTTGATCAAAAGTTACCCCGGGGGCAATGGTTTTAATAGCAGCCTCTTGAGCGGCTAACACTAGGTCATATAGTGCCGCCTGCGCCTTGCTAAAGGTGCCATTGACCGGAAAGGTGCGGGTAATATCCGCCGCATAATTGTGATATTCACAACCGGCATCAATTAATACCAGATCGCCAGATTTTAACGTTGCACGATTTTCAATATAGTGCAGTACGCAGGCATTTGTGCCGCTGCCGACAATACTGGTATAGGCCGGACCCGTAGCACCGGCCATCATAAATTCATGTTCAATTTCTGCTTGCAACTGATATTCTTTTTGCCCGACGCTACACTGTCTCATTGCCCGACAGTGCGCCTGCGCCGAAATATCTGCAGCTTTGCGCATCAGTTTTATTTCAGCGGCTGATTTAATCAGTCGCAATTCGCCCAGCAGGTGATCTAAGTCGACAAATTCACAGGTTGAATTGCCCTCAATAGTTCTATTGTTGCACACCTCATCAACCCAGTGCATTAAGCGGCCATCAAAGGCTTTATTCTTGCCGGGAGAATAGTAGACATGGTCTTTATCTTCTAATAGTCCCGGTAAAATATCTTCGATATCATCAATCGGAAATGCATCTTGAGCGCCCAACTTATTTTTGGCCTCTAAGAGTCCCATGCGATGGCCGTCCCAAGTCTCACGCAAGGGATCTTTATCTCTGCAAAAAAGGATAAATTCACCCTGAGCTCGGTTGGGCAGAAGCACCATAACCGCACTGGGTTCGGCAAAGCCACATAGATAACTTAGATTGGTACTTTGCTTGTAGGGATAATAGGTATCTTTAGAGCGCAATCTCTCGGGGGCAGCCGCTATTATGGCGATGCTGTTATGTCCCATCATCGACATAAGATCTTTACGTCTAGCGGCGTACTCTTTGTTTGAAATCATAGTTAGTTCGGCTAAAGACAACCCTAATGAATAGTAGCTTCAGGCTTAGCTTTTTCCATGGGGTCTAAATCTGAAAAAATAAGCTGGACGGCGATGCGGATATATTCCACAAGCTCAAGATAGTCCTTTTCACCATCTTCCTCTGCTTCATCATCAGCATTGAGATCAGTCGAAATTTGACCAATGGCGGCAATATCTTGCAGCGCCTCTTTACCATCTTCTGATACCTCAAATTCAGCGCCCATACCTTCACCTAATCCAGAGAGATAATTGGTGCACCAATCGCCAAGCGAAATAAGTCGTTCCGCCAGAGGGAGCTCGTCATCTGGCAACAGGGGTTGAAATAGAAAGCTAATATCCTGAAGGTCACTTAAGGTTGCTTCATAAAAACTTTCAAGATTACTCGATGCCCCTTCAGCAGTCTCTCCCTCTAAGCCCATCCATGCCGTTGAGCTATTGACTAAGTCTTCCATTTGTACCGCACCACAGCTAAGCCGCCCACAAAGGAATCCATGAAACCCAGAAGAACTGGCTTGTATTTTTAACTGATAAAAAAGATCTTCTAACTGCTCAAATGTCACTGTGTCACCTCATAAATATTTAGGGTATCTTACCATTTATAGGTTATTCGCGCCCAAGATAAGTCGCTGAGATTGAAAGTCTGAATTGACCCGACTGGCTGCAATGCCTATAGTTACCATTCTATCAAAATTGCTAGAGAATTAAGCTAAATCAATGAGTAATACGGAAGAATTTGAACAAAAGCTCGATCAACTGATCGCTACCTGTCAGCAGCTAAAGCGCGAAAACGCTACATTGCGCGAGCGCGAGGCTGGCCTAGTGGGCGAAAGAGGAACACTGCTCGAGCAAAATGAAATGGCGCGCAAGAAAATCAAAGATATGATTGATCGCCTGCGCAGCCTCAGTGCGGAGTAATTATTATGTCTAGTGTTTCGCTAAAAATTCATATTCTCGGTAAAGAGTATCAGGTTAACTGTCCACCAGAAGAGCGAGAAGCACTCGAGCGCTCAGCAGAACTATTAAATGAAAAGATGGAAGAAATTCGCAGCGGCTCACAAATTATTGGCCTCGAGCGAATTGCGGTAATGGCGGCGCTAAATCTAGCCCATGACCTTATTCAAACGGAACAGTCGGCTGAGCAAAATTCTTTTGCCTCAGATGTACTGCAAACTATGAATTCGAAAATTGATTCAGCCCTGTTTGAACTTACCAACTAAAATTTCTGACCCGAAAGTCTAAAAAAGTTACCACAAAAACAAGCTATATCCATAACAGCTTTAGTATACTGTAACTCCCCTGAAGTGTTTGCCAGTCAAGAAGTCCCTGAGCCGATACTATTTTTTTGGCAACTCTTTGACAACGATGTTGTGCTATACCGCTAGTCGGACCGCCTGATTTGTTGCGAGGGTCGCCCCCTTGAACTTTTCGGTTCAAGGCCACGTTGACAGCGGCACTTTGGGTTATTTTTTTGCATAAGATTTCGCACAAGACTAATTCCTATGGCCGGTGCTAACATTCGCAAGCAGTTACGCAGTCAGCGAAGATCTCTTTCCGCTGAACAGCAATTCTTACTGTCTGAAAAAATCACCTCTATCCTAACTACACAGCCTTTTTTTCTGCGAGCCAAACGCGTGGGTATTTATCTGTCCAATGATGGCGAAATTGACCCCTCAGCAATTGTAGATATCTGCCGCAAATCAAAAAAACAGTGTTTTCTTCCGGTTATTCACCCACTAAAAATAAATCGACTGCACTTTGCTCACTTTAAACAAAATACTCAGCTAGCTTGCAATCGTTTTGGCATCTTAGAGCCGAGTATAAAAAGCTCAAGGCTTGCTATGCCCTGGAGTTTAGATTTGCTATTAATGCCACTAGTTGGGTTTGACCGCCAAGGGAATCGACTGGGCATGGGCGCTGGGTTTTATGATCGCACTCTAGCGTTTAAGGCGTGTGGTCAGTACCCCGCTCCGCGCCTAGTAGGTCTGGCCCATAGCTTTCAAGAGATTAAAGGCATTAGCCCTGAGCCATGGGATATACTGGTCGATCATATAATTACTGAAAAAGAAATGATCACCCCCACTAGCTAAAACTAGCTTAGGAAAAACTGATAGGCTGGGTTATCGGTTTCATCGGCGTATCTGTAGCCCAAGTTATCCAAAAATTGTTTTAATTCTGAACGATCTTGTTGGTTGACCTGTAAGCCAACCAGTACGCGCCCAAATGCCGAGCCATGATTGCGATAATGAAACATAGAGATATTAAAACGCCCACCCAATTGCGCGAGGAAGTTCAATAACGCCCCCGGACGCTCGGGGAATTCAAAGCGAAATACCTGTTCTTCAGCCACTTCTACCGCACGACCACCCACCATATGACGAATATGCAATTTAGCCATTTCGTTATCGGTTAAATCGGATAACTGGTAACCCTTGCTTTGTAACTCGGCAATCAAATCATGTCGGTCAGCATCGCCATTGACCTGCACGCCGACAAAAATATGCGCCAGCTTGTCATCGTTATATCTATAGTTAAATTCTGAGATGCCATGTCGACCCAAGGTGCTACAGAAGGTCTGAAAGCTACCCGGCTTTTCATCGATAGATACCGCAAGTACTGCTTCGCGCTTTTCACCAATCTGGGTGCGCTCGGAAATATAGCGCAAGCGATCAAAATCAATATTGGCCCCACACTGAACGGACAGTAGGGTTTGGTTTTCCACCCCATGTTTTTCAACGTATTTTTTCAATCCTGCTGTACCCAGTGCGCCAGAGGGCTCACAAATGGCGCGAGTATCGTTATACACATCTTTTATCGCGGCGCAAATTTCATCCGTTGTGACGGTAATTACCTCATCGACCAAATCCTTTAATAGGCGAAAAGTTTCCTTACCTATTTGAGCGACTGCAGTGCCATCGGCAAAGATTCCAACCTGATCTAGTATTACTCGTTCGCCCGCTTTTATAGCCGCATCAAGACAGGCCGCATCATCCGATTCAACCGCAATAATTTTTATTTCCGGACGCAATTGTTTTACATAGGCCGCAATACCTGCGCAAAGACCACCGCCGCCCACAGCAATAAAGATCGCATCAAGCTGATTGGGTAGCTGATCAAGTATTTCTTTGCCAATAGTGCCCTGACCGGCAATCACATCAGGATCATCAAATGGATGAATATAGGTCAGGCCTTTAGCTTCAACCAACTCTGTGGCATGAGCTGCAGCCTCATCATAGCTATCGCCAACCAATACGACTTCAGCGCCTCTTGAGCGCACCGCATCTACTTTGATACGCGGGGTAGTGCGCGGCATCACAATAGTTGCATTAATACCCAGCTTTTTAGATGCCAGCGCTAAGCCCTGTGCATGGTTACCAGCCGAGGCCGCCACTACACCGATATCTAACTGCTGTTGAGACAGGTTTAATAACTTGTTGTAAGCGCCGCGCAATTTAAACGAAAACACCGGCTGTAAATCTTCGCGCTTTAACAATACTTGGTTATTTAAACGCTGTGAAAGCAGGGGCGCTTCATCCACAGGGGTTATTATTGCAAGATCATAAATCTCAGCATCTTGAATTTTTTGCACATAATTTAGCGGCATGGCATTTCCAATATGATTTAGCTAAGACGTCATGTTAATATAAATCCAACAAAAATATTAGCTTATTGAGGTTATCCGTGGATCAAAATCAACTTAAACAAGCTGTTGCTCAGGCAGCAGTAGAATACTGCCTGACAAAAATTGACGATGACAGTATCGTTGGCATTGGCACCGGCTCTACAGCTAATTGCTTTATCGATCAAATTGCCGAGCATAAACATCTGTTTAATGGCACCGTGGCAAGCTCCGAGGGCTCAGCGGAACGCCTGCGCTCTCATGGCATTCAAGTATTCGATTTAAATCAGGTTGACGAGATAACGATTTATATTGATGGTGCCGATGAAACCAATCCTCAACTTGAACTAATTAAAGGCGGCGGCGCAGCACTTACAAGAGAGAAAATTGTGACTGCTGTAGCAAAAGAATTTGTTTGCATTGGCGATGAAAGCAAATGGGTAGATTCACTGGGTACTTTTCCACTGCCAGTTGAAGTGATTCCTATGGCGCGCAGTCATGTAGCACGCGAGTTGGTTAAGTTGGGCGGCGACCCAGTATGGAGAGAAGGGGTTATAACCGATAACGGCAATATTATTCTCGATGTGCACCATCTTTACCCCATGGTCTCAGCCTGTGATCTAGAGGGTACGATCAATCAGATTACTGGTGTGGTAACCAATGGCCTGTTTGCCCTAAAACCGGCTGACATTCTATTTTTAGCAACACAGGAAGGTATTAAGACCCATTATCCCAACCGCTAAATTTCACTGTTTAAAAAGGAGTTTAAACATCTATGAAATATTTCTTATTCCCAGCATCTATTATTATTTTAGCCAATGCCTGCTCTTTCTATGAAGAGCATGCCAGCGGCAAGTTTGACCCCGAAAAAGAATTAGAATATCTGCGCTATTGGTGCGATCCAAATCACAGCAGTCATAATAAATCAGCGGGCAACCCAGACGATATAAGATCTCAAAAAGAATGCCTCGAAGATTCAGGGCATATAGGCAACTAACTTAAGGTCGCTTAATTGCTGGTGTTTATCCCTTGGATAGTAGCTCGCGTAAATCAATAATCGCAGCATTGGCGCGACTGATATAGGACGCCATTACCAGTGAGTGATTGGCAATCAGCCCAAAACCCTCACCATTGGCAATAATCGGACTGCTAACCGGCTGCTGTGTCATCTCCAATTCACGAATGATTTGCTGAACACTGGTAACTGCATTTTTTCGTAACAATACATCGGCAAAGTCGAGTTCGATCGCCTTTAAAAAGTGCAGTAAAGCCCAGGCGGAACCGCGCGCCTGATAAAAAACATCATCAATCTTTAGCCAACTGGTTTTGACCATTAGCTCCGTCGGGGCGCGAGTAGATTGCGAGGCCCCAGCGGCACCAGAAAGATCAGTATTAATACGCTTTTGTCCTACGCTAGCCGATAGCCGCTGAGATAAGCTGCCCAATCTGGTTTCTACCGTACCCAACCAATAACGCAAATTATCTGCGCGGGCATAAAATTGTGCATTGTAATTATCCTCATCCATTAAGCGCAATTTATAGGATTGCAGATAGTCTCGACCGTCGGCATATTCAATTTCCGGCCATGGTACAGCCCAACTTTGATGATCTACATTAAAACGCGGCTCCGCCAGTGACAAATCAGCGTCTTCGGTGGACTGAGATTGGGACCGACTAAAGGCTTCGCGCATTGCTTTGCTGAGATCCCTTACTTGCACCAACACGCCAAATTCCCAATTGGGTAAATTATCTAACCATAGGCTTGGTGGCATAACATCATTGGCCAGATAGCCGCCCGGCTTATTTAAAACAGTATCAACGACCCTGATTAGAGTCTCGGTGGTAGTAACCCCTGTGATCAATGGCATATCAGCAGTAGCCGCACCCTTAATGGCGAAAGATTTTGGTTCCTGGCTCCAATACCATCCAAGTAAAATCAATACCATCAAGGTGCAGCTCAAACTGATCACTATGATTCTGAATTTAAGGGAACCATGACTCACTGTTTTGGCTCCTTTAGATAGTAAATCTGAAGCCGTCTGCCAACATTGATTAAACCCGTTTATTAACCACTGCATTAATGATGCATTGCCTCTGCTGGTTTAGATTTAATTGATTTGATTGGCGCGGTAAAACTAATATCGCCGCATTTATCCGTGTTGATAGTAATTTCAGCGGAAGGAATATCCCCGTGTTTGATACCAAACAACATCAAATGAAGCCCACCGGGCTTAAAGGTAATACTTGAGCCTGCAACAGCGTCAATAGTATCTACGGGACGCATTTTCATCATTCCATCTTGGTGGATATGCGTATGAAATTCTATTTTTTTGGCATAACTCGAACTCGCAGAGGTTAGGCGACAATTTTTTTCGCTGACATTATTGAGGGTTAAAAAAGCTGCAGTCATACTGTGACCCGGCACTGGTGCGCGAACATAGGGCATATCGACCTCAATTGTGCCTTTTTGGTGATGCCCTGCCATGCTGTGCATGGAGCAATAGGCTGAAAATACAAAAGCTAAGGTTAAGGGTAATTTTTTCATGGCATTCCTCAATTTAAATTTGCTCAATCTCAAATTAGTTTATCACTTAAGTAAGGCAAAAATGTTAAAGTAGCGTAAATAGTTATTATGTTTTGGCATATTAAAGGCAACATTGATGAAGCAATTGCTTAAAGCCCTGTTAATGATGACACTACTTGTAGCGTCTTCATCTTATTCGACATCGTTAACTGCCACTTCAGCAGCCGGCGGCTTTTCGTTAGCGCCTCAGTCTAATAATCAGCTACAGTCTAGCGCCCCTGAGTTTTTACCGGTCCAGCAAGCCTTTCAGGTAAAAGCATTGATCGAAAATCAACGCTTAAGCCTCAATTGGACCATAGCCGATGGCTACTATCTCTATCGCAAGGGCTTTAAACTCAATTCTAGCTCAAACTCAACCCAGTTGGGCGCCCCAAATTTCCCCGATGGGATCCTAAAATGGGATGAGTATTTTGAAGCTGATGTCGTGGTTTATTACGCACAAACCCGTTTTGAAGTTCCTTTTACTAGCGATAATCCACAGTTTCAGATTCAGCTAGAATCTCAGGGTTGTGCCGATGCCGGTCTCTGTTACCCACCGCGCAAGCAAGTTATTGATATTGATCTCACCACTGGCACTGCTATTGTCAACGAAGCAAGCAACAGGGCAACAAAAACAGCTGCAACAGACAATATAGCGTCAACGCCTCTTTGGCTTATCCTACTGTTTGCCATGGCCGGCGGGTTAATCCTCAATTTGATGCCTTGCGTGTTTCCGGTTTTATCAATAAAGGTATTGAGTTTTACTCAACAGCACCAGACAACCATTGATAGACAGCGGCATGGTCTAGCCTATACCGCTGGAGTGGTTGGCAGCTTTGTTATTATAGCCGCGACCATGCTTTCCCTAAGAGCTGGTGGAGAGGCAATTGGCTGGGGCTTCCAACTACAGTCCCCCGGCTTTGTTCTATTTTTAGTCTATTTATTTATGCTGTTAGGTCTCAGCCTTTCCGGATATATGCAGTTATTTTCTGGCCTGATGTCTATTGGACAGTCATCAAGCACCAACAATGGCCTTCGCTCCTCATTTATGACTGGGGTGCTTGCCACCACCGTCGCCAGCCCCTGTACCGCGCCCTTTATGGGGCCTGCTTTAGGCTTTGCTATTTCACAAACCAGCGCGGTTGCGCTATTGGTTTTTGCTTTTCTGGGCTTGGGAATGGCGCTGCCTTTTGTACTGCTGACCCTAGTGCCATCACTAACTCAAAAACTCCCTAGACCTGGTCAATGGATGGACAATCTAAAACAATTTTTAGCCTTTCCAATGTACCTTACCGCCATATGGTTGCTGTGGGTTGTCGGCCGACAAACAGGCGTAGACATTGTTATAGCAATCTGCGTGGGTCTAATTTTAATGGTGATGGCAATATGGTTATGGCAATTAGCTGGCCGCAACCACTCACACAGCCTGACCAAAGTTCTCTCCGCCGGTCTGTTTGTTGTAGCTATTGCCTACCCAAGCTTCAAGCTCGAGGGCAATGACCCGTCGAAATGGCAAGACTATTCATCCAAACGCTTAGCGGCACTTCGCCAATCCGGCGAGGCGGTATTTATCAATTTGTCAGCCGACTGGTGTATTACCTGCCTAGTCAATGAACGAATTGCAATGGGAGACGCCTTTTACAAGGCTTTAGAGGGCAACAACATCACCTATCTTAAGGGAGACTGGACCCATAAAGACCCGCAGATCACCCAGTTACTCAATCAGTATAATCGCAATGGCGTGCCTCTATATCTGGTCTTTCCCAAAGGCTCAGGTCCGGCGGAAATTTTACCGCAACTTTTAACTAAAACTAGCTTGATTGACGCCCTAGAGCGTGCAAACTGAAAGTTAGCAGATTTTAGCGACATTTAGTCTATTAAGCCATCCACTTAAATGAATTTGTCGCAACTTAGCCGCTTAATTGCTTTCCTTTTGATAAAATAGGCGACAATTTCGTCCATTAAGTGGCTAAAATTCGCTAAAATTCAACAAATATAGGCTAAAATCCCTTTAATATAGCTTAAAAATGCTTTTATTATAATTTGATCAATTAACCTTATATGGAAAGATTGATAACTTTATCGACACATTTAAAGATTTTTGCGTATTTTAACGGTTTTTAGGCCTATTTTCGTAAATATTGCCTTTAAAATGTTGCAATAACACAGAAATTGTTGAATAAAATCTATAAGTGCATTAAATGTGTCGTTAAATACGGATATTTTCCCCTAACTTCGCTTAAGTTCTGAAATTTGTTAGAAAATATAGACAGTCTGCTATTTTTAGTGCAGACTAGGCTCCAAATTGACCTATCGCTTGGGGATTTATGTCAACAATACTTATTCTAAACGGCCCTAATCTCAACCTGCTTGGCACCCGCGAGCCTGAAAAGTATGGCCTCGAAACCCTAGAGCAAATTAATCAGCAACTAACCGACGCCGCAAGTGATGCAGGCCATAGTACAAGTTGCTTTCAGAGCAATGCTGAACATGACCTAATTCAACGCATTCACGACGCTAAGCAAGAGGGCGTTGACTATATAATTTTCAATCCCGGTGCATTTACACACACCAGTGTCGCTATTCGGGATGCACTTTTAGGCGTGGCAATACCTTTTATTGAAGTTCATCTCTCCAATGTCCATGCGAGAGAGGAATTTCGTCGTCACTCCTATTTTTCTGATATTGCCGATGGCGTTGTTTGTGGATTCGGCGCAAATAGCTACAGCCTTGCCTTACAGGCAGTGGTTACTAAACTAAAAACTAACTCCTAACTATTGAGAGCGCAGGATGGATATTCGAAAAGTAAAAAAATTAATTGAATTATTAGAGCAGTCTAATATTAATGAATTAGAAATTAATGAAGGCGATGAGTCAGTACGCATCAGCCGTGGCGGCACCGCTGTTACCTATGCCGCTGCACCTGCTCCAGCCCCTGTACCTGTAGCTGCAGCCCCTGCGCCAGTAGCGGCAACTGAAGCTGCTGCGCCGACAACTGAAGAGCCAGCCGGACATGCTGTTAAGTCACCTATGGTCGGTACATTTTATGCTTCACCTGCTCCGGGATCACCGGCATTTGTCTCTGTCGGCCAAACGGTCGCTGCAGGTGATGTAATCTGTATTATCGAAGCAATGAAAATGATGAATCAAATTGAAGCCGACAAAGCCGGTACCATTGGTGCCATTTTGGTCGAAGATGGCGAAGCCGTTGAGTTCGACCAACCTATAGTTACCATTGTTTAATCGCCTCTAGGAACTGCAATATGCTGGATAAAGTGCTTATCGCCAACCGTGGCGAAATTGCCCTGAGAATTCTTCGCGCCTGTAAGGAGCTTGGCATTCAAACAGTGGCTGTTCACTCCAAAATCGATGCCGAGCTTAAACATGTAAAGCTTGCTGATCAGGCAGTCTGTATTGGACCTAACCCATCGCCGCAAAGCTACCTCAATGTTCCCGCTATTATCAGCGCCATGGAAGTTACGGGCGCACAAGCGGTTCACCCAGGCTATGGCTTTTTAGCTGAAAATGCTGACTTCGCCGAGCAGGTTGAAGATAGTGGCTTCACATTTATTGGCCCCAAAGCAGATACTATTCGCACCATGGGCGATAAAGTTGCCGCTATTAAAGCGATGAAAATAGCTGGCGTACCAACGGTTCCCGGCTCTGATGGCCCGCTCTCAGAAGACCCCGATGAATTGCGTGCTACGGCACAACGTATTGGCTACCCAGTGATTGTTAAGGCAGCTGCCGGTGGTGGTGGTCGCGGCATGCGTGTGGTTGAAGACGAAGAGAGCTTAGTTAATTCAGTAGCTATCACAAAAACAGAGGCAGCAGCTGCCTTTGGTGATGGCACGGTTTACATGGAAAAGTTCCTGCAAAATCCACGTCATGTTGAGGTTCAGGTACTTTCCGATGGCCAGGGAAATGCTATTCATCTTGGTGATCGCGACTGCTCATTGCAACGTCGCCACCAAAAAGTGATCGAAGAAGCGCCTGCACCGGGAATACCAGAAGAAGCGAGGCAGGCTGTGTTCGCAAGCTGTGTTGAAGCCTGTATTCAAATGAATTACCGAGGCGCCGGAACTTTTGAATTTCTTTATGAGGACGGCAACTACTACTTTATCGAAATGAACACTCGCGTTCAGGTAGAGCATCCGGTATCAGAAATGATTACTGGCGTTGATATTATTAAAGAGCAATTAACCATTGCCAGCGGTCAACCCCTAAGCATTAAACAGGAAGATATTGTCTTTCGCGGTCACTCTTTTGAATGCCGCATAAATGCTGAAGACCCAGTTTCCTTCCTACCCCAGCCCGGCAAAATTGTCGCCTATCACGCACCCGGCGGCAATGGCGTAAGAGTTGATTCGCATATTTACAATGGTTATAGCGTGCCACCTAATTATGATTCAATGATTGGCAAGGTCATCACCTATGGTCGCGATCGCAATTCTGCCTTATCACGCATGCGCAATGCGTTGGACGAAATGATGATCGATGGCATTAAAACCAATATTGATTTGCATGCCGATCTGGTACGCGATGAAGAATTCAAAAAAGGCGGCGTTAATATCCATTATTTGGAGAAAAAACTCGGACTATAATGAGTTTAAGCCATAGGGCATCAATTACATAAGTGAGTGCTTACTATGGTTTCAAGCCAGTGGATACTGCTAAATATTAAAGTCACACCCCAGCAAACCGAACAAATTGAAGATGCTGTTCTGGATGCTGGGGCTGTTTCTGTTACCTTGCAAGATGCTGCAGACCAACCTATTTTAGAGCCCGGCGTGGGTGAGACCCCGCTGTGGGATAACTGTATCCTAACAGCGCTTTTTTCCGCCTCTATTGATACCCCAACCACAGAACAACAAATACAAGCCTGCCTGCCGTTTGCCCTACAAGCATCTTGGCAACTGGTCGAAGATAAAGACTGGTCTCAAGAGTGGAAAAAACACTTTAAACCCATTGCCTGTAGTGATGGTCGACTGTGGATATGCCCTAGCTGGATAGAGGCTCCTGAGCCAGATGCAGTTAATTTGCGCCTTGATCCAGGTTTGGCATTTGGTACCGGCAGTCACCCCACCACTATGCTGTGCCTTAACTGGCTAGAAAAACAGTCGCTTAAGGGCAAAACGGTTATCGATTTTGGCTGTGGTTCAGGTATTTTGGGCATTGCTGCATTATTACTGGGTGCTGACAAAGTCTGGGCCATAGATAATGATCCTCAAGCCTTATTGGCCAGTCGCGACAATACCCAACGCAATGGTATTGAAGATAATCGATTGGTTACCCTGCTTCCGCAACAAATTCCAACCGAAGCCAAAGCCGATATCATGCTGGCCAATATTCTCGCTAAACCACTAATAGATTTGGCAGGCCAAATTAGTGACCTTACGCTTAACCAAGGCCTACTGTGCCTTTCGGGCATTCTCAGTCATCAGGTCGATCAGGTGTCTGCAGCCTATACAGATCAATTTGTGTTTACCCCTTCAACTATCGAAGATAATTGGGCTCAGCTATCAGCTAAAAAATCGCAGGCCTCACAATAACAACCTACTTTTTTATTCTAGCAGTATATTTTGAGATTTTTTTGTTATGTATTTTATTGATGGAGTAGATCAGGTGCTAGCCGCTTAAAAAAATAAGGTTTTAAGAAAAACTTTTTTATTGATCACTTTTTAATCAACTCGGTTAGGAGTATGATTGCAGCCCTGCCAAATGGATTTTGGTTTTTAATTAAACTGTTAAACCCATTTTTAACGAAGATACTTATTTGTTTACTATTGGCCCCTATCACATTAATGGTAAAACCGTTCTAGCCCCAATGGCTGGAGTGACTGACCTGCCCTTTCGACAGCTGTGTCGAGAAATGGGTGCTGGGTTAGTCGTATCTGAAATGGTCGCCTCTGACCCAACGACCTGGTCGACGCGAAAATCTCGCTTACGTATTCAATTTGGCGATGAACCCTCACCCCGATCAGTTCAAATTGCCGGCTATGACCCGCAAATGATGGCTGAAGCCGCGCAATTTAATGTGGCACAGGGCGCAGAAATTATTGATATCAATATGGGCTGTCCGGCCAAAAAAGTCTGTAAGCGTGCGGCCGGCTCTGCGCTGTTGAGAGACCCAGAACTGGTTGCACGCATTCTGTCTGCGGTAGTGAATGCGGTCGAGGTGCCGGTGACCTTAAAGATTCGCACCGGCTGGGATCGTCAAAATCGCAACGCCAGTGAAATTGCCAAAATTGCCGAGCAGTCTGGAATTCAGGCGCTGGCTGTTCATGGCCGCACCAAGGCCTGCCGCTTTGTTGGCGAAGTGGAGTATGACAGTATTGCCGAGGTGGTCGATACTATTTCTATTCCAGTATTTGCTAATGGCGATATTACCTCGGCGGCACAGGCGCAAACTGTCCTTAAAAAAACCGGCGCCAGCGCAGTGATGATTGGCCGCGGCGCGCAGGGTAATCCGTGGATATTTAATCAGATTAATCACTATCTTGAACATGGTGAGCTACTTGCAGAACCCTCGCTGGAGGAGGTGGGTAAGGTAATGACTAAACACCTTGCTGATCTGCATGAATTTTACGGTGAAGTGGGCGGTGTGCGCATTTCTAGAAAACATATCGGCTGGTATAGCCGCTGGCTAGACGACGGCAAAGCCTTTACTAAAATCTTTAATCAACACGAGACTCGATTGCAGCAGCAGCAACAGCTTTCTGAATTTTTCTCGAAATACCCATCTCAGGAGCAAGCTGCATGACCTCAGAATTTGATTCCAACGACAGTTTTGATGAGCTGATCACAGACATACCCCAACAACAATCATTGCGCGACCACGTTGCTGACGCTATGCAGCAGTATTTCCGTGATTTAGATGGCCAAGATACCAAGGAGCTTTACGCCATTGTTATGGCCGAGGTCGAGCCGCCGCTACTTGAAGCCGCAATGAAATATACCCGAAATAATCAGAGTAAAACCGCCGCACTGCTAGGTTTAAATCGCGGTACGTTGCGCAAAAAATTAAAACAGTACAACCTTCTTTAAATATCCGAGGATTAAATGAGCGAATTAAGAAAAGTTTCCCGCGCCCTAATTAGTGTGTCAGATAAAACTGGCATTGTTGAATTTGCCCGAACACTTAACGACCAGGGAGTAGAGATACTATCCACTGGCGGTACCTTTAAATTACTTAAAGAGCAGGGAATTGACGTTGTTGAGGTGTCTCAATACACCGAGTTTCCAGAAATGATGGATGGCCGCGTAAAAACACTACACCCCAAGGTTCATGGCGGTATCTTAGGGCGTCGCGGCACCGATGAGAAGGTGATGGATGAGCATGGCATTAAAGCGATTGATATGGTGGTAGTCAATCTCTATCCCTTTGCCGCTACTGTGGCTGATCCTAATTGTGACCTGCCAACAGCCATTGAAAATATCGATATTGGCGGACCCACCATGGTGCGTTCTGCGGCAAAAAATCATCGCGACGTCGCCATTGTTGTCAACGC
>CATAJQ010000009.1 GCA_949487135.1 Cellvibrionales bacterium UBA7375 | reverse complement strand
TCAGCAACAGAACCATTAAAGGTAATGCTACCGTCTTCAGTGAATCGCAATGGATATAGATCAGTGTTCATGTTGGCAAAACCACCCCAAGCCTGTGCACTCGCTGGGAAGGTAAACGTACTACCATCTTCACTGATAACTGTGTAACCAAAGGCTTCCGTAATACTAACTTCGTTAGTACCGAAAGATGGATCTAATGGATAAAGCTGACCACCATTAACTAAGAGGGCATCAAATCTTATATCAGCACTAGAAAATTGAAGCTTAACAGTTCTATCAAATGCTACACCACCAACAGTGATATTGTTCTCACCTAACGTTAAGGCAACAGCATTCCCAAAAAAGTCAGAACCATTAGCAGTTGTCTTATAGACTCTGTAATCTGCACCGCCTTCAGGAAGTTCAGTTACATTCATTGATAACGACTGAGCACCTTGACTAGAGACGCCATCAGCAACAAGAGCTAGATCAATGACCTTAACCCAAGTTGCATGGTCTTTATCGTAAAAAGCATCACTTTCACCCAACGTAACCCCTAAAGTAGTTGATGGATGAAGCTGATTTTCATTAACAGAAAGAGCATCAAATGTTATCTCTGAGCTAGATAACTGAATCTTAACGGTTCTATCAAAAGCTACACCACCAATCGTGATATTGTTGGCACCTAATGTTAGGGCAACAGGATTGCCAAAGAAGTCGGAGCCGTTCGCAGTTGTCTTGTAAACTCTGTATTCTGCACCATCAGCAGGTAATCCAATGATATTCATCGATAATGTTTGTGCACCTTGGCTAGAGTCCCCATCAGAGGCGAGAGCTAAGGTAATAAGCTTAACCCATGTTTCATTTGGACCGACAGAAAATGCTTGACTATCGGCAACTGAAATTACGTTATCTGGATTTTCTGAAACTACCGGATAAAGTTGATCACCATTAACGGAGATGGTATCAAAGCGAACATCAGCACTAGAAAATTGAATCTTAACAGCTCTATCAAATGCAACACCGTCAACTGTGATGTCATTGGCACCTAATGTTAAGGCTACAGCATTACCAAAGAAGTCGGAGCCATTCGCGGTAGTCTTATAAACTCTGTAGTTCGCACCACCGTCAGGAAGTTCAGTCACATTCATTGATAATGTCTGAGAACCTTGACTGGAGGGTCCATCAGAAGCAAGCGCTAGAGTAATAACCTTGACCCATGTGTCGTTAGGTCCTTCAGCGAAACTGGAATTTTCATCTATTGTGATTCCAGCAGGCGGTTCACCAGCTGGCGGCGCTGTGTAAAGAGAAGCGCCATTAACAGAAAGGGAATCATATGCCACATCAGCACTGGAAAATTGAATCTTAACGGCTCTATCGAAAAATACACCACCAACACTGATGTCGTTAGCGCCAAGTGATAGCGCTACAGCATTGCCAAAGGAGTCCATGTAGTTCGCAGTTGTCTTGTAAACTCTGTAGAAGACTCCGCCATCAGGTAGCGCAGTGACATTCATTGACAATGTCTGGTCACCCTGACTATCAGCACCATCAGCAACAGTAGTTAATGTAATAACCTTAACCCATGTGTCGTTAGGTCCTGCAGCGAAACTAGAACTCTCACCTATAGTTGTAGATGCTTGAGCAGAAATACTGAACGATCCTAAGAGAACAGTTGCAAAAACTACCTTTGCAAAAGAACTAATAATTTGAGCTGAATTTAAGAGGAAATTTTTAAAATTTGAAGTTATATAGCACATGATATTTTTACCCAATTTTTTTATTAAAATACTTTATTTATTACACCCCACGTCTACTAACAATAACATAACACCTTTTTCTCTGCATGACAATATTGTCAAATTTTTATATAAAAACATTGATCCAATTAATCTATTTTGTGAGCGCGGCTGTTTTGCTTTTTAACTTATGGAAACAGCCAATATTACTGTAAAAACTACTTTACCGTTCTAAAGCCTATATGTGACGAAGCCAGAGTAACATCCTGCGCCTGCCTAGATGCAGGACGAAAACGTTGGCAGTAGTTGTCAGAGCAAAGAAAAGACCCCCCCTTGAGAGTTTTTACCTCTACTCCCGGCTGCTGAGGATCGTAACCCTTTGCACCATAACCTCTCATATGATCGGGGCCATAGGCACTATTAGTCCACTCCCAAACATTCCCCGTCATATCGAACAAACCATATCCGTTTGCAGGAAAACAACCCACAGGGGAAGAGCCAATAAATCCGTCTTCGTTTATATTTGTGAATGGGAAATGTCCCTGCCAGGTATTGGCTTTTGATTTACCCTGGTGTGGCGGCTCCTCGCCCCATGAATAAGATGCCCCTTCAAGCCCGCCTCTGGATGCAAATTCCCACTCTGCCTCAGTTGGCAATCTTCTACCAATCCAATTTGCATAGGCTATGGCGTCCTTATAAGTCACTTGAACCACGGGGAATGTTTCCTTACCTTTGATCGAGCTACTTGGCCCTAAGGGATGCCTCCAATTAGCACCAGGGACAAATTGCCACCAGGCAGGGGAACTGTTTTTACTAGAATCGGGAGAAACAAATACCATTGAACCAGGCACACGAAATTCTGCCGGAATATCAGGGAATTCTTTTTCGGATAAACCCCGCTCTGCAGCAGTGACATAACCAGTAGCTTCAACAAAGGCTTGATACTGCCGATTTGTGACTTCTGTGAGATCAATATTAAAATCTTTAACTTCTATCTTTTGAATGGGTTTTTCATTGGCATAGTAGCGATCATCACCAAAACTGAACTTACCACCTTTAATATGTCTAGTAGCATTGATTTCTATATCCGGCAAACACACTAAAGGCTCACTATTTTTACTGCATGCAACAGTAAAAATAGTAATTATAATTACCAACGTGAATCTTATTAGTGAGCTCATCGATTCAATCCACTAGACGTCTAATCAAAAGACCCTACTAGTTATTACCCCGCTTTAACTGCCTATCATCTGGCGTGAAAAACCTTCTAAGGTCATTTTCATCGCCACTGCGCAACCAATCATCTGGAAATTCGGCTGCCTTAGAGCGCTCACCATGTCGTAAAACAGCGCCGCGACTATACTTCTTGGTGTAGGGAACAGAATGCTCACCATCCTCTGCTAGACTCGCAAAGAGAGCTTTACGCAACTCAACCTTAACTTTCAAATAACGAGGATCATCAATCAGATTATTCATTTCTTGAGGATCATTTTTTAGATCAAAAAGCTCATCCGTATCCCAGACTCCATGATACTGGATTAATTTATAATCATCCGAGCGAATGGCTAGTGTGGTTGGTGTATGGGGAAAGTTAAATTCCCAATAATATTCATAGAGTAAATTATCGCGCCATTCTTCAACTAACTCACCCTTTGCCAATGGCAGCAGGCTTGCACCAACAAATTGGGGTGGTTGCTCTTTGATGCCAGCAATATCTAGTATAGTTGGCGCTATATCAATGTTAGCTGCCATCTCTTCAACCACATAATTTTGTTTGGCTCCCGGAATATATGCTACTAGCGGAACACGCATCGATTCCTCATAGGCATTTCGCTTATCAATCAACCCATGCTCACCAAATAAAAAGCCATTGTCACCCATAAGAATCACTGCTGTATTGTGGTCAAGGTTATTGGCTTTTAACCATGCAGTTATCCTACCAAGACTATCATCCACGGCTGACAGCGCTCGATTATACTGCCGCTTATATTCGGTTACATTTAGATCGCTGTGGTAAGGAAAATCTACGCCATGCCAACTATTGCGCTGATTTTTGACCCACATCGGCTTGCCTTTGTAATTTTCTGCTGTATTGGCCTGACTGGCAGGCACCTTAATCTCAACATCACTGTACTGATCTTTATGGCGTTTGGCTGGATCAAAATTGGCATGAACTGCTTTATGTGACAGATACACAAAAAATGGTTTTTTATTATCACGCTCAGAAGATAGCCACTGCAACGTGTAATCTGTCAGTTCATCTGTTATGTAGCCTTTTTGTCTGACACGCTTACCATTGATATTAAAACGACTAAAACCGCCACCATATTTACGTACAGGATAATAATCACCCTGACCGGCAAAACTAAGCCAATGATCAAATCCGGGTTGAGGGTCGTCATGATGCCCACCCATATGCCATTTACCAAAGAATGCAGTTTCATACCCAACTTGCTGCAAATAACTTGGGAAGTAAACCGTTCCTTTCTTGGCAGGCTTATTGTTATCAACTACACCGTGAGTATGCATATATTGTCCGGTTAAAATAGAGGCTCGACTTGGCGAGCAAAGCGCGGTGGTCACAAAGCTATTTTTAAAGTGAACGCCTCTCTTAGCAAGCTGGTCCATATGCGGAGTAACAACTTCAGGATTCATAAAACCCAACGCATCATATCGCTGATCGTCGGTAAGAATATAAATCACATTTAATGGCTCTTTGGCAGCTGTAGCAGCAGCGGCAAAAAACAGTGAATTAGCACAAGCAACGACTAATAAAAACTTTGTTAATTTGGACCAAATTTTATGTTTAGAGCAGAATATTTGCATGTCTTGTTTCTTCCTGTTTATTAGTAACTCACAATTAGTATTGATAACTAGATAAGTATTTAATTTTTAGTTGTTTTTAACTTTAAGTCTCACCGACTTTAAATCTTTATTTCGAGACGAGCCACCGACCATAATTTTAAAATCACCAGGCTCAACAACCCAATTCATCTGCAAATTATAATAGGCAAGCATATCTGGGGTAATCTCAAAATCTATGGCGCGCTCTTCTCCTGGTTTTAAAGATACACGCTGAAACCCTTTCAGCTCTTTCACAGGTCTTGTTACTTGAGAAAACTTATCTCTAATATACAGCTGAACGACCTCATCACCCGCATACTGGCCCATATTTTTGACTGTTACAAAAAGCTTTGTTGACTCGTTTTGCGCAATCTTAGAATTGGATAACCTAACATCACTATATTCAAACTGAGAATAACTTAAACCATAACCGAACTCATAAAGATTATGCGTTGGTGCATCTGCATATTTTCTGACAAGAGCACTGGGCTTATGATTATAAATGGCCTGCATATGCCCAACACTGTAGGGAACAGTGATGGGTAATTTGCCGCTGGGATTAACCTCTCCAAACACAATTTCCGCTAGCGCTTGGCCACCCATCGCACCAGGTTCCCATGCTTCAATCAGCGCATCCACATTTTCAACAATCCATGGCTCAGCAAGAGGTCGACCATTCACAAAAACAACAATGGTTGGTGTGCCAGATGCTTGAATAGCCTGTACCAATTCTAACTGTTGTCCAAATAGCCCTATGGAACTACGAGCGACATTTTCACCAGATGTTTTACCCTTTCTGTCATACCTCAAAGGATTGCTACCTACTACCACAATAGCGACATCAGCCGATTTAGCCCTTTTCGCTGCTTTAGCAATCTGTTTTGACTGAATACTTTTTACACTGCCTTCTAAATCAAAATAATCGATCTTAGTTGACCCTATGGCTACTTCTCTTAAACCTTCAACCATGGTTATTATGTTTTTCTCAGGCTGAGGGAGCACCCAGTCGCCCATAATTGAGTGATTGTCGGCATTGGGCCCAGTAACAAAAATATGTTTTCCAGCAGGTAAAGGAAGAATATTGCCCGCGTTTTTAAGTAACACGATACCCTGCCTTGCAAGCTCAAGTGCAGTTTGCTTGTGCTCGTCATTGAACATCAGTTTTTTAGCATCTTGTATATCAACCAAAGGGTTCTCAAACAGCCCTAAGCGAAATTTAGCCAGCAGTATAGGCCGCACTGCAGCATCAATTCTTGACTCAGAAATTCGACCTTGTCTAACCAGCCTTACAAGAGGCCTCAAAAACTTCGGCCCATGCATATGCATATCCATGCCAGCATCAACACTTTGATAAACCGCTTCTTTAAAGGTTGGCGCTGTTCGATGATAGGTTTTTAATCGCTCAACATCTAACCAGTCACTCACCACAAAACCTTGAAAATCCCATTCATCTCGCAGCACTTCAGTAAGTAAAAAGCGATTGCCATGTGCCGGAACACCATTAACTTCGTTATGTGCCGCCATTAAGGTGAAAGCACCTGCTTCGATTGCGCGCTTAAAAGGCGGGAAATAGTCTTCACGCAAGGAACGTATGGATACATCCATAGGCGATAAATTTAAGCCATTGACTGGATCACTTCCAGCAACAAAATGCTTTGCCGTTGAAAGCACACTGGCATCACTAGAAAAATCACCCTGCTGCAAGCCATTAATCACAGCAACACCCATTTCAGACACAAGGAATTTATCTTCACCAAAGGTCTCGCCAACCCTACCCCAACGAGCATCTCGTGCAATATCAATATTTGGGGTAAATGCCCAATGAGCGCCGTTTACCCTCACTTCTTTTGCCGTTTCAATACTGGCTTGTTCAACAAGGTCAAGATTCCAACTGCTGGCCATGGTGATTGGTGATGGGTATATTGTGGCCCCTTTTACTAATCCATTCCCATGAATTGCATCAATACCTATTAACAGCGGAATTCCTAGGCGACTCTGAAGCGCATATTTCTGAAGAAAATTGGCTTCTTCAGGGTTTTTAACATGCAAGAACGAGCCTACCCTCCCCTTTTTAATCACATCGGGGATTTGCGAAGAATGTAAATTAGGGTAAATACCAAAGGTGTCTCCCGCCTGCATTTCTTCAATGGTCATATTTTTTTCTGAACGAGCTATGTGCTCAGGACCGACAAACTGCGACATTTGACCAACTTTTTCGATCAGTGTCATTCTTGACAGCAAATCGTCAACACGAGCCTCATCAGAAAGATCGGAATTCTTATAGGGCTCTAAAGCCTGAGAAGCAACCGACGTCAGAAGCCCAATTGTTACTATTGTTAGGGAAAATACATTTTTCATAAAATTAAAATTCTTGTTTAAGTTATCTATTAACTATGTGTGCTTTATTGGTTCTGTAAAATGCGGTCATAGCGTTTAAAAAATTTGGTTCTCACTTTTCCATTTTTACCTACTCTCTTCCAACTACCGGCGTCTTCAGGTAGCTCGGCATCAACTGATGTAAGGTAGGTATCTAACTTTATATTCAATGATTCAACCATTTTTGGCATCTTTTCGGATAGATCAACACGCTCACCCGGATCCTTTACTAGATCAAAGAGTAAATTGCGGCCAGAGGCTGGAAAATGGATTAACTTAAAGTTTTCATATCGAATAGCAGAATGAGGTTCATTCATCCCTACCCTGTTGTAATGTGGAAAATGGAATACAAGGCCATCAAAAGGACGATCCAAATCTGCTTTATGATCTTCAAATAACGGCGTGAAACTTACCCCATCAAGGTTTTTAGGCAACCCCTTCTGCGATCCAGCGAGCTCAGCTATGGTAGGTAAAATATCATAACTCATAACCGGTGTATCACTTTGCTCACCCGCTTTAATTGCAGGCCCTGAAATAGCAAAGGGAACCCGAATACCACCCTCAGTAAGATCCCATTTCCCACGAAGAAGCGGCGAGTTTAGACCTGCACGATAGGGTTTACCTCTATTGACTTGCATTGGGAGCACTGGCATCCCACCATTATCTGAAAGGAAAATAATATAAGTATCTTTGGCAAGATCAAGTTCACTGTAGGCTTCAAGTAAAGAGCCAATGGATAAATCCATATCCTCTAACATAGCCGCATAACCCTGGTTTTTATGCAACTGACCTTTTTGGCGCTTTCCTACTTCAGCATAAGATGTATCGCTATATACAATATTTGAGTGCACAGCATAATGTGAGAGCTGAAGAAAAAAGGGTTGTTCTCGCTCAACCGATTCACGCATAAATTCTACAGCGCGCTTAGTCATTGAATTGACTCGTTTTGGATCCTCATCAGCATAGCCATGCCACTGAGTGTTGTTATTATCAAAATCACCCGCTTTGTTTTTAGTAATGCCATCATGAACATCATAACCATAAGTCGATGGGTCTTTATCGATATGCCACTTACCTATATGGGCGGCACGATAAGACTTATCGATCGATTTTAGTACTTGGGGGATACCAACCTGATTATGATCAATATGACTCTTACCCAAAACTCTGGTGCGTTTTAAGCGCGCAGGAGATTTACCAAACTGAATGCTATAGCGCGTTGGCGAACAAACGGGGGCAGCAGCATAACCACTGGAAAAACGAAGACCACCTTCTATAATGGCGTCAATATTGGGCGTTTTATGGTAGTCACTTTTAGCGTTTGGATAGTTTTTATCCATCGAAACTGACAGGCTACTCCAACCTAAGTCATCGGCTAAAATGACGATAAAGTTCGGTGGTTTTGAACTGTCATTTGGAGCGTAACCGTTACTATTAGTTGACTTTGTTGCGCATGCATTAACACCCATAAATATTAGACTGAGTAACAGAAATGATTTCAAGGTAAGCCTGTGAAAAAGATTAGCAGGAATTTCTAAAGTGGTCATGGTTACAAACTTGTTATTCATAGTATTAATATCCCGCACCATAAGAGGCAATCTTCGCATCCAAAGAATTACCAAAAATATCAAATTCTGGCTTTTCAGTGATATGTTTGAATATCCCTTTTCCAGCAGCAGAAAACCCAGGGTGGTTTATTTTCAATTGATGACTACTTTTAATCACAGAAGGATTGACTGCATAGGTTGAGGGACTGTCTGTTTTTCCTTCAAATTTAATTTCCGCAAGGGTTGAGCTTAAATCAGCATCTATAAAGTTCTGTGAGATATTCCCAGAAAAAACATTACCCCTCATATCCAAGTCCTTTTTTCGTGACCATCCAGACTTAAGGTTTTTTCCCAACACACCCCCATCTTCAACCACAAAAACATTATTCCACAGATGCATATCCTTACCCATAAGCCTAATTTTTGGCTCTGAATCACCTGCAATAACATAGGTGTTGTTATAAATAAAAATGCCTTCAGATTTAATTCGTTTGGGCACTGAGAAATTACTGACTTGAATCGTCCTACCTGGATGCGTACTTTTACCACCCTCTGGACGCTCAACTCCAGTTAGACGAGTTCCATCATGGACACTAATATTATGTCGCCAAATAATATTCTTATTTTTTCCCAGTATTTCGGTGCCATACCCCTCATTTTTAAGGGTAAAGTTATACTGCACCAAAATATTTTCATTGCCATAATCTACGTGTATTCCTGCAGAGTCATTATGACCACGAGAGCCATAAGAAAAATTGCGTTGAGCAACAATATTTTTGCTACCAAAGAACCAAGCGCCACTCCCCCGATTTACAGACAATGTAGGCTCAACCATGGCACCAGAACGAATAAAACTGTTTTTCTCCAGAAGACCATTCATCACGCCACTCATCAACACACAACTTCCACCGGTATCTTCACAGCGGTTATTTATAATGCGTAAATTGGTATCATAATTAGATGGCATGCCAGCAACACCCTCAACTTTTGACGCTCGATGACGAATCGCAATTCCGAAGCGCGCTGAATAACGCAAGAAATTATCATGAATAAAAATATCGCCGGTATTAAAAGCACGGTCTTTAGACGAACTAGGAAGGGTCTCAAAGCGAATGCCTGAAACCGATGTCTTATTAAAAGATTTTTCACCCGACGTTGTATTGGTTGCCCTAGCTCTTACTGGGAAAATCTCTTCAACCACAAGATCGTGAAGGTTGTATCCACGTAAGTTCCGCTTTCCTGTATTTTTGACAAGAATGCCGTAAGCATCATAGTCAGATACAGAATTTCGTGATTTTTTTCTAAAGTTCCTTATATTTAGCTTACTAAACTCGAGTTGGTCTTGGTCGACTACAAGAATAGTAGCAAGATAAGCACCTCTGATTGCAGTAGCGCCATCAATGACTGGCAAATCACCATCACCATAGGCTGTATAGTGAATGGGATAGTCTGCATTTCCAGACTCATCGACCACAAGCTGTCCTTTAAATAGATCACCTGACTTAAAGTGAACCGTATCACCTGGTTGTAACTTTTGCTTTTGCACCCTTTTTAGTGAGGCCCAAGGACTTTTTTCAGACAGACCGTTATTTTTATCTTTTCCCTCCGAGGAACTGACAAAATAGTCTACCGGCTTGCAAATCCCCAGCGCGGGTAAAGCGAGCATTGCGCCGATAACAAAAGTCCTTAAGAAAGATTGCGATTCAAAAAGCATCTTAGAATTTCGCTCTGAAGCCCAACGAAATCCTTCGATCAGAATCTGACATTCTAGCAATAGGCCCATTGGGGAATACACCAGGATTCGTTTTTCGTGATTTAAGCAAATTAACGCCACTTAATGTGGCAGTAAACGTCTTATTAATCTTATAGGACAAAGAACCATTTAGCTGACCTCTATCATCTGTGTAGAGAGGTTGCATATTTGCTATATCAACTGACTCAGACACTAAAAAATTATCTCGATAGGTATATCTTAAGCGAGCATTCAAACGGTGCCTTTCATAAAAAACTGTAAAGTTGTATGAATTCTCAGACAAGCGGACAAAGTTTAGAGGAAACACTGGTATGTTACCATCAGTCCTCAAAAATGCTGGCATATTAAATACTTGTTTTCGACTGCCTTTTTGATAGGCGTAATTTGCAATAATACCTAAGCCTCTAAACGGCTTCGGTATATTGCGGAAATAATGCAAGAATGAGAGTTCAACCCCCTCAATGCTGCCTCCCTCTAGATTTACCGGTGAATTTCTAGGAACTAATAAACCCTCATCGCCACTATCGGTAACACAGATAGGGTTGTCATCTGAACCCTCCTCGGGATCAAGACGAGGATTACAAATATATTTCGCTTCAGGGTTCCTTCCAATGACGCCTTTTAGATTTTTTTTGTACAAACCCAAACTAGCGACACTACCCTTTCTGAAATAATATTCTAGCGTGGCATCATATTGCTCTGCCCGCGTCGGCTTAAGCTCTGAATTACCAACATTGACTGCTTGACCGACATTTAATGGATATTGGACTGTTGGTGAGAGATCACTAAAATCTGGGCGGCGTAAAATTTCAGCAAAACCCAATCTGATTTGAATTTTTTCTTTTGGCGCCAAAACTAAACTGGCGCTCTCTAATTCAGTGGTATAGTTTTGCGATTTTTGCTCATTTAAAAGCGTTCCGTCGGGTAATATCTCACTCCCGTTAGCATCTTGATCAGTATCCACTCGACGATAGCCAATATTGCCTCGAGCAGGTATTCCAAATAGAGTCGTGTTAAAGTCGCCTCGAATATATACCGCTGCTGTATCCTCCTCAACCCCGAAACCTTGCAACGGATCTATAACCCCATTTTCATCCAATAAGAATAGTTCGCGCAGTTCATCGCGCTGACTAGCAACCTTCTCTGGATCTAGGGTTAGAAAGTCATCGAGATAGCTTCCATTGCTATTAAAGCTAAAAAAATCCCCTGGCGTGGCCAATAGGTAACTTTCTAGATCTGTTCCTGAAAATCCAGGCCACTTTTGTGTTAGTTGGGACTGACGAGAACGGTCGCTTGAACGCTGAGTAAAACGAACTCCAGCTTTTATTGAAGTCCAACTATCATGATCAAGGAACCATGTAGAGTCGATTTTTTGCGCAGCCTCTCTATTATCATAAAAGAAATCCTGATCCTTGGTTATGAACATAGACCAATAAGCCGGATCTAGAAGCTGCTCGCTACTTACAGCGTCAGCATATGGGCCATAGGCCAAAACATCACCTTCGAGTGAGTAATAAAACGGCACCCGATATCTTGCATTTGCGCTATGAAAATTTGCATGATTGGGATCATTAAATTGTAAGCTTGTTACAAACGCCTGTTCCGTCGATTTAGAACCGGCAGCACTTAATTCAGCTACAATATTGAATTTGTCTGAATCCCATTCACCACCAAGCGCTGCGACATATGACTGAGTATCACGATTTCCCGCTTTATTATTGGATTTGATTTGAACGCCGTCCTGATCGCCATTAGCTAATATTCCACCACCAATAATGCCAGAATTGAGCATCGGTACCTTAAATCCGGCAACTTCAACTTGGTTAAACGAATCAATTGTTAAATTTGGATCATCTAACTCACCATTAGACCCCGGTAATCCAATAAACGCAGACTGCTTCAAGCTTTGTTGTTTTAAGTCAGTATAGGAGCCTTCAGCATAAAGTTTTAAGTTATTTTCTACCTGCCATTCAAGAGAACCAGAAAAAGCCGAATTAATTCTATTTTGCAGACCATATTCAAGATCACTAAACCCAGGTTTATAATAGGGGTCATTGATTCCGTCATCATCAAAATCAAGATTACTTTGTGTGGATTGACGAACGCCTGGAGAAACACGTAATTGGTCCTCACGAACAAATTTATCAAAATAGGATAAATTCAAAATGGCACCCACATCACCTCTACTTGTTGCAAACCTATTGCCAAATGTTGCCGAAAAGTTTTCATTCCACTTATCCGCATTTTCCGCATATTCAGACACAGCGCGAACAACACGCAGGGGCTTTTTAAGTTTAAGACCTCGGTAGGTCTTTACATTAATGGTTCCACCAAGCGATCCTTCAACCATATCGGCTGTAGGTACTTTGACCACATTAAGCGAACGTACTAGTGTTGACGGTAAATCAGAGAAGCTTATACCGCCGCGAGCACTTTTTGAGGGTGTAGTGCTTCTACCATTTATTTCGACACGGTTTTGAGTGCTACCACGCACCGAAACACTGGAACCAATACCGCCCGATCGATCAATTTGCACACCTGGAATGTTTTCCAAAACCTCTGCAATATTTTCGTCTGGGAGTTTACCAATATCATCAGCATTAATTACTTCAGTTAAGTTGGCTAAGGCACGCTTGGCTTCCAGCGCAGACTCAAGACTTGCACGAATGCCCGTTACAATAACTTCTTCAATTGATTCATCTGCAGTTTTATTATTCTTTTTATCTTCTGCTGATAGAGCTGCTGCACTGCCCCCTAAAAGAAAAAATGCTGCCATTGTTGTTAGATAAAACCTTGTTATTTTGCTCTTCATTACATGTCTCCTGCTTTAACAGCAGATATTAGTTTATTTAGGCAATTCTCGTTTCTAGCGTCGCTAACTAAAAACCCAAGAAATTCCTATCTTGGGAATTTAATTTAATCAGACACGCTCTGCAGAAAAGACTATCCAATAGCCACAACCCCAGAATACAGCATTTTTTAGCGCGCAAATGTAACACGCTTTAACTGCAATGACAATATTGTCATTGCAAAACTCCTTTTTAGAATTAACGCTAAAATTTAGAATCTTTTAGGCATCTCTTTAGGGGTAATTTTGTTGCTTTTGTCCTTATCAAGCCATTTAAAGTTTTTGGCAATTTCGGCCTCTGCTTCGTCAATTGATAAAACTCGATTGCCATCTTTATCAAATCGCTTAAATTTTTCTCGAAGCCAATGTGGGTCGATGCCTTTCATATCCCTCAAACCTTTAACATACTCTGATCTCGTCCATTTGTCGTCACCATTCATATCTAATTCAGCGTATTGGTCCGATTTGTAGTTAGCAAATTCGATTATACTTAGCGCATTATCCTTATCTTTATCAAAAGCTTTCCAATCCGAATCCGCAAAACTGCACAATGGCAGAAGCAACAGACACGCAAAGCTAATTTGTGTTTTTTTCATCATAGTTTCCTTTTTTTATATTGAGTAGTTAGTTTATTTTTTGAGAAATACGTTTATTTAATTTTTTATGAATCTTCTGCCAACCGTTTTTTCTTATAGCTTCATGACGCATGAGTTCACTTTTGTAATGACTGTTTTCAGCTAGGTTGGTTGATTCAATAGAGTCTTTTTCATGATCATAAAGCTCTTGAGCTACCATCTCTCCACTTCGAGCTCCAACCCAAGCGGTATATCGAAAACGATCAGTTCTAACAGTTTCACCCATCAATAACTGATTTTTAGCGTAGCGAGGGAATTGTGCAAATATCGCCTCCTTCCATGGTCGATCGGGTTGATCCATTAGCGGTCGTAAAGAAACTCCCTCTAAGTTATGGGGTTGATCAAGACCTGCAATATCAAGAAGCGTAGGATAAATATCCACTGTCTCCACAAGCGCCTTTGTACGTGACCCAGCCCTACTAATTCCGGGAACACGAATAATGAGTGGAATATGAATATCAAGCTCTACGTTTGAATGCTTAGACCAGCCGCCATGATCTCCTAACTTGAAACCATGGTCGCCCCATATCACCACAACTGTATTTTCATTCAAGCCTAGGGTCGCTATTTTTTCTAGCAACTGCCCTACCAAATCATCGGCGAAAGAAATAGCTGCAAGATAACCATGTCGTAGCTTATCTGCCTCAGCCTTTGGCATAGGGCCTGGCTTGGGTGGTAAATTGTCATAATTCCAGATTTCCCAAGCCACTACCGCCCAATCTGGCGCACCCAGTTGTTGTTGGGTTGTTTTTGGGGCAGGCACCTCGGCGGGATCATATTGATCCCAATATTTTTTTGGCGCCCTAAATGGCAAATGAGGGCGATGCAAACCTACTGCAAGAAAGAAAGGATCGTCCTGCTGACTAAGTCGGTCTAGCTCATTTACAGCATGGGCAACATTCTTAGCATCAGGTAATAGCTCATCAGAAAGCCAGACAGCATAAGGAGGCCCCTTAGGTAAACCGCGCTTTTTGCGATCTTGTCTAAAATCATAAATCGTATCAAAAGGCGGCTTGGACCATCCATCAGCATCATCATCAAAATGGTGATAAATTTTTCCTACAGACAAAGTCTCGTATCCATTCTGTTTAAATATTTTATTCATTGTTATTACGCTGGGTAAAGTTCCAGAAACCGTCTGATCAAGCCTCTTGATACCAGTTGAAGATGGTCTTAACCCAGTAAACAATGCCGCTCTTGAGGGCCCACATACCGCTTGCTGGGTATAGGCCTGCTCAAATAACAAAGCAGATTGAGAAAAACTATCTATATTGGGCGTTTGCGCAACTGGATGCCCATAACTGCCAATATCAGGACGCAAATCATCAAAAGAAATAAATAGAATATTCGGCTTTGATCCCGCTTGTGCTGACTTTTCCGTATCCGAATGGGCACCAAAACTATATAGATATACAGACAAAATAAGAAAAGAAATTGCTTTGGGGAAAATTTTAGACAATGGGAATCAACTATTAAAAATTTTGTTATTAGATTATAATGATAATATTGTCATCATCAAGGGAAATACTGCATAGATATAGTTTTATAGCGTGGTGTCTACATAACAATAACGGTGAAGTGACCTATCTAGCACAATAACGCATCAAACAATCAAACAATAATTTCTAACGGCTCTTTTTAAACTATGGAGTCTGCTACTAGTATTAATTATTAAATTTTCTATTTACTGGAGTTATCTGCATAATAGGCACGATTGACACTATTGCATGAGCTTTACGTGCCATTGCATATAGAAAACATAGAGGAATAAATGGTTCAAAGTAAATCAACACTCAGCGATATTGCAAAACTTGCTAAGGTCTCCATAAAAACCGCCTCGCGGGTAGTTAGAAAGGAATCTAAGGTTAGCCCTAAAACTAGAGCTGCCGTCGAAGACGCAATAAAAATACTTAACTATCGACCCAGTGTTGCTCCGAGGGCTGCTGTTGGCTCAAAGTCTTATGTCATAGGACTTGTATTTGACAACCCAAATGCAAGCTATATTGTCGAATTATTACAAGGTGCCTTAGAACAAGCCAGAAAAGACGGCTACCACCTTATTGTTGAGCCCGTAAATCTTTCATCCCCTTCCATCATAGAAGACATTAATAACCTTTTAATCCAATCTAATTTGGACGGCATGATATTACCTCCCCCACTCTGTGATGAACCTTCAATCCTGAAAACTCTTATTTCAGCGGGAAAACCCTTTGTTCGAATTTCGCCCAGTATTTCAGATGAACTTGGCCTTCGTGTTGAAATAAATGACCATGATGCAGCAAAAAATATGACTAACAAACTCATTACACTGGGACATAAATCAATTGGATTTGTCACGGGGCGAAAAGGCACTGCTACAACAAGACGCAGGCTTGCGGGCTTTTACGCAGCAATGAAAGATGCCAGACTGGCAGTACCAAATGAGTTTGTTCTAGAAGGTAATTTTGAATATAAATCTGCTCTAATTGCAGGGGAGCAACTCCTTAATCAAGAAAAACGACCAACAGCCATTTTTGCTAGCAATGATGAAATGGCAGCGGGATTGATTGCTGCGGCTCATAAAGCCGGGCTTTCAGTTCCAGGTGATCTCTCCATTGCTGGTTTTGATGACAGCATGGTAGCCACTGTTGTATGGCCGCAATTAACCACTGTGCGACAACCGATTAAAGATATGGCCGCCACAGCTGTAAGAATATTGATTGAACAATGCCGCGCAGAAAAAGATTACAACCCAAGTAATGAACTACTTAGCACTGAAATTATTACGCGAGGGTCAACAGCCGCTAAAGAAGGAAATTAGCTTGAATACAATATTAATAATATTTGCCTGATCATGAGTAAGAGTATGAATCAACTTTCAAAAAAATTGGCCATTCTCTTTTTTTGGATTGCCATATTCACCCCATACAACAGCTTGCTAGCAGATCCCGCAACTGCGAATAAATCTCCTAATATTATCCTTGTTCTTGCCGACGACATGAACTGGTTTGATATTGGCGCTTACCATCAATTATTTGACTACGTCCCTAAAAATGCCATTACGCCTAATATAGATAAGCTAGCAAGTGAAGGCATGCTTTTTACACAATCGTTCACTTCAACCGCTATGTGTGGAGTGACCCGCCAACAACTATATACAGGCATTTACCCAATACGTAATGGCGCCTATGGCAACCATACGCGTGTTTATGATGGGGTGAAAAGTGCTGCCCATTACTTTAGAGATCTGGGTTATCGTGTTGGCTTGGCCGGCAAAGGACATGTTTTCCCAGGGAAATCATTTCCTTTTGAAAGAGTAGGAAAAGCCAATAAAAAGGCTGATGGAGAATCTTCTTTTGGCATCCAAAGTACACGAAGATTTATCGCCAGAAACAAGGCTCAGCCTTTTTTCCTAATTGTTGCATCTGCAAACCCCCATACTCCATGGACTCGGGGTGATACAACTCAATACCCAGTGGATAAATTACAGATACCAGAATTCTTAAATGACACTCCCGCACTACGTGAGAAACTTTCACAATATCTTGCTGAAGTAACTGACCTAGATCGTGAAGTCGGTTTACTTGAAACTGAAATTGAAAAACTCGGCATCCAAAAGGACACAATCTTTATTTTTACCAGTGAACAAGGTAGCGCCTTTCCATTTGCCAAATGGACTAACTACGATAACGGTCTAAAAACAGCGTTTATTATTCGCTGGCCAAATAATATAAAATCAGGCACGGTAAGCAACGCTATGATCGAATATGTTGATGTCGTTCCAACACTAACCGATTTGGTGAGTAACACAGTGCCAAAAAGTTTGGATGGAAAAAGCTTTAAATCCGTTTTAACTGGCCAACAAAAGGACCATAAAGAACATGTTTATGGTGTTCAAACTAGCTTTAATATCCATGAAGGTGGGCCCTACCCCATAAGGTCCGTTCGCACTAAAAGACTTAAGCTTATTCATAACTTAATGCCTAAAAACAATTTTTCCAATATTTTGACTAAAGGGGACTGGTTTAAACAGGAACTTGTATTAGAAAAAAAATATGGCCAAGAAAATTATTCGGGCTATCTTAAACGTCCAGAATTCGAATTGTATGATATTGTTAACGACCCTTTTGAGCAGGTAAATATCTATAATAAACCTCAGTATCAAAAAGAAATAACCAGTCTAAAAAGCAATTTAACTGCATGGATGCAACAACAGGGCGACAAAGGAATAGACAGTGAGTTATCAGTCTGTAAGCGCAAAGGTTTTTCTCACCGAAGATGCCCCTAGGCTTTAATAAGGTCGTAGCTTTGTATTCAAAGATTATTTTGCGCAAATTGGAGGCAACCATTGTGAATATTAAGAATTTCAAATTTGTACTCATGCTAGCCGTTCTTTTCTCGGGATACTTATGGGCAGAAGGAAAATCTAAAATGATTATAGATGTTAGGACACAAAGTGAATGGGACTCAGGTCATATAACCAAAGCCGTCCACTTACCTCTTGATTCCTTTGAAAATGGTATTGAATCGTTGATTAAAGATAAAGGGCAGCCGGTTTACCTATATTGTAGAAGCGGCAATCGTTCTGGTAAGGCCCTAAAGATAATGCAGAAGTTAGGGTATACCAATGCTGTTAATGCCGGCGGCATGAATGAGGCTAAGCAATTAATAGAATAAAGAAATGGTGCCCGGGGCCGGACTTGA
>CATAJQ010000008.1 GCA_949487135.1 Cellvibrionales bacterium UBA7375 | reverse complement strand
CAGTAATTTGCCTGTAGACTTCACCTGTAGCGGTTAATATGCCAAACTTAATGCCTATTAAATGCGGATTAAAACATGACCACCTTTATATTTGGCTCAAGCGCAATTGCACTCTATCTCTTGGGGTGGACTGCCTATGTACTAGAACTATCTAACAGGGTACGACTAAAAACTCCTGTAATCCAAATATTTACCGGACTGGCTATTATCCTTCACGGGTTTGCCAGCTTTGGCTTACTGCTTTACGACGGCGGACTAGATCTCAGCCTACTGAAAATACTGTCACTTTTGGCACTGGTTATTAATAGCCTAGTTTTTCTAAGTGGACTTAAAGAGCCTATCCATAGCCTTTATTTGGCGCTTTTGCCTATTTCTGTAGTCACGCTGGTATTGGCACTCATCAGCTCTAGCACTAAATCAACTGCCGTAATCCCCTACAGTCTTCAAGCACATATACTTACCTCTATTTTAGCCTATAGCTTTTTAGCGATTGCGGCTCTTCAGGCGCTCCTGGTGGGGTATCAAAATTGGCAACTTAAGCATAAACATCAAAACCGGCTAATGCGAACCCTACCTGCGCTTGAGACTATGGAAAAGTTTCTTTTCAAGCTCATTTGGGTGGGTGAAATCCTATTGACTGCCTCATTGATAACTGGATTCTACGTTTATGACGACTTTTTTGCCCAACAATTAATCCACAAGGTGACCTTTAGCATTGTTGCTTGGCTGGTTTATGCGGTGCTTATTTTCGGTCGGCATCATTATGGCTGGCGCGGGCAGCGTGCCATCAATTGGACTTGGATTGGCTTTTCGGCAATTCTACTGGGCTACTTAGGCAGTAAATTTGTTATCGAATTTATCTTGAACTAAATGTATGTGGTTGCTAATTTGAAAAATCTCATTCAACATACATCCCGCTAAAACATAGAGGCTGATACTTTTTGGAAGGCTCCCACCCACTGATCCTTTGGTGCATCCTACTGACACTGCTAGTTCTGTCCGCATTTTTTTCCGGATCAGAAACAAGTATGATGTCACTCAATCCGTACCGACTTCGTCATCAACGCAAGAAAAGCGCGGGGGCAAGACGCGCGGCGAAATTATTAAGCATGCCCGATCGTCTGATTGGCTTGATTCTAATCGGCAATAATGCGGTTAATATTCTGGCGGCAATTATTGCCAATATGCTAGCCATCTATTATGTTGGCGAAGCAGCCGCTCCCTGGGTTGCAACCGCTACACTGACTATATTGGTTCTAGTATTTTCTGAGGTCACGCCAAAAACTATCGCTGCGCAAAACCCTGAATGGTTTGCCTTTAAAGCTAGCCATATTCTAAAACCGCTATTACAGCTACTTACCCCTATCGTTTGGTCAATCAATAAACTAACCAATACTTTTATTGGAATTTTGGGTTTTGATCCGAATAAAAATCGGGATGATAGTCTTGATTCCGAAGAGCTAAAATCCCTTGTAGATCTGTCTGGTCATAAAATCTCCAACAGTAATCAGGGCATGTTGCGCGCTATTCTCGACCTCGACAATATGACCGTTGAGGATATTATGATCCCGCGCAATGAAGTCAGCGGTCTCGACCTTGAAGATGATATTGAAATTTTGATGGAACAGATTCTCTCATGTGAATATACCAGGCAACCGGTTTATTCTGGCGATATCAATAATATTATTGGTATCTTTCATGTGCGCAAGGCCAACCACCTGTTGCGGGCTGAAACGATCACTCACAAGGCTATTAAACGCTTTGCCGACGAGGCTTATTTTATTCCAGAAAGCACACGCCTAACCACCCAGCTTCT
>CATAJQ010000007.1 GCA_949487135.1 Cellvibrionales bacterium UBA7375 | reverse complement strand
CTTGCGGTTCTATTGTGCTGTAACAGCGCCATTGGAATAGTGCCAACATGGGGAAGCCCCGCAGGATAACGTTTTCGCACAATTCGATACATCTCACGATCTAAGGCCATGCCATATTTGGCCGCAACCATAAGGCAGTCGGTACCGCATACTGTTTCCATTGCTGTCATTAACTGGTTTGTCACTAATGCCTTTTTACGCTTTCTGCCTAAATCTCTGAGTGCCTTATCAAAGCGCGCATCGGTTCTTGCACTGACGCGTTTTGCAATCAGCAAGTAATATTGCACAAAGGGGTACTCTAAAATTTCATCAAGGGTAACCTCAGTGTGATTGGCTAGAGGGTGTCCTTCTCGCATCCAGATCGATGGCGTAAAAATAGCTAATCGCTTAGAGGAAATATCCTCACTGACTCCGCGCTCAACATCAATTGCAAAATCCAATACGCCTTCAGCTAACTCGCCTTCAACAGAGTCGGTTTCACTTGAGATGGATAGGATAACATTAGGCGCATGCTGAGTTATTACTCGGGTTAACTCAGAAACCAACGAGATTGCCACAAATTCTGGTACTGCAATATTGATTTCGCCAACATAGGTGGCCGGATCAAATTCACCCTCGCTAACCATTTCAAGTACTGTATCTAACAAACTGGGCAAGCGAATTTGAAGCTCCCTAGCCCTTGGGGTTGGTACTAATTCATTGCCGGTTCTGGTAAATAGTGGATCATCTAACTGGTCCCTTAGACGCTGTAGAACGCGGCTCATAGCAGGTTGAGTAATAAATAGTCGCTCAGCAGCTTTGGTGACGCTCTTTTCTTCTAAAAGCGCCTGCAGCGAAACCAATAAATTTAAATCAAGTCGAGATAGTTTTTGAAGATTCATCACCGTTTTCCATGGTTATTACCAAAACGCATAATCTTAATGCAAACAATGCATTAGAATTATGGCATGAAGCGACATATAGTATCAACCATAAAGCTATGAATGATTAGCTTTAAAGATTTAGAAGATTTACCGCAAGAGTCATACCGTTAAATCAAAGGCAAATTAAAAAGTTAACAATTAAAATGCCAAAGAATGCGATTTGTAACAAACCCCTCTTAATCCTTGCTAAAGGATTTTTTTAGGACCCTCCCAGGGTCCTTTTTTTTTGCCTACACAAAGGCCATAACAAAAAGTAATGGCTTACATGCGTTAAATGCATTGGATTAATATCATGCCCGACATTACAGTGCGCGCCATAGAGAGTTAGCTAACTACTAGCCCTCTCTACCCAAACCCCTCTTTGCGAATCATCCAAAGAATTTATCGGGAGCCTACCCTAGGCTCCCTTTTTTTTGTCTAAATACAATACTCTATTGAATTTCGTAGCTATGGCTCATGGCAACGCCGGCCGCACCAAACATAATTGAAGCGGAACAATATTTTTCGGCTGATAGGTCAACCGCACGCTTAACCTGGTTTTCTTTTAGATCATTGCCATTGACTACAAAATTAATATGAATTTTACTAAATACAGCTGGCACAGCGTCCACGCGCTCGGCCTCGACTTCAGCTCGGCAGTCCACAATTTGCTGACGACCTTTCTTCAACATAGCAATAACATCATAGGAAGCACAGCCGCCTAAGCCTAATAGAAGCATTTCCATAGGGCGCACCCCCATATTTCTGCCTCCCTGTTCTGGCGCACCGTCCATAACAACCGAGTGCCCACTCCCGGACTCTCCCACAAACATTACGCCATCTATCCACTTTACGACTGCTTTCATTAAATTAACCTCTAATTCCTTCAATTTCGTTTATTCCAAGCATTTTACCAGTGATTCAGCGCAAGAAGCACTTTTGTTTACTAGTATAAAAATGTAACGCTAGCCAAAAGGCTTTCTCTATTTAATATTTCCAAAACACAAGACTAGGAGATATAGCTTGAGCAGCTACCGAAGTTCCTTCCCTCTCAGAAATATAGGGATTTTTCTAAAATATTGCCGAAAGCGAAGCTATAAGGCTAAAGGCATCATCATTCATTATGGAGACCGCAGTAATTCGCTTTATTATATTTTGAGCGGATCAGTTGCAGTTGTTGCAGAAGACAGCGACGGCAAAGAAATAACCCTAACATACCTTAGCTCTGGTGATTTTGTCGGCGAGATGGGGTTATTTGATGAAAATCCTCGCAGCGCTAGTGTAAGGGCAAAAACAAAATGTGAGATAGCTGAAATAGGTTATGGCAAGTTTGTTCCTCTGTGCTTCAAATATCCCGAATTTATTTTTACCATAGCGCAACAAATTTCAACACGCCTTGCACATACCTCACGTAAGGCCTCCGATCTTGCCTTTCTTGACGTAAGCGGGCGAGTCGCAAGAGCACTTATTGATCTTTGCCATGAGCCCTATGCTCAAAAAAAACCAAATGGAATACATATTCGCATTACACGCCAAGAAATAGCGAGATTAGCAGGCTGCTCAAGGGAAATGGCCGGAAGGGTTTTAAAGGACCTTGAAGTCAAACGGCTTGTTTTACTCTATGGCAAGACTGTAGTTGTGCCCAAAAGTAAGCAAACGACATTGTTCTCGCTCAATAAAATGCTGGCTCCACCTAACCAAAAAAAACCTTGAGCTGCTGGCCTGGATTCTCACTGCGCATAAAGGCTTCACCTACAAGGAAAGCATGCACATTATTGTCTCTCATTAACTGCACATCATTAACGCTGTGAATACCGCTCTCTGTAATCACAATGCGATTCTGCGGAATTTGATCGAGCAATTCAAAGGTATTATCTAACGACACTTCAAAGGTATGCAGATTTCTATTATTGATCCCCAACATTGGGTTGTCGACGGCAAGAGCAATCTCTAGCTCGCGCTGGTCATGTACTTCAACCAATACATCTAAACCAAGAGCCAATGCAGTGGCGTGCAGACTATATAACTCTTGTGGCTGCAGCGCCGAAACGATTAGCAGAACACAATCCGCACCCATCGCTCGTGATTCATACAGTTGATACTCGTCAATAATAAAGTCTTTTCTAATAACTGGCAGATTACAAGCCGCCCGCGCATCCACAAGATATTGATCGGCGCCTTGAAAGAAGTCCACATCGGTTAAAACTGATAGGCAGGCCGCGCCACCCAACTCATAGCTTTTGGCAATTTCAATCGGGTCAAAATCTTTTCGGATAACTCCCTTACTTGGCGAGGCTTTCTTAATTTCTGCGATCACTGCCGACTCTCCAGCAGAGATTTTTGCCTGCAGCGCCTTGGCAAAGCCGCGGAGTGCAGAAGCATGTTCTAGCTGCGCTTTTAGCTGCTCAACACTGACTACAGACTTGCGATCGGCAACTTCTTGCGCTTTTCTGGCCAATATTTTCTTTAATACTGTAGGTGTCTCAATACTCATAATCTTCTCTTTAAAGCTATTTAGCTATCCGCTTGAGCTTTGGTAAAAGCGGCAAAATCGCTAATTTTTGCTCTGGCCAATCCAGACACTATGGCATCTTGCGCCATAGCAACACCCTGTTTTAAGTCAGCTGCACAGCCAGCTACATAGAGCGCGGCGCCGGAATTAATCGCAATCAGGTCGGCGGCTTTTTCAGCATTTTCGCCCTGTTGCTTACCCAGGGCGTCAGAAATAATATCAAATGATTGTTTTGCATCACTCACCGATAGACCATTTAAGCTTTGTCTTTTACCAAAAAACTCTTCAGGTTTAATAGTATATTCAGTGATGTTGCCGTCTTTAAATTCCGCCACATAGGTTTCATCGGCAATACTAATTTCATCAAGCCCATCTGCCGAATTAACCACCATAATATGCTTGGCGCCCAAACGACCCAGCACCTCTGCCATGGATCGGCAAAGCGCTTGGTCATAAACGCCTATCAACTGCTGATCAACCCCAGCTGGGTTAGTCATTGGCCCCAGAGTATTAAAAATAGTTCTAAGTCCAAGTTCGCGACGGGGGCCTATGGCGTGCTTCATAGCGCTGTGATGCGCTGGCGCAAACATAAAGCCAACACCCAGCTGATCAACACATTGAGCAACCTGCTCAGGACTGAGGCTAAGATTAGCTCCTGCGGCTTCGAGAAGATCAGCCGCACCACTACTGCTACTAACCGAGCGATTGCCGTGTTTTGCCACTCGCCCACCAGAGGCAGCGACAACAAAACTTGAGGCGGTAGACACATTAAATAGATTTGATTCATCGCCGCCAGTGCCTACGATATCGACCAAATAATCGCCCGAAACCTCAACTCCAGTAGCTAATTCGCGCATCACTTCAACTGCGCCAGCAATTTCATCAATGCTCTCGCCTTTCATGCGCAGGGCAACAAGAAATGCGCCAATCTGTGCCTCTGTAGCCTGACCGGTCATAATTTGACGCATCACAGCACGCATCTCAGCCGCCGCCAAATTTTGCTTGTTTACCACGCTTTCTAATGCTTGAGTTATGTCCACAATTTAACCTTTTAAAAAGTTTTCTAGCAGGTCATGGCCGTGCTGGGTAAGAATTGATTCTGGATGAAACTGCACCCCCTCGACCGCCAACTCTTTATGGCGGACGCCCATAATTTCATCTCGCGAGCCATCCTCATTTTGCGTCCAAGCAGTGACCTCTAAACAATCTGGAAGTGTATCCTGATTTATCACCAACGAATGATATCTAGTCGCTTCGTAAGGGTTGGTAAAACCTGCAAAAACACCGCTATTATTATGATGGATCATTGAGGTTTTACCATGCATTACCTGCTTAGCTCGCACTATTTCGCCACCAAATGCTTGACCTATGCTTTGGTGTCCCAAGCAGATGCCTAAAATAGGAATTGTGCCGGCAAAATGCTTAATTGCCTCAACCGACACACCCGCTTCATTCGGTGTACAGGGGCCTGGCGAAATAACAATTTTTTCTGGAGCAAGCTGCTCAATTTCAGCAATGGTTATTTGATCATTGCGGTAGACTTTTACCTCTGCCTTAAGTTCAGCCAGATACTGCACCACGTTATAGGTGAACGAATCGTAGTTATCCACCATTAAAATCATTTTTCCACCTCGGCACTTACCATGGCTGCTGCACGCATAACCGCGCGGGCTTTATTCATTGTCTCTTTCCACTCCAGCTCTGGCTTAGAATCGGCAACAACACCGGCCCCAGCTTGGACATGCAATACATCATCTTTTATCACTGCGGTTCGAATGGCAATCGCTGTATCCATATTGCCATTCCAGCCAATATAGCCCACTGCGCCACCATAGATACCGCGCTTTACTGGCTCGACTTCATCAATTATCTCCATGGCGCGAATCTTTGGCGCACCACTCAGAGTGCCGGCGGGAAGCGTTGCTTTTAGCACCTCAATTGGGCCCATATTGTCAGTGACCTCGCCCACTACATTGGAGGTAATATGCATGACGTGAGAATAGCGCTCAACCACCATTTTTTCTGTCACCTCTACCGAGCCAGATTGACTAATACGTCCCACATCATTACGCCCAAGATCGATCAGCATTAGATGCTCGGCAATCTCTTTTGGATCATCGAGCATATCTTTTTCTAAGGCCAAATCTTCTTCTGCCGTTTTACCTCTTCGCCTAGTGCCAGCAATGGGGCGAACCGTAACCTGTCCATCTTCTAATCGCGCGAGTACTTCTGGCGATGAACCCACAATATGGAAATCATCTAAATTTAAGAAAAACATATAGGGTGAGGGATTGAGACGACGCAAAGATCGATACAGATTTAATGGCGATGCTGTAAAGGGTGCAGATAACCGCTGGGATGGCACCACCTGCATGGCATCCCCCGCCATTATGTAGTCTTTGATTTTGTCCACTGACTTAAGAAATGCCTCTTGACCAAAACTAGACTTAAACGACGCCTCAGACAGATCATCACTAGATGTCTTCGCCTCTGGCAACTGAGGGGTAGGCATTGTCAGCTTTTGCTGAAGCTCATCAAGACGCGCATTAGCCTGATCCAAGCCACCTGCCTGCTCGGCATCCACATGAACCACTAGCATTAGCGTACCTGATAAATTATCAAAAATCGCCACTTCATCAGATGCCATCAATAAAATATCTGGCGTGCCCAATTCGTCTTTGGGGGCAGATTTAGCCAATCTAGGTTCGACATAGCGCACAGTGTCATAGCCAAAATAGCCAACTAGCCCACCAGTAAATCTAGGTAAATCTGGAAGATCGGGCATGCTGAAAAGTTGACGAAATCGATCAACCTCGGCCATAGGGTCGTCGGTATGTCGATCGACCATAGGTTTACCATCTCGAATAATCTCTAAACGCTGACCATAGACTCTGAGAACAGTTGAAGTTTGTAGACCGATAAGCGAGTAGCGACCCCACTTTTCTCCGCCCTGCATGGATTCAAAAAGATAAGAATTGGGACCATGGGCCAATTTGAGATAAACGCTGAGAGGCGTTTCAAAATCGGCTAAAACTTCTCGAGTAACCGGAATGCGGTTGAAGTTTTGGTCTGCAAGTTCTGCGAATTTTTCAGGGGTCATTTTAGATTCCTAGCACTGTTAGCGGATAATTTGTGGGACGTACATCGCCCCTGGCGATACTATAGGTACCATCGCCACCGCTGGCGGCATTTTGCCTGCTGTGCATAAAGACTCTGTTTCAAAACCTAACCCTCTTAATTGGCCTTATTGTAGCCAATAATATGGTGCCCGTAAATTAACCTACTAAGCTCAATTCAGCGCGCATTTTATCAATGACCTGTTTGTAGTCAGGCTGACTAAAAATTGCCGAGCCGGCGACAAAGGTATCGGCGCCCGCAGCCGCAACTTCGCGGATATTGGCCACACCGACACCGCCATCAACCTCTAATCGAATATCCAAGCCGCTCTCGTCAATCATCTTTCGCGCCTGCTTTAGCTTGTCTAGGGTTGAGGGGATAAATTTCTGCCCGCCAAAACCTGGATTAACCGACATTAGCAATAACATATCCAGCCTATCGAGCACCCAATCCAGAGAATCTAACCCTGACGCCGGATTTAATACTAGACCGGCCTTACAGCCCAAATCACGCACCAACTGCAAGGATCGATCAACATGCTTAGAGGCCTCGGGGTGAAATGTAATATAGCTGGCGCCCGCATCGGCAAACATGCGAATCAAGTCATCCACTGGCTGAACCATTAGATGAACATCAATTGGCGCTGTAACACCGTAGTCTCTAAGAGCCTTACACACCATGGGGCCAATTGTAAGATTGGGCACATAATGATTGTCCATAACATCAAAATGCACAATGTCAGCACCAGCGTCTAGAACGGTTTCAACCTCTTCGCCAAGTCGGGCAAAGTCAGCGGCCAAGATGGATGGAGCAATTAAAAAATTTGTCATACAGCACCAAGCTTTGTAAGAGGTGTAATAATGCTAGAGATTGGTTTGTGGTGCAAATAATTTACCACTTAATTGATGATTAAAAAGTCAAACTAACAAAAATTACAGTCAGAGCCATAAGGCACAGGCAAAAACTGTCACTTTGCTCGCAACCTATGTAACAATAAACCCATTACCCCCTAACTGAGTGCTTATTAATATCTATGGAAAAATCTCTTGGAATTGTGATGGACCCAATACAATCCATTAACTACTTAAAGGATACCAGCCTAAGTATTCTGCTAGCAGCACAGCGGCAGGGCTACAAACTGTTTTATATTGAGCAAGGCGATTTGTTTCTTGAGAATGGACTGCCCTTTGCCGAGGTTTGCCCGCTACGTGTTTTTGACGACCCCGACTGTTGGTATGAGCTCGACAGTCGAAGTGCGGTGCCGCTTGATGAGATAGATGTAGTATTAATGCGCAAAGACCCGCCGTTTGACAGCGAATATATTTATTCCACATATATATTAGAAGCTGCCGAAAAGCGCGGCACTCT
>CATAJQ010000006.1 GCA_949487135.1 Cellvibrionales bacterium UBA7375 | reverse complement strand
TTGCCAGCAGTATTAATGAACATTGCCTTTGATGTATCAGATGCAATTGATATGGACATTACCACAGAGACAAGTATTAACTTTAGTCATTCAGCACTGGCATCGGGTTATCAGTTTGAATCTGAAAGCTATAACCTAGAGCTAGTATCTGCTAGTTGGGATTTTGATGGCAATGGCCAAGCCGATGCACTAACCGATGGTTTGATGATGATAAGGTATTACTTTGGTCTAAGAGGCGAGAGTGTTACTCATATGGCTATAGCGTCAGACTCACCATTTAGTTCGGATGAGATAGTGGCAGAAATTGAAGCCGCCCATGATATTGCCGATATTGATGATGACGGTAAAGTAGAGGCACTTACCGATGCGTTGATGTTATTGCGTTATCTATTTGGTCTTGAGGGTGAAATGATTACCAACCTAGCTGTAGGTCCAAATGCTAACCGAAGCTCGCATGAGGCAATCCAAGCCTATATTGAAGGCTATATGCCGGCGATGTAAGTCATTTCAGATAGAACTTAAAAGGCTCCTTCGGGGGCCTTTTTTGTGGGCTGTGTGTTTTTGCTAGGTATTTAATGACTATATGGCTTTGAAATTTAGCATAGGGCTTGAGTAACTGGGCAGAACCCTTATCATAGCCTGCTATATTCACGCAGAAGATTTTTTATGAGCCAGAAAAGAGTTTTAACCGGTATTACCACCTCTGGAAACCCACACTTGGGTAACTATGTTGGTGCTATTCGTCCAGCGATTGAAGCCAGTCGCGATCAGAGTATTGAGTCGTTTTTCTTTTTAGCTGATTACCATGCGCTGATTAAGTGTCAGGACCCTGAGGCGGTGCATCAGTCATCGCTAGAGATTGCCGCTGCTTGGTTGGCTCTTGGTTTGGACCCGGATCAGGTTGTGTTTTATCGCCAGTCGGATATTCCAGAAATTTCTGAGTTAAATTGGTTTCTCACCTGTATGACAGCTAAGGGATTAATGAATCGTGCCCATGCCTATAAGGCGGCGGTGCAGGCGAATCAGGAAGCGGGTGAGGATGATGATCTGGCCATTACTATGGGTCTATTTAGCTACCCGACCCTAATGGCGGCAGATATTTTGATGTTTAATGCCAGTGATATACCGGTGGGACGCGATCAGATTCAGCATGTGGAAATGGCGCGCGATATTGCTCAGCGTTTTAATCATCACTACGGCGAGCATTTTGTATTGCCCTCGGCGGTGGTGGATGACAATGTGGCGGTATTGCAGGGCCTTGATGGGCGCAAAATGAGCAAGAGTTATAACAATACCATTCCATTGTTTTTAACTGAGAAAAAGCTTAAGAAACATATCAATAAGATTAAGACCAATTTGCTGGAGCCCGGTGAGCCGAAGGACCCAGATGATTCTGCAGTATTCCAATTATGGCAGGCCTTTGCTTCAGAGCAACAAACCGCAGAGATGCGTCAGCAGTTTGCCGATGGTATTGCTTGGGGCGAGGCGAAAAAGCAATTATTTGAATTAATAAACGATCAGCTGAAAGAGCCGCGAGAGCGCTATAATCAGCTTATCGACAACCCGGCGGAGGTGGAAAAAGTACTTCAGCAGGGCGGTGAAAGGGCACGTGCCTATAGTTCTACTTTAATGGCAGATGTGCGCAAAGCGGTGGGAATTCGTCCATTGGGATAAATCTTTGGCCTAGGCTATTTAAAAATGCTGTCTGGAAGTGAGATATTATCCATTTCACTGTATAATACGTACATTAGTAATCAGTTTTGTAATAACTTCCACGCCACTATTTAACGGAGACTTAAATGAGTCAACTCAGAGTTTTTGGATTTGTAATTTTCACCCTATTTACTATGGTTGCCTGTAGCGGCCAAGATGGCTCTGCCGAGCTTACGGATAATCAGAAAAACCTTGTTGCCGAGCGTATTGCGCCTCATGGCAGTGTGGTAATGGCGGGTCAGGCCGTGGTTTCGGCTGTGGCCGCGGCTGTTCGTACTGGCGAATCCATTTACGCGAGCAACTGTCAGGCATGCCATAATTATGGCGTAGCTGGTGCACCGAAAACCGGTGATGTTGCGGCTTGGGCTGATCGTCTTACCAAGGGTATTGAGACGGTTTATGCCAATGCAATCAATGGTATTGGTGGCATGCCTGCTAAGGGAACCTGTATGGATTGTAGTGATGACGAAATTATCGCTACCATCGACTATATGCTTGAGAATAGCCAATAGTTGATTTTAGTCTAGATACAAAAAACCCGCTATTAGCGGGTTTTTTATTGTCTCAGATTTAGCTAATAAGGCTATCAGCTAGTGTACTGAAGGTTTGGATTCATCAAAGATATCGCTGGTATCTGATTGATCAAACTGATACTGCTGGCCACAAAATTCGCAGGTTATCTCAATGGAGTCCTGTTCTTCAAATATCTTATTAACTTCATCAATCCCAAGTGAAGACAGCATTTTTGCAGTTCTTGCCTTTGAGCAACTGCAGAAAAATTGTAGTGCTTCGGGGTCAAATAGGCGTACCTGTTGCTCATGAAATAGACGATAGAGCTGTTCTTCATGTTCTAGCTCTAGTTGCTCCTCAGCTTTAAGGCTTTCAAGAAGCAAGCTTAGGTGCTGCCAATTTTCTTCGGTCTGCTCATCTTCACTATTATGCGGCATTTCTTGAATTAAGATGCCTGCGGCAGTGGTTTGATTTGCCGCTAGTTTAATCTTGGTGCTCAACTGTTCCGATTGGGCGAAGTAATGCTCTAGGCACTGGCTAAGGCTGTCTTTATCTATTGGAACTAGGCCTTGATAGCGCTCGCGACCCTCGGGCTCGATGGTGATTGCCAATGTGGCGCCGCCTAGAAGGCTTTTAAAGCTTTCATTATCATTAATTGATTGGTAATCACCTCTAACTATACCGCGTAGCTGGGTGTTATTGCTGCACTCTGCCATCAGTGAGGTAATAGCGCCGCGTCCTATGGCCTGTATGCTTACAATACCCTTAAATTTGAGGGTTGCACTCAATAGGCTGGCCGCCGCTAGAAACTCCCCAAGAATGGCATTAACAACCGCTGGGTAGTTCTGTCTTTGCACAATAGCCTGAAAGCTTTCGCACAGGGTGGTAACTTCACCACGAACATGTGTTTCGTCGAATAGGAAGCGCTGTCGGGTATCTAGTGATTTCATGGCGCGCATTCTACAAAATTATGCGGTTGAATGCATAAAAATTGTAGCCAATCACAGTTTATTTTAGTCGCCGCGAATAAATCGATGAATTTGGCGGCGCTGTTTTTTATTGGGTTTTTCATGCTGGGGCAGGCTGCTATTGAGCGCTTTGCGTTCAGCGGCAGATTTTTCTCTAGCGGCAATACTCTCTTGCGTTTCTTGATACAGCGTCTGAGCTTGCGGTGCACCGCGGCGCTGATCAGATAGCGTAACAACAGTGACGACTTTTTCATCAAAACCTTGGCGGATGGTTAAAGTAACACCCAGCTCGAGCATACGACTGGCTTTGGGTTTTTGCCCATCAATATGAACCTTGCCATTGTCTATGGCATTCTTGGCCAAAGCTCGGGTTTTAAAGAAGCGCGCCGCCCACAGCCATTTATCGATACGTACCTTATCCATGGGTCTTTCCAGTGAATAAAGCTAAGAAATTTTCAACCATAGGGTACTTGCTTCCCACTTCGCGCAATTGACTGCTAATTGGTTGTTTAATGCTTAATAATTGCTTGATACCAAATTGCTGAGCTGAATCGAGTACTGCCTCTGAATCATCAATAAAAAGAGCAGTTTTTGGGTCAAAGTCGATATGTGTTTGCAGTTGATGCCAAAATTGCTGTTGTTCTTTGGCTACTTGGTAGTCGTGAGAAGAGATCACCTGATCAAGTAGCTGATCTAAAGCACAGTTGGCAAATTTTAGTTTAATGCTCGGGCGGTCAGAGTTGGTAATTAGAATGCGTTTTTTCTGCATCATACCTAACTTGTTAAGAAACTCGATTACCTGTGCGCGCTCGCGGATTAAATGTTGTACTTCAGTCTGCGCGGCAATAATATTTAGCTTAAACTGCTGTGACCAATAATCGGTGCAATACCATTCAAGTTGCCCCTGTTTTTCGGCTAAGCGATGGGCGATATTGTCAGTAACCTCATTGATATCAGCGTTGTGAATTTGACTGTATTTTTGCGGTAGATGTTGGGTCCAAAAATAGAAATCAAAATGTAGGTCAAGCAATGTCCCATCCATATCGAGTAGCACTGTATCAATGCTATCCCAATCTAACTGAATGGGCAGGTTACTCAAAATAGATCCTCGGGCAGAGGCTCTTCGTTGCTCACCGGTTTGCTACCCTTAGTGATCGCCTCTGGAGCATTTTCTGTTCTAAAGAATTCAAAGATTCCCGATTGATTGGGCGCTACACGAGCCCCTGTTTTGGGATCAATCTTAATACTGACAATACCGGTTGGTTGGGGAAGGTTTGTTTGTGGCTTATCTTTGAGTGCATCGCCCATAAAGTCGATCCAGATTGGTAGTGCGGCTGAGCCGCCATACTCATTGCGACCTAGCTGTGAATAGTCATCAAAACCGACCCATGCAGTGGCAACCAAATGGGATGAATAGCCAGAAAACCATGCGTCTCTGGGGCCGTTAGTGGTACCAGTTTTGCCGGCCAGATCATTACGCTTTAGCGATTTCGCTTTTCTACCAGTGCCTTTTTTAATCACATCTTTAAGTATCGAATCGATTAAAAATGCGGTTGGCGCATCCATTGCTCGTTTGGCAGAAATAGTCTGTGGTTGCGGGTGATTGCGCAGGGTTTGGCTAATTAGCTGATAGTGATCTTTTTCTGAGTTGGGAATCAATTCTTCCGCTAGGGTGTCAAGTAATGCGCTTAACTCTAAATCGATTTGTTCGGCAGAAAACTCATCTGAACCCTTGCCTTTTCTCGGTTCAATACAGAGGTCACAGGCGGTATCTGGTGTGGCTTCAAAAATAATGTTGCCATCGCGATCAATGATTTTATCCAAAATATACGGCTGAACGAGAAAGCCGCCATTGGCAAAAATGGTATAGCCGCGAGCAATATCCATAGGTGTCAATGCATGACTGCCGAGTGATAGAGAGAGATCTGCCGGCATATCACCTGTGTCAAAGCCAAATTTTTGCAGACCCTGAAGCGTGTTATCAATTCCCATGCGTCGAAGTAATCTAATAGATACCAAGTTGCGCGATCGATATAGCGCCTCGCGAATTCGAGTAGGGCCATAAAACTTACCTCCATCATTTTCTGGGCGCCATATATCTTCAAGCTTACTATCGTCGAACACAACCGGAGCATCATTCACTGTAGAGGCAGGTGTAAAGCCATTTTGCAGAGCCACAGTGTAAATAAAGGGTTTGAAATTAGAGCCTGGTTGTCGCGCGGCTTGAGTAACACGATTAAAGCGACTTTCTCGATAATCAAAGCCGCCTACGAGGGCTTTAATACCCCCTTCTTTTGGCGATAGGGCTACCATCGCCGCTTGGGCAGTTGGCAGTTGGGCAAGTTGAATAAAACCATTGCGCTTTTGAATACGGATAAGATCGCCGACTTGAAAAATATCGTGGGCCGATTCTATAGGTGCTGATTGGGTGCTGGCTGTTTTAAATAGCCGCAAACCATCGAGGCCATTGGCCCAATTTAGCGGATAGGTTTGCCCCTGAATATCTACTACCCGCAAATGATCATCGGCGACAAAGCTAACAATGGCTGGCTCAAGACCACCATAGGTACGAGTTTCATCTAAAACCTGTTGCCAGTTTTCTTGTGCTAATGCCGATTGCTCAACGCCGCGATAGCCATGACGTTTATCATAGGCAATTAATCCCGCCTGAACTGATTTTGTAGCCTTAGCCTGCAGCTTAGAGTCTATAGTAGTGATTGCGGTATAGCCTTCGGTATAGGCTTTAAGACCATACTTGGCAAT
>CATAJQ010000005.1 GCA_949487135.1 Cellvibrionales bacterium UBA7375 | reverse complement strand
GGTTGAGGGGGTACCCCCCTTTTTGTCAGATGGGACTCCTATATTTCTATACTATTACCAATCTGCACGAACGAATTGAAATTATTTGGTTTTAGTTAGGGCATATGTAATTCTATGCATACCTCAATATCCGCTTAGAATATCACTAATTATTTTTAAAAAAAGTCCAGATTCGATCATAAAGATCAAGGCTTCGTAATTGCCTAATATTGTGCCCTGCATCCTGAACAACTATGTGTTTAACCGCTTTATTTTCAACGCAGTGTTTAAAGCTGGTAATTCTTACACGGTACCTTCCCCAGAGTTGTGTTCCCTTTTCAGGGCTTAATTGGCAAGAAAAGTGGTTCGCCCAATTATACGCACTGCCCCAAGCCGACATAAAATGATTACGACCAAACACTAACCCACCCCTTAACGGAATAACATTGTCACGCTGTCCATTAAGTTGAAATACAGATACCGGCCTTTGCGGCGTTATGTTGCCCAGCTGTGTCAATTGCTGACTTACAATAGGAGCGATACCCTCTAGTAATGCAGTTTGTTTAGCCAAGCGATTAACCATCCCCCCCCCATTGGAAAAGCCAATACCATAGACTTTATCTAAATTTACTCGTGAGTCTTTAGCCAGATCCAGAAGCATTTTCTTAAAGAAATCTACGTCATCGGCATTATCTTCAACACTATTCCATCGCCTTTTATATCCGGACGGAAACACACCAATAAACTCACCCCGATCAATTAATCGAATAGCCTCGAGTTTATACAGATCTGCTCCTTCACCGCCACTTCCGTGGAAAAAGAATACTACAGGGTAATGTGCTGGTTTGTTACTGTTTGGAAATCTGACTAAGTATTGACGATTTACTTTTTTTCCACGAATGACTTGCTCGATACTTCTAGCACTGACCAATGGATCGTTAATCATCTTAAATGAGGTTTTTTGTGGCTTGTTGTTACTGGTCGGTATATTTGATGCTTGGCATGCCGTTAAAATTAGAGACAGAATAATGATTATAAAAGGTTGGAACTTCAGCATTATTATTCTCCCAATTACCCAATAATCATATTAAAGAATAAAATGGTGCCCGGGGCCACCCCTTCACTTCCCTAGGTAGGCATTAGCTACCCCGCTGATACTTGTGTTTACTGATGTTGACACTCCTCAAGTTCATTGTCAAAGGCACATTTACGTCTACCCTTTTGTCTACCATCAGAATTACACAAGTACACTTCTCTTTAGTACCCAATATAGTACCCAACATTATACAGGTTGCAGGTGAAGTTTGGTGAATTACAATGAAGAAAAAGTACCCATATAACATGGGTTTACAATATTTTAGTGAACCTTGGTGAACCCAAGTGAATAGTAATATGGCGGTGAGAGAGGGATTCGAACCCTCGATACGCTATTAACGCATACACACTTTCCAGGCGTGCTCCTTCAGCCACTCGGACACCTCACCGTTTTAAGGCGCGAAACTTTACACAATGCCTGTTTTAAAAGCAATGTAATTTAATAGGATTAATTTCACGGCAGACCCTTCGGTTAGATGCTAGTCTTTGATAATGATTACCAATCGCTTTCACTTTTTACCAACAAGTATTTATCATTTGCATAGAGTGCTTCAGTACTTAATGGGTTCAGTTTTGATTGTAAGTAGCTGGCATTATCATTCGACTGAGTTAACTGCTCTTACAATGTTTATTATTATGAACATTCACCAAACATTAGTATTACTCTTAAACCTAAAATACAGCATTGCTTCAAGTGTAAAATTAACCCTAATAATTGTATTTATGGATGGAATTGTCAGCTGCTTATTGATTCAATTTTTAGGCCTGTCGCATACTTTGTCTATAGGAATGGCTGGTCTTTTTTTTTTGGTTTATTTTAAAGCCTTTTCGCGAATAACTTACGCAGCAATATTTGGCATAACTGGCACTATATTCATCGCGTATAAAGCCCATTTCCCAACCTGTAATCTTGAAGCAACTACCGAAATTGTTTTGCTTTTTTTGATGGTTTTTTTCTTATTGGCATTTTGTCTTATAAAACATCATCAGGATAAAAACCTTAATGATAAATTGGAGCTACAATTTGCTATAAATAAGTCGCTAAAGTTGCATGTTCGCACTCTTTCTAAGTACTTATCACCTAAATTAAGCAAATCAATTATTACTAATAACAGTGCCCATGTGATTGCTAGTGATAAGTCACTAACCATCTTTTTTTCTGATATGCAGGGTTTTAGTCAACTATCAGAGCAATTGGACTCGGATAAACTTTCATGGGTAGTTAATTCATTTCTCAGTGAAATGACCGATATTGTATATAGGTTTGGCGGCACTCTAGACAAGATGATTGGCGATTCAATTATGGTGTTTTTTGGCGACCCTAATAGCCGCGGCAAGCAAAATGATGCGATCGCCTGTGTCTGTATGGCTATCGCTATGAGAGAGGCTATGAGCCGCCTTAAAATAAAATGGCAAAAAGAAGCAATAAATAACCCGCCAAACGTTAGAATGGGGATCAATACGGGTCACAGTAGAGTGGGGAAATTTTGGCCCCGAGATTAAACTAGATTACACAGTTGTAGGAACTGCGGTCAATTTAGCCAGATATTTGGAATCTATCGCGCAACCTGATGAAATACTAATCACGGAAGAAACCTATAATCTGGTAAAACATCAGGTTAAATGCACTAGAAAAAATTCAGCAAATTGTCGTTGGTTATCTAAACAATTAAAGCTTTACTCAGCCGATAGCATGACCAGCGGATTGAGACAATCTACCGGCCATTGTTAGATTACTGATAATCTTTAATCGACGGGCATGAGCAGACTAAATTTCGATCCCCAAATACATTGTCTAGGCGCCCTACCGGCGGCCAGTATTTATTTGCACGCGTAAATTCAGAGGGATAAATGGCACTGATGCGACTGTAGCTATGTTGCCACTCGTCGGCTGTAGCTTCGGCAGCTGAATGTGGGGCACCCGCTAAAGGGTTATCTTCTAGAGTATATTTTCCACTTGCCACTTCAGCTATTTCATCAGCGATTGAAAGCATGGCATCACAAAAGCGATCTATTTCGCGCTTTGATTCACTTTCTGTGGGTTCTATCATTAGGGTTCCCGCCACCGGGAATGACATGGTTGGCGCATGGAAACCATAATCTATTAAACGCTTGGCAATATCATCAACGCTTACGCCTGTTTGCTCTTTAATATCACGTGTATCGACGATACATTCGTGGGCAACACGGTTATTAGCGCCGGTAAAAAGAATGCTGTACTTAGATTCTAATCGCTTGGCGATATAGTTGGCGTTAAGTATGGCAACTTCGGTTGCTTGCCTTAGGCCGGTATAACCCATCATTCTAATATACATCCAAGTGATGGGCAGAATACTGGCGCTACCAAAGGGTGCTGCAGAAATTCGTCCACCGCGACGGCTAGCAGAATTATCCTGAGGTAGAAATTCGGCTAAATGCTCGCCTACACAGACAGGTCCAACACCGGGACCACCACCACCGTGGGGAATACAAAACGTTTTATGCAAATTAAGATGTGATACATCACCACCAAACTTACCCGGCTGACAGATGCCAACCATGGCGTTTAAATTGGCACCATCAATGTATACCTGACCGCCATGTTGATGAACAATATCGCATAGCTGTGTGATATTTTCTTCAAATACACCATGTGTGGATGGGTAAGTCACCATTATGGCTGAAAGATTATCGCTGTATTGTTCGGCTTTTTGCTGTAGATCGTCAATATCCACATTGCCCTGATCATCACAGGCTACCACCACTACTTTCATGCCACACATCTGAGCCGAGGCTGGATTGGTACCATGAGCAGAACTTGGTATTAAACAGATATCTCGATGATGATCACCACGACTCTCATGGTAGGATTTAATTGCAAGTAAACCGGCATATTCACCCTGTGAGCCTGCATTAGGTTGCAATGAAATACCATCATAGCCAGTGATTTCTGACAGCATTGATTCCAATTGTTCAATAAGCATTTGATAGCCCTGAGTTTGGCTAGATGGTGCAAATGGGTGGATATTGGCAAATTCTGGCCAGGTTACCGGTAACATTTCAGCGGTTGCATTTAGCTTCATGGTGCATGAGCCAAGGGGGATCATCGCTCTATCTAGGGCGATATCTTTATCCGAAAGTTTGCGAATATAACGCAGCATTTCTGTTTCTGAGTGGTAACTATTAAATGTCTCATGCTCGAGGAAGCTTTCGGTACGCATCATATTGCCCGGAATATGCTGCACCGCATGCTCGGCTAATTGATCGATGGATAAATTGTGCTGTCCAATAATGGTATCCCACAACTGAATAATATCTTTAGCACTGGATGTTTCATCAAGTGATATACCTAGATGATTATCGTCGATCTTACGAAGGTTTAAATTGTTTGCTTCTGCTCTTCCAATAATAGCGGTGGTATTATCGCCGGTATTTAGCGTCAAGGTATCAAACCAGCTGCTATTAACTATAGAAATATTATGTTGTTTTAAACCAATGGCTAATACCGTGGTTAACATATGCACGCGGTTGGCAATATCTGTTAACCCCTTAGGTCCATGATAAACCGCATACATACCCGCTATAACAGCTAATAAAACCTGTGCCGTACAAATATTAGACTTCGCCTTTTCTCGGCGAATATGTTGCTCTCGTGTTTGCAATGCTAACCTGTAAGCTGGATTGCCTTGAGCATCTTGAGAGAGACCGACAATACGTCCCGGTAGATTGCGTTTATAGGCTTCTTTAGTGGCCATATAAGCGGCATGGGGGCCACCAAAGCCCATTGGCACCCCAAAGCGCTGAGTCGATCCTATGGCGATGTCTGCACCTAAGGAGCCGGGTGATTCAAGTAATACAAGGCTGAGAATATCTGCCGCCATCACTACGATACCCTTTTGCGCCTGAACCTTAGCAATGGTTTCTCTGTGATCTTGAATATCACCACTGACACCAGGGTATTGAAGCAGCATACCAAATACATCGCCGTAACAGTCTGTAGGCTGACCAATTTCTACTTCAATTCCAAGCGGCTCAGCGCGGGTAGCAATAATATCGATCGTTTGAGGTAAGCAATCACTATCGACAAAAAAGCGATTTGATTTGGACTTGGATACACGCCGGGATAGCGTCATCGCTTCAGCAGCAGCAGTGCCCTCATCAAGCATAGAAGCATTGGCTATCTCAAGGCCAGTAAGATCGGTAACCATGGTTTGGAAATTAATAAGTGCTTCTAAACGACCCTGTGATATTTCAGGTTGATAGGGCGTATAGGCGGTATACCATGCGGGATTTTCAAGGATATTACGAAGAATAACGTTGGGTGTTAGGGTGCCATAGTACCCCTGCCCCAAAAAGCTTTTGAAAATCTTATTCTTATTGGCAATTTGACGAAGCTCTTTAAGCGCTTGAGATTCTGTACATTGAAGCGGCAAATCAAGCGGTTGATGATTATTAATAGATTCAGGCACGACCTGCTCAATAAGCTGTTGTAAGTTATTACAATCGAGCATGCTAAGCATAGCTTGCTGATCTTCAGCTCCCGGCCCTACATGGCGAGTGACAAATTGTTCAGCATGTTGCAGGTCATTGAGTGTACGTTTCTTCTGAAGCATCTAACTTCTCCTGAGTTATCCTCGATAATATTGCTGGGGTACAAATGGCATTGAGCAGACAACAAGTGGACGCGACTTGCCTCGAACCATTGCATTAACCTTGGTACCTACTGTTGAATATTCTGATTTCACATAGCCCATTGCGATTGGCTTTTGCAAGCTGGGTGAAAAGCCACCACTGGTAATAGCACCTATAACCATGCCCTGTTGATCGACAATTTCGGCGCCCTCTCGAACTGGTGCACGACCCTCGATCATAAAGCCAACACGTTTTTGTGAAGCACCATGATCAATATGATTTAGCACGGCCTGCGAGCCCAAGAAACCGCCCTGCTTTGGCCCGCCGCTACGGCGAGATTTATTGATACTCCATACAAGGCTTGCTTCGACTGGGGTTGTTTGTTGATTCATATCATGGCCATAAAGGCATAAACCAGCCTCTAATCGAAGAGAGTCACGCGCTCCTAAGCCAATCCAACGAACGGATGAGTCGGCGAGTAGAGCATTGGCCACTGAGGAGCAATCTTCAGGTCTGATCGATATCTCAAAACCATCCTCACCGGTGTAACCAGACCTTGTAACAAAGCAATGGCAATTATCAATCTTGACCGAGCAACCTTGCATAAAATGTAGATCAGACATCTGAGGTGCCAACTTTGCCAGAACATCAACCGCCAATGGCCCCTGAAGCGCTAGCAAGCCTTGATCTTCGAGTTCAATAATTTCCGAACCTGTAAGGTAATCTCGAAAGTGATGAATATCTTGCACCTTACAAGCCGCGTTAACGACCACAAAAAAGGTCTGTTCATCCCAGCGGGTAATTATCAAATCATCAAGGATGCCACCCTGCTCATTGATAAGCGTGCTGTAGGTCATGTTATTGACAGCAAGTTGCTGCAAATCAAGGGGCATAAGCTTTTCAAGTTGTTCAACCGCATTGGAACCACGAATAATCACCTGCCCCATATGGGATACATCAAACAGACCGACTGCGTCACGAGTATGCCGATGCTCTTCCATAATCCCACCGGCATAGTTGATTGGCATTGAGTACCCCGCAAAGGGAACCATTTTGCCACCCGCCTCGATATGATAATCGTGAAATTGGGTATTTTTTGGCTGCTCTGATGTCGACATAAAATTAGCGCAAATTGGCTTAGGAATAAGCAAATAATAAAGCGAGATATGCAATAAGTTAAATTAATAGATATAATGATTCCATAAATTTTATAAATACCTAGATTAGCCGAAAAAAGCATCTAATATATGAAAAATTTACCCATGGATTTACTGCGCGCTTTTGTCACTGTTGTGGAGTTTAATAGCTTCACCAAAGCCGGTGAACTTCTTGGCCGAACACAGCCTGCTATAAGCCTACAGATAAATAGGCTTGAGAGTATGTTAGATGAAGCACTTCTGGTAAGAGATGGAAAAAACCTCGCTCTTACCATAGCTGGCGAAACGTTCTTTGACTATGCCAAGCAAATTCTTTCACTAAACGATCTAGCCGTCAGTGAATGTACTAAAAGCACGGTTATGGGCAAGGTTCGCCTAGGTATTCCCAGTGAGTTCGCCACAATTCTATTACCCAAAATTGTGGGTCGCTTTGCCAAGGCATATCCTAACGTTACTCTCGAAGTCAATTGTGAGCTGAGTAAAACTCTATTATCGCGGTCTGGAAAAGCCGCTCATGACTTGATTTTGGCACTACAAAATAACCCCTTAGAAGAGTCGGAAAATTTGGTAAAAACGGATAATTTAGTCTGGGTTTCCGGGTCAGAATACAATGCACAAAAACCACCACCGGTTCCACTGATAGTAGCTCCAGAGGGCTGTATTTATCGCCAAAGAGCTATTAGGGTTCTGAATAAGATTAAACAACCCTGGCAGATCGTATATAACATACCCGATCTAACTGGCATTCAATACGCTATTCATGAAGGACTTGGGGTTACCGTTTTGGCAAAAAGCACAGTGCCAGAAAACCTGAAAATTATCCCTAACTCTCAGCGCTATCCAGATCTTGGAACTGTCGGAATAAGTCTGTTAAATGTTCGCAAAAACACCAAGAATCAAGCCATTGATCTACTTGCCGAGTTTTTACGCACCAGCCTTGCCTGATTATTGGCGCACCTGCCTAAACAGCGGGGGACGAAGCGAGTGAGTGCTTCTGAATGGGTTGATATCCAACCCTCCGCGGCGCATATAACGCGCATAAACCGAAAGCTCAGTAGGTGAACATGATGACATAATATCTATAAATATTTGCTCAACACATTGCTCATGAAAATCCTGATGCTGTCGATAAGAGACTATATATTTAAGTAAACTCGCCTGATCTATCTTCGCGCCCTTATAAAAAATATAAATCGACGCCCAATCGGGTTGATCAGTAACCGGGCAATTTGTTTTCAGTAAATGCGAGTAAATAGTTTCATTAACCTGCGCATCGCTCTCTGTCGTCAATAAGGTCGAGTCCGGAATATAGGTGTCGATCACTATGGGTTGTCGGTCAATACAGTACCCTTGAGGCTCGCCAATAGGCTGTATGCCCTGATATTCAGATATCTCATAAAGGGTAACCTCAACAGTAGCGCCAGTTGCAGCCGATAAGTCTTTAACCAAATTAGAATGGACAGACTCCATCGAAGCAAATTTAGTCTGTATAAATGAATTTAAATACAGCTTAAAAGACTTTGACTCGACAATAGAGTCACTGTCACAGGGGACCATAAATTCAACAATGGCAATTTGCGGCAACCCATCGAGGTTAAGCCAAGACAGTTCGTAGGCAGTCCAAACATCTACTCCGATAAAAGGCAAAGTTTGAGATGGCTGTTCAGCTTGCCGAGCCTTTACTCTGGGTATAGGGCAAAGTAGATTAGGGTCATAGCTATCGCTATAACGCGTTTCCTTTCCAAGTTCAGTAAATGTGTAATCACTCATTAACTTCGTAACCTCGAGCCTTTTTCAAGCAACCAAAGTGCGACAAAAAACAATACAGCTGAGAACAGCCCTACCATAGCGAAAGATCCAGCAATATTTATATCAGTTATACCAACCATGCCATAACGAAAGGCATTAACCATATAAAGTATTGGGTTTAAAAGGGTTAAGGACTTCCAAAAGCCGGTTAAAAGCTCAATCGAGTAAAACACACCGCCCAGGTAGATTAGAGGGGTTAAAACAAAGGTTGGAATAATTGAAATATCGTCAAAACTGGATGCAAAGATGGCATTAATTAAACCGGCCAGTGAAAACATCAGCGATGTCATCAAGACAATAGCAATGGTTACCGGCACACTGTATAAACTGAAGTCGGCAAAATAAACCGACAATATAGTGACAATTAAACCTACACCAAGCCCGCGAGCCATGCCTCCAACAATATAACCAAGTAGAATAATCCAATTAGGGGTTGGCGAAACAAGCAACTCTTCTATATTGCTCTGAAATTTTGAACCAAAGAATGAAGACACTACATTAGAATAGGAATTAGTGATAACAGACATCATTATTAGGCCCGGCGCAACAAACTGTATATAGGGCAATGAAGACATTTCACCTATGCGTGAACCAACTAATTTTCCAAAAATCACAAAATACAACGCCATTGTTATCACTGGCGGCACCAATGTTTGCGGCCAAATTCGCATAAAACGACGAATTTCACGGCGCACGATGGTTGTAAACGCAATCCATTTTTTTTGATTATCCATTATCAGCATCCTCATTTTCCGTAAGATTTTTTTCCACCATATCAATAAATAGTTCTTCCAAACGATTCGCCTTATTGCGCATACTGATAATCTCAATACCCTCAGTACTCAGGTGATTAAATAGCTGATTGAGGGATTGATCTTTATCGATAGAAACCTCTAAAGTACTGCTGTCGACCATGGTTAATGGATAGCCATCAAGTGTATTTATATTATTAATTTCGCCTTTTAAATCAAGGATAAAGGTTTCTTTATTAAGCTGCTTTATTAAGTTTTTAACACTGGTATTTTTAACAATCTTACCCTTATCTATAATGGCAATATTGCGGCATAAGCGCTCAGCTTCTTCAAGATAATGAGTGGTTAGAATAATGGTAGTACCCTGTCGATTAATGTCCTCTAAAAAGCTCCACATCGATCGCCTTAATTCAATATCAACACCCGCAGTCGGCTCGTCTAGCACCAATAATTTAGGCTCGTGAATTAAAGCCCGCGCAATCATTAAGCGCCGCTTCATTCCTCCAGAAAGACTTCTAGAGGGTACATTGTGCTTTTCCCATAAACCTAACTGCTTTAGGTATTTGTGAGCGCGCTCGGTGGCAACAGGTACAGGAATACCGTAATAGCCGGCCTGAGTAATAAGGATATCTATAGGCTTTTCAAATTGATTAAAATTAAACTCTTGAGGGACAACGCCTACGAACTGCTTAGCTGCACTAAAATCCTCATCTATATCTATACCGAAGATTTTGACCCTACCGCTAGATTTTCTAACCAGAGAGCAAATAATACCAATAGTGGTCGACTTTCCAGCGCCATTGGGACCTAGAAGCGCAAAAAAGTCACCTTCTTTGACCTCAAGGTCAATTCCCTTTAGGGCTTTAAAGTTATTGTCATATGTTTTCGCTAAGTTCTCTATTTGAAGAGCACGACTTTGAGGGTTTTTCAATGAATTCAATCTCTGCGTCTATAATTTAAAGTATGCATCTATTGTAGCCTGCTTGCTATTATCTGTCCGCCATTATGACGCGAAAGGTAGTGACTCAGAGTAATAATCGACATAAACTTAAATACATCTAAACTGTTAGCCATAACTATGCCAAGAAAAACGATTCATCGCGTACTACCCGATATCAATACCTTGTTGAGCAAACCCTCTTTGCGATGGATAAGGTCACTGGCCATGGACCCCAATTTATTCCATATTAATCGGCATTCAGTCTCTCTAGCCTTTGCCATTGGTATATTTTGCGCCTTTCTGCCAATCCCAGGACAAACTTTAATTGCTGTTTTGCTGTGCTATTGGTTGGGCGCTAACTTACCCATTGGCATTATTTTGATTTGGATTAGCAACCCAGTGACTATTCCACCAATGTTTTTTCTAACTTATCAGCTCGGCTCAAGCATTTTGGATACGCAAGCTATACAGTTTTCGGCTCAAATGGATTGGCAGTGGTTTAAGAGTCTTGGTTCAGATGTGTTAAAACCGCTTCTTTTAGGCAGTCTTATATGCGGCACTGTCTTATCTGCCGTCAGTTACTATGCAATATTTCAACTATGGCGCTGGAAGGTACTGAAGAACTGGCAAGACCGTAAAGAAAAGCGCAGTAAAATTGGCAAAAAACCTTAGCTATCGTACATCAAAGCCTGTGCAGGTACCGTCTTACCGGCTTTTATCGCAGGGTAAACTGTTGCCAATAATGTTAGTGCCAATGCGGACAAGGCGACAAACAACACATCCCCTAGCCTTAAATCGACTGGCACATAATCGATGGGATAAATCGCAGTATTAAGTAACTGAGCACCCACAATGGCTTCAACCACCGCGACTAAGTCTGCAACCCAGTAACAGCCTAATAACCCAAGCACCACACCCAGAGATATACCAAGCAGCGCTATCAATAAACCCTGAATAAGGAAAATATTAACAACCTGCTGCTGAGACACGCCCATAGTTTGTAAGATGGCGATATGCCTGCGCTTTTTGAGCACCATCATCATCAGCATAGAGATCACATTAAATGCAGCTATACCAACAACTAGAAACACCAATAACCCAACCATATTTCTAGAAAGCTGAATGGCTTGGTAGAGATTACCATGAGTTTGAGTCCAATCTATTGCGTTAAAACCAAAATCAAGCTGAGTTAAAATGCGATGGGCTGTAATTCTTGACTGAAAAAGATCGGCTAATTGAACTCTAAAACCGTACACAGCCTCTGCATTACCCGCCATAAGAGCCGCCTGTTTTAGCGAGACAATACCCAGTATTTGATCTACCTCAGTTCTGGTAGCAAAAACACCGGTTAAAACCAAAGTAACTAACCTTGCCTGCCTGCTATTTTCTGAGGGTAAAATTAGGTTAATACTTTGTCCTAGTCTTAAATCGAGAGAATCGATAATAGGCTTAGCCAACAATAGTTCACCATCGGCGGGAACAGTTAAAGTTGCCGACTTAAGGATAGCCTCAAAACCCTCGGGCAACACCGCATGATCTAGCCCCAAAAGCTGTATTGGTCGAGTATTGTTATTGGAAAAAATAATCCCTTCAGCCTGATTAAATGGCGTCACTTCGACTACATTAGGCACAGTGGCTATAAGTTCACGCTGAGACTGCCAATCGCCAACAGAGTCGGGGTTGGTAACTTGCACATGTGGCACAACAGATAATATATGTTCGCGCATTTCCCGATCAAAACCATTCATGACCGACAAAACCAAAATTAGCAAAGCGACACCCAAGGATAAACCCGACAGTGCTAACAGCGAGATAAAGGATACTAATCGACTATTGCGACCACCCGACGAGAAATACCTTAGCCCGATCAATAGAGAAAGATTTTTAATCAACATCTTGCCCCAAGACACCGTCCACCAGACTGATAGTTCGATCTAATCGCTTAGCTATCTGTGGGTCATGGGTAACAACCACAAAGCTAATATTTAACTCTTTATTAAGGGCTATAAGCAGTTTTAACACCGATTCAGCTGTTTTAGGATCTAGATTACCTGTTGGCTCGTCCATTAGCACTAGGCTGGGTTTTCGGACTAATGCTCTTGCTATGGCAACACGCTGACGCTCCCCACCTGAGAGTTCTGATGGACGATGATGCAATCTTTCGGCTAATCCGACTCTTTCTAACAACTCTTTTGCATAGGCTTCGCCCAGTTTAGTATCCCCGCCAATTAAACTCGGCAAGCAGACATTTTCAAGCGCACTAAACTCATCGAGTAAATGATGGAATTGGTACACAAACCCTATATGTTGATTGCGCCATGCTGCCCGCTGTGTGGGGTCAAGATCTGACCATTGCTTACCATTGAGTGTAACCGAGCCTTGGGTAGGGTCATCAAGCCCGCCCATCAAATTTAACAGCGTTGACTTACCAGAACCTGAAACACCGACAATCGCCAGTTTCTCACCCTGCATTATTTCAAGGTCGATACCTTTAATAACCCGCAGTACATCCGTTGAATCGCCCTGCTGATAATCACGCTGTAAATTTGTTGTCGTCAATATAGCTTTACTGGTCATAACGCAATGCCTCCGCTGGCAATACTTGACCTGCACGCCAAGCGGGATAAATAGTGGATAAAATGCTCAGCGCAGAGGCCCCGACCACAACCAGTACAATATCTGAAAATACTAGTTTGCTTGGTAGTGAATTGATCATATAAACAGCCGGATCAAAAATAGGCGAGCCGCTAACAGCCTCAATAAAAGACACAATATCACCAATAAAAACAGCCATAACACAACCCAATATCAGCCCCAATACAACACCGACTATTCCTATAGTAGAGCCTTGAATAATAAATATTTTTACAATTTGATCCGATCGAGCACCCAGTGTTCTCAATACCGCGATATCCTTTCGTTTATCAGCAACCATAAGCACTAAGCAAGCAATGATATTAAACGCTGCTACCGCAATAATAGCCGACAACAGCAATCCGACCACTAACTTTTCCATTCGCATGGCCTGAAAAAGGGTAGCCATCTGATCACCCCAACTTTCAACCTTGATAGCTTGAGGCAGATCTAATGCAATTGAACTCACAACGCTTTGAGCTAAAAAAGGGTCATCTAACACCAACTGCAAGCCCTGGTAATTATCACCTAGCTGGAACAGCTTTCGTGCATCACGCTCATGAATGTAAGCAGTGGTTGCATCAACCTGAGCACCGACCTCAAAAAGACCAACCACCTGCATCATTTTTAATCGTGGGAAGCTTCCCATTGGCGTTACTAATAGTTTTGGCAATATCACTTCAATAGAATCACCCACGCCAACACCGAGCTTACGAGCCGCCTGACTTCCCAGTAATATGCCAAATTTTCGTTGCTGCAAAAGGGATACATTACCCATCAACATATTTTTCGATAATAATTCTGCCGATGGCCAAGCAGTATCAATACCCTTTAGTAACACAGCCTGCTGGCGAGAACTATTTGCCAACATCGCATAGTTTTCAAGAATTGGCATTACCGCTGAAATTTGAGGCTCGCTGGCCGTTAATTGCTGAGATAACTGTTCAATTTGTTGTGCGCTAATACTGTTATTGTTCTTTAGGGCTACATGCGGGATTACATTTAATAGTCGCTGTTTGATTTCACGATCAAAACCATTCATAACCGAAAGCACAATGATTAGAGTCATGACACCAAGGGCCATGGCACAAAATGAAAACCCAGAGATAAACGACAAAAAACCTTGTTTGCGCTTACTTAGGGCATATCGAATACCAATGTAGAGTGGGAGATTTGATTTCATGCACAGATTAAACAGCAATCCCTTTAAGGGTACAACTACGAAGCTACTTAGCAATGAACGTTTGTACGTAATTTATAGATTTATTTTCCAGTTATGCACGACGGCTTTCACGACTTACTCTGTTGAGACCATTTAATGCGGCAACACGGTAGGCTTCGGCCATAGTTGGGTAGTTAAATGTGGTGCGTAAGAAGTAATTTATACTATTGGCTTCGCCCTCTTGATTCATAATTGCTTGACCAATATGAATAATCTCAGCCGCTTCGGCACCAAAGCAATGGATGCCTAATATTTCTAGGGTCTGCTGATGGAAAAGAATTTTTAGCATTCCCACTTCTTCATCAGAAATATGCGCACGAGCCAAATCTTTAAAATAGGCGCGGCCAATTTCATAGGGAATTTTTTGCTCGGTTAATTCTGATTCGGTTTTACCCACATAACTTATTTCAGGAATCGTCCATATACCGGTAGCAACGTCTTCAACCCGATATTTATCGGGTGTGTTGCACATATGTGAAGCCGCAAAACGCCCTTGATCGTAGGCAGCACCGGCAAGGGCTGGCCAGCCAATAACATCACCGGCTGCATAGATATGAGGCACTGCAGTCTGATAGTCACTATTGACCTTTATTTGCCCGCGCATGTCAGCCTCTAGACCGATGTTTTCTAGGCCTAAATCATGGGTATTACCGGTTCTACCATTAGACCAGAGTAGCGCGTCACCATGGATACGTTTGCCAGACTTTAAGACCAGTGTCACCCCGTTATCTGTGGTTTCTACACCCTCGTATTCTTCGTTGTGACGGACACTTACACTCAGATCTCGCAGGTGATAACTCAGGGCATCAGAAATTTCATCATCTAAGAAACTCATTAACCATTCACGAGTATTGACCAAATCAACACGAGTATCCAAGCCGGCAAAAATAGAGGCATATTCACAACCAATTACACCGGCACCATAGATAATGACATTAAGTGGAGAGTGATCGAGAGTAAGGATAGTATCGCTATCAAAGACTAACGGATGATTAAAATCAATATCTTCAGGACGATAGGGTCTAGAACCCGTCGCTATTAAAAAGTTTTTACCCTCAATGGTTGAAGGGTTTCCAGAGGCGTCAGCAACAACCACCTGATTAGGATCAATAAACTTAGCTCTGCCCACATGTATTTTTACTCGATTGCGTGCATAACCCTTTGTTCTGCCTTCAACCTGCTTGGTAATAACATCCTCAGCAGCTTTCATTACCTCAGGAAAAGAAAACCAACGAGGATCGCCAACCGAACGAAACATTGGCATGGTGTTATATTGCACCATGCGCCGCACCGAATGTCTTAGCGCTTTAGAAGGAATAGTGCCTAAATGGGTACAACCGCCACCAGGCTGAGCTCGATCATCAATTACAGCAACGCTTAAGCCCTGTTTAACGGCATTCATAGCAGCCCCCTCTCCCGCTGGACCACTACCAATTACTACTAGGTCATAAGAGAAATCTGCCATTATTGTTCCTTATTTCTTTAATTCAGCGGCGTTTGTAAACGCAGGATTTGAAGTATTGGATATCTCATCGCATTTGTTGGGGTCATCGCCACAAATTTCGCAAGTGTAGTCATCTTCTCCCAAGGCAGCGGCAACACCACCACAGGATCCCGCAATAGGTTTTTTTCCCATCAAAACGCCAATCGCCATAATGGAAATAAGAACTACAAAACCTATAACTGCAAATAAAATGTCTAACACCTGGTACCCAACCTATAAAATCTAATCGACGAAAAAATTAAAACTACTACTGTTCTTAGAGACAAATGCGCCATCTTCTCTCACCAACATGTAGGCAGTAAGATCAAGCTGTTCTGCCAACTCTAAACTCTTATCTGCCCCCATAACTGAAAAAGCAGTCGCCCATGCATCCGCAACAGCGCAGGACTCAGAGAGCACGGTGACTGAGGCCAAATTGTGATCTATAGGCATACCCGTTTTCGGGTCGATGGTATGTGAATAGCGAACACCATCACGCTCAAAATAATTCCTATAGTCACCCGATGTCGCTACAGCAATATCCGTAATAGAAATAACCTGATCAACCTCAGCAAATAATTGTGGCTGTTCCATCGCTATACGCCAAGCAATACCGTCAGCATTGAATCCACTTACGCGAATTTCACCACCAATCTCTACCAAATAATCGGGTAGCGCAAGCATCTCTAATAAATCAGCCACCCTATCGACTGCATAGCCTTTGGCCACTGCCGATAAATCTAAAGCAACTGGCTTGGTTTTAGATAGGTTATTCTCCTCGAGAACAACTGAATCAAAACCTATTTGGGCTTTTGTTTGGGCTATAGCCTTGGATGTGGGGATTGAATCATGCCTTTCACCGGGACCAAAACCCCATAAATCCACCAGGGGACCTATAGTCGGATCAAAAGCACCATTGCTTAGTTGCCATACGTGTTGGCTGATTTTCACAACCTCGGCAAACTCTTGAGAAATTGTCAGCGCCTTACCAACCGGCAAGCGATTATACTGACTAATTTCTGAATTCTCTTTGTAGGTAGACATTGAATTATCTACCTTGGAAAGCAGCTCTTCAATTTGCTGCTCTAAGTCTTCAGGGGGTAACTGGTCTGCAATTATTGTAATCTGGTAAGTGGTTCCCATTTTACTACCCGAGATTTTAAGAACCTCAGGTTTATTGCTACAACCTAATAGCGAAAGTATAACTAAAAGTATAACCGAGCGCCATGAGGCAAACAACCTAGTTTGCCCCAAGCCAATCCCTTTAGGGCGTCTAGCCTCCAAAGTCATCAAGCATAATATTTTCAGGCTCAACACCTAAATCTTCCAGCATCTTGATAACAGCAGCATTCATCATTGGAGGACCGCACATGTAGAACTCGCAATCTTCTGGCGCTTCGTGATCCTTGAGGTACTGCTCATAAAGCACATTATGAATAAAGCCTGTTAGGCCATCCCAATTATCTTCTGGCTGCGGATCTGAAAGAGCTAAATGCCAATGAAAATTATCATTCTCCGCCGCTAATTGATCATACTCCTCATCATAGAAGCATTCTTTTAGTGATCTAGCGCCGTACCAAAAGCTAATTTTTCGATCTGAATTAATACGCTTAAGCTGATCAAAAATATGTGATCTCATTGGCGCCATACCAGCACCACCACCAATAAATACCATTTCAGCTTTGGTTTCTTTGGCGAAGAATTCACCAAACGGACCATAGACAGAAATTTTGTCCCCTGGTTTTAGATTAAACACATAGGAAGACATTTTGCCCGGCGGTATACCCGTAGAGCCTGGAGGAGGACTAGCAATACGAATATTAAATTTAACAACACCCTGCTCTTCTGGATAGTTTGCCATTGAATAGGCACGTATAAGAGGCTCTTTAACCTCAGAGGTGTACTGATAAAGACCAAAACGCTCCCAGTCACCTTTGTATTCTTCTTCAACATCAAAGTCTGAATAATTAACCACATGAGGTGGGCATTCTAACTGCACATATCCACCGGCTTTAAAGTCAACATTCTCACCTTCAGGTAGGCGAAGTGTTAATTCCTTGATAAAGGTGGCCACATTTGGATTTGATTCCACGGTGCATTCCCAGCGCTTAACACCAAATACTTCTTCAGGAACTTCAACCTTCATATCCTGTTTAACTGGTGCCTGACAAGAAAGTCTCCAACCTTCATTGGCCTCTCTGCGAGTAAAGTGCGCTTCTTCAGTTGGCAACATAGAGCCACCACCATCGGAAACTACACATTTGCACTGAGCACAGCTACCACCGCCGCCACAGGCTGATGGCAAAAATAAGCCTGCATTGGATAGGGTTTGTAAAAGCTTGTCACCCGCTGGTACCGTAATGGTTTTTTCACCATTAATTTCAATATTCACATCACCAGAAGCAACGAGCTTGCTACGCGCGGCAAGAATAAAGGCTACAAGGGCCAATATCACTACTGTGAACATGCCTACGCCTAATATAATTTCAGTCGTCATACTGCTTTAATTCTCCAATGTTTATAGGTCGATGCCGCCGAACGACATAAAGCCTAAGGAAATCAAACCTACGGTAATAAACACGATGCCCAAACCCTGTAAACCATCTGGAATGTCGCTGTACTTAAGTTTTTCTCGAATACCCGCTAAAACTGCAATAGCCAGAGCCCAAGAAGTACCTGAACCAATACCGTAAACAACACTTTCTGTGAAACCGTAACCTCGCTCTGCCATAAGTAATGAACCACCCAAAATCGCACAGTTCACAGTGATAAGGGGTAAGAAAACACCCAGAGCGCTGTAGAGTGCCGGCACGTATTTATCAAGCACCATCTCAAGTATCTGAACCAGCGCTGCAATTACGCCGATAAAGCACAGATAAACCAGAAAGCTGAGATTTACATCTGGAAGTCCAGCCCATGCCAATGCACCATCTGCTAACAAATAGTTCATTAACAAATAATTTACGGGGACGGTAATGGTTTGTACCACTATTACCGCGATTCCAAGACCGATTGCGGCATTAACTTTTTTCGATACAGCAATAAAGGTACACATACCTAAGAAAAGACTGAGGGCAATGTTATCAATGAAAATTGATCGAACAAGTAAGCTTAGATAATGTTCCATTAGACAACCTCACTCTTGCGACTATTCGCAGTAATCTTAAAGTCTGGTTTTTCGACCTGTTCAGTTTTCCAAACGCGCAACGCCCAAATAAACAAGCCAATCAAGAAGAAAGCACTTGGAGGCATTAACATCATGCCATTGGCAATGTACCAACCACCTTCTGTGCTAACGGGTAATACTTGAACACCCCAGATCTTGCCCGCACCAAATAACTCGCGGATAAAGGCTAGCAGCATCAAAATAACGCTGTAACCCAAACCGTTACCAATGCCATCGTAGAAGCTTGATAGTGGTGGGTTTTTCATCGCAAAAGCTTCACAGCGCCCCATGACAATACAGTTGGTGATAATTAGACCCACAAATACCGATAACTGCTTGCTGATGTCATAAGCCACCGCTTTAAGCACCTGATCTACCATAATTACTAGAGAAGCAATTATCGTCATCTGAACGATAATGCGAATGCTATTGGGAATATGATGACGAATTAAAGAAACGAAAAGGTTAGCAAAAGCCGAAACTATTGTTAGTGCCAAACACATAACAAAAGCAACTTTCATACTGGTCGTCACAGCAAGCGCTGAACAGATACCCAGAATTTGCAGTGCAATTGGATTATTGCTAGCAATTGGCTCTAGTAAGATATCTTTAGTTTTTGACATCTCTTACGCCTCCCCTGTTTTAAGATTTTCGATAAACGGTTTAAAACCCTGATCGCCCAACCAATACTTTACAAGGTTATCAACCCCCTTGGTTGTAAGGGTTGCGCCAGCTAGACCATCAATCTTAGATTCTGCGCCACCACGAGATGGGTCGACTTTACCTTTAAGAACCTCAAGAACCAGTGCTTCATCGTTGTAGGCTTGTTTACCTATCCAGCTAGCCTTCCACTTGGGGTTATCAACTTCACCACCTAAACCCGGTGTTTCTGTATGCTCATAAAAGCCAATGCCAGCAACAGTTTTCAGATCAGATTCAAGTGCAATAAAGCCATATAGCGTCGACCAAAGACCATAGCCTTTAATCGGCAATATCACCTTTTCCAGACCCTGTTGATTTTCCACCACATAGACCTTGGAAAAATTAGCTCTACGTTTAATTTTCGCGATATCTTCATCACCACTTAAGGCTACTGAAAGTGAAGGGTCTGCTGAAGCTTTTCTTTGATCATAGGTAGCAGGATCAATGGCATCGGTGTAACGACCAGTATCCATATCAACCAGTTTAACGCTGATTTTTTCAAATTGTGTTTCAACATCAACGCCCTCTTCCAATAAACCAGCAGAGGCAAGGATATTGGTTTTAAGATCAAGTAGCTTATTAGCTTCTTGTGCTGGACGAAGAAATACGGCAGCACTGGATACGACCACTGCGCAAACAATGCACAGGGTCAAAGCAACGGTAAACGTTTTGGTAACAGATTCATTAGCCACGTGCTAGTCTCCTCTTGATATTAGACTCAACCACATAATGATCAATTAAGGGTGCAAAAAGGTTAGCAAAAAGGATAGCCAACATCATTCCTTCTGGGAAAGCGGGATTAACCACTCGTATAAGAATAACCATGACTCCAATTAACAGACCATAAATATATTTTCCGGTGTTTGTCATTGAGGCAGAAACTGGATCAGTTGCCATAAAGATAGCACCAAAGGCAAATCCACCAATGACCCAGTGCCAGTAAAACGGTAGAGCAAACATTGGGTTAGTTGATTCAATACTATTAAATAACAAAGATACGGCAGCAGAACCTACCAATACACCACCAATAATACGCCATGATGCAATTTTCATTGCGATCAATACAACCGCGCCCATAAGAATAGCTAGGGTCGACGTTTCACCAATAGAACCATGAATAGTTCCGATAAATGAATCCATCCAGGTTGCGGTTTGAGATAAGGCATTAACACCATCAGCAGCGGCAATAGAAAGCATGGTGGCCCCTGTATAACCATCTACTGCAGTCCATACCATATCGCCACTCATATAAGCCGGATAAGCAAAGTAAAGGAATGCACGTCCAGTCAACGCAGGGTTTAAGAAGTTCTTACCTGTACCTCCAAATATTTCTTTACCAATAACAATACCAAAGCTAATACCCACAGCAACCATCCACAACGGAAGGTCCGGTGGGCAACAAAGGGCAAAAAGAACCGAGGTTACAAAGAAGCCTTCGTTGACTTCATGGCCACGAACGCTAGCAAATAATACTTCCCAAAAACCACCCACAATAAAGGTTGTCGCGTATATAGGAATAAAGTAGGCCGCACCATGTACCATATTGTCCCAGATACTGTTGGCATCATAACCTGCTAATAACCCAATAAAAAAGGCACGCAGACCTTCCTGACTCTGCATACCCATATCAGCCATAATGCTATTAGCTTGGAAACCAATATTCCACATACCAAAAAACATGGTTGGGAAAGTGCAGAGCCATACAGTGATCATTACACGCTTAAGATCGATATTATCTCTTACATGTGAACTATTTTTAGTGACATCTGAGGGCTTGAATAAACCGGTATCGATTGCTTCGTAAAGCGCATACCAACCTTCCCATTTACCGCCCTTCTTAAAGTTAGGCTCTAATTTATCAAGGAATTTACGCATCTAGCTTAACCCTCCTTCTCAATTCTGGTTAGATTGTCACGAAGAATTGGGCCATATTCATATTTGCCGACACAGACATAGGTATATAAACCCATATCATCTTCATCAAGTTCTAAACAGCCCAACTTTTGCGCCATTTCGGTATCGCCAACAATTAGGGATCGCAATAACTGAACAGGCAAAATATCCAGAGCAGTTACATTTTCATAGCCACCCACTGGCACCATAGCTCTCTCACTACCATTGGTACTAGAGGTCATATTGAATAATTTTTTCTTAAGACTACCGGCAAAAATCGGCAATGCAGAATGTTTGTTAATACCCGGGCGAAGATAGTGCAGAAATTCTCTCTCACGACCCTCGCGAATAACAGAAACTTGATTATGGTATCGCCCCAAAAATGCAAAGTTACCCGCGGCTTTACGACCACTTAGAACCGAACCAGAAATCACACGATTCTCATCATTTTCTAGCTCACCAATAACCAGTTGATTAAGGTTTGCACCCAAGATTGTTTTGATTAAGCGAGGGTCTGTAACCTGAGGACCTCCCAAAGCAACTACACGACGGTTATCAATCTCACCTGAGGTAAATAGCGCTCCAATGGCGATAACATCTTGATAGTTAATTGTCCAAACCGTTTTATTGGCACTCACTGGGTCAATATAATGAATATGAGTGCCCGCAAGACCGGCCGGATGGGGACCAGAAAAACTATGGACTGTCACCTTATCTGCTGAGAAGGATGATTTGCCTTCAACACAAAGATTAACCGAACCCTCGGTTAAATTTGAGATAACACTTAGGCCATTAGAAAAGTCCTGCTGGCGTTCGGCGATAATTACCTGCGGATCAGCTGCTAGCGGATTAGTGTCCATAGCATTGACAAAGATCGAAGCTGGAGTGCTATCAATTGCAGGAACTTTTGAATATGGGCGTGTTTTAAAACCTACCCACTGGCCGGAGTTTACTAGATTATCAACCACTTGCTGACGACTGAGCGTCGAAAGCTTGTCGGCATCAAAAGATGGAAAGGTTTCTTTTGCATCGCCATCGATATCTATAACCAATGACTGAAAGACACGTCTATCACCACGATTGATTTCAACCACAGTCCCAGAAGTTGGCGATGTAAATCGAACACCTGGATTCTTTTTATCGGTAAATAGCAGTTGGCCTTTACTGACACTATCCCCAACTTTAACTTCCATGGTGGGCTTCATACCATGAAAATCAGAGCCAATAATCGCTATTTGACTGGTTTTAGGACCATCGTGAATTTCTTGCTTTGGTGCACCTGATATGGGCAGGTCCAGTCCGCGGCGAACTTTAATCATAGGAAATACCATTGACGAGATTAAAAACATTTCAAGAACGAATATGTGAATTACGCCAATCTGTCTTGGCCCGTATCACACAGCACTCAAAAACATCTATTTAATTGACCAAGACATGATGAGAACTTGCTAATCTTATTTGGTCAATATTTTCGCGCGAGAGTATAAACTTCTTAGGGTTTTGATACCAGTTTAACCGCTAAAAATAGTGTTTTTTTTCAACGATTTTATATTTATTTGTAATTTGCATTAAATGTGAGATTAAAATCACCAGACATTACGCAATTCTCTCAGAGCCAAAAACACATCTTTTGATGTCGGCTGGCAGGGGAAATTGGGAACTGAATGTTTTAAGTTGGCAATAATTTCAGGATTCTCAAGCCGCAAAAAACAATTTATTTGCTTCTCAAGACCGATAGTAGTCACAAGAGGATTATTAGTATCTTGTGAAGTAACCTGATCAAGCAAGCTGGCCGCCGCTTTATTGCTAGGCTCACGATTAAGTGTAAATTGTAGATTATTAACAATATAGTCATGACCCGGATAAATTTTAGTATCATCAGATAGTTTGGAGAATATCTCAGCAAAGGTATTGTATAGCGCCTCAGGATGACCTCCGCCATGACAGTTGCCCGCGCCCGCATTAAACAAGGTATCTCCACTAAATAACACCGGCGTTGGCGTTTTAGATAATAGGCAGACATGACTCATGGTATGTCCAGGAGTATCAATTACTTCTAACTCGACACTATTACCTACTGAAATTACCTCACCCCCCGAGAGTGGGGTATCAATATTTGGTATGGCACCACGTGCCCCATTATGTGCCAATAGATCAGCGCCAGTAGCCTCAATTATGGGCTTGTTGCCCTCTATGTGATCATGGTGTTCGTGAGTATTTAATACCTTGGTTATTTTCCAACCATGCTTTTTGGCTAGATTTAGAGACTGCTGATAATTCAGTGGATCTATCGCTAGAGCATCACCGGTCTCAGGGCAGGCAATAAGGTAATTAAAATTACGCCAAGCGTTATTGGTCCAAATTTGCTCTATGATCATGGTAACTTCTTGCTAGGTGATTAATCAGCAATAGGATAACGTTGCCAATCAACACCTGCAAACTTTTCAATGCATCTTATAACCTGACAGCTATAGCTAAATTCATTGTCATACCATCAATAGATAACCACATTTTTGCCAGATACAATGGTTGCTTCTGAATCAACTACAGTGGCCTGCCTCGAACCGACAAAATCTGTGGATACTGCTTCAGTGGACACTGTATAACCAATCTGCTCTTGATATTCACTATGTAGTGCCATATGGCGCAAAAACTCATTAAGGCCATCTCTTGTGACCGATTGATTCAGTTGTAAATTAAGAATAGCCATAGATACATTAGGCGTTGGGACTCTTATAGCATTGCCTGTTAACCTTCCTTCTAGCTCTGGGATTACCTTAGCCACTGCCTTCGCCGCGCCAGTGGATGTTAAAACCATATTCAAAGCCGCACTTCTCCCCCGCCGATCGCCAGGATGATAATTATCAATTAGATTTTGATCATTAGTATAGGCATGCACAGTCTCAACATGCCCATGATGGATACCATATTGATCAAGGAGAGTTTTAAGCACAGGAACAATGGCGTTAGTCGTACATGATGCGGCTGAGATTACATCTTGTTGCGCGGTGATTTGATGGTGATTAACCCCGTAAACAATATTGGGGATATCACCGCCCGCAGGCGCTGTCAGTAACACTTTTTTAGCGCCAGTGGATAAATGACGCTCGAGGTTTTTTCGATCAGTCCATATGCCGGTATTATCAATAATTAAAGGTTCATTAATTTTATATTCTGAATAGTCTACATCTTCCGGCTTATTGGCATAAATAACCTGTATAGGGTTGCCATTAACAACCATAGTGTCGCTTTCATTAAGCACGCGAATTGTTCCTTTAAACGAGCCATGCACAGAATCCTGACGCAACAGTGCGGCGCGCTTTTCTAAATCATTGTTTGGTTTACTGCCCTTGCGCACGACTATGACACGCAGTCGCAACAGCTCTCCACCACCAGCTTTATCGATCAAAAGCCTTGCCAGCAATCTACCTATACGACCAAAACCATAGAGTACGACATCTTGGGGTTTAACTAGGGGTTTTTTCGTCGATCTTATGCAGTCAGCTAACTCAGCCGAAACAAAGTCTTCAATAGAAAGTCTTTGATTTGAGGCCTGAAATTTAATCACCAACTTACCAATATCTATATGTGCCGGACCTAATCTCAACTGACTAATCGCATTTAACATTGGAGCTGTATCAAATTCCGACAACATGTTCTTTTCAACCTGTCGCACAAAGCGATGGGACTTCATAAGATCAGTAACAGATTTGTTCACCATGCTTTTACCGTACATATAACAAGAGACATTAAACTCTCTATACAACTTACCAATAACCGGAATCATTCCCTCGGCGAGGGCTTCTCTTTGCTTCCAATCTATAAAGAAATTCTCAGGTGAGGGCCGCACTTTGTTATTCACTTTATAAGTCCTTTTATTGTGAAATAATTATTAATCTGCTGTCTTAATAAACTATAGACAATATTTATTAGTATTAATCAGCGAATTGATATTTTTTACAAACCGATAAGCTAAGTAGAGTAAAATGCGCAGTCGACAGAGTTTATGCTTATACAACAACATCCGATTAGAGAAACCAGTAAATGAGTAAAGCTACAAACAATCAATCTGATTGGGCAGCCCTTGGCTCTACAGCACAAGCATTAAGTATTGCTGAAAGCGCAAAAAATCATTCGGGTGTATCTCTGGTAATAACTGCAACAACAGCAGAAGCTTCAACACTTCGCCGCGCCATTACCTTTTTCTTGCGCGATAGTGGAATAGAAACAAAGGTATTCCCGGACTGGGAGACCCTGCCCTATGATATGTTCTCGCCACACCAAGATATTATTTCTGATCGCATACAAATACTTAGCGAGTTGCCTACGTTAAAGCAAACAGTACTTGTTTTACCCCTGCCCTCATTACTTCATCAACTACCACCTACTGACTACTTGGCTTCACGATTATTCGACTATCAGGTAGATGAAACACTCGACCGCGACAAATTGCACAGTCAATTAACCAAGGCTGGTTATCAGCGAGTAGATACGGTATTTGAACATGGAGAATACGCTTTTCGTGGGTCGATTATTGATATCTTCCCTATGGGGGAAAAGACACCATTTAGAATTGACCTGCTGGACAATGATATTGAATCACTGAGAATTTTTGACCCTGAATCTCAGCGAACCCTATCCAGTGTAGAACAACTGCGCCTGTTACCAGCACGAGAGTTCCCCTTAGATAAAGAAGGGATCAACCAATTCCTCAATCACTGGCATGATCACTTTGACGCATCAACTATAAATTGTCCAGTGTACAAAGACGTCAAACAAGGAATAGCACCTCAGGGTATCGAGTACTATCTAAGTCTATTCTTTGACCAAACCGCCACCTTTTTTGACTATTTACCCGAGCAAACACAGGTGTTTATGCAGGGTGATCTTTACACTACGGCAAATACCCTGTGGCAAGATATTAATCGACGTTTTACTGAGTATGGCGTGGACCCACAGAGACCGCTTTTACAACCCGAAGAAATTTTTATCACGGTAGAGGATCTTTTTGCTGAATTTAAACAGCTAAATATTATCCAAAAAGAACCAAATGCTCCCCAGCAACCGGAACAGATTAACACGGGAATTGCCGATGTAAGTGTTGATAGTAAACAAACTAATCCACTTGAAAAACTCGAGCAGTTTATTTTATATATACCGGCTTCTACCAAACTATTATTCTGTGCTGAATCCGCTGGGCGTAAAGAAGCTTTAACCGAGCTTTTAGCGGCTAATGATATTAAACCAACGGCTTTTAGCTCATGGCAGGAATTTAATACTTCTGACCAAACACTGGGTCTCTGTATATACCCCATCGATCAGGGCTTTTATTGCAAGCAACGCAAACTATGTCTAATTACTGAGGGTGAATTGTTTGGCCAACAGGTCATGCAACGGCGAAGACGCTCAAGCGTTGCTGAATCTCCGGATTATATCTTCAAAAGCTTAGCTGAGCTCAAAATTGGCGCTCCTGTAGTTCACTTAGATCATGGTGTAGGTCGTTATAATGGCTTAATCCTATTGTCGGTTGACGGGTCAGAACAAGAATTCTTAACTCTCACCTATGCCGATGACGCAAAACTATATGTACCGGTCTCATCATTGCATATGATAAGTCGCTTTAGTGGCAGTGGTGATGAAGCCATGGCGCCACTGCATCGCTTGGGCTCAGATAAATGGGATAAGGCCAAGAAAAAAGCCGCTGAAAAAGTACGCGATACGGCAGCCGAATTGCTCGACATCTATTCCCGCCGCGCAGCTCGGTCAGGCTTTTCTTGCGCTGATAATGAAGAGGAATACCGACAATTTTGCAGTGAATTTCCGTTTGAGGAAACAGCTGATCAGCTCACAACCATCGACGCTGTGCGACAAGATCTTTTAAGCACTCAACCTATGGATAGACTAGTTTGTGGTGATGTTGGCTTTGGTAAAACTGAAGTAGCTATGCGTGCGGCCTTTACCGTGGTTTCAAGCGATAAACAGGTGGTTATCCTTGTACCTACCACCCTTCTTGCCCATCAACATTTAGAAAATTTCCGCGATCGCTTTGCTAACTGGCCTATTCAAGTCGAAGAATTATCCAGATTTAAAACTGCAAAAGAACAACAGCAAGTTATCAGCCAAGTAGAGTCCGGCAAAGTTGATATTCTTATCAGCACACACAAACTTCTGCATGCCAACATTGATTTCAGTCGATTGGGCTTGATGATTATTGATGAAGAGCACAGATTTGGCGTTCGGCAAAAAGAACAGTTAAAAGCGCTTCGAAGCTCGGTAGATATGCTGACTATGACAGCAACCCCCATCCCTCGAACACTCAATATGTCGATGCACAGTATTAGAGACTTGTCGATTATTGCTACGCCTCCCGCCAAGCGCCTATCTGTTAAAACATTTATTCGCAAAAAAGAAACCAGAGTGGCTAAAGAAGCTATATTGCGAGAAATACTGCGCGGCGGACAGGTCTACTATTTACATAATGATGTTAAATCAATTCAGCGAGCGGCGGATGAACTAGCAGAGCTAGTCCCCGAGGCTAGAATCAATATAGCCCACGGCCAGATGCGCGAACGTGAACTGGAAAAAATCATGTCAGATTTTTATCATCAGCGTTTTAATGTTTTGGTCTGCTCAACCATTATCGAAACTGGCATTGATATTCCCAGTGCCAATACCATTATTATCGAACGTGCGGATAAATTTGGTTTGGCACAACTGCATCAGCTTAGAGGCCGAGTTGGTCGCTCACATCATCAAGCCTACGCTTATCTAATGACACACCCAGAGAAGAAGCTCACCACAGATGCCACCAAGCGCCTTGAGGCAATTTCTGCGGCAGAGCACCTTGGGTCGGGCTTTACCCTTGCGACCAATGACCTAGAAATACGTGGTGCAGGTGAACTATTAGGAGAGGAGCAAAGTGGACATATTCAAACCATTGGTTTTACCCTTTATCTAGAAATGCTCGATCAAGCGGTTGAATCAATCCGCAGTAGTGAAAGCCCGAATAAGAAACTGACCTTTGATCAGGGTATCGAAGTTAACTTGCATATTCCGGCATTAATACCCTCGAGTTATTTACCCGATGTAAATATGCGCCTGACTTTTTATAAGCGTCTGGCAAACTGCCAAGATAAACAACAGTTGCATGAATTACAGGTGGAGATGATAGATCGCTTTGGCCTACTCCCCGAGCCGTTAAAAGCATTGTTTCAAATCGCTGAAATTAGGCAGATTGGTGAATATCTTGGGCTTAAGAAAATTGAGGCTGGTCCTACCAGTGGGCGCTTGCAGTTCTTTCAAAATACCAGAGTTGAACCCATCACCATTATTAAGTTAGTTCAACAAAACGCAAACTGTTATCGCCTATTGAATAATGACCAATTGAGTTTCACAATGCCTATGGAAACCCCTGAACTTAGACTTACATCAGTGTATGCTATGCTCAGCTCACTTGCTGAGACGTTAAACTAAAGCAAAAAGGACTCTGGATGTTTTTTAAAAGCCACAAAGCTCCGCTATGCAGATATCTGCTAGTTGCTATGCTGCCTTTATTTCTCGCATCTAATAACTCAGCCGCTGAAAAAGACCAGCCAAAAACTGATCCCGCTGCCGAAAACTGGTATCAGGTTGAGGTCATACTATTTGATCAAAAAATCATAACTGGCTCAGAATTAGCGCCAAAAGAAGTACAGATTGGTTTCCCCAACAATTGGCTTGAGCTAAGTAACAGCTACCCTAGTATAGGTATTATGCGCCGTCCTATTTTTGATGTGTCCGCAACAGCCTCTATCGATAATCCACAAACGCTTGAACTCAAACAACGCTTATCGGATTTATTAGATCTCAATCAGTATCAAGTTGAAAACTTTAATGATGGCACCAGCCTGGTACCAGAGGCCACTATCCCCTATCAGTATGCAGATGCTATACAAATCGCTGAGATTGAGAACACAGCAATTTTTGAAGATTATGACGTTGCTAATTCTGAACTTAACAGCGAAGCTGAAGTCATTGACTTTAAACCTGTCTATGAGCAACAGTTTCAAAAACTTAACAGAAAGCATAGAGACCTAAATGATACTGCTAGGGGACTAAACAGAAGAAACTACAGGGTTCGTTTTCATGAGGCATGGCGATTCCAAATAGACTCCAAAGAAAAAAGCCCATGGATTCTGGTCAACACCAAAAAAGAGCAAGCAAATAGGCAGGTTATTGAAGGTTCACTACGTTTCTATAAATCGCGCTATCTTCATTTTGAAACTGATCTGTGGCGAATCAATTTCTCTCCCGCAGAAACGATGGATATTGTTCTGCCAGAAACACCAGTAACAGCGTTGAATTCTGATGAAATAAGTCTACTTAAAGCTCTGCGATTTTCTAATAAACTTTCATCATTAAGCCCCAATTCAGCGCAGCCAAAAAACAATCCATCTGGTGAAGTTTTTAATGGTGTTGAAGAAGCATTGAAAGGCTACAGCATGAATCAAATAGAAACACTATTTAATTCGCAAAGAGATACTACCGCACCACAATCTGAAGTAACGACAGCCAACCCTTATCCAATTAAAGAAATTTGGCCTATCAAGCAATCTAAGCGTATTCAGCTAGATGAGGTGTATTATATTGACCACCCACATATGGGTGCATTAATTACCATTAAATCTTTCGAACCAGTTCCGATTAATCCACCACCACTCATTGAAACCACTGAAGATTCTGATATAACAATCGCAGAGTGATAGGGTTAATGCGACACCATAATAAGTTCTTGTAGATCAAAACCTAACTCAACAGCGCGACTATTAAATTTCTTTAATAATTCCTCAGAAACTTTAGGCGATCTTGAAAGCAGCCATAAATAATCCGTGGTATTACCCGCTACAAAAGCGTATTGGTAGCCTTGTTGATCGAGTTCAAAAATAACGTAAGAGCCATAAAAAGGACCAAAAAAAGAGACTTTTAAATGACCTATGGAAGGGTCGTCGACAAAGTACGCTCTACCCTCAGCCTGTTGCATTTGTCCCGAGTCAATATTGCGACCTGAATTGATCACTTTAATACCGCCATCATCTCTTAGGGCATATTCAGCCGACACCGCCTCTAAATCCCTCTCAAAGGAATGATCCAAGCGAGCCACCTCATACCAGCGACCTAGGTAACGATCTAATTCAAAGTTGCTAACCGGTGTAACACCTTCGGGCACTGACAAACAACTTGTCAACAATAAAAAAACTAGCGCAAATAAATAGCGCACCAAAGCGATAGATCTCACAGTTAGCTACTTGCCAGATGTAGCTTCAAGCCCTGGTGGCGCTATATGAAGCGTCGATGTTGGGAAGGCAATTTCAGCCTGATTAGCTTGAATAATCTCCGATACCTTTAGCAATACATCCTGCTTTACTTCATGGTATTTAACCCAGTCGGTAGTATTGGTGTAAGCATAGATAAAGAAGTCCAAAGAACTGGGTGCAAATTTATCGAAATTAACAATGATAACCTGATCTGAATCCACTTCATTGTGGTCACGCAACATCGCTGTTACCTGGTCAACAATGGGCTTCATACAGGCAATATCGTCATAGCGAATACCGACTGACTCATAGATTCTTCTATTGGTCATGCGCGATGGGTTTTCCACTGATATATTGGCAAATACAGCGTTAGGAATATACAGAGGGCGCTTATCAAAGGTTCTAATGCGCGTCAGTCGCCAACCAACATCTTCAACCGTTCCCTCAATTTCTTTGTCTGGTGATCGCACCCAGTCGCCCACTGAAAATGGACGATCTAAGTAAATCATTAGGCCACCAAAAAAGTTAGCCAGAAGATCTTTGGCCGCAAAACCAACGGCAATACCTCCGATACCACCAAAGGCTAGCAAGCCAGAGATGCTATAGCCTAAGAACTGCATAATGACTAAAATCGCTGTTATCACAACCGCAGCTCGGAACAGTTTGGACACCGCCTTAACTGTGGTTGGGTCCATTGGCTTTTTCATATATTTGGGGTTGAGAAGATTAGATTCTGCCCGTCGAATAAAGCCATTAATAAATAAAACACCTAGCACGATAATAGCCAAGCGATTTAGGGGATCAATCAAATCCTGCAATGGTGAATCGATGCGTTGGGCCATAATACTTAACGCAAAATTAATGCCTAGAATCCAAATTAACCATATAGCCGGAGCTCGGCATGCTTCGAGGAGCGCATCGTCCCATACCGTTGGGGATTGAGCCGCTTTTAATTGAAGTCGATTGAGCAATTTATTTAACATAAAACCGGCCAACAACGCGGTTAACACAATCAAAAAAAGTTCACCTACCCATAAATAGGTTTCACCGGTTAAATTGACTAGCCAAGATTCAAGTGCATTCATCTGATTGTCCTGTAGCAGTTAACTGCTGAAGTTTTTTTATTGTTTGTTGATAGCGTGTATTGTTTGTTAAATCATCCCAGCTAATGGTCTTGCTCGCTCGCATTGTGGCAATTTTTTCACAACCTTTCATCTCTAAATGCTGTAAATGAGCTAAAACTTCTCTAGCGCCTTCGGGACAGTTACATACTAGTATCATATCGCAACCAGCAGCAAGTGCCACCTCAGATTTTTCAATATAGCCACCAACCACATCAGCGCCTTTCATGGTCAAATCATCGCTAAAAATAACGCCCTCAAAACCCATTTTTGATCGCAAAATATGCTGCAACCAATAATGAGAAAAACCAACTGAGGATGAATCAACAGCAGGAAATGTAATATGGGCTGGCATAACAGCAGCTAAATCACTACCCAAAGATACAAAGGGCTTTAAATCTCTGGACTCTAATTCAGCCATAGTTCGTTGATCTACTGGCGCTTCAAGATGACTGTCGGCGACTACTCCGCCATGACCGGGAAAATGCTTACCTGTAGCCGCCATCCCCGCTTGATTCATTCCTTTGATAAAAGCTTTTGCAGCTAATATAACCTGATCTGCCGAATCAGAAAATGCACGGTCACCAATGATACTGCTGTGATTTCTATCCACATCTAACACTGGGGCAAAACTGATATCCAAGCCACAAGCAATAACTTCTGACGCCATAAGCCAGCCAGTATCTATTGCAAGCTCAAGTCCTTGATCTAAGTCAGAAGACATAAAATCACCCAACGCTTGCATCGGTGGCAAAGCTGTAAAGCCCTGTTTAAACCGCTGAACTCGCCCGCCCTCTTGGTCAACTGCAATAAGAATATGCTCCGAGCAACGTCGGATATCTTGTACAAGATCACAAACCTGTTTTTTACCAGTAATATTGCGAGCAAATAAAATAACACCACCCACATGCTGGTCGGCCAACAATTCCCGCTCTTCAGCTAGCAATTCTGTGCCTGCTAAATCTAACATAAGGCGACCGTATTTCTTATTGCCCATTCTTTCTATAACCTGTAATTATAAGTACAGAAAGTATTCTAACCCCATGTGAACAAAACAAAAAATTTTATATTCAGGGCTTAAAGTTATTGTTAAGTTTCGACAGAGCGGTATTTTGATGCAAAACCCTCGGGCTGGTTTTTTTGTACTTCAAACTTGGTTGATACTAAACCGTTGTAGACCTTGATATACATGACTTCACCAATAACTTGAAAGTCATATTCGTCTCTAAAAGTAAACACATCGACATGGCTTAGACCCAACTTGTATGCCCCAGGGTCTAGGAAAACTTGAACGTATTTGTTGATATGTAAATTTTCCACACCAACATCGTCAATCTTAATGCCAATTCGCCAAGAGCCATCTAAAAATAAAGGATTAAGCCCATTATAAAAAATTACTCTGGTTTTACCTGGCTCCGCAGGGCTATTAATATTTTGGTCAGGTAATAAATAATCATAATTTACCGTTGCACAACCAACTAATAGGAATGAAAAAATAATAGTGGCATATCCAGAAAATAAAGGAGGCCAAGTTTTTAAATTTGATAGGTATTTGGTAGTTTTTTTGACTATATGCATTGCAATCACTCCATGATTGAAAATTAAGGCTAGATTTTTATTTCAATTAAAGTCTAGACTAAATTATTGAAAAAGTAGGTTGCACCGACTTGAATACTGTATATAATAACAGTCTATATGCATACAGGAGTCTAAGATGGAACGCTTAACTGCCAGACAACAACAAATTTTTGATCTTATAAAAGATAATCTTGATCAAACAGGTTACCCTCCCACTCGCGCTGAGATTGCTGAACAGCTTGGTTTTCGTTCCGCTAATGCGGCTGAAGACCATCTAAAGGCACTAGCGAGAAAAGGTGCCATTGAGATGATCCCTGGTGCATCAAGAGGGATTCGTATTGCCGAGCAGGTATCAGGTATACCCATCGTAGGCCGAGTTGCTGCCGGTGAACCCATTCTTGCTGAACAAAATATCGAAGACTATCAAGAAGTGCCATCAAGTACATTCCATCCACATGCTGACTATTTTTTAAGGGTACAGGGGCAAAGCATGATGGATGTCGGCATTATGGACGGAGATCTATTAGCCGTACATCAACAACCTACGGCTGAGAATCAGCAAATCGTCGTTGCTAGAGTTGATGGTGAAGTTACAGTAAAACGACTTAAGCGAACCAGAAGTAAGCATGAAATTCAGCTGTTACCCGAAAATCAGCAATACTCTCCGATTATGGTTGATTTGCGTCATCAAGACTTTGCTATAGAAGGCTTAGCTGTGGGTGTAGTAAGGGTTGCGATCTAAGCCTTAATTGCAGCGCCTAGATCACCCTTAGCAAAGCTGTATTCTGCAACTGGGTTTCCTTGTAAGACGTGTTCTTGAAGAATACGCTCAATTACCTCCGGGGTGCAGCTGTGATACCAAGTGCCATCCGGGTAACTGACCATTATAGGACCCTGCCTGCAAACTCTTAGACAGTCGACTTTTGTTCGGTAAACTCCAGACCCAACATCCATAAGCCCAAGTTCTTTGATGCGGCGTTTTAAGTAGCTCCAAGATTTATCAGCAAGTTCTGGCGAGCTGCATTTACCTGCTGTGCATAGTAGAAGATGTTGGCGCTGAGTAGAGATATGGCGATGATGTGCCAGTTTGTTTAAAGCATCGTTATTGGACATATCTTGGCACCGTAAAAACGAGATTAATGTACGGTTTTACTCGGCTCTTGCTCTTCAGCAATAACCGCAGCCTGTTCCCAATCAATAACAGCCTGAATACCTGAATCTATCATTTGTTTTGCAACTTCAATATGCTGCTCGCCAAGATATTGCTTGACCTTCGACGAAAACTTAACTTGCACAAGGGTTTCGTCCACCCCTGCTCGTTGCAATCCAATATCACCGTTTTCTAAAATAATTAGCTCAAACGCTGGTGTACTCATTTTTTTATCTCAAGTTATTAGGTATTAGTTAAAAATGATTAAAACTCGATCATCATCTCTCTATGTCTTTCTACGAGCTCATTCATTTTTTTAGACCAGTCTATGGCCGTTGTTAAATTCCAATCAACCGCTTTTCGCTTTGAATTTGAAGCATCATCAAGTGATAGCATAGGTAAACGATCAGTATCCATTTCAGCTTTCCGTATAACAGGCAATGATGACAGCTGATTAAAGGCATAAAGCATATTGCTTGCCCATGACTCATCGTTGTAGAAAAGCTGTTTTAACTCAGTAGATTCGGCCGGCTGTTTACCATCAGCCAGCAAGCTTTGCTCAAGGTCATCTACTGATTGAATAATACTAGGATCTGTAACTTTGTAGTTATTAGCTACATCTTGCAAGTGCCATGCCCATGCTTGACCTAAATGCAGGGTAATGGATTGGGCGATTGCAACTTGCATATGTTTATCGTTAAAGGCGGCCTTGTTTGCCTCGATAAGCTTGATAAGTTTCTTAGCGAATAGCAGCTTTTGATTCACTGCCGACAAATAGGTACAGGTGCTCACTATCTTTAGCCGCCAGACTTTTCAGCGACAGACCAACTACCATTAGAATAGAATGCATTCCAACCGGTAGGCTTTCCATCCTTTTCACTGCGAACATATTGCTCTTTGGTCTTTCGACTATAACGAACCACCGTATCCCTGCCCTCAGAATCTTTAACTGGCGCCTCTAGCAAAAACTGATATTTCTTATCAATTTCCTTCTTGTACGGCAATAATTCAGATACCAACGGGGCTCGCGTTTCACGATGCCGGGGGAACTGACTAGCTGCAAGGAAAATGCCCGAAGCACCATCTCTAAGAACATAGTGATCGTCTACCTTGGCGCACTGTAATTCAGGCATAGGTATGGGATCAGCTTTAGGTGGCGCAGCTTCACCACTGCGCAAAAGCTTTCTGGTATTTTTACAATTATCGTTGGTACAGCCAAAATATTTACCAAAACGGCCGTTCTTGAGCTGCATCTCACTACCGCACTTATCGCACTCAAGGGTTGGTCCTTCATAACCCTTGATAACATATTGTCCGGTCTCTACTTCAAAGCCAGAACAATCTGGATTGTTACCACAAATGTGCAGCTTGCGAGAGGTATCCAGCAGATAACTATCCATAGAGGTATTGCAGAGCTTACATCTATGCTTGTGAAGTAATGACTTAGATTCAGCCTCATCATCTTCCTCAATATTGATCGCTTCATCACCCGAAGTGAGATTAATTGTATTCTTACAGCGCTCCTTTGGCGGTAAAGAGTAACCAGAACAGCCCAGAAACACCCCTGTGCCTGCGGTTCTAATCATCATAGGCCTGCCACATAGGTTACACTCAATATCGGTCTCAGACGGCGTATTAGGACGCATACCGCCCTTAGAATCTTTAGCATTAGCTATTTTTTGATTAAATTCGCCGTAAAACTTGTTCAGTAGCTGTTTCCAGTTTAAGGATCCGGCGGCAATATCATCTAATTGACGCTCCATGGTGGCGGTAAAACCATAATCCATCAAATCAGTAAAGCTCTCGTTTAATCGGTCAGTCACTATATCGCCAATTTTTTCTGCGAACATACGCTTATTTTCGATGCGTACGTAACCACGATCTTGAATAGTAGAGATAATTGAAGCATAGGTAGAGGGACGACCAATACCACGCTTCTCTAATTCTTTAACCAAGGCAGCCTCAGAATAACGCGCCGGTGGTTTGGTGAAGTGTTGTTGCGGCAACAGTGTAAGCAACTTAAGTGCATCACCTTTTTGCAAATCGGGCAGTTCAGCATCTTCATCTCTTGCCGGCATCACCGCTAGGAAACCATCAAACTTTGTCACACGACCTTTAACCGTCATTTCATATTCACCCGCTGCCACTGTTAAGGTGGATGAAGTGAATTCAGCCGGTGTCATCTGACAGGCAACAAATTGCTGCCAAATAAGTTGATATAGTCTTCGCGCATCAACTTCCATATCACTCAAACTACCGGGTGATATATCTATATTGGAGGGTCTAATCGCTTCGTGAGCATCTTGAGCCCCACTCTTACTGCCGTATATAATCGGCTGTTCTGGCAAGTACTTTTTACCATGCTGGCGTTGGATATATTCGCGACAATTAGCAATAGCATCATTACTCAGATTGGTCGAATCCGTTCGCATATAAGTAATATAACCAGCTTCATACAAACGTTGAGCCATAGTCATGGTTTTCTTAACCCCATAACCAAGCTTTGTGCTAGCAGCCTGTTGCAAGGTAGAGGTAATAAAGGGTGCTGGTGGTTTTGATTTAGTCGCTCTGTCTTCACGCTTTGAGACCTGATATTCGGCATCGCGCAAAAAAGCTAACGCAGTATCAGTCTGATCCTTATTGACTGGACGAAATTCCTTACCTTGGTATTTCTTAACATCAAATCTAGACACTAACCCATCGTTTGATGAATCACCGGATTCTAGATCAGCTTGAACAGTCCAATACTCTTCAGGTAAGAAGGCACGAATTTCACGCTCTCTTTCAACAATCATTTTCAGAGCAACTGATTGCACCCTGCCAGCGGACAAACCACGACCCACTTTTTCCCATAACAATGGGGAGACCATAAAACCGACTACACGATCCAAAAAACGTCTAGCTTGCTGAGCATCGACTCTATGTTGATCAAGCGTGCCAGGATCTTCGAACGCTGTACGAATGGCTTTTTTGGTAATCTCATTAAACACCACACGCTTGTAGCGACTGTCATCACCACCAATAACTTCGGTGAGGTGCCATGCAATGGCCTCTCCCTCTCTATCCATATCAGTTGCTAGATAGACAGTATCAGCGTTTTTGGCTAATTTTTTTAATTCTGCTACTACCTTTTCTTTGCCGGGTAAGGTGGCATACTCAGCCGCCCAATTATTATCAGGATCAATACCCATACTTTTTATAAGTTGAGCTTTTGCCTTACGCTCTTTATGCAAAACTTTTTCTTCTGGGGATAATTTGCGCGTAATCACAGCCTGTCTAGCTCGCTCTTTAGGGTCAGACGGCGTTCGACTAGAACCGGTTGGCAAATCGCGAATATGGCCAACACTAGACTTCACAATAAAGTCATCGCCGAGGTAACGATTGATAGTTTTAGCTTTAGCTGGTGATTCTACAATTACTAATGATTTACCCATTTAAAAGAGCTTTCCACATTAAAAATTTAGTTTAAATTTGCCGAGTTTAAGCAAATGAATTTAGTAAAGGAGCGCAAAAATACTTGCTTGAGTACCCTCTGGTCAAGCCTCAAGTGCAAATTTCTTCACCTTTCTTACGTAAATTAATAAGAATTTGGTGCAAATTATCTATCAAATCCTCACCGCCTCGCTCATCCCAAACCATGCCTATACCCTCTTTATTAGCCACAATTGAACTAATACCTGCGGGTAAATCTTGAATAATTAATTCAATAATTTGTTGCCATGATGGATGGGCTTGATTATTGACCCAGCGCCATCCGTCAAACGATGATTCCCAACCACGTTTCGTTCGTCGCTGTAAAACCCAGACTTGATTAACTGTTTCTTTCTGCCAGGGAAGCCAATATAAGATAGCATCTAAGCGAGTCTCTGAATCTATAGCATCTGGCTGTCTACAAATATTGACATTAATAGATAGGCTGCGAGCCTTAGCTCTTGTGGCCGTTACCAGCTGCTGGCGTGGCGAGGCCTTCATCCACATCAACGGAGATAGAGCCACAGCCAAACAAAAGATGATCAATAACCAAATCATTGAGAAACTCCGTGTTAGGTGAACAACTTATTAGAACAATACTATAAAAGTACTATAAACATTAATAATAAACTACAAGATAACTGAATTAACTTCGAGCAATACAATAGGGTAAAATTGGATTGAACTAAATAGACTTATTGGCTTGTTATGAGCGAATCACTGATAGATATTGGCGTAAACCTTTCTAACAATCGTTTTAAAGATGATATAGAAGAAGTTTTAAAACGTGCTCAAAAAGAAGGGGTTGGTCAACTTATATTAACTGGAACATCTGTTGCTGAAACATTGGTAGTTATTGATCTATGCGACAAATTTGATCAACAGTTCCCCAATATGCTGTATGCCACTGCAGGTGTTCATCCCCATCATGCCAATGAATATGATAGCCAAGCATTCTCATCCCTCAATGAATTAGCCGAACATAATAATGTTGTTGCAATTGGTGAGACTGGCTTAGATTTTAATCGAAACTTTTCTTCAGAACCTGATCAAATATCAGCTTTTGAATCACAACTTGAACTAGCCGCAAAAAAACAGCTACCTCTGTTTATGCATGAAAGAGATGCCGCCAAAAAGCAGCTGGAAATATTGCGCGAATACAGAGATCATTTTACTCAGGGTGTAATACATTGCTTTACTGGCGATCGAGATACTTTGTTTAATTATCTCGATCTCGATCTGCATATAGGTGTTACAGGCTGGATATGCGACCCCAAACGCGGCAAAGAATTACGCGACTTAGTATCAAATATCCCAATTAATAGACTAATGATAGAGACAGATGCACCCTATTTATTGCCTAAAAACATTCCTGAGTTAGGCAAAATACGACGCAATGAACCGGCTTTTTTAACCTGGGTGCTCAGAGAAGTTGCCAACTCCCGAGAAGAGTCTGTGGAGACTCTAGCTCGAGAAACAAGCAATACAACAAGAAAGTTTTTTACCATTTAATTGAAAAATTTGCGAATAGAATCGCGATAATTTCGACTAACCTTCAGAGACTCACCCTGAGTCAAATGCAACAGGCTTCCACCCTTTTGTAGTGGTGTAACACTAACCACTCGCTCAACATTTACAATGGTCGACCGGTGAATTCTGACAAACAAATTATCATCGAGCTTAGCCATTAAGTCTCGCAGGGTACTTCGAATAACATGGGTTTCACCACCAGCATGAACACACATATAATCTCCGGCAGCATCCACCCAGTCAATATCATCAAAAGGTATCACTTTAACCACACCCGAGTCGCGCACCAAAAGTTTTCTTTTCATTCCGTCTGGTATGTTACTTTCAGGTTGATCAGGTTGTTCCTGTTGTGAAGCACGCTCAGAAATTTCTTCAATAGCACCAATCAAAGGGCTCTTAAAGCTGCGATCAACATCATTTTTGAGACGATCTACAGCACGATCTACGGATCTAGCAATTCTTTCACTATCGAGTGGCTTTAATACATAGTCGACTGCATGAAGGTCGAAAGCATCAACTGCGTAATGATCATAGGCAGTAATAAAAACCACCATTGGCATAATATCTGTTTGCAAGGAACGAATAACATCAAAACCATTCATACCCGGCATATGAATATCTAAAAACAACAACTCCGGCTGTAATTTCATGGCTGCTTCAACAGCCTGCTTACCATTACTACATTCACCCACAATTTCTATATCACTAATTTCACTGAGGACAGCACGTAATAAATCTAATGACAGTGGCTCATCATCTACAATTACAGTTCGTAACTTTTGCATAAAATCCTTCTAAATTTTAATTACTTATATATGCTCGAATGGTAACTTTAATGTCACACATAGACCACCATCTGAAGTATTATCCAATTGCAAATGGTAATCATCACTATAAAATTGTTTTAATCGTTCGTCTGTATTTCTTAAACCAATTCCAGCAGATTTAATTGGAATTTTAGCACCATTGATTCCGGGACCTGTATCAATCACCCTTATCACAAGGTAAGAATCATCTATTAGAGCCAGTATAGATACCTGACCACCAGACTCTGACGGAGCTATAGCATATTTAATGGCATTTTCTACCAAAGGCTGAAGAATCAAACTTGGGACATCAATAATTTCACAATGTGAAGGCACGTCAAAGTGTAACTTTAAGCGCGAACCAAATCTAGTACGTTCTATATTTAGATACTGTCTTGTAGCCTCGATTTCTTGTCTTAGACTCACTTTATGAACAGGATCGTTATCAAGAGAGTAACGCAAAAATTTACTCAATTGAATAATCATATCGTAAGCTTTATTGGTTTCTTTCACTTTAACCAACGCAGAAATAGCATTGAGTGTATTAAATAAGAAATGTGGATTCAGCTGATATCTCAACATCTTAAGCTGAGCTTCATGGGCAATAGCTTCTGCCTGTAATCGCTTGAGTTGTTCTTTTTGGGAATCTGAAGCGAGCTCTAATAATGTTTGGTGTTGATTTTGCAATAGTTGATAGTATTTCACCAAGTGATAGAAGGCGACCCAGGATAAAAAAATTAAAATAGAACCAAACAACCAGCCACCAAAATCTGACCATACATCTTGCTCACCGGTCAAAGACATAAAGGTAGCAATTCTAAGAATTGTCCATATTAAGGAACAGCCAATAATCCCAGCAATAGCTGAGGAAATTCGAAAAATTAATATATCATTCCAAAAAAAATGAAATAATAATCTTAGCGGCCAAGATACAATAACTCCAAGTGCTGACTGCAAAATAGTATGGGTAATATAGCCGGTTCCTTTTTGGTCATACCAAAGTGTTAGACTTAGAAAGCTAATCAATGAAAGTCCAAACCACCCAATAATCTGTAAAAGCCAAAACTGGACATTTGTATTGCGATAAATCGCATTTAAAAATGGGTGATAATTTGTACCTGCCATAAAAACCTTGTATACAAGTGAAATGTTGAGACCGCACATTTAACGTTAAAAAATTATTTATGGCAACAAGCCTATTTCAATGATCTGTACAAAAAAGATAAAATTGCAGAGTAATCAAATAATGAGTTCACCATTGACTGAAAAACATATTATTCATCACTTAGGGTTGAAAGTTTTACGCTCAACACATCCTGCGGTAAGGCAAATAAAGCGTTTACAACAAGGGCATACCGCTCATGGCAATAAAGTATGGCGCTCAAGTTTTGCCCTTATTGATTATCTTGAGACCAACCCCATAGAGCCTAATTCGAAAGTATTGGAAATAGGTTGTGGCTGGGGACTTTCGGGACTATATGCAGCTAAAAAACAAAATGCAGATGTAACAGGCATAGATATTGATTCAAGTGTACAGGCTTATTTTGAGCTTCAGAATAGCCTTAATGATTGTGTATTGAAATTCGAACAAAGAAGTTTTGAATCCTTCAGTCATAAAGAGCTCGAAACCTTCCAATATATTATTGGCAGCGATATCTGCTTTTGGGATGAAATGACTGATTCATTGTTGAAGTTACTTCAGCGAGCCAAAAAATCAGGTGTTAAGAAAATATTAATTGCTGATCCGGGAAGACCCCCCTTTTGGGAGCTTGCGGATCGCTGTGCAGACAAGTTTAATTCAGAAATAATTACACGAAGAATGTATATTCCTTGGAAATCTGAAAAATACATACTTGCTATCAATCTTGATTAAACATTAGATAAAAAAATGCCGGGTATAAACCCGGCATTTTAAATTTGATATTGTTAATTATTAATTAATATCAAAAGTTATAGTCACAAGCTCAACTGATGACGCACCTGGCCAGTTTCCAGCAAATGATACCCAACCGACATTCACTACAGAATCAGTTTCATCATCAGTGTCAACATTATCACTATCAGCTTGATAAGCAGGACCAATTACTAACGCGCCATAGGCATCAACAACAGTCGCATCAACTACTGTTAACTCTGAACTATCATAATGAATAAAGAATCCAGCACCTGTTGCGGCAGCACTACTCGTATCCATTGAAACGGTAATCACCATTTGGCCAGCGTCATTAATCTCATTATTTGAGACATAGACAGCCTGAGCACCCTCTACAGAAGTAGGTATATCACAAACAGTGCTGCCATCAATTGAGAGATCACAATCAACAGCAATAAATTCCATGCCAACCGGTGTACTTGTTGATGTGAAGCTGATTGGAGTAACTAATGGATCATTAGTCACAACCGGCTCAGCACCAGCATCAGTATCACCAGTGTTAGTGTCGCCACCCGCATCAGCATCACAAGCTACTGTATCACCATTAACCACAACATTACTTACCGTCACAGGAATATCATTTTCAATCACATACATAAGGAAAGAGCTGTAGGTATTGCCCGCAGGTTGCGCAGGAATAGTCGCCTGATACGCCTGACATGCACCATTAACCGTTACGGTTGATGACTCAAACGTTGGATTAACATCTGGGTATGGGTTGAATTCAAATACAAACTTCACATTTACCGGCTGATCCGATGAAGCGGTAAAGTTGATTACACCCTCTTCAGCAAATGAGAATGGGTATAAGGAAGTATTATCATTGGCAAAGCCAGCCCAAACTTCAGAACCTGTAGGGAAGGTAAATACATCACCCTCCATAGTTGCTCCACTACCATCGAATGGTGTCCAAACTGCCACTGCACCGCTATCAACATCTGAACCTGTATCACCACCAGTGTCAGTATCACCACCAGCGTCTGTATCACCACCAGCATAAGCATCACTTGCAACCACGATATTAGAAACTGTTACCGCTTTATCTTGATCCACTACATACATAATAAGTGAACTAAAGGTGTTAGCTCCCTGACTAGGAATAGCAACCGTGTAGATTGCATCATCTGCACCAGAAACAGTAACTGTTTCGGTATCGTATGCAGGATCAACATCTGGATGTACGTTGTATTCTAAGCGAAAACGAACATCAACATCACCACCATCGGCAACCGAACCCGTAAAGCTTATACTTCCTGCATCAGAGAAACTTAGCGGGTACATATCAGTGTTCATATTGGCAAAACCTCCCCAAGCCTCTGCAGACGCTGGGAGGGTAAAAGTATTACCGTCTTCACTAATTGTTGTTCCACCAAAGGCTTCTGAGAATACCGCTTGGTCAGAACTAATTGGATCTACTGGATCGACTGGATCAACTGGATCAACTGGATCAACTGGATCAACTGGATCAGTTCCACCAGAAGTATCAGTGCCACTACATGCGTTAGCAATATCACCGGTTACATC
>CATAJQ010000004.1 GCA_949487135.1 Cellvibrionales bacterium UBA7375 | reverse complement strand
TCAAATGCGCAGCAGGCTCACGCAATTATAGTAGACCGTCACCCCGATCTAGTGCTTCTAGATTGGATGATGCCGGGCACCTCGGGCCTAGAATTATTACGTCGGCTTAAACGCGATGAATTAACCGAAAAAATTCCAGTTATTATGCTGACAGCTAAAGCAGAAGAAGACAGCAAGGTTTATGGTCTTGATTCTGGTGCTGATGACTATATTGCCAAGCCCTTCTCGCCGCGAGAACTTATTTCTAGAGTTAAGGCGATACTTCGCAGGTTGGGTCGCGAGGATTTGGTTGAACCCATAGAGGTTGGTGAGCTAATCTTTGACCCTTTGAGTCATAGGGTTACTATTGCAGGACAGTCTCTTAATTTGGGTCCTACGGAGTACAGACTTCTTCAATTCTTCTTAACCCATCAAGAGCGTGTTTATACGCGCGATCAAATCCTCGATTATGTGTGGGGAAGCAATGTATACCTCGATGAAAGAACCGTTGATGTGCATATTAGACGATTGCGAAAGGCAATTTCAGTTGCAGGTCACGAAAACTATGTGCAGACTGTAAGGGGGGCGGGCTACCGTTTTTCAACTAAGCTAGCACATGCATAAGAGGATACACATTCATTGCGACTGGGAATGCAAAACGAGATATGGCGAATTATTGCAATTGCGCTGTTCTCTCTGATCTTTGGTATTAGCCTTGAGCGACCTTCAGAGGCACTGCTATTTGGTGTCTTTCTGTATATTCTGTGGGCTTCAAGAACCATTGGCCGGCTGTTTAAATGGATTGATATTGGAATGCGCGGTGTTCCTCCCGATATGGATGGCGTATGGGGTGAGCTTGCGGACACCTTTAACCGTCAGCGTCGACGCCATCGAGGAACCCAAGAAAAAATGCGCCGGGCAATCAATCGCGCCAAGCGTGTTACAGAAGCAGTAGATGATGCCGTTATTGTGTTGCGGCAAGACCGTACCATTGATTGGTGGAATACGGTGGGAAAAAAGTATTTAGGTCTTAGATCGAGTGATCGAGGCGTCGCCATAACAAATTTAATTCGCGACCCCAAATTTGTTAGCTACATTAATAGCAACGATTTCGAATCCACCTCCTTACCTACATCGATTCACAATGGTCGCTTGTTAGAATTCTCTGCAGTTTTGTTTGCCGAAAATGAAATTGTGATTGTTATTTCTGATATTACCCATGTCAATGATTTGGAAAAAGTTCGCAAAGAGTTTGTTGGCAACATTTCTCACGAACTGCGCACACCATTAACGGTTATGCGCGGCTATATAGATACTCTAAGTGATATCGAAGGTAACTCAGCCATAGCCAACAAAGCCTATCAAGAGATGTCTAGCCAAGTCGATCGCATGAAAGATTTATCAGATGATATTATCTTGCTATCCAAGTTTGAGTCTGATGGTGCAGCTGTGGTCGAGCAAATTAATCTCAATGAGCTTCTTGCTGTGATTGTAGGAGAAGCTGAGCAGTTAAGCGCAGGCAAGCATAGCATCAGTTTGAACTGTGCTGAATCGGTTGTGCTTAACGGCGAAAATAAGATGCTGCGCAGTGCATTGGGAAATATTGTTTTTAATGCGGTGCTCCACAACCCTCAGGGTGCAGATATAGCGATAGAAGTTACTCAGACTAAATCTAATACTGTGGTGGTTATTGAAGATAATGGCGTCGGTATTGATAGCGATGAAATTCCCCGATTAACTGAGCGATTCTATCGCGGTGATAGTAGCCGCAACTCTAATACGGGTGGCAGTGGTTTAGGATTGGCGATTGTAAAGCACGCATTAACTCGCAGTGGTGCTGTGCTTGATATCAAATCTAGCCTGGGCAATGGCACAAAATTTACCTGTACATTTAGCGGGCAATAAAAAAGGGCGCCTAAGCACCCTTTTTTTTTTAAACAAACACTTTTTTAGAACTTATGCTCTAAACCCAAGCCAAAAGTTTTTGTTGAAGATGAGTCTTCATTGTCAGTAAAAAACACAAAGCTCTTGGTGTTTTTAGCCAATTTAAAATCAGCACCTAAAGATAAAGTCGTTTTATCTGAGCCGTCAGTATCATTTTCATTACTGCCATACTGCGCTTTATAAGTGATATTGTCGATCTTATAAGCAGCGCTAGCAAAATAACCAGATTCGTCAGTTGTATCATTATCTTGATACATTAAACCTAACTGCCAAGCATCAACTTTATACTGAGAAACAACGCGAACAAGGTCAGCACCCTTAACATTGCTGTCGCCAGCAACAGCCACATATAGGTCACCTTTGCTGTAGTTTACAGAATAAGATGAAGCATCGCTGAGGCTGCCACCGTCTTCTTCGCCAGGCATCACTGCATAGGTAGCACTAAAGTTGCCATACTTGGGAGTGGTATAGGCGATAATGTTAGACATTAGGTTCTCGCCGGCAAATGTTTTCATGATATCGCCTTCTAAATCATTAAATAAATCAATTTTTTTCTGTGCCAATTTAGTTGGCGTATCGTTTTTACCTGCTAAAATAGAACCAAATCTACCTTTAACGCCGGCATAAATATTTCGTTGTTTGAATACATCGTCATCAACATCAACCTCAAATTCGGTTTTATAGAATACAGTTAAGCCTTCAGAAACTTGGGTTGAGCCCTTAACACCAATGCGCGATGCATTGCTGTTAAGCTTCCAGGTATCTTCAGATCCACTAGCTGTATTCACAACGCTGGCGTTGATCTTGCCGTACAGTTTGCCATCAATAGGGCCGTTAGCTTTAGCAAAAGGTGCGGTTGCAAGCATTGCGGTAGCAGTGCCTAAAAGAATTACCTTATTCATAATTTTCCCCAAAAACAATCAAGCAAGTATTTACAGATGACATAAAACTTTTATGATATAGATGTGAAAAATATATAACAACAATATGACAGAGTGGTTTTTTCATAAGCTGCCACATAAATGTCATAAAACTTTAATAAATTAACCACAGTGTTAGTTAAAGATTAGCTTTTTTGATTTGCAAGTTTAAAGGAACCGGAATCTAACTATGATAAATAAAATAATCCCAGTTGTAGTACTGACTTTTGTTGCTCTTACCGGAGCTTCCTTATCTATAGCGCGTGAAAATGTAGAAGTTGTTGGTTCTTCTACAGTCTATCCGTTTGCAACGGTTGTTGCTGAGCGCTATGGCCGCGCCAGTGGCAAGCCTACACCAAAGATTGAGTCTACAGGCTCTGGTGGTGGCATGAAGCTTTTTTGTGGGGGTGTAGGCACAAACTATCCTGATGTGACCAATGTTTCAAGACGTATAAAAAAATCCGAATTTGATAAGTGTCAAAAAAATGGCGTTAAAGACATTATTGAAGTTCAAATTGGCTATGACGGTATTGTGATTGCCAATTCAATTGAATCAACACCAATGGAAATCAGTCGTAAAGATATCTTTTTAGCCCTGGCGGCAAAAGTGCCTGGTGAGAAAGAAGGCGAGCTAATAGATAACCCTTACTCGACCTGGAAACAAGTGAATGCGTCATTACCAAATGTTGCAATTGAAGTATTAGGTCCGCCGCCGACTTCTGGTACTAGAGATGCATTTGCCGAGCTAGGTCTTGAAGGTGGTTGTAAAGCTTTCCCATGGATCAAGGCGCTTAAGAAAGTGAACAAAAATGAATTTAAGTCTGTATGTCACACAGTTCGTGAAGATGGTCGTTATGTAGAGGTGGGCGAAAATGATAATCTTATCGTGCAAAAGCTTAAGGCGAACCCATCAGCACTGGGTGTATTTGGATTTAGCTTCCTAGATCAAAATGCAGACAAGGTACAGGGCTCTCTCATTGAGTCTGTGGAGCCAACCTTTGAATCTATTGCAGATAAGACATACCCAATTTCAAGACCGCTATATTTCTATGTAAAGAAAGCACATATTGATGTAGTGCCAGGTATTTTGGGTTATTTGACTGAGTTCACCAGTGAGAGAGCTTGGGGTGAAGATGGCTACTTAGCAGAAAAGGGCATGATTCCATTACCCGAAGATATTCGAAAAACAAAAGCAGCTAGCGTTAGAGCATTAACGCCTATGAGTGGAAAAGAACCGTTGAAATAATTACAATAAGTCATCAAAGTACAACCCGGCTTTAGTGGCCGGGTTGTTTGTTTAAACTGGATTGAATTTTTCTATGGAATCTTCGAATTTATTTCTGTTAATGTTGGCCTTAGGTGCCTGTGCCTTTTATATTGGTCGCGGTCGTTCATTAGCAATTGCATCCCCTCTGGGTGGAGTAAGGCATCTGCATTCGCTGCCAAATTACTATGGGCTTAATGCGTTGCTCTGGTGTGCCTTACCTTCAATGGGGTTATTAATTCTTTGGCTTGTTCTAGACGAACCAGTTATAAATAGCATTGTCATGGGGGCGCTCCCCGCTGAGTTAGTTCCATCGACTAAGGCAGACTTCAATCTTTTACTTAATAAAATTAGCAATCTCGCCGATGGCATTATGAGCGCAGATGGTCAGCCAGCATTCATGGTTGCCGCTGCTGAATCTATGGCAGGTCTCAGAGTTATTTCCCAATGGGTATTAACTGCAATATGCTTAATTTTAGCCACTATTGGCCTGTATTGGGGCTGGAGAAGAGTTGCTGCTGAATATAGAGCGCGGCAATCGGTTGAAAGGGTTATGGAGAACCTGCTTTTGGCCTGTGCCTGCCTAGCTATTTTTACCACGGTTGGCATTGTCTTCTCGGTACTTTTTGAGTCAATTCAATTTTTCAGATCAGTGCCATTTTTTGACTTTGTGTTTGGTTCAGATTGGAGCCCGCAAACGGCCATCCGCGAGGATCAAGTGGGTTCTTCTGGGAGTTTTGGTGCTGTTCCCTTATTTGTGGGTACTTTGTTAATTTCTGCTGTTGCTATGTTTGTTGCGGTGCCCATCGGCTTAATGTCTGCAATTTATCTTGCTGAGTACTCAAGTAAATCAGTTAGAACCTATGCCAAGCCGGCTCTGGAAGTCTTAGCCGGTGTACCAACCGTTGTTTATGGCTTTTTTGCCGCTTTGACTGTTGCGCCATTCTTGCGCGACTTAGGTGCCGATTTTGGTCTGACTATTTCTTCAGAAAGTGCGCTAGCAGCCGGTCTGGTTATGGGGGTAATGATTATTCCATTTATTTCATCTTTGGCAGATGATGTTATTACCGCTGTGCCACAGGCTATGCGCGATGGCTCTCTTGCAATGGGCGCGACCCATTCGGAAACAGTTCGCAAAGTGGTTATCCCTGCGGCATTGCCAGGCATTGTTGCTGGTATTATGTTGGCAATCTCGCGCGCCATTGGTGAAACTATGATTGTAGTAATGGCGGCCGGTCTTGCGGCGAAACTAACGGCTAATCCACTCGAGTCGGTGACAACGGTGACGGTACAAATTGTTACATTGCTAACCGGCGACCAAGAATTTGATAGCCCTAAAACATTAGCAGCCTTTGCATTGGGTCTTATGTTATTTACGGTGACATTGTTGCTCAACATTTTTGCGCTACATATTGTGAAAAAGTATCGGGAGCAATATGAGTAATTCCACGGATAACTTACAAAAAATTAAAAGCTCCCTTAAACGTCGAAGCCGCTCAGAAAGCCGTTTTCGCTGGTATGGCCGCGTTGCTATCATAATTGGTTTGGCCGCTGTTTTAGCTCTCTTTGTCGATATTATTAGCAAGGGCCATGGGGCGTTTAAGGCTACCTATATTCAGGTTGATATTCATTATGATGGCGACCGTCTGGGCGTTACTAGCTCGGCGGATAAGTCGCAGTTGATGCAGGCTAATTGGGATGCGCTGGTTAAATCGGGCTTGCGTGAAAAATTTTCTGATGTGTCCGGCCGACGTGACAAGCGCCAGCTATACAAGTTGGTGAGTAATGGTACTGGGTTCGATTTGAAAGAACACTTAGTAGCCAACCCGCTATTATTGGGTGAAACAGAATCCCAGTGGCTACTAGCTGACGATGATATTGATACCTATTACAAGTCTTGGCTAGACGGTGAGCCCTACGATGCCCGACTGACTAAAAAGCAAATTCAGTGGATTGATCAACTGCATCAGCAGGGCGATATAAGGCTACAGCTTAATACCAACTTATTGACTCGAGGCGATTCAAGGGAACCGGAGCAGGCAGGTATCTATGGTGCGGTTATGGGCTCGCTTTTAACACTATTGTTGACCCTAATGCTGTCATTCCCTATCGGGGTTGCGGCGGCGATATACCTCGAAGAGTTTGCGACCAAAAATAAGTTTACTGATTTTATTGAGGTTAATATCAATAATTTGGCGGCTGTTCCTTCGATTATTTTTGGATTATTGGGCTTGGCGGTATTTATTAATTTCTTCCATGTACCCAGATCTGTTCCGATTATGGGTGGCTTGGTGCTAACCTTGATGACTTTACCAACCATTATTATTACCAGTCGAGCTGCAATTAAGTCAGTGCCGCCCTCAATAAGAGAAGCTGCACTGGGTATGGGTGCCTCTAGGTATCAGGTGGTCTTGCATCATGTATTACCCCTTGCGCTTCCTGGGATGTTAACCGGAGCAATTATTGGTATGGCTCAGGCATTGGGTGAAACAGCGCCATTGTTGATGATTGGCATGGTGGCATTTATTGTCGATATTCCTCAGGGATTTACCGACCCGGCTACCGTATTGCCGGTACAGATTTTCCTCTGGGCAGATAGTCCAGAAAGAGCCTTTATCGAAAAGACATCAGCAGCCATTATGGTTCTGTTATCATTTCTATTGATTATGAATATTTCAGCCGTTTGGTTGAGAAAGCGTTTAGAACGTCGTTGGTAAAAGAGACTTATTATGAAGCAAGCTAAAGCCGCAGCTAAATCTGCGACAGACACAAAGTCAAATCCAAAACAAAATTTGGAAGTTGATACAACTCAAGCTACGGTAGGTAATCGTTTTTGCGAAAATCCAAAAATGAGTATGCGTGATGTTAATGTATTCTATGGTGACAAGCAGGCGATTTATGACGTCAGTGTCGATATTGCTAAGAATGAGGTGATTGCTATGATCGGCCCCTCTGGCTGTGGTAAGTCAACCTTTTTGCGATCTTTAAACCGCATGAATGATACGGTAGACGGTTGTAAGGTAGAGGGTGAAGTGCTGTTGGATGGCCATAATATTTACCAGCAAAATTTGGATGTGGTTGAATTGCGCGCTAGAGTAGGTATGGTGTTTCAAAAACCCAATCCCTTCCCTAAGTCAATTTTTGAAAACATCGCTTATGGCCCTAAGATCCATGGTTTAGCTGATTCTCGGGTTGATCTCGATGAGATTGTTGAAGGCAGTTTGAAAAAAGCGGGGCTCTGGGAAGAGGTGAAAGAAAGACTTCATCAGCCGGGAACTGGTCTCTCTGGCGGTCAGCAACAGCGACTCTGTATTGCTAGAGCCATTGCGGTCAGTCCTGAGGTTATACTCATGGATGAGCCATGTTCAGCGCTAGATCCAATTGCAACGGCCAGAATTGAAGAGCTAATTGAAGAGTTAAGTCAGAATTTCACGATTGCTATAGTGACACACAGTATGCAACAGGCGGCACGTGTTTCACATCGAACTGCTTATTTTCATCTTGGAAAGCTGATTGAGGTCAATCCAACTGAGCAGGTGTTTACTATGCCTGAGCATCAGTTAACAGAAGCCTATATTACAGGCCGATTTGGCTAGTAGATGCCAAAAAATTTGAAGTAACGCAGTTTAAAGGAAGCTAAAAATGCCAAAAATGTCATTTGAAAATCATATTATGACCCAGTTTGATGAGGAGCTTGAAGAGATTCGCACTCAGCTAATGGAAATGGGCGGCAAGGTTGAGCAACAGCTGAAAAATGCTATACAGGCTGTGATTAAAGCAGATAGTCGTCTGGCCGAAGAGGTAATCAAAGAAGAGCGCCTAGTGGATGAAATGGAAGTGGATATCGATGAAGCCTGTATTTTGATCATTGCGCGCCGTCAGCCAGCAGCCAGTGACCTACGTTTTGTAATGATGGTTACCAAAGCCATTAATGATCTTGAGCGTATAGGCGATGAAGCAAGAAAAATTGCCAATCATGCAGTTATCCTGTCTGAGCAGGATGGCTTATCACAGGGCTATAAAGAGGTTCGTCATCTTGGTGACTCGGTATCCGGTATGCTAGCTAATGCACTCGACGCCTTCGCACGTTTTGATGTTGAAGCTGCAATGAGAACCTTAGAAGAAGACGCACAGGTCGATCTCGATTATAAAAGTGCCCTTCGCGAACTAGTTACCTATATGATGGAAGACCCAAGAAGCATTAGCCGTGCAATTAATATTCTATGGGTTGTTCGATCTCTAGAGCGTATTGGCGATCATGCCAAAAACCTTTGTGAACAAATTGTTTATGTTGTTAAAGGTAAAGATATAAGGCATCAATAATTGATGATTTTATAGTTGTATCGATACGGAGGCTTAGGCCTCCTTTTTTTTACTTTTTTTCAAAGTAAGCGTTGAATTTTCTGACATAAAATTGTCACATTGCTAACATATTAATGACATAAAAATAACATATATTCGCAATCAAACAAGCACAGCACTGTAATTTTTTACAAGTACGGTGTTACCTCTATAAGTCCATAAATGGACTTTTTATTTGCGGAGTTATAATGAAAAACCATTTTTTCAAAATCCTTGTATTTTGTTTTATTTTATCGGCACCGTTAGCATCTGCTAATAATACATTTGTTCAGGCATTTCTAGAAAATGCCCCTTTACGCCAAATTAAGGTTGAAGTAGACGGAGTAATTATTGGGGTTACTGACGGAAATGGTGTGGTAGAGGCCGAGATTGGAACTGGAGAACACAAGCTATACTTAATTGATGATGAAACAAAAGTGCCGGTGATTTTTTCTCTATCTGCAGATGACGAGATTGAAATATCAATAGTTTATAGCAGAGACCCCAATGAAGCGCCAATTGTAAATTCTCAAATTTTTGAAGCAGATTCCTCCGCAACAGGTTTTTTAGCGGGAATTGTTACTTCGCCAACTGGTATTCCAATTCCAAATGCCAGAATTAGTATAAATGACTCCGAGGTTACTACCACAAATAAAGACGGTACCTATTCGCTAGAGCTCCCTCGGGGTCCTCATAACGTTAGTGTTTACTTGGATGGTTACTCATCATCTGAGATAAACAATATTCGGGTGATGGCTGACTTGGGTTCATACGCTGGATTTAAGTTATTTAAAAAATCAAAAGTAGAAG
>CATAJQ010000003.1 GCA_949487135.1 Cellvibrionales bacterium UBA7375 | reverse complement strand
TTGCAGTTACTCTTGGAACGGGCGCGCATTTTCGCTACAGATAGCCTGTTTGTCAAGCCATTCCCCTGTTATATCAATGATGTGTGCCGATTTTATCGGTGCGCTAACTTTTTCTAGGAATTTACTCAGCTTTTCTTGGCGATAGCGGTGGTGATTGAGCCGCTAACCACTAGGATTGCGCCCAGTATGGATAGAGCTGTTAGGGGCTCTACAGGCATATCGCCTATGGGCAATAGTTGCGCTATGGCGATGGTAAATAGGGGGGTGATAGCGATGATTGCGCTGACTCTGGAGGCTTCTAAGTGCACCATTGCTTCGGCAAAGCATCCGTAAGCGATTAGTGTGTTTAGCCCGCAAAACAGCAGTGCGGCCCACTGTAGGCTATTTAATTGCCCCATGGTGGAGAAGTCGCTCAGGGGAAGGAATACTAGGCTGCCAATCCAGTAAAGTATGAGCATGGTTTCGGATGATTTGAAGTCATTGAGCAGATACTTCTGAATAATGGCGTAGCCAGTCCAAAAGATGGCGGACATTATGATAAATACAAGCCCTAGCCCATAGTCGCCAAAGTCGAAAAGTAGTTGGCTGATTTGGCGTTCAAAAAATAATAGTAACCCGAGTGCAAAAGCGAAAAACCCCAGCCATTGCTTGGTGCTAAAGGTTTCTTTGAACAGCCATAAGCCTGCCAGTAATAGCAGCATGGGGGCGAGCTGAATCATGACCTGTGTGGCTTCTGCTGAGGTTCGTTGTAGGCCGAGTATATAGAAGCCATAGTTGCCAGTCAGGAGCAGCCCTGCGGCTAGGGTTAGCGCTAATAATTTGGCTGATTTGAGTTTATTCGGGTTATTGACTTGGCGAGTAACGAGTAGATAAGGCGTTAGCAGTAGGGCGGCGATAAAAAACCGAAAAAAGGTACTAGTGGCTGGGCCAATGGTTGGAGCCACTTGGTGGAGTGCCACTGGAAGGGTGCCCCACATAGTGGCGGTACCCAGTGCTAGTAATAATCCGAGCTTCCAGCGACCGCTGAGGGCATTGAGTTTAGACATTAAAGCGGAAGTGGATTAAATCGCCATCTTGTACGATGTAGTCTTTGCCTTCAAGTCGCCATTTTCCAGCTTCTTTGGCACCCTGTTCGCCATTACCGGCTATATAGTCATCATAGGCGACGACTTCGGCGCGGATAAAGCCTTTTTCAAAGTCGGTATGAATTTTACCGGCGGCATTGGGTGCGGTGGCACCAACGGGGATAGTCCAGGCGCGGACTTCTTTCGGCCCTGCAGTAAAGTAGGTTTGCAGGCCTAGCAATGAGTAGCCGGCACGAATCACCCGATTGAGACCGGGCTCTTCCATACCTAATTCTTCGAGAAATTCCATTTTTTCATCGTCTTCAAGTTCGCTTACCTCAGCTTCTAGTTTGTTGCATATGGGCACCACAATTGCGCCTTCCTGTGCGGCAATTTCTTTGACCGCATCGAGGTAGGGGTTGTTTTCAAAGCCGTCTTCGTCGACATTGGCGATATACATGGTCGGCTTGATGGTTAGCGGGTTGAGCTGTTTGAGAACGGTGAGTTCATCATCAGTTAAACCGAGTGAGCGCAATGGTTGCGCCTCATTTAGATGAGGAATAATTTTTTCTAATATAACCACCAATGCTTTGGCGTCTTTATCATTGCCCTTGGCGGCTTTGCTCGATCTTTGTAGAGCTTTTTCGGCACTCTCAAGATCGGCTAGGGCTAATTCTGTATTGATAACGGCAATATCATCGGCGGGGCTAATTTGCCCTTCAACATGGATCACGTTTTCATCATCGAAACAACGAACTACGTGAGCAATGGCATCGGTCTCGCGAATATTGGCAAGAAACTGATTACCCAAACCTTCACCTTTGGAGGCGCCGGCGACTAGGCCTGCAATATCCACAAATTCCATACTGGTTGGAATTTGTTTTTCTGGCTGAACAATGGCCGAAATTTTATCTTGCCGCGCATCGGGAATTGGGACAATCCCAGTATTGGGCTCGATGGTGCAAAATGGGAAGTTTTCTGCGCCAATACCCGCTTTGGTCAACGCATTAAATAAGGTTGATTTACCGACATTTGGTAAGCCGACGATACCGCAGTTAAAACCCATGTTGTGTTCCTTTTGCCTTAGTGCTGTTAGTTGCTGTGAAGTTTGTTCATTGCCTGTTCCCACTGACCCTGTGTGGCGAGGGGAAGGTAATACAGTGCATCACTAATACTGTTGTCTATTAGTTGTTGATCGCCTTTTGAAGCCTTTTTAAGCACATAGTCCGCGACTTGATCTGCATGCCCTGGGTGGCCAATACCAATTCTAAGACGGGCAAATTCTTTGTTATTGCCAAGGGCTTTGATGATATCGCGCAGACCATTATGGCCGCCATGACCGCCAGCAATTTTGAAACGAACGGTGCCGGGGCTGTGATCGAGTTCGTCATGAGCGACCAGTATATTTTGCGGTGCGATCTGATAGAACTTGGCATAGGCGCTGACTGCCTGACCACTGCGATTCATATAGGTGCTTGGAATTAGTAGGCGTATATCTCTGCCATTAAGCGTGATGCGTGCAGTTTCACCATGGAACTTTGATTCGGTACTGAGTGTTGCGCCAACTGAATTTGCAAGTTCCCTAACGAAATCGGCTCCGGCATTATGACGCGTTCGTTGATATTTGGGGCCGGGATTTCCCAGTCCTACAATCATATCTACGGGCGTTTCCAATGTCGGAGCCTTAGGTTAAGCAAGTATGAAGATTACTCTTCGCTTGCTTCCTCTTCGCCATCTGAACCTGATTCAGATTCTGGTGCATCTGGTGTTTCAGGTGCTTCATCAGAAATCTCTTCAACTGCCTTAGGCTTGTTAACCGCAGCCACTGGAAGATCGTGATCATCGCCATGGCTAAGAGCAACACTTTCAACACCCTTAGGAAGTTTGATATCAGATAGGTGAACTGTTGCACCTAGTTCTACTTCAGCCATATCAACTTCGATATATTCTGGTAGATCTTTAGGCAGACAGCTAATCTCTATATCGGTCATGCTGTGTGCAATCAAACCGCCACCCAACTTAACGCCAACACATTCTTCTTCATTAATGAAGTGTAATGGTGCTCTTGTTTGTAGCTTGGTAGTTTTGCTGACACGGAAGAAATCCATGTGCATTACATAGGCTTTTGCTGGATGACGCTGTAAATCTTTGATAATAACATCTTCAGATTTGCCATCTATATCTAATGAGATAATGTGAGAGTAAAATGCTTCGTTTTCTAGCGCTTTAGCAATATCTTTTTGAGTTAATGAAATTTGCGCTGGGGCTTTTTTGCCACCATATACGATAGCAGGTATCTCTCCGGCCAGACGACGCAGGCGGCGGCTCGCACCTTTCCCTGTATCCTCGCGACCTTTCGCGTGTAAAGTAAAATCAGTAGACATGGTAGTCTCCTATTAGTAAGCCAAAACAGACCGCGACCAGACCTGAAATGGAGTTAGTGCCCATAATTGGGCGATAAAAACCAGTGCCTATTTATTAAGTAAACATGGCGCTGATGGATTCTTCATTGCTTAGGCGTCTCACGGATTCACCGAGTAATTTGCCCAGCGTTAGGGTGCGGATCTTGTCACACTTTTTAGCTTCTTCTGTCAGTGGGATACTGTTGGTAACCACTAATTTGTCGAGGCTAGAATTGCTAATATTGTCTATTGCTTTACCGGATAAAACGGGGTGTGTTGCGTAGGCAACTACTTTTTCTGCACCGAATTTTTTAAGCGCTTCTGCGGCTTTGCAAAGTGTACCGGCGGTATCGACAATATCATCGATTAATAGGCAGGTACGACCTTCGACTTCACCGATAAGGTTCATTACTTCACTTTCATTAGCTGAAGGGCGACGCTTATCGATAATAGCTAGGTCACAATCTAGTTGTTTTGCTACAGCACGTGCTCGGACAACACCGCCGATATCGGGTGAAACAACCTGTAAATTTTTATAGTTCTGACGTTGGATATCGTCTAAAAGAACCGGTGCACCATAGATATTATCTACAGTGCAGTTAAAGAATCCTTGAATTTGCTCTGCGTGCAGGTCAACCGTTAAAACACGATCTACACCGGCATTGGACAGCATGTCTGCAACCACTTTGGCGCTGATAGGCACGCGCACTGAACGAACGCGTCGATCTTGGCGCGCATAGCCAAAGTAAGGAACCACTGCGGTAATTCGTTCTGCAGAAGAGCGTCGAAGTGCATCGACCATTAATACTAGTTCCATCAGATTGCGATGAGTTGGCTCACAGGTGGGCTGGATGATAAATACATCGTGTCCACGAACATTTTCGCGAATTTCAATATTGATCTCACCATCTGAAAAAGTGCTGACAAGTGAATCGCTAAGTTTTACTCTTAGTGACTTGGCAACTTCTTTTGCGAGTTCCGGATTTGCGTTACCGGTGAAAAGCATTAATTTAGACACATCTTCTTCCTGACTTTGCAATTTGAAAGATGGCTGGGGCGGGAGGATTCGAACCTCCGAATGTCGGGATCAAAACCCGATGCCTTAACCACTTGGCCACGCCCCAGTTATAAATTTTCCAGTTGTTGATGTAGCGGAGATTGATTGACTCCCCTGGCTACAAACGAATTCCAACTGGTTGGCACAGTTTTTTGTGCCTGTTTTGCCTCTTGTTCGCTGTCGAAGCGGCAGTACACACTGGCTCCGGTGCCCGTCATTAGCGGGTTCCCGTAACGCTGAAGCCAATCTAACACCTGTTTTACTGGTGGATACAGGGTTTCGACAACAGATTGACAGTCATTTCTGTACAGCTCTTCCGAGAGGGCGCGTATTTTGATGGCTTGAGCGTTCCTTGTCAATTCACTGTGGCAAAAAATTTGCTCTGTTGAGACCTTTATTTTTGGTGTTACCACCAGATACCAAAATTCATCGAGGGTAATAGGGGTTAATTTGTCGCCAATACCTTCGGCAAATGCACTAAATCCTTTGACAAATACTGGAACATCTGCACCTAATTCACAGCCGATTTCTGCTAGTTGATCAAGAGAAAGGTCGCACTGCCAAAGACTATTTAAACCTACCAAAGCTGTGGCTGCATTACTGCTGCCGCCGCCTAGACCGGCACCCATGGGGATTTTTTTATTCAATTGGATTTCACAGCCCCAACGACAGTTGGTGGCTTGCTGTAAAGCGCGAGCGGCTTTAAAGACTAAATTATCCTGCGGTGCTACATCTTCAATTGCGCTAATGAGATTTATTTCAGGCTGTTTGTTAACACTAAAACTAAGTTGATCGCCATAATCTAAGATTTGAAATAAAGTTTGTAAATTATGGTAGCCATCTTCTCTGCGATCGAGAATATGCAGAAATAGATTTAATTTTGCTGGCGATGGCAGAGTAATTGATATCATTTTGGACTTACGTCTTTAACTGGAAAATCCCATTGGTTAATAACAAGCTTAAAGGAAAGCTCCCCGCGGCGACCAGATATTTTTTTAGGCAGTAGGTAAGGCCCGTTTTTAGAGTAGCCAGAAAATTGTAATTGCCAACCATTTTGCTCGAAGCGACTTAGTTGACCATTTTCTTGAATAACAATATTTGCAGCTTTGGAGTGATTGGGCGATGCAAGTCCCTTCACCCACCAGTTCATTGCCTCAATTGATAGGGGTACACCTAATAGCTCGGCACTTAGATGATCGGGTGCACCTGTCATATTTTTAGACCCTTGCTGAATGGTCGCTTGTTGCTGATTGCCATCGATAGTGGCTGAGCCAAACCCCATTGGGCCTTGGAGCTTTATTGAATAATTTGTGCCCAGCTGTTGCCATATCAAACTAATTGACTGTGCTTTTTCCGCAGATCTTATGCCCAGCTTGGCGTTTAATTTCCAGTGATCTAAGCTGGATAGAGCAGGGCTTTCAGTTGATGGCTGATATTGCAGTTTGGCATTGTGATTAATAGAGGAACAGCCCGTTAGTTGGGTAAATACCAATGCGGTTAGCAAAAAAATAAAAGGATATTTCATAACGTCCGTTTAGCAATCAATGAATCAACAATAACAGCTTATAACCTAGGTGAGGATGTTATCAGTTAAGGACCATACTGTCCTCTATGTTGCTATTGTTTATAGATTATTGATCAGCAATTTTCCTATTCGCCGTAAGTCTAGTGTAAAATTGCGGTTTTGGCGCTTGATGCCAATTTTATTTAAAAAATCTAATGGGTATGGATAGACACGAATGGCTTTGGATATCATAGCATTTGGCATTAACCACAAGTCTGCGTCGGTAGATCTTCGTGGTCGTGTGTCATTCGCGCCTGAAACCGTAGTCGAGACCCTGCGCGCTGCATTACCCAGTCTTAAAGTCACCGAAATTGCTATTCTTTCTACCTGTAATCGCACTGAAATTTATGTGGTAGGTGAACTTTCTGATCAACAGGTACTAGAGTGGTTGGCGGCAACTAAAGCATTAGATGTAGAGGCGCTCAAGGACTGTTATTACTGTTATCGCAATACAGAGGCTATCCGACACATGATCTGTGTCGCCAGTGGCTTGGATTCTCTGGTTGTTGGTGAGCCGCAGATTTTTGGTCAAATAAAATCGGCTTATTCGGTGGCGCAAAAGGCTGAAACGGTTTCTGGGCAACTTAATATGGCCTTTCAGTGGGCTTTTGCTGTCGCAAAGCGCGTTCGCTCTGAAACCGCCATAGGAAAAAACCCCGTGTCGGTGGCCTATGCTTCGGTCAGTTTGGCGGAGCAGATTTTTTCTGATTTAAAATCGGCTCATGTGTTGTTAATTGGCGCAGGTGAAACGATTGAGTTGGTGGCGCGTTATCTGCGCGATAAGCAAATAGGTCAAATTACTGTTGCAAATCGCACCCTTGAGCGCGCGCAGGAATTGGCTGAGGATTTTTCTGCCGAGGCTATTTTACTTGCCGATATGCCAGAGCATCTACACAAGGCAGATATTGTAATTTCATCTACAGCCAGTCAATTGCCTGTATTAGGTAAGGGTGCGGTCGAAACTGCGTTAAAAAAACGTCTTCACAAGCCAATGTTTATGGTTGATGTGGCGGTACCTCGAGATATTGAGGCACAGGTGGAAGAACTAGAAGATGTCTATTTATACACGGTGGATGATTTAGAAGAGGTTATTCAAGATAATCTTAAAGCGCGACAATCTGCAGCGGACCTTGCACAGCAGATTGTCGATGAAGAGGTTGAAAATTGGTCTTCAAAGCAGCGTGAACTAAGTGTGGTCGATACGATTAAAGCGTTTAGAGATAGTGCTGAAACAATAAGAGATACTGAGGTACAAAAAGCACTGGCGGCATTAGAGCGTGGACAGGATTCTTCTGAAGTAATTAATGCCCTGGCGCGCAATTTAACCAATAAGTTACTTCATAAGCCTACTACTAGGCTTAAGCAGGCCGGTGAGCAGGGTTGTGATGACACGATTAATGTGACCCAAGAGCTGTTTGATTTAGATAAAAAATAATTTTTTAGCCCATCATTATTACTGGCTAATTGAGGCTTTTTGCCATCACTGTAAAATTATTCTTGACCCCCAATAACCAACCACTCTTTAATAGTGTATTGTGCAGATCGCATGCAAATAATATGAATCAAAAAACTGGGGTTTTACATTGACCGAAAAAGCCAAACCAAAAGCTAAGCCAAAACAGCCGTCAACCGATGAAAAGGTTGCTAAGAAAAAAACGGTGGCTAAACCAAAGTCGGCAACAAAGTCTGCGTCATCTTTTGGTTTTTTAAAAGCCTTAACTAGGATGCTGATTATTGTATTTATCGTTGGCGCAAGCTCGGCTAGCTGGTTGTTTTGGCAGGAATGGCAGCTTCAGACTCAGGCCGTAGATAGCAATCGATCGACCATAGCATCATTGCAGTCTTCAGTTAAAGTAGCCAAAAACCAGTCCCAAGCAGCCATTGAGCAGCAGCAACAGCAGAAAAAAATAGTCGCTGTGTATAACAATCAGCTACAAAATATTGAACTTCGAGTTAATGCTCAGGGTAAGCGACTGGTCGAGTTGGGTTCAACAACTCGCAGTGATTGGTTGTTGGCGGAAGCAGAGTATTTGGCGCGTTTAGCTCGCCAACGCTTACAGACTGAACGCAGTGTTAAAAGCCCTTTGGCATTACTTGAAAGTGTCGACCTTATTCTTACTCAAATTGATGACCCAAATTTACTCGCGGCTCGCACTGCGGTGGCTGAAGATATTACCAAACTCAGATTGGCTAATGATATTGATCGCGAGGGGATGTATCTGGAGCTTCAGGCGCTAGCAGCTAATATTGAGGCGCTTGATCTAGTAGAGTTGGCTGAGCCTGAGATTATTGAGCAAAAACCGGTTGTAACTAACCACAGACAAATGTCTGTTTTAGACGAATTTTTATCTGATTTAAGTGGTTTGATTCGCGTTCGTCAGCGACAACAACCGATCGAGCCAATGTTGCATCAAGAAGAAGAGCGAATTGTTAGGCGCAATATGCAAATGATTTTTGAGCAAGCGCAAATAGCTTTATTGCGCGAAGAGCAGAAGATTTATCAGGCAACCCTGCAAAAGGCGCAAAATTATTTGCTAAGATTTTTTCAGTCTAACCCCGCCAGTGAAGCGGTAAGTCAGCGATTAGCGGTATTGTTAGATACAGGTATTATTCAGCAGTTACCCGATATTTACCGATCGCTCGATGCTATTCAGTCTTTATTAATCATGCGTGAGCAGCGCTTATTGGAGTCTGAAACACCAGATCAGCTGGAGTCTGGTCAGTGAGGCAGTTATTACTGGTTACTCTTGGAGCACTGCTATTAGGTGCAGCGGCGATATGGCTAATGCAGCAGGATCAAGGCTATATTCTTATTAGTCTTGGCACCCTCAGTATTGAGATGAGTTTCTGGCTTGGCGCTATTATTTTTGTTGCAGCGAGCGGTCTTTTTATATGGTTACTATTATTTTTTAAGTGGCTTTTGGGTGCCGGGGGCGTACGTCAGTGGTGGCTCGCTAGGCGTTCAATCAAACAGACGGGTAAAACAGCAAAAGGGCTAATGGGTTTTTTAAGTGGCGATTGGTCCATGGCTGAGCGGCTGCTTGCGCAATCAGTAAAGGACCCGGCGCTTACAAGAGTGAGTTTGTTATTTGCCGCAAAAGCAGCCGCTAATAATGGTCAAATACAGCAGGCCGAGCAGTTATTGAAGCAGTTTGTTTCAAAGTTTCCAGGCGATAAAGAGTATGCAGATTTGTTATTGGCAGAGATGCTAATTCAAGCCTCGGAAATTGACCGAGCGCAAGAAATCTTGGAAGCCATCAAGGTAGAAAATAAAATGAGCCTGAGATTACTGGCAGATCTTTTTTGCCTGCAATCCAATTGGTCCGCGCTCAGTGCTTTGATGCCAAAGATTAAGCGTCAGTCGGTGTTTGATAAAAACGCATTAGAGGCTCTGCAAGTTAAATGTTATCGCGGTTGCTTGAATATTAGTGATCACAGCCTGACGACGGTGGTTAGGAGGCAAAAAATAGAAGCTGTATGGTCTGATATACCAAGAGCATTCCGCCAGACGCCTGAAATAATTGCCGCCTATGTTGATGGCTTGGCGTCTGCAGATGCGCCGGAAAAGGCGCTGAATATTTTGGCCAAGGCGCTGAAAAACCAGTGGCATCAATGTTTGCTTGAAGCTTATGGTCGGCTAGAGATTAAAGATGGCTCCAAGCAACTAGCCTTGGGTGAGCAATTGTTGATTAAATACCCTCAAGATCCACTATTACTATTGGCATTAGGCCTTATTTGTCGGCGCATGGGCTTTCTCGGTAAGGCCAAAGATTATATGAAATCTACCATTGAGCTAGCGCCATCTGCTCAGGCTTATAATGAGTTAGCGGCGGTGTTTGAGTTACTTGGTGACAGCAAAAGTAGTTCTGAGGTCTATAAAAAGGGATTGCGTTTTGCGACTCAATGAGTGGGTGTAAAGTTTAGATCTTACGTCGTTTTAAATCTCTAATTAAAAACCGTGCTGGATGCATTGCCAATCTAAGATCTCTTTCAAGGGGTGGTATTTCACCGCTAATATCTGAGGCGAGGATTTCTGCGGTTAGCGGCGCGTAGCTTAAGCCTCTAGAGCCCAATCCGCAGTGGATATAGAGGTCGGGTTGATAACTTCCAAGGCAGTCTATAGTCGAGGTTGCATCATGTCGCAATCGTTGGTATTGCTGTTTAAACTGTTGTGCATTTGGCACTGCACCCACTATAGGTAAGTAATCATTGGTGGTGCAGCGAAAGTTTGCTCTGCCATCCAAGTCTTGTAGTTGATCAACCTTAATAGCGTTGGTGATTTCGGGGTCAGTTTTATTCAGCATCTCTAGGTTGGCGGTATGATCCTCTTGCCGCAGTTCTCTCGATAGTAGATCCTTATTATAGGATGCGCCACAACTAAGCACGCCGTTAGTACTTGGCGCTATGTAACCCTTGCCGCAAATGATAGTTTTCAGTTTTTCGCTAGAGCTATCACTGGGAATATGAGTCACCTGACCACGCAGCTGATTAACCGAAAGGAAGTTAGTTTGCTCAAATTTAACAGATTCATAGGCGCTAGCGATAACCAAGGTTTGCGCACTGGCAATAATAGTATTTCGCTGATCTTTGAGCACCCATTGATGGTTGTTTGGGTCGCGCTGTATTTGATCGATATCGGCATTTAACAGGGGGATATTATTTTCATCTAATAGGGTCTGGCAAAAATCGCGTGGTGGAAGCCAACCTAAATTTGGAAAAAACAAACCCTGTTGTGCCTCAAGGGAAAGACCGCTTATGGCGCGTATTTGTTGGTTGTCTAACGCAGTTACTAAGTCTGGGTGATCGGCATAACGTTCGGAAATTTGCTGTAAATTTAATCTAGATTGATCACTGTCGGGCAATAGCATAACGCCGCATTGAGCCCCTAAACCCTGCTGCCAATAGGGTTTGTAATAGCGACTCGCCAATGTCATTGCCGTCAGATTGATTCGCGGTAAGGCATCATTTTGGCGGGATAATTTGGGGTAAACAACAGCCTGAAGATTGCCAGAGCCTTCATTAGCTACCGATGCATGACGATCGATGATCTGTACCTTAAACCCCTTTTTGGTCAGAGCAGCCGCGGCAGTACAGCCGGCAATGCCAGCGCCAATAATAAGCACATTTCGCTGTGTTTTCTTGATGGGCGACTGGTCAATATACCAATGGGTTGAGGCTATATCTTGAGTTTTAAATTGGCCTGTATAGCGGCCTTTTAAAGATTCTCTTTTATTGCCAAAGCCCTTGATTTTCTCAACTTCAAATCCTGCGTTACTAAGCCCTTTTCTGACCTTTGTCGCACAGGTAAAGGTCGCTAGAGTGGTGTCTTTGCTGGATAGGGATGCCACAGTGTTGAATATTTCGTCAGTCCACATATCGGGGTTTTTGGTGGGTGCAAAGCCATCTAAAAACCATGCATCTACCGATTTTTTTTGATAACTAGCTAAAAAAGATTGCGGGCTCTGCGCTATGCTTTTGAGCATCTGGCTGGCTTCACCCAACAGCAGCATAAGTTGAATGCGCCCCTCGGCTAGAGTGACTAAATGTACCCCTGGAGTTAAGACTGGGTACTGCTCGAGAAGTTGCTCAGAGAGATCTGAAAAAACAGACCAGCTACTATGTATCGCTTTGAGATCAGAGGCTGTAATCGGTCTTATTTCCGTAGAAATAAACTGTAACCTCCAGTTCACTGGGGCGGTTTTCAGCCAAAGGTCGCAGGCAGTTAAAAAATTAAGCCCAGTGCCAAAGCCAGTCTCGGCAATTACAAATTGATGGTGATCACTTTTTTCTTGGTCGGCTAGTTTTTCCCAACGCTGTTGCAGTTGATTTTGTTGTATAAAGAGGTATTCGGTTTCTTTTAATCCATTATCGACAAAGGGTTTTTCGTTGCGATAATAAACATCGTCAAATTCGTTGCAAAAGGGCGTGCCATCCTGCCATTCGATGGTGGCAGGCTTTAGCCTTACCCCATCGGTTTTAGTCATAGCGGGCAAGACCAAATTCAAGCAATATTTGCTGGCACCATTGGTCTATATATTGATCGGTAAGATTAAACTGATTCTCATCATCTAGCGCCAAACCCAAAAAGAAATTTTCATCTTCGGTCAGTGCTTTTGACTGTTCAAATTCATAACCCTTGTTGGGCCAGAGACCTATGGGGCTAGCGCCTAAATTGACCACTTTAGCCCAAAGATAGCCCAGAGCATCCTGAAACCATTGGGGATAGCCGACTTGATCGCCAAGCCCAAATATTGCCACTTTAGTATGAGATAAGTCTAAATTTTCCAACGCATCCCAATGGTTTTCCCAATCTTCCTGTAGTTCACCATAATCCCAGGTTGGTATGCCGAGTATAAGCTGATTGTACTGGGGCATAAGATGAATGCAGTCATTGGCAATATTGTGCACATCAATTGTTTGTGCAGGCATTTTTGCTTGAATACAGTCGCGAATTTTTTCGGCTGCCATTTCGGTGTAGCAGGTTGAACTGCCATAAAAAAGTCCGATCGAGTTTTGCATCTAGTGACTAGACTCCCCGTGATCAGAGCTACCGGCAAAGTCTAATTGACGCCATGCTTCATAGGTAACAATAGACACTGCATTGGAAAGGTTAAGGCTGCGGCTATCGGGCTGCATCGGCAGACGTATGACTTTATCCTCGCCTAGGCTTTGACGGATATCTACTGGCAGACCGCGGGTTTCTGGGCCAAACAATAGGCAGTCCCCGGGCTGATATTGCACTTTTGAAAAGCAATTTTTGCCTTTAGTGCTAAGACCATAAACAGCATTGGGTTTTATTTTTTCTAAATAAGACTCCCAGCTGTTATGAACTTGCAGTGATTGAAATTCAAGATAATCCAAGCCAGCTCGACGCAGTTTTTTATCATCCAAATCAAAACCAATAGGCTCAATAAGATGCAGTGTAAAACCGGTATTGGCGCAGAGGCGGATTATATTGCCAGTATTGGGCGGAATTTCAGGTTGATAAAGTACAATATCGAGCATAGGTAATATTTTATTCGCACAGTAGTTATTTATGGGACAATGCTATTATCGCATTAAATGATGATCTGATTACAGAGGCGATAAAGCTTTTTGAATCTAAATATAGAATGAGGCCGATTGGGTGATTGAGATACCGTTTCAACGATTGGGTGACGAAATACTGCAAGCCATTATCGAAGAGTTTATCCTTCGTGAGGGCACTGACTATGGTGCTCATGAGGCAGATTTTGACAGCAAGGTTGCGCAGGTGCATAAACAATTAGCCTCCGGTGATATTGTGATTACATTTGATCCAAAAACAGAGAATTGTACGTTGCTGACACGCCATCAGTTTCAGCGCCATAAGCGCACGCTAATGGAAGAAAGAAATTGTGCTCAACAAGAGCTGGATACTTATCAGGATTATGTCGACGATATGAGTGGGATTGATTAAATATGTCTGAATTATCAGCATTAAATTCAGCGTTAATTCCCTGGAAGCAGGCGATTGTTAATGCGCCGCAGATTTTAGTGGGGCTCAGCGGTGGTATGGATTCCATACTATTGCTTAAACTACTCAGCGAGCAAGTCGATACTAAGCTTATACAGGCGGTGCATATTAATCATGGATTATCTGATAATGCTGATCAGTGGCAACAGTTTACAGAAGACTATTGTCAGCAACTGGGTGTCGAATTTTATGCCGAAAAAGTTCAATTAGTTGTCTCTGGCGAAGGTGTAGAGGCAGCTGCACGTGATGCTCGCTACGCTGTGTTCGAAAGCCGTTTAAAACAGCATGGCCTATTGTTTTTAGCCCATCATGCAGATGATCAGGTAGAAACAGTTGTCTACCGTTTGCTGCGCGGTTCAGGGTCTAAAGGTTTAGCAGGTATGCCTGAGTCAAGAGCCCTAGGTTTGGGTCAGCTGATTCGACCACTACTGGCTTATTCAAAGGAGTCGATTTATCGTGAAGCGGTTAATAGAGGCTTAAAGTGGATTGAAGACGAGTCTAATTTAGATGATCGATTTGATCGCAACTATATTCGCAATCAAGTAATTCCAGTTATTGCTAAACGCTGGCCTCAATACCCTCAGGCCATTATGCATTCAGCTGGCCTCAGCGACCAAGCCAATCTGTTAACAAAAGAATTAGCATTAGAAGACTTAGCTCGCTTAGATGAATTAAAAGAGCGGGCAGGTTGGTCGATCTCAATGGATGGTTTGTCTGGTCTTTCAGTCTTGAGGCAGAAAAATCTCTTGCGCCATTGGTCAGAGATTAAAGAGTTACCTGCACCAAGTAGTAAGATTATTAATGAAATTTTATCTTCGGTGGTCGCTGCCCGCCAAGATGCTTCGCCCGAAGTTATTTGGCAGACCCAATATTGGGCGCGGTTTCAGAACCGGTTATATTTGCTGCGATACCAGAATAAAACGACTCAGCAAGACCAATCAATACATTGGAATATGCAAAATTCGCTAGTATTGACTGATGACAGTAGGGTAGATGCCCGGCGCGCGAAAGGCAGAGGGTTAGCAGTCAGCGCAGAGTCAGTTGAGATTCGTTATCGTCAAGGGGGTGAGCGTTGCAAGCCGCAGGGTCGAGGTCGATCATCTAGCTTAAAAAAATTGCTTTTAGAATATCAGTTGCCGCCATGGTTAAGGGATAGGGTGCCACTTTTTTATGTGCAGGATCAATTGGTAGCTGTAGGTGATTTGTGGGTTTGTGAGGGCTGGAGCGCAAAGCCAAAAGAAAGTGGTATGGAGATTCATTGGCAAATAGATTCTGTGTAGATGAGAGTGGCATACTGACCTGATTTGTGGCAATATACTCCCCCATCTTATGACGGATGGGTCAGAGGCTAAAATCATGTGTATTGATAGCCAAATCTCCTTCCAAAAAGACTATTAATACTCAATTTCTGATCTGTACAGGGTCGCTATGACGCGTTTTATTTTTGTAACTGGTGGTGTTGTTTCTTCATTGGGAAAAGGCATTGCAGCCGCATCTTTGGGAGCTGTTCTTGAAGCCCGTGGGTTAAATGTCACCATTTTAAAGTTAGACCCCTATCTCAATGTTGATCCTGGGACAATGAGCCCTTATCAGCACGGTGAAGTTTATGTAACCCAAGACGGTGCAGAAACTGATCTCGATTTAGGCCATTACGAGCGCTTCTTGCGCTCGAAAATGACTCAAAACAATAACTTTACCAGTGGTCAGGTGTACGAAACGATTTTACGTCGTGAACGACGCGGTGATTATTTGGGTGGCACTGTTCAGGTAATTCCTCATTTAACCGATGAGATTAAGCGTCGTGTTTATGCCGGTGCTGGTGATCATGATATCGCGGTGGTAGAGATTGGCGGTACGGTTGGTGATATTGAATCACAGCCATTTCTTGAAGCTGTGCGTCAGCTCAAAGTTGAACTAGGTCATCAGAGAGCGTTGCTTTTGCATCTAACCTTGGTGCCCTATATTGCCTCTGCTGGCGAAACTAAAACCAAGCCGACACAACACTCTGTTAAAGAAATGCGTTCAATCGGTCTGCAGCCAGATCTTTTGTTATGTCGATCTGAGGTTGAGCTTGAAGAAAGTCAGCGCAAAAAGATTTCTCTGTTTACCAATGTTGAAGAAAAAGCGGTCATCCCATTGATGGATGCGCCAACTATTTATCAAGTGCCGCGCATGCTTCATGAATATGGCCTCGATCAATACGTCTTAGATCGCTTTAACCTCAGTAATCCAGCAGCCGATTTATCGGAGTGGGATGCAGTGGTTGATAACCAGTTAAATTCCAAAGGCGAAGTGACTATCGCTATGGTCGGTAAGTATATGGAGCTGCTAGATGCCTATAAGTCGCTTTCCGAGGCATTGATTCATGCGGGTATCCATAATAAATCTAAGGTTAAAATACGCTATATCGATTCTGAAAAATTGGAATCAGATAACAGCCTTATAGACGGTGTTGATGCGATTCTTGTTCCCGGTGGTTTTGGTACTCGAGGAACAGAGGGTAAGATCTTTGCCGTTAAAACTGCTCGCGAAAATAATATTCCCTACTTGGGTATCTGCTTAGGTATGCAAGTTGCGGTGATTGAGTATGCGCGCAATGTGTGCGGCATGCAGGGTGCAAATAGTACAGAATTTGATCCGCAAACAGAATTCCCCGTGGTTGGTCTAATCACCGAGTGGGTTGATGAAGCAGGTAATAAAAAACAGCGTTCTGAAGATTCTGATTTGGGCGGCACTATGCGTTTAGGCTCTCAGATATGTCACCTGATACCGGGTTCTGTAGCGCATACAATTTATGGTAGTGAACAAATTGAAGAGCGCCATCGTCACCGCTTTGAGGTTAATAATAATCTATTGCCTCAGATTAAACAGGCAGGTCTTGTTGTCGGTGGCTTATCAGCAGATAAAACACTGGTAGAAACGGTCGAGTTGCCTGAGCATCCTTGGTTCTTCGCCAGTCAGTTCCACCCCGAATTTACCTCAACGCCAAGAAATGGTCATCCATTATTCCAAGGTTTTGTTGCAGCCGCTACGGCTTTTCAACAAAACAAAGAGAGCTAAGAAGTCATGACTGCCAAGCTAATTAATGTCGCATCAATCGATATCAGCAACGAAAAGCCAATGGTGCTTTTTGGCGGCATGAATGTGTTGGAATCTCGCGATATGGCGATGCAAGTAGCAGAAGCCTATGTCGAAGTGACACAAAAGCTCGGTATACCCTATGTATTTAAGGCCTCCTTTGATAAAGCCAATCGTTCATCGATCCATTCTTTTCGTGGTCCCGGTTTAGACGAAGGCTTAAAAATTCTTCAGGAAATTAAACAAACCTTTGGCGTACCACTGATTACCGATGTGCATGAAGTTGACCAAGCGGCACCCACAGCCGAAGTCTGTGATGTTATTCAGTTGCCGGCCTTTTTGGCAAGACAAACAGATCTTGTAGCGGCCATGGCTAAAACCAATGCGGTCATCAATATTAAAAAGCCGCAGTTTTTGAGTCCAAGCCAAATGGGCAATATCGTCGATAAATTTCGCGAATGCGGCAATGAAAAAGTCATGCTTTGCGAGCGCGGAACCTGCTATGGCTATGATAATTTAGTGGTTGATATGCTCGGTTTCCGCACTATGAAAACGGTCAGCGGTGGCTTGCCACTTATTTTTGATGTGACCCATGCGTTGCAGTGTAGAGACGCTCTAGGAGCCGCTTCTGGCGGTCGCCGCCAGCAGGTTGCTGAGCTGGGCAGAGCGGCAATTGCCCTGGGTATTGCCGGTTTGTTTCTAGAGGCGCATCCGAACCCTGATTCAGCAAAATGCGATGGCCCCAGTGCCTTACCTTTAACTAAGTTAGAGCCTTTTCTTGCGCAAATGAAAGCATTTGATGATTTGAATAAATCACAGCCAGATTTAGAAATACTATAGTGGAATAGAGTGGCCTTAAAGCCTTTGCTTAATTCCTTGTAAATGAACAACCCCAACATATGGAGTAATTTTTGAATGAGTAATATCGCTGATATTCGAGCCTATGAGATTTTGGACTCGCGAGGCAATCCAACAGTACAAGCTGACGTTATTTTGGCTAATGGAATTGTAGGAACTGCCTGTGCACCCTCAGGTGCATCAACTGGCTCAAGAGAGGCTCTTGAGCTTCGAGATGGCGATAAGACTCGCTACTTGGGTAAAGGTGTTTTAAAAGCGGTCAACAATATTAACACCACCATTAAAGATCTATTAGTTGGGGACGATGTCACCGATCAGCAGTCATTGGATCAGAAAATGATTGATGCCGATGGTACAGAAAACAAGTCAGTCCTGGGTGCTAATGCCACCTTGGCGGTATCACTGGCCGCTTCAAAAGCAGCCGCCCAGTTAAAGGGTATCCCACTATACGCCCATATTGCTGAGGTAAACGGCACCAAAGAATACAGCATGCCAGTGCCGATGATGAATATCCTTAACGGTGGTGAGCATGCAGATAACAACGTTGATATTCAAGAATTTATGGTTCAGCCAGTTTCTGCTAAGAGCTTTTCTGAAGCACTTCAAGTCGGCGCTGAAATCTTTCATGCGCTAAAAAAGGTACTTGGCGCTAAAGGATTAAATACGGCGGTTGGTGACGAGGGTGGCTTTGCCCCAAACCTTTCCTCCAATGCAGAAGCATTGGCAGTGATTAAAGAAGCGACTGAAGCGGCCGGCTACAAGCTGGGTGAAGATGTTACTTTGGCACTTGATTGTGCGGCTTCTGAATTCTATAAAGACGGTCAGTATGATTTGTCTGGCGAAGGCAAAGTCTATAGCTCAGAGGGCTTCAGTGACTTTTTGGCAGAGCTCTGTGAGCAATATCCTATTATCTCTATTGAAGACGGCTTGGATGAGTCTGATTGGGATGGCTGGAGATACCAGACGGAAATTTTAGGCGATAAGATACAGTTAGTAGGCGACGATTTATTTGTAACTAATACCAGTATTCTAAGCCGTGGGATTGAGATGGGTGTTGGCAACTCAATTCTGATTAAATTTAATCAAATCGGTACACTTTCTGAAACCTTAGCTGCGATCAATATGGCTAAAGAGGCAGGATACAGTGTTGTAATTTCTCACCGCTCCGGTGAAACAGAAGATACAACCATTGCTGATTTGGCTGTAGCGACTGCCGCGGGTCAGATTAAAACAGGTTCGTTGTGTCGTTCTGATCGTGTTGCTAAATATAATCGCCTACTAAGAATTGAGGCAGAACTTGGTAATGCTGTAGCGCCATACAAAGGAATCGCTGAATTTAAGTGATCCCTGCTGGTTAGCAATAGCTTTCATATATGGTTAGATTGACTGCATTATGCGATGGTTAATGGTTTTTTTGGTTGCTATTCTCGTGCTTCTACAGATGCGTCTGTGGTTCGGTGAGGGTAGCATCTCAAATAAAATTGCATTGGATAGGCAGTGGGAAACTCAGCAACAGATTAACCAAGAGCACAAGCTGCGCAATCGATTAATTGCGCAAGAAGTACAAAGCCTTAAGACCAATCTCGATTCTCTCGAAGAAAAAGCGCGCAAAGACCTCGGCATGATAAAAGATGGCGAGGTCTTCTATTTGGTGATTGATAAAAACAAACAGTCTGCAACTGACAGAGCTGAGCCCTAATCCGATGACTACTAATACGTCTAAAATATGGGGTATTGTTCCGGCGGCCGGGCAGGGCAAGCGTTTTTCAGAAGCAAAACCAAAACAATTTTTCCAACTCAACGGTCAACTGGTTGCCGAGCATAGTTTAAGCCGTCTTTTAGCAGTGTCTCAACTCGAGCAAATAATAGTCCCCAGTGATATAGATTGCAGTTGGTGGTCACAGGTCCCATGCATTAGCCAAACTAAAATTAAACAGGTGGTTGGTGGTGAACAGCGGGCTAATTCTGTGCTCAATGGTTTGTTAGCCCTAGATCAAGTAGCCTCAGATAACGATTGGGTATTGGTGCACGATATTGCTCGCCCCTGTATTACCGCTGAGGATATTAATCAGTTAATTTCAGTAGTAAAAGATCACCCAGTCGGGGGTATTTTGGTTGCTACTGTGGATGAAACACTTAAAAAAGTGGCTGTAGATAACCATATTACAGCGACGGTTGATCGCACTGAACATAAGCTAGCGCAAACGCCACAGATGTTTAGATATGGTCTTTTAAAGCAGGCCATCTGCGCCTGTCTGGAGCAAAATATTATGCCAACGGATGAGGCATTTGCCATCGAATCTGCCGGACATAAGGTACTGGCTGTGGAGGGTCGAAGAGATAATCTAAAAATAACGCGCGAAGAAGACTTAGCTATAGCCGCGGCAATTATGACAAGTCAGGAGACTCAATAATGCGTATTGGACATGGATATGATGTGCATGCCTTCGGAGAAGGTAATAGCTTAACAATAGGGGGTGTAGATATTCCCTATGATCACTCATTGGTAGCGCATTCGGATGGTGATGTATTGATTCATGCCCTTATCGACGCCATTGTTGGTGCGCTAGCTTTAGGAGATATAGGCCACCATTTTCCCGATACAGATGCAAAGTACAAAGGTTGTAGTAGTCGTGATCTTTTAGTGCAGATTAACCAGTTGATAGCGGTCAAAGGTTACCAGCTGGGTAATGCAGATATCACTCTGGTAGCTGAGGCACCAAAAATGGCGCCACACCTTCAGTCGATGATTGATAATTTAGCGCATGATATGCAATGTTCGGCCAACCAACTCAATATAAAAGCCACTACCACTGAGAAATTGGGTTTTACCGGTCGCGGCGAGGGCATAGCATGCTATGCAGTGGTTTTATTAGCCGCTAAAGAGGTTTAGGTATATCAGCAGCACGAGTTATAGCTTCGAAAACTTAAAAAAAATGCACGGCGAATCGTTGGCAACAGCCAGTTTTCGCAACTGCCCTGAAGATTTTGTCGTTGATGAAATTGTTGATTTTCAGCCTGCAAACGAGGGTGAGCATTTATTACTGCATATCAAAAAGCGCGACCAAAATACCAAGTGGGTTGCAGGACTTCTCGCCGAATTGGCAGGTATAGATCGAACAGATGTGGGTTTTTGCGGTATGAAAGACCGCTTCGCCGTCACTACGCAATGGTTTAGTCTGCATCTCCCCGGGCGTAATATTGATCCTAATCAATTAAAACATAGTGATTTTCAAATTATTTCCAGTGCCCGTCATAACAAGAAATTAAGACGAGGAATGCATGCGGGTAATCGATTTTCAATTTTTGTTCGTGATTTCTCCATTGAGCCCGAGGCTCTTGCACAGAGGCTCGCGCTAATTGAAAAAGCGGGGGTGCCCAATTATTTTGCCGAGCAACGATTTGGTTGGGATGCCAACAATCTAGTTAAAGCTAATGAGCTAATTGATCAGGGCAAACTAAAAGGTAATCGTCATGGTACAGGTATCTATTTATCCGCTGCTCGTTCATGGTTGTTTAATCTTCTATTAGACCGTTACCTAAGCCTTGGTGAGCTCGATTTTGCAGATACCGGCGCACTTTGGGGTAGGGGAAGGTCTGCCACCGAGGCCAGTTTTAGTCAGTATGAGCAAGAACTTCTAAGTCATTGGCCCAGTTGGTGTCATGCCCTAGAACATGCTGGGCTTAAGCAGCAGCGTCGAGCCTTTATATTGCGGCCAAATAATTTTTCGTATAAGCAGTTATCCAAGGACCAATTTGAATTTAATTTTGCATTGCCCAACGGTAGTTATGCCACCGCAGTATTGCGCGAGATTGCTGAATTATTTCGCCCCGAAATCACAGGCCTGTGATATATTAATGCAATATTTTTGATCGATAGTTATGCACAGATATTTTGTTAGGGGCAATGGGTGAATTCGATAGATTTTGCTGGGATAGGTATGACGTCCCAGCGTACAAGGGAGCGTTTAATTAAGCGCTTGAAAGAGCAGGGGATCAGCAACCAAAAAGTATTGGATGTTATTCGGTTGACCCCTAGGCATTTGTTTGTTGATGAGGCCCTAGCCCATCGCGCTTACGAAGACACCGCTCTACCTATCGGATTTTCACAAACCCTTTCACAGCCCTATATAGTTGCTAGAATGACTGAGATACTGCTCAGTGTGGGCCCATTGCGACGAGTTTTAGAAATTGGCACAGGTTCTGGCTATCAATCAACCGTGTTATCGCAACTAGTCGATACTGTTTTTTCGGTAGAGCGCATAGAACCGCTGCTTAAAAAGGCGCAAGAGCGATTCAAAACCTTTGGTTTAAATAATATTTATACCTCTCTGTCAGATGGCAGTTTTGGTTGGAATAACAATGCGCCCTTCGATGGCATAATTTCTACAGCAGCACCACAAACAATACCTGAACAACTACTGAGACAGTTGGCGCCCAATGGTATTTTGGTGATACCTGTTGGCAATGGGGTTTCACAAAGTTTAAGTGTTATAAAACGTGTTGGACATTCTAATGAGTTCGACGAAGATATCGTTGAAAAGGTAAAATTTGTTCCCTTATTAACGGGCGTCAGTCATTAAAATATAGGTAATTGGTTACTGAACTTATGAAATCCATACAGCATAGATTACTGTTATTTCTTCGCGGTGTTGCCATGGGTGCGGTAGATCTAGTACCGGGAATTTCTGCAGGTACAATTGCTTTTATCACTGGGATTTATGAAGAGTTAATTCATTCAATCAAATCATTTAACCTAGACGCTTTAAAGACGCTAAAAAATCAGGGGTTGGTCGCTGCATGGCGTCATATAAATGGCGAGTTCTTGCTAATTCTAATATCAGGCATTGTTTTTAGTTTATTTACCTTGGCAGGTGTGATGCGGTATTTTTTACAGGTATTCCCGCTGCAGTTGTGGTCATTTTTTATTGGTTTAATTATCGCTTCCGTGATCTACTTATTGCGACAGCACCCGCCAAAAAAACTGTATGAGTTTGGCTTATTAGGCGCAGGAACCATAGTTGCCTATAGCCTATCTATTTCCACGGCTGTATCTGTTGAGGGTAATTATCTCAGCCTATTTTTAGCCGGTAGTATTGCACTATGCGCCATGATTTTACCGGGAATATCGGGCTCATTTATCTTAGTCCTATTGGGTCTATACCCAGTATTTATCAACGCGCTTGTTAATGTAGAGTTAGATTTTTTACTCACATTTGCCGCCGGTGGTGTTATTGGTCTGATGTTGTTTAGTCGGCTTCTATCGTGGTTACTAGATCATTATAAACAGGCAGTGATAGCGACTATGTGTGGTTTCTTAATTGGCAGTCTGTCAATTTTATGGCCTTGGAAACAGGTGACATCCTCCATTGTGAGCGAATCGGGCAAGTTGGAAATCACTGGGTCAGCTAATCTTTCACCTCAGTCTTACTTAGACACCGTTGGTCAAGATCCCCATACGCTTGTGTGTGTATTGCTTTGTTTGTTGGGTCTGTTTCTTGTACTGACAATAGAAATTATCGGTGTTAAATTAAAAAATAAAGTGACCTAGGTGCTCTGATGTTACGACTCACATTGCCAATATTAATTCTGCTGCTTTCTTTTTTAAGTCAAGGTTGTACCTCTTACAACGCACCTATTGTTGATCTTGATCAGCCGCCCAGTCGATTGATTAAAACTCATTTGGTTGAGGAGGGTGAGACACTGTACTCAATTGCATGGCGTTATGATTTTAATACCCGTGAATTAGCTACAATAAACGGCTTGAGTGAGCCCTACCGAGTTCGCAAAGGTCAGTTACTTAATTTAGATAAAAGTGTTAAACCAAAATCATCAACCATATCTGCGGTATCTAAGGTGAAAAAAGCTGTCTCAAAAGTAGTTGATAGATCGCGCGCACCAGCAAAAAAATCGACTGTTAATGAGTCCCTAACCCAGTTAAATGGAAAAAAACTGCGTTGGCAACAACCTATCAATGGAAAAATAGTTGAAAGTTATAATCCCAATAATTTGCAAAAAGGTGTGGTAATCCAAGCAAATTCGGGGGCTTCTGTAAAACCAGCGGCTCATGGTGTGGTGGTATATGCTGGAGATGGTTTGCGTGATTATGGCAAACTGGTTATCATAAAACACTCGAACTATTTGTTAAGTGCCTATGGTCATAACCAGAAACTGTTGGTTAGTGAGGGTCAGGTAGTCGACGGTAGTAAGATTATCTCAAAATTAGGAACCAGTGGACGGCTCTATTTTGAAATACGCAAAGACGGTAAACCTATTAATCCTGTGGCTTATATAAAATGATTTATTGCCATTTGTATTACCGTTAGAGCAGTTTCAGAAGATCTAATTAGGAGTTAAAAATAGGGAAGTTTGGACGAGCGTGAGTTCGTCTTTGGAGTTATTGAATTGCAAAGGAGTTGCGAGTTATGAAAAAACTGTCTGTAGTTGATCAAAAATCTAATAATCATTCAAAATCATGCACGGTAGACGCCACTAGTCTCTATTTAAAGGAGATTGGTCGATCGCCCCTGTTATCTGCTGATGAGGAGGTATTTTTCGCTACCAAGCTTCAGCAGGGTGATGAAGCCGCTCATCATAGGATGATAGAAAGTAACCTGCGTTTAGTCGTCAAAATAGCACGCTGTTATCTTAATAGGGGTCTCGATTTTCTCGATCTAATTGAAGAGGGAAATTTTGGTCTTATGCGGGCTGTGGAAAAATTTGATCCGACGCGAGGGTTTCGATTTTCCACCTATGCCACCTGGTGGATCAGGCAAACTATCGAACGTGCTTTGATGAATCAGACACGCACGATTCGTCTGCCTGTTCATGTGGTTAAAGAGCTCAATATATATCGGCGTATATCACGTAAATTAGTGCAAAAGCTGGATCATACGCCTACCTACGAAGAGATTGCTATCGAGGCTGACAAACCAGTCGACACGGTTAACAGAATTCTCGAATTAAACGATTCGGTGTGCTCGTTGGATATTCCAGTTGGCGATAATGAAAAATCTTTTGTAGATACAATCCCAGACTATAAATCGAATAGTCCCGAACGGGAAACTGGCGATGATAATTTGATGGATAAGCTAAACGGTTGGTTGGATGAACTGCCTGAAAAACAGCGCGAAGTGGTTGTGCGAAGGTTTGGTTTACTCAATCATCAGCAGGAAACCCTCGACCAAGTAGGACGCGAGGTAGGCTTAACTCGTGAGCGCGTAAGGCAGATACAAATAGATGCTTTGCGGCGCTTAAATAACCTGTTAAAAAAGAATGGATTATCCAGTGATATTATCTTTTCTGAACACGAAGAGCATCTTAATTAGTGTAAATATTTGGCGTATAAAAAAACCCGACATAGCGTCGGGATTTTTTTGCAGAACATTAAAAGCTGGTTATTCAGCTAAGTAACGCTCACGTGATGCAATAACTTCAGCTCTAGCAGCGTCTGCATTATCCCAGCCTTCAACCTTAACCCACTTGCCAGGCTCGAGAGCCTTGTAGTTTTCAAAGTAGTGAGCAATTTGTTGAATAAGCAATTGATCTAAATCTTCAATTTCTTCAACATGATCGTAGATTCTGGTTAATTTGCTATGGGGAACAGCCAATAGTTTAGCGTCAATACCAGATTCATCGCTCATCTTAAGTACGCCAACAACACGGCTGCGGATAACTGATCCAGGCATTACTGGGTATGGAGCAACAACTAATACGTCTAAGGGATCACCATCTTCAGAAAGAGTCTGAGGCACATAACCATAGTTTGCTGGGTAGAACATTGGAGTAGCAACAAAGCGGTCAACGAAGATAGCGTCGCTGTCTTTGTCCACTTCGTATTTTATAGGGTCGTGATTAGCCGGTATCTCAATGATAACGTTAATGTCATTTGGCAGATCCTTGCCTGCCGGGATGTCGTTATAGCTCATTTTTTAGAAGTCCATTGATTGCGTTCAGAAAAGTCTGCGGATTATACCAGTCACTTAAAATTTGACTAGTCCATTATCTAGGTTTGTTTAAAATTGGCGTTAATTAAGCGAAAAAAACTGTTTTTCACGTTATTTTTCAATAAATCGATGATTAATGCATATATTGAATATAACCCAATGCTAAACTGGTCGATTGAATTATAAATTAATCCGAATCTATAGCATTGCAAAGTCCGTAACTACAGCCACATAGATTTAAAATAAAAAATTTTGCATCGAGGAAAATAATGAGTGCCAACGTAAAAATAGCATTGATCATCGCTTTTGCGACTATTGTTTGGTTAGGCAGTGGACTTGTTTCCAAAGGCAGTCAGGCCGAAGTAAAGCTCTCGGCTAGTGCAGTCACCAAAGTCACAGTAGAGCAATTTACGGCGCAAAAATTTATTCCTCAGTTAACCCTTAATAGCCACACAGCGGCCAACCGTGTTGTTGAATTAAAAGCTCAGGTGGCAGGCACTGTTCAAGCAGTCCCTGCAGAGCGCGGCTCATTGATTCAAAAGGATCACACTGTGTGTGCAATTAGTAAGCAAGATAGACCCCAGTATCTAGAGCAGGCTAAAGCAAAATTACAACAAGCTGAAATTGCCTATAAAGGGTCACTTCAGTTAAAAACAGCCGGTTATCAATCTGATTTAGCCATAGCTCAGGCCAAGGCCAATCTTGAAGCCGCAAAATTTGAACTCACTCGAAGTCAGCTTGATATCGATCGGTTGAATATTAAGGCACCATTCACAGCCATTGTTGAGGAGCGTCCTGTCGAGGTGGGTGACTATCTTTCCCCAGGACAGACCTGTGCAACCCTGGTTGAATTAAATCCACTTAATATTATTGCTCAGGCATCCGAGTCAGCTGTGGCAAAAATAAAGTTGGGTGATCAGGCAACAGCAACCTTTGAAGATTATCCGCCAGAGCAGGCAGTTGTGACTTATATTTCCTCTCAAGCTAATGCGACCACCCGAGGCTATTTGGTGGAGGCTGTTATCAATAATAAAGATTTAAATATACGGGCGGGAATTTCGGGCCAATTAACGTTGGATTTGCCGGCTGTAGAAGCGCATTTAATCCCAGCCAGTTTGATCTTATTAGATGCTCAGGGTGACATTATGGTGAGAGCAGTAGACCAAGCAAGTCGGGTACGGCAATTTACTTTGAATGTGGTTGGAGAAACCGACCAAGGTCTCTGGGTACAGGGTTTACCTTCACCGGTGAATTTAATTACTGTGGGTCAGAACTATGTTACCGAAGGGGAAATAATAGACAGTTTCCCTCAACAGACGCCCTAGGCACAGAGTGACAATATTATGAGCGCTCTTAAAGCAATCGTCAGCCGATCGAGAGCAACAATATCTTTAATGTTGTTGTTCTTGCTCGCAGGGATCATGTCTCGAGCTTCAATGCCAATTGAAGTTAACCCCAATGTAACCGTGCCCGCCGCTATCATTATGGTGCGTCATGAGGGAATTTCACCAGAAGATGGTAGTCGACTTCTAATTCGGCCGATTGAAAAAGAACTAAAAACGCTCGACGGTCTCGAAGAAATGATAGCCACTGCACGTGAAAGCGTGGTTTATCTATTTGTAAGGTTTGATATCAATCTCGATATCGATCAGGTGATTGCAGATGTAAGAGAGTCAGTAGATAGAGCCAAGGCCGAATTCCCAGAAGAAACCAAAGAGCCCATGGTCAATGTCATTAGTCCGAGCCCTGAGCCCGATGTGGTACTTACATTTTCTGGCGATAAGGTCGGCGAAAGAGACCTATTTAAAGCGGTAAAGTTCTACCAGCGAAAAATTGAAGGCTTATCTCAAGTGCTTGAAACCAACCTCAGCGGGCATCGCGATGAGGTGGTTGAAGTTATCTTAAACCCCTCAAAACTCGATCTGTATAAGATCACTGCAGGCGAATTAATACAGGTACTCAATGCCAATAACTTGTTGATTCCTGCGGGTGAAATGGATGCTGGCGAAGGGCGCTTTGGGATTAAAATTCCGGCACTTATCGAAACGGAACAAGATATACGAGACCTTCCAATACGCAGTGATAATTTGGGTGTTATTACCCTAAGTGACGTTGCAAATATTCAGAGAACCTTTAAGGATGCCACTGGATTTAGCACCCTAGATGGCAAGCCAACCATTGCCCTAGATGTGCGTAAACGATTAAAAGCAAACTCAATAGATACCATTGCGGCAGTGCGTGAAGTGGTAGATCTCTATCGCGATCAATTCTCCCAAGAGATACAGATTGATTATATGTTTGATAGCTCAGAATATGCCCAGTCGATGGTCAGTGAGCTAATGGGTAATATTCTTACCGCCATGATTTTAGTGGTAGCACTTGTGGTGGCCACCCTTGGTATTCGATCAGGGCTTCTAGTGGGTTTTGGTATTCCATTCTGCCTTCTTGGCTCGATGATTATTGTCAATATCATGGGCTTTAGTTTTAACTTTATGGTGATGTTTGGCCTATTGTTATCGCTGGGTATGTTGATTGACGGGGCAATCGTTGTGGTTGAGTTTGCCAATACTAAAATAGTCCAAGGGGCATCGGTAAAAGACGCTTATTTGCAGTCAATTCGACGTATGGCAGTCCCAGTAGCTGCCTCTACTGGGACCACGCTAGCAGCCTTTCTACCCATGTTGTTTTGGCCCGGTGTATCCGGTAATTTTATGATGTATTTGCCGGTAACGGTATTTTCAGTATTGGCGTGGTCACTCATTTATGCGTTAATTTTTGCCCCAACACTAGACGTTTCACTGGCTAAAATTGGTGCCGGTAATAAAGACATTGAGGCAACGCCATCCAAGCCTAAATCAACCGTTTTTGCCCCGCTGCTGAATAATTATTTAAAACTGCTTCATCTAGCTATAGCCAAACCACTGGTAACCACGGGACTATCCTTGCTCTTATTGGTCGGTATATTTTTTGGTTATGGAAAATTTGGCGCCGGCCTAGAATTCTTTACCGAGACTGAAAATAGATTTGGTATGGCGACCTTGCGCGCTCAGGGTAATTTATCCATTGAAGAGCAGCGCCAATTAACCGCTCAGGTAGAAACGCGATTCTCACATCTAGATGATATAAAGCATATTTATGCCTCGAGTAGCGCTGGGCAATTGATGGGGCAGAGAGATGCTAGTCGCGATCAGATCAGTAGCTATTTAATCGAGTTGCATCCGCGTGCTGAAAGAGATCGCAGTAGTGCAGAGGTCTTCGCTGAAATTAGAGCGTTGACCAAAGAAATTCCCGGTGTTTATGCAACCGCCGCCAGTGTTGAGGGCGGGCCGCCGGTAGGGAAGGATATACAGATACAGATCTCTTCAACCAAACGTTCAGCGATGTATCGCGAGGCAGCAAAAATTCGCAGCTGGATTGCATCCAATGTCGAAGGTCTAAGGGATATAGAGGATAGCCTACCGCTGGCGGGTATTCAGTGGGAAATGGCTGTAGATCGCTCACAAGCGGCTATGCTTGGGGTTAATGTCAGCGCTGTAGGGCAGATGGTCCAATTAGTAACCAATGGCATGATTATTGGCGAATTTAGACCAGATGATGCAGATGAAGAAGTAGAAATTAGGGTGCGCTTCCCAGAAGCGGATCGCAAATTAGAATCACTGGATAATCTTAGAGTCAATACTGTTGATGGTGGCGTGGCAATTTCGAGCTTTACCCAACGACAGGCAAAAGCGCGAGTCGATACCATTCAGCGGATCGATATGATGGAAACTGTGTTTGTATTGGCCAATACTGACGATGGTTATTTGGCCGATAATCAAGTGAAACAAATTAGTCAATGGCTTGAAACCCAATCGATAGACCCTGCGGTAAAAATCACATTCCGTGGCGCTAACGAAGAGCAGGCAGAATCTGCAGAATTTTTATCCACCGCTTTCACCTTGGCGATGGGGTTAATGTTGATTCTATTGGTTGCTCAGTTTAATAGTTTTTATCAATCCATACTCATCCTGTTTTCTGTGGTGATGTCCACAGCGGGGGTGCTTCTGGGGTTATTAGTTACCCAGACCGTATTCAGTACGATTTTAACTGGCGTAGGCATTGTTGCGCTCGCAGGTATCGTGGTCAATAACAATATTGTTCTGATTGATAGTTATAACCATCTACGCCGTACAAGTACAAATATAGCCATCAAAGACGCAGTTTTTGAAGCCGCTAAATCACGGTTTAGACCGGTCATGCTAACCACAGTGACGACCATCGCAGGGCTGTTGCCACTGGCTACTGGTTTTAGTGTCGATATGGTCAATCGAAAAATTGAAGTCGGTGGTATGGTGGCCTCTTGGTGGCAACCACTAGCCAGTGCCATTGTAAATGGACTAGTTGTTGCAACGGTTATGACCCTACTTTTGACACCCGCTATGTTGCTAGTGCCAGAAATGATTAAAAATTACATCAACCAATATAAAACAGTTCGTAAACAGCGTGAAAGCTAAATTATGAGTCATGGTATTTCTAAAAATTCACTGCGCCGAGAACTTCGCAAAAAAACCGAAGAGTTCCTAGGTAAGGGCGGTGAAATTAAGAAATGCCAACAGGGCGAAACCGGTGAGCCTGCGGATCAGCCAAGAGCGAAATCAGTCTTTGTTAGTCCTTCACCCTTAAAAAGTCGCACCTATGTCAATGATGTGGTGGCGAAGATTGATGAAAGAAAGCGTAAAAGCCCAGCCAAAAAGCCTGCAAAGGCTTCAAAAAGACCTAGGAAAAAAGTGATATACGATGACTTTGGTGAGCCCCTAAGAGAGGTCTGGGTCGATGAGTAGGATTTTACCCTAGGTAATATCTTCACCTCGCGCCTGTTTGTCGGCATGATAGCTTGAGCGCACCAATGGCCCACAGGCCGCCTGAGTAAATCCAATGCTCTCGGCATACTCCGTATATTCTTCAAACTCATCAGGGTGTACAAAGCGTTCAACCCGTAGGTGATTAGTAGATGGCTGAAGATACTGTCCAACTGTTAGCATATCAACATCGTGTTCACGTAAATCATCTAGTGTTCGCAGTAGCTCATCCTTAGTTTCCCCCAGGCCAACCATTAGGCCAGACTTAGTAGGAACCGTTGGATTCAGTGCTTTATAGTCTTTAAGTAGTTTAAGTGACCACTGGTAATTAGCGCCGGGGCGAGCTTCTCGATAAAGGCGCGGGATAGTTTCCATATTATGGTTAAACACATCCGGAGGTGTAGCTGTTAGAATTTCCAGTGCCGGTTCCATGCGGCCGCGAAAATCTGGCACCAGAACCTCGACCTTTAACGCTGGTGATAAGATTCTAGATTCACGAATACAGTCGGCAAAATGCTGAGCACCACCATCGCGTAAATCGTCGCGATCTACTGAGGTAATTACCACATAACTAAGACCCATTTCACTGATTGCCTTGGCTAAATTTAACGGCTCTTCGGGATCTAATGGATTGGGCTTGCCGTGTCCTACATCGCAAAATGGGCAGCGTCGGGTACAGATTTCACCCATAATCATAAAGGTGGCGGTACCGTGGCTAAAGCACTCATGCAAGTTAGGGCAGGCCGCCTCTTCGCATACAGTAGCCATTTTATGCTCGCGCAGAATACTTTTTATTTGGTTAACTCTGGGCGAGGCATTCAGGCGAATTCTCATCCATTCTGGCTTGCTTTGGTACTCTGTCGTGGGAATCACTTTGACAGGAATACGCTCCACCTTGTCAGCGCTGCGAAGTTTTTCGCCTTGCTGAAGTCGTTTGGTTCTCTTCGGTGGATCTACCAGATTTGATGTCATTGAAATTCCTTGGATTAATGCTAAGCCAATATGGATTGGCTGCCCAACTGATGAGTATTATAACCCAGAGCCAGCTGTAGCAGTTCAGCTAATTTATCAATTACCTGTTGTTTACTGGGAGATGGCTTAACTAGATCTGCCAATTGGGTCATTTGTACCCCAAGACCGCAGGGATTAATCCGATTCCACGGCGTCATATCCATATCAATATTAAAATTTAAGCCGTGATAGCTACTGCCTTTTCTAATGCGAAGACCCAGAGAGGCAATTTTATGCCCCTCAGAGGTATAAACCCCTGGTGCATCAGGTCGTGGGCTAGCCGCAATATCCCAGTGTTTAAGACAGTCTACTAGAGCCTGTTCCATCAGTGTGACCAAGTCGCGAACGCCAATATTTAAGCGTTTTAAATCAACCATTAGGTAAGCAGTAATTTGTCCGGGACCATGATAGGTTACCTGGCCGCCGCGATCCGTTTTAATAACAGGAATATCGCCCGGGCTCAGAACATGGTCAGCTTTTCCCGCCTGCCCTTGAGTGAAGACTGGATTGTGTTCGAGGAACCAGATCTCATCGCAACTATCTTTATTGCGTCGCTCGACAAAAGCTTTCATTGCATCGTAGGTATCAGAATAGTCTTGCACACCTAAATGACGAATGGTTAGAGATTGTTTTTGCTGTCCTGACGACATTCTTAGAGCACCATTTTGACTCTGGCGCTAGTTTTTAGGTCAGCGAAAATGGCGTCTAGCTGAGGTTTCCCTGTAGCAATAATAGTCACAGTGATCGACTGCCACTTGCCCTTACTGCTATTTTTTGCACTTAAATCAGACTCAGTTATGGTTGGCGCATGCCTATTCATTACATCAATAACATGCTGATTTAAGTCAGTGTGAGCCTCACCTAGTACCTTGATTGGGTACTTGCAGGGAAATTCTATTTCCGGTTTTTTTTCGTCAGACACAGTCACTAACTCAAGAGATCAATTGGGTGAAAAACAACAAAATCCAATCAAAGATTCTGGATAAAAACCCTGCTTCAGCAATATCTTTTTCTGCAATCAGAGGTACGCTAATCAATGATTTTCCATCTAGAGTAACCTCTAAACTTCCAAGAACTTGACCCGCTGTAATAGGGGCCTTAATTTCGTTATCCACAGTAATTTCAGCGGCTAAGTTTTTCTTTTCTCCACGGGGATAAGTCAACGTAACATCATCGGCAATCGTCAGATTTAAGAAGTCTTCTGCGCCATACCACAAAGCGGCGTTCTCTTTAATAATCTCACCCACAGTGTAGATTTGTTTAGTTTCAAAATGTCGGAATCCATAGGAGAATAATTTTTGTGATTCTCTCGCTCTAGATTCATCACTCTTAGCGCCAAGGACCGCCGAGATAAGTCTCATGCCACGGCGTTTAGATGAGGCGACTAAGCAGTAGCCGGCTTCCTCGGTGTGCCCAGTTTTGAGTCCATCAATACTACTATCGCGCCATAGCAGGCGATTGCGGTTGGGTTGATTAATATTGTTATGACTAAAATACTTTTCAGAGTAAATGCTGTAATACTGTGGGTGCTCATTGATTATTGCTTTGGCAAGCTGGGTTAAATCTCTGGCTGTTGTTACCATGCCCTCGGCAGGAAGCCCAGTTGAGTTGGCATAATAGGTATTGGTCATGCCCAAAAGTTCGGCTTGAAAGTTCATATTGTCGGCAAAGGCTGTTTCACCGCCATTGATATGTTCAGCAAGGGCAATTGCTGCGTCGTTGCCAGATTGAATGATGACACCGCGCATAAGGTCAATCACGGGCACCTTAGATCTAGGGCTTAAAAACATGGTTGAACCATCGGTTTTAGCGCCGCCCAACTCCCATGCGTTATCGCTAATAAGTACCAAATCATCCTCTTTAAGGCGATTTTCCTCAATCTCTTTTGAGGTGATATAGGTGGTCATCATTTTAGCCAGACTTGCCGGCGGCAATGTTTCATCGGCATTGTTTTCTGCAATAACATAGCCAGTGTCTGCATCGATAAGAATCCAAGCCTTAGCATTTATCTTAGGTGCGTCAGGCAGGAATTGTTTTGCTGCGGCATGATGAGCAAGACCAGAGAAAAGGATAATTAAAAACGAGTAGAGAAAGCTTTTTTTCAACATATTTAGGGACACCGAGCCAACCAATCTTTAAAGGAGCATATTCTAACACCAGTCGGCATCATGTTCCCATAAGGAATATGCATATACAGGTATCAGAATACATAAAATGAGCTATTTGATTACAACCAAACAAATAGCCAATTGAAGATTTAGAGTGGCTAATAACCCAAGTAGTTCCCTAATTAGTGGGTCTCAAAGATCAGTCGCAATTTTTAACAATTTCACAGCGCTGTTCGCGAATCTCTAAACCTAACTGATAAACTGCCATGGCATATTTAATTCTGGGGTTGTAGCGACCAATTGCGTAAAAATTATACAAACCAAGCCAATACTCATCGCCATATTTCCCACTTAACATCATCGGAAAGGCCAGGCTGTCTTTGGCATAGTTTTGGGCAGGTATAAACCCTTGTTTTTCCATATCAGCAATAGTTTTTTTAGGTCGACGCATTTTGTTTAAACCGTCGATATTAACGCTTTCCTTAATATGAGCTCTAGTAGCCACTGGCTGATCTTTTTTCCATTTACCCTTTTTATACAAAAAATTAGCAACACTGCCAATGGCATCGGTTGGATTGTTCCAGATATCAACAAGATTATCGCCGTCAAAATCAACCGCATAATCACGATAGCTATCTGGCATAAATTGTCCCCAACCCATAGCGCCAGCATAGGATCCTTTGAGGCTAAGTGGGTCTTTATTCTGCTCACGAGCGAGCAAAAATAGATTTTCTAGCTGAATGGTAAAAAATTTCTTGCGCGATTCACGCTTTTCAATCGAATGATAATAATCAAAAGCAAGGGTGCTCAGCGCATCAATCACGCGGAAACTGCCGGTGTTGCGGCCATAGTTTGTTTCTACGCCCAAAATACTAACAATAATGGCGGGATCAACACCATAGTCTTTATAGGCGCGTTCGAGTGTGGCCTCATGTTGTTGCCAAAAATCAACCCCTCGCTTAATACGAAGATCTGATATAAATATTTTGCGATACTCATGCCAGGGCTTAACTTTTTCTGCGGGACGGCTCATGGCTTTAACAATTGATGTTTGGTGTTCAGCTGCAGATAGCCATTCTAGGACTTGCTCGCGTTCAAATTGATGTTGGCTAACCATTAGATTAACAAAATCAGCCACCTGCGGTTTTTCAGAATAGTCCGCCAAGCTGGGGGTTACCGCTGATAAGCATATCGAGAACAAAATACATTTAAGAGTTTTCATTTAACGCCAAGATCCGATTCGTTTAGGTTCTGAACTGATAGCCATAAGGATACCAAATCCAAAAAACAGAGTCACAATTGCTGAGCCACCATAGCTTACTAGGGGAAGGGGTACGCCAACTACCGGCAGTAGGCCCGATACCATAGACATATTTACAAACATATAAATAAAGAAAGTAAGACTGATACTTCCTGCCATTAAGCGCGCAAATTGAGACTGTGCGTTTATAGCAATAATCATGCAGTATCCTACCAGTAAAAGATAGATAGTACAGAGCCCAATAACGCCTAGAAGACCAAATTCTTCCGCCAATACCGCAATAATAAAATCGGTATGACTCTCGGGTAGAAAGTTTAGCTGAGATTGGGTGCCCTCAGTCCAACCCTTTCCTGAAAATCCACCAGAGCCGATGGCAGTGGTGGATTGAATAATATTCCAGCCAGCACCAAATTTGTCATCCTCCGGTGAGAGCAATGTCAGTACACGTTGTTTTTGGTAGTCCCTCATTACATAAAGCCATAGCAGAGGTGCTGCGGCTAAAACGCCAAAAAAGGCTCCAGCCAAATAGCGCTTTCGCAAACCCGCGAGAAATAAAACAAAAAAACCAGAGGTAAAGACCAAAATAGAAGTCCCTAAATCGGGCTGTCGAATAATTAAAAAGGCCGGTATTGCTACAATCAGCAGAGCCCCTGCCACATGTTTTAATTTAGGTGGAATAACACGCCGGCTAAGATAAGCCGACACCATCATCGGAACGGCAATTTTGGCTATTTCTGAGGGTTGGAATCGGGCAAAGCCAAGATTGAGCCACCGTGTAGCCCCCTTAGCTTCAACGCCAAAAAATAAAACAGCCGCCAAAGCAATCAATGCCGAGGCATAAAAAAGCGCCGCCCAGCGCTCCCAAAAACGCACAGGGAACTGCGCCACAATCAGCATGCCGGCGAAGCCAGTAAGCATAAAAGTGGCCTGACGCTTTACATAATACAAGCTTTGCTCGCTGGCGCTGTATAGAACAAATAGCCCAGTCATGCACAGCACCAACAGAATAATCAGCAGAGTGAAATCGATATGCAAAACATTTTGCCGTCTATCGCCACCCTTGGTGTCCAATTGTCTAACAAAATCATATTTATACATTGACTAGTTATCCTCAGTTGGAGCGGTTGAGTATTTGGCTAGTCTCGAAGCATCGTTATGCATCCTGCTTGGCGTATAGCTGGCTAAATAGGTATCGATAACTTTGCGTGCAATCGGTGCCGCTGTTCGACTGCCATGCTCGCCATTCTCAACGATTAAGCCCAAGGCTATTTGCGGGTTATCGGCCGGTGCAAAGGCAACAAAAAGGGCATGATCCCATTTACTCTTATCAATTTTAGAGGAATCATATTTGTCTTTTTCATGGATGCTAATAACCTGAGCGGTACCGGTTTTTCCCGCTAACTTGTAGCTAATACCTTGGCTAATACCGCGGGCAGTGCCCTTTTCTGAATGCACCACATCCACCATTGCCTGATGAATATAGTCCCAGTATTTATCGTCATATTGAATTGGGTCAGGTGCAAACTCTGGAGCAATATCTTCGCCATCAATCGACTTTAACAACTTGGGAATAACGGTTTTACCACGTGAAGCAATACGTGCAGACATCACTGCTAACTGTAACGGAGTTGTCAGCATAAACCCTTGGCCAATACTCATATTGATGGTGTCACCATTAAACCAATCCTGTCGGCGATTATCTTTTTTCCATGCTCTGGTGGGCATAATGCCGCGTTTTTCCCCCGGCAAATCAATTCCAGTTACATCGCCGAGACCAAATAGAGCGCTTTCTTTAGACAGTAAATCGATGCCGGTCTTAACGCCAGTGGTGTAAAAAAATACATCACAGGATTCAATGATCGCCTCCGCTAGGTCAACACCATAACCATGACCACCTTGGTCGGCATTGTGATCACGCCACGGACGCTTGATACCCTCCATAAAAAAGTAGCCCGGATCATAAATGGAATAATCCATATCATAAACTTTATGCTGTAAGCCAATTAGACCAAATAGAGGTTTGACCGTAGAGCCCGGCGGATATTGGCCGCGAAGGGCACGATTAAATAATGGGCGATCAGGTGAGTTAAGTAAGCCATCATATTGTTTCTGACTTATACCTGAGGTAAAAAGATTAGGGTCATAGCTGGGGGTGCTCACCATGCTAAGAATGCCGCCAGTTTTTACATCAATAGCGACCAGCGCGCCACGTTCGTCTTTTAAAGCATCTAGGGCAACCCGCTGTAATTGACTATCGATATGAACGGTCAAGTTACTACCAGAAACAGGATCTCTTTTGCCCAGAACGCGCATAACTCGGCCTCGAGCGTCGGTTTCTACCTGTTCGGTACCCACCTTGCCAAGCAAGGTTTCCTCATAATATTTTTCAAGACCAATTTTGCCGATAAAGTCGGTACCGCGATAACTTTCAGGGTCGATATTTTTAATTTCACGATCATTGATTCGACCGACATAGCCAAGGGTATGTGTTAGAAGCTCACGTTGCGGGTAAAATCGCATTAACTGCGCACTGACTTCTGTGCCCTTCAGTAAATGGCTGTTCACAGCAAGAATAGCTCGCTCCTGTTCGGTCAGATTGTATTTCAATGGAACCGGAGCAAAGCCTTTACTGCGTTTTTCGCGCCTCTTAAAGCGTGCAATATCCTTTTCAGAAATGGACAGCAGTGTATCTAATCGAGCAATTAACTGATCAGTATCCTTAGCACTTTCAGGAATAATATTGAGCGTAAATGCCGGCCGGTTGTCTGCCAGTAGTTGGCCATGCCGATCAAAAATAAGTCCCCGCGTAGGCGCTACTGATCGAATATGAATGCGATTTTTATTAGAGTTAGTTACATAGTCAAGGTGGCGATTAATTTGCAGATCAAAATAACGAAACAAGACAATTGACGTTAACCCCAGCACAATACATAGCGATAACATCACCCGCATAGAGAATACTCGCTGCTCTTGGCGCGGGTCGGATATAGCGTTATCTCGCAACATAGCCAGTTAGCCTAACTGCGGTGATAGGGATGGTTTTTATTAATAGTCCAAGCGCGATACAGCTGTTCCATTAATAAAACCCTAACCAGTGGATGGGGCAGGGTAAGATCAGATAAGGACCATTTCATATCAGCTCGGGCAAGGCAGTCTGCAGATAGCCCATCGGGTCCGCCAATAAGCAAGCAAACGTCCTGCCCATTCATTTGCCAATTTGAAAGCTGGGTTGCCAGTGACTCAGTCGACATAGATTTTCCCAGCACATCCAGTGCAATTACTCTATCCTGCTTGTTGATTAACTTTAGCAGAGCTTGTCCTTGGGCGTCTTTTGATTGATTTGCTGAGCCTTTGCCCTTGGGACTTAGGGGGATTTCAATAAGATCTAATTTAAGCTCAGCCGGCATTCGCTTGTGGTATTCCTCAAAGCCAGTTTCTACCCAGCTCGGCATGCGCGTTCCAACAGCTAGCAATTTGAGCTTCATAGGCCTATCAACAACCTCAGTGTTTATCTTGTCAAAATTTGGTAAAGCAAATGCTTAAGTCTCGTCAGTATCATTAGGCCTAACCGACCACAGGCGTTCAATATCATAAAATACTCGAGTAGCGGGTAGCATGATATGAACAATCACATCGCCAAAATCGACTAAGATCCATTCCGCTTTATCATCGCCTTCAATGCCAATCATTTCATGCCCGGACTCTTTAGCGTCAACCACCACGCTATTGGCCAGTGCTTTAACTTGGCGGTTAGAGTTACCAGAGGCAACCACCATAGTGTCGGTAATGCCCGTCAAATCACGCACATCAATAGTCATAATTTCGGTGGCTTTAACCTCTTCGAGGGCGTTAATAATAATGTCTTTTAAGGCTTGCGTCATGGCAATTAATTACTCATATAAAGAATGTTGTTTAATATAGTTAACCACAGGTTCAGGCGTCATATGGTCGATATTTTTAGCGTATTTTATACTATCTCTAATAGCCGTCGATGAAATATCTAAGAGGGGTATTTTACACAGATGTATGCATCCATGGGATTGCTTTTTTATCTGTGTTAAATCGTCGCAAAGATAGTTCTCGATCCAAGTCGCAAAAGCCCCTTCACTCGGGATTTGACAGTTGGGTCTTAAACACACCACAAGATGGCAATAGTCCAGTAATTCGGTCCAGCGGTGCCAGCTATCTATGGATGTTAAAGCATCCATGCCAATACAGAAAAACAGCGGTTTTGTAGCGCCAATCTCCTGTCTTACAATTTCAACAGTATCAATGCTATAGCTAGTGCACGCCCTTTTTAATTCTAGATCATCTGCGACTAGGGCTGGGTTATCGGCAATTGCCAAATTGAGCATAGCCAAACGTTGCTCGGCGCTAACAGAGGGTGCTTCACGATGAGGAGGTATGGCGCAAGGGATCATGCGCACAGACTGAATATGTAAATAATCAGCCAAACTATTGGCTAGATTAAGATGTCCAAAATGGATTGGGTTAAAGGTGCCGCCAAACAGAGCAACCGACATATTACTGGCGGATCTGCCCATCGCCAAACACCACCCATTTTTGACTAGTAAGGCCCTCGAGCCCAACGGGTCCTCGAGCATGGATCTTATCGGTTGAAATACCAATTTCAGCGCCCAAACCATATTCAAAGCCATCGGCAAAACGAGTTGAGGCATTAATCATTACCGAGCTTGAATCGACTTCCGCAATAAACCGCTGACCGCTTGCACTATCTTCAGTAATAATCGATTCAGTATGTTGCGAACTATAGGTATTAATATGCTCAATCGCCTCATCAATACCAGCAACCACCTTAATCGCCACAATCGGTGCCAGATATTCTTCGCTCCAATCACTTTCGCTGGCCGCAGAAATGGACGGTAAGATGTTGCAGCTATTAGCGCAGCCGCGCATTTCTACCGATTTCTCACCATATATATCAGCAATCACAGGTAAAACTTTTGCCGCCACCGATTCAGCCACCAAAAGCGATTCCATCGCGTTACAAACGCCATAGCGATGAGTTTTAGCATTCACTGCAATCGTCACCGCCTTATCCAAGTCTGCGTCATCATCAATATATACATGACAGTTACCATCGAGATGCTTGATGACAGGTACCCGCGCATCAGCACTGATTCGCTCAATCAAACCCTTGCCGCCGCGGGGAACAATTACATCCACAAAATTAGTCATAGTGATTAGTTCGCCCACTGCCGCGCGATCGGTAGTGTTAATGACCTGCACCGCATTCTCGGGTAAACCCGCATCAGCAAGGCCCAATTTAATACACTGAGCAATCGCCTGATTAGATTCAATCGCCTCGCTGCCACCGCGCAAAATAGTCGCATTGCCAGATTTAAGGCAAAGACTAGCGGCATCAATGGTGACATTGGGTCGGGATTCATAAATGATGCCAATAACCCCTAGAGGGACTCGCATTTTGGCTAGCTTAATGCCGCTTGGGCGAGTGCCCAAATCAGTCAGTTCGCCGATGGGATCAGATAGCTCGGCTACCTGCTGTAAGCCCTCAATCATAGCGTCAACACGCTCATTATTGAGCTCAAGGCGATCGAGAAGGGCATCATTAAGACCATTATTGCGACCCTTATCCATATCCAACTTATTAGCCGCCAAAACAGCATTGCGGTTAGCATCAAGCTGTTTAGCAATAGCCATAAGGGCATTATTTTTGCTGTCGCTGTTGGCACGCGCAAGAACACGAGAGGCTTCACGGGCAGCAGTGCCCAAAGACTGCATATAAGTTTTAATCGTCATAAAATCCCACTAACAACCAATAGAGTTATAAATAAAAGCCCCATTATACGAATCTCAAAATATAATTCCTTACATTTGATAACAATTCAGCGTTAAGCCAAAGCGGCTGGGGAAAAACTGTTAGTGGGATAGCGCTAAACGCTTTTCCAGAATGCTGACCAAGGCATCAATATGCACCGGGTCATCATTTAAACAGGGAATATAATGGAACTGCTCACCGCCACTGTCGATAAAACTCTCGCGGGCCTCCATATTAATTTCCTCAATGGTTTCCAAGCAATCCGAAGAAAACCCTGGGCAGATAACCGCCACATGCTTAACCCCATCCTCAGGTAGTTGTTCCAAGGTTTTATCAGTGTAGGGTTGTAGCCATGGCTCGCGACCAAAGCGCGACTGAAAAGTGGTCATTACTTGGTTTTCATCAAAGCCCATTTTCTCGCGCACCAGTCTTGTGGTTTGATGACAAAAACAATGATAGGGATCACCATTTTTAAGATAGCGCTCTGGTGTACCATGATAAGAAAAAACCAATTTATCCGGCTGACCATGCGCATCAATATGGCGTTTTATGGTTGTGCAAAGTGCTTGCACATAGCCCTCAGACTTATGGTAGCCATTAATAAATTGCAACTCAGGAACCCAGCGCAACTGGGTAAATGTTTTCGCTATAGCATCAAAAGTAGAGCCCGTAGTCGCGCCAGCGTACTGCGGATAAAGTGGCAGAACAATAATATCGCGTACATTTTGATCGGTTAACTGCTTAATTGCCGATGCCATCGAAGGATTGCCATAGCGCATTCCCAACACCACCGGAATATCACCGTATTTTTCGCCAAGACGCTGCTTAACCGCCTTAACTTGCTCTTGGCTATACAGCATTAATGGCGAACCGGCCTCAGTCCAAACCGATTGATACAGCTTCGCCGAACGGCGCGGACGAATACGCAAAATAATCAGGTTTAAAATCATCCACCATAGTAGACGCGGTATCTCAACCACTCGCGGATCGCTTAAAAATTCTTTTAGGTAGCGCCGCAGCTCAGCGGGTCGAGGCGCATCTGGGGTTCCCAGATTACACAATAAAATACCCTGACGCGGAGAAGCGCCGTCATGGTCATAGTCAGTTTGACCCACATATTTCATTTATTGCTCCTAAAATTAAGCGATTTAGCTGCCGATAATCATAACCATAAAGCACAGATGAATGATCGACAACCATTGATGTGCCGATTATACGCCCCGTCGTCTATTTAGGACTGTTAGTTTAAAAAAACCAATGGTCTCAAAATGTACTTGAATAGATCCGAATAGTATTAGATACTGTATAAATAAACAGTACCTCAATAATAGCATTTCGAGATCCTTATGAGTCTTTCATTTTTAGGCCGCAGCCATGCCCTTGCATGGATCAAAACACATTGCCTGCAAATACCGCTTTTTAGCGAAGCCGTATCCGCCGGTTTTCCCTCACCCGCCCAAGATTATGTTGAAAAAGCTCTTGATTTAAACGAGCTTTGTATCAAGCGACCAGCCGCCACCTTCTTTGTGCGCGTCGAAGGTGATTCAATGATTCAAGCTGGTATTTATGCCGGCGATATTTTAGTAGTTGATCGTTCGGTCACTGCAGAACATGGCGATACCGTGATAGTAGCGATTCATGGTGAGATGACGGTTAAAGAACTAGAGTTACGTCCCACAGTGCGTCTCGTACCGCGCAATCCAGCTTACTCGGCCATTGAAATACCCGAGGGCACAGCACTGGATATTTTCGGTGTAGTCACCAATGTGATTCGCAATATACGCCATAAATAGTCATCCGCAATGTCTCCCGTTTTTGCCCTAGTCGACTGCAACAATTTCTACGCCAGTTGCGAAAAACTATTCCGCCCCGATCTCGCTGATACACCCGTAGTGGTGTTGTCCAATAACGACGGCTGTGTGGTCGCGCGCTCCAAAGAAGCCAAAGCCCTAGGTATAAAAATGGGTATTCCGATTTTCAAAATTCAGGCGCAAATTAGGCAACATGGTATTCAAGTTTTTTCCTCAAACTACAGCCTATATGCCGATATAAGTGATCGCGTGATGCGAACCCTAGAAGATATGGCACCCAGAGTCGAAATCTATTCCATCGATGAAGCCTTTTTAGACCTTACTGGTATTCAGCCGGTGGTATCACTGCATGATTTTGGTCAGCAGGTAAAGCGCACCATTGACCGTTGGATAGGAATTACCGTCTGCGTCGGTATAGCCCCCAGTAAAACCCTCGCCAAGCTCGCCAATCATGCCGCCAAAAAATATTCAGCGACCCAAGGTGTAGTCGATTTAACCGATCGTAAAAGGCAGCGCAAACTATTAGCCATCACGCCTGTAGAAGATATCTGGGGTGTTGGCCGAAAATTATCAGCACGTTTGCAAGCTATGGGGATACATACTGCGCTCGATCTAGCCGACACCTCAGCCAAATCAATACGTCAGCATTTTTCTGTGGTGTTAGAACGCACCCTGAGAGAACTCAATGGCGAATCCTGCATGGAATTAGAACAGATACCCGCCACTAAACAGCAGATTATCTGCAGTCGCTCCTTTGGTGCTCGCGTCACCTCGCGCGTACAGATGCGTCAAGCTGTGTGCGAACATATCACTCGAGCCGCAGAAAAATTGCGTCAAGAGCGGCAACAGGCCAAATTACTCAGTGTATTTATTCGCACTAGTCCCTACCAAAATAATACACCCCAATACAGCAATGGCCTCAGTGCAGAATTATCCAGACCTAGCGACGATACACGCGATCTGATTCAGCTATCTATGAGACTGCTCGAGCAACTATGGCGCGATGGCTATGATTACGCAAAAGCCGGCGTAGTACTCTCCGATTTTTACGATATTGGCACCTATCAAACAGACTTGTTTGATAAGGCTTCAGGTCATACAAACAGCCGCCAGTTAATGCATGTTATCGACCGCATTAATCACAGTGGGCGCGGCAAGGTATTCTTTGCCAGGCAGGGCATAAAAAAGAACTGGGCAATGAAGCGCGAACATTTATCTCCGGCTTACACAACGCGTTGGAATGGGTTAGTGAAAGTAAATTAGATGCTATGCACGATCGTTGCGTATTAGATAGTCGGCTTATAATGACTGGGTATTTTAAATCATTAGCTGAAACCCAGGGACGCCGAGGTTATAATGCGCGGCTTTTAACTCTGTGACTATTATTCATGACCCAGCCAGCTTCTGATCGGCGCACCTTTGCCATTATCTCTCACCCCGATGCGGGTAAGACCACCATTACCGAAAAGCTCTTGCTTTTGGGTAACCTGATTCAGGTGGCGGGAACGGTCAAGGGGCGAAAAAGCGACCGCCATGCCACCTCTGATTGGATGACTATGGAAAAGGAGCGGGGTATTTCGGTAACCTCATCGGTGATGCAGTTCCCGTACCGCGACTGTACCGTAAATCTGTTGGATACACCGGGGCACGAGGACTTTTCTGAGGATACCTATCGTACTCTAACCGCAGTGGATTCTTCGCTGATGGTAATTGATGGCGCTAAGGGTGTAGAGCAACGAACGATCAAGTTGATGGAAGTCTGCCGTCTACGCGATACGCCGATTCTTTCGTTTATTAATAAGATGGACCGCGATATTCGTGACCCGATCGATTTGCTCGATGAAATCGAAGACGTATTAAAAATTAAAGCCGCACCGATTAATTGGCCCATTGGTATGGGTCGTGGGTTTCGCGGTGTCTATAACCTATATACCGATACTATTCATGTGTATGTGCAGGGCAAGGGCCATCAATTGATGGATGATATTCAGGTTAAAGGTATGCGATCCCCCGAAGCGCGCGAGGCATTGGGTGATTTTGCCGATGATGTCATCGAAGAATTAGAGCTGGTAAAAGGCGCCACCCATCAATTTGCCATGGATGAGTTTTTAGCCGGCAAGCTAACCCCAGTATTTTTTGGCACCGCACTGGGCAATTTTGGTGTGCGTGAATTGCTCGATGATTTTGTGCGTTGGGCGCCACCGCCCCAGCCTCGTGAAACCAAACAGCGAGAGGTATTGGCAAGCGATAATAAGTTCAGCGGCTTTGTCTTTAAAATTCAAGCTAATATGGACCCCAAGCACCGTGATCGTATTGCTTTTATGCGTATCTGTTCGGGTACCTATACTAAAGGAATGAAAATGAAGCATGTGCGTACCGGTAAGGATATGCGAGTTTCCGATGCCTTTAGTTTTAAAGCGGGCGAGCGTATCTCGGTTGAGCAGGCAGTGGCGGGGGATATTATCGGTCTGCATAACCATGGCTCTATTCAAATTGGTGATACCTTTACTGAGGGAGAAGATCTTAAGTTTAGCGGTATTCCGCACTTTGCGCCTGAGCTATTTAAGCGAATTCGCCTAAAAGACCCGCTGCGAGCAAAACAGCTGCAAAATGGTATTCGCCAATTATCTGAAGAGGGCAGTACCCAGGTATTTTTCCCACTGCGCAATAATGACATTATTGTGGGCGCTGTTGGGCAGCTGCAGTTTGATGTGGTGGCATTTCGATTAAAAGAGGAATATGGTGTCGAGGCAATCTACGAACCGGTTAATGTATATACGGCGCGTTGGGCTGAAGCTGAAGATAATAAAAAAATAGAAGCACTAAGGAATAAGGCGCAGGATAACTTAGCGATTGATGGCGGTGGGCACCTAACCTACCTAGCGCCAACCCGAGTTAATCTCTCCCTTGCCGAAGAGCGGTTTCCCGATATTGAGTTTAGAGCAACGCGGGAACATTAATTAATAAAGCTGAGGTAAGTATGGCTAAAAAACTACCCACCTTCGAGAAGAATCAGGTGCCACAGCATCTGCGTGCCAATCGCAGTGCCTTTACTCGTTGGTTTGGTAAAACATTTTTGCGCGTTTTTGGTTGGAGAGTTGAAGGCAGTATTACCAATGCAGAGCGAGTGCTAATCACTGCCGCGCCCCATACCTCTAATTGGGATGCGGTTCTGGGTATTGCCGCCGTATTAGGTCTCAATGTCCGTCTACATTTTTTGGGAAAACATACAATCTTTGTGCCCGGCCTAAAATGGTTTATGCTTTGGCTGGGTGGTATTCCGGTCAATCGCCAAAACCCTGAGGGTGTGATTGATAATGTTAATCAGTTGGTTGAGAAGCACGAGGGTATTGTGATTGTTATAGCCCCCGAGGGTACCCGAAAGAAGGCTGAAAGATGGAAAACCGGTTTTTTGCGCATTGCTGAGGCTAATAACTGCCAAATCCAGATGGGTGCCTTGGATTTTAAACATAAGCGCATTGTGCTGGGCGACCTATATCAGCCTACGGGCGATCATCAGGAAGATATTACCAATATCAAAAATTGGTACACCCAGTTTCAAGGTAAGTTCCCCGATCAGTTCTAATAATGAGTAGCTTTATTATCACAGTATTGCTGTCATTTGTAATTCTAGTGATTGCACTGGTGTTATTTCGATATGTCGGCGTGCCGTTCTATCAGGTGCAAGCAGTTAATGTGCAAGCTATTCTTAAGTTAGCAATTTCTGGGCAGGCTACCGCCAGCGATTGGGACGTTTTTATTAGTATACCTATTCGCCATGATACCGAGTTGGACAAAATACGTTATGAATGTGCTATGTTAGCGCCTGAGATAAAAGAACGGCAGGGCGTGCTGGTATTTTCACAGGCTAGCCGCCAGCTATTAACTAATCTGCTACAGCAGGTTGAATTAAAAATTGAGGTTTCAAAATAACCTATGACAACTCATCAAGCACCTATCGCTAAGTTCCTAATTGTATTTGCCGCCTTTGTGATTGTTGTCTCTGGGCTAAAAATGGCCTCCTCTATGGTTGTTCCTTTTTTATTGGCGGTCTTTATCGCCATGATTGTCTCGCCCCTGTTAGCATGGTTAAAGCAACGACAGGTGCCGGGCAGTATTGCCATATTGCTCATTATTTCATTAATACTATTAATAGGGTTGATACTGGGCGCAGTGATTGGCTCATCGGTTGAAAGTTTCCGCCAAGATATCCCCGTCTATTCTGCCAAGTTGGGTGAGATGAGCGCGGCTATTCAGCAATGGCTTGCACAGCAGGGTATAGCTATTGATGCCGCACAGTGGCAAAACAGCTTTGACCCCAGTGCGGTAATGCGTTGGGTCGGTAGTACCTTGGCATCCTTTGGTAATGTAATGACCAATTCGGTCTTGATACTATTGACCGTTATATTTATTCTGGCCGAAAACACCAGCTTTGGTGATAAGTTACGTATGGCGCGAGGCGACCAAAACACTCAATCTTGGCTGGCCGAGTTCTCAAGCAGTATTCATGGCTACATAGCAATTAAGTCTGCTATTAGCGCTGTCACTGGTGTGCTTATCTATATATGGTTGACCATTCTTGGTATCGATTACGCCGTACTGTGGGGGTTAATTGCCTTTCTGCTTAACTTTGTACCCACAGTGGGCTCATTTATAGCCGCAGTGCCGGCAGTATTGCTTGCCCTAGTGCAATTGGGTCTGGGTAGTGCCGGCTTGACCCTATTAGGTTTTGTGGTAGTTAACTTTGTTATGGGTAGCGCCATAGAGCCGCGCTGGATGGGTAAAGGCCTAAACCTTTCGCCATTAGTTGTGTTCGTGTCCCTTGTATTCTGGGGCTGGGTGCTTGGCCCAGTCGGTATGTTGTTGTCTATTCCACTAACTATTATGGTTAAGATTGCTTTAGCGGCGAATGAAGATACCCGCTGGATCAGTATTATGCTGGGTGGCTCTGAGGCGGGAAAATCCGTTAAATAGTTGCCTGGATATCTAGATTTACCTGCTTAGCTATTCATTCGAAAATTTATATTTAACCTTAACTAAACTATTGACTCCTTGATTTAAATCTTGGAGTATAGGTAACTGGTATAGGTAAAGTAGCCCTAATTACCCGTCTCGCATGACGTAATTTTCGCTCCAATTCCGCCACAAGCCTTGATTTAACTTGGGCTAACAAAATAATTTGAAGCTTTTTTAAAGTTTATTTTTTTGATTATTAAAATCGTCAATGCAATCAAAAAACAGTAAAAATTAAAAGAATTAGTAACAAAAAATTAGTAATTAGAGGGGTATCCGAGTAATTTATCACAATCTATTTATATATGGATAGTTAGTTGCCCGCGATAACAAAAAGTAAATAAGTACGGAAAATAATAATATGTGCCATTTAATATCAAACCTAAAAAGTATCTTCTCAAGCTTTGTTTCACGTGTTGGTTCTGTTGCAAAAGTAATTACTGCGACAATTCTGGTCACTTCATTCAGTATTTCTGCTCAAGCATCTACAACTATAGGTCTGAGTTCTAGTTTCGCTGCAGGACCTAACGACACATGGGTTAAGGTTATTACATTAACTACTGTTGCTGATGGTGCTGATAGTCAGGGTGAGCAGAAATTGTCAATGAATGTCACTGCGCTACCTGATGGCGGAGCAAACTACAGAGTTTACAAGACAACTGCGAACGGCTCCGACTTCTTTGGCAATCCTGTTGCCCTAACATTAGGTGCCAATGACATCACAGTTACCGGTGTTGCATTTGATAGAGCCGTTAAGATTCAATTTTCCAGTGCTGATGTGGCATATGATTCCCTTTCTGTTAATGGCGCTTCTCTTTACACAGCGCCGCCAGCTGGTGAACCGCCAGCTGGAATCACAATAGATGAAAGTTCCAG
>CATAJQ010000002.1 GCA_949487135.1 Cellvibrionales bacterium UBA7375 | reverse complement strand
TGCATAGAATTACATATGCCCTAACTAAAACCAAATAATTTCAATTCGTTCGTGCAGATTGGTAATAGTATAGAAATATAGGAGTCCCATCTGACAAAAAGGGGGGTACCCCCTCAACCATTTTCGGCATCCTGGAATGTGGTTTTGTTTCATGAAAAGTCATTAAAAGGAATTTTGAGTTGGGTACCAAGTTGGGTACTGTAAAGATTAAACTCAGAAATAATCTCTTAAACTATTGAATGTAAACAGTTTTTTAAAATAATTACGCGGACTCTCTCACCGCCAATTACCATTCTATACAAGTCCTAATAAATACTCATAACATAGCCTAAACCCTTTAAATATCTAGCTTTTAGCCTATATATTCTATTCATAAATGCTCATTAATACTTTACAATACTGTCATTAAGGTGTGGAGCAGAGTGCACAAAGGGCTAAAGGAATGTTGATAAAACCCCTAACCGCTAACAGTTAAACAGCTTGGGAGCATTATTAGATCTAACCAAAGTCGCAGATATGCCGTTGGTTTAGGCTTGTAATGTTTATTGGCTACACGTACTAATTTTTATTAAAAAATAAGTGCCTTTTATTTCTGGATTGTGTTACTCGTTTGAATTACTTATCTTCAAGTCTCTTTTCCAATTTTAATTCAGGATATTTAGCATTCATAAAATCTAGTATTTTTAAGTCTGCCATATTTCCCAGTCTAGCAATTTCTCTTTGAAAATAATTGAACTCCTCATCAGAATCACAACCCTTTTTAAGGATGGGAAGAAGTGCAAATAAATTTTTTAGGCACTGATTAAATGTATCATTGGCAATTATTGCTGTTTCTCTATCCATAACAAACTCATTTGGTTATTTTTCGAGGTTGCTATTAGTCAAAAATAGCCACCTATCTATTATTTATAGTAGATCATTTAACTTGTTAGGTATAAGTTATTTATTGTATTGAGCTGTTACCAGATAAAGGTGGATTCTTTTGGTCGTAAAGGTGATTTTAATACTACAAAAGACCCTGAACAAACTATCAATATAAAGGTAAAGCAAGAATAGGCTAAGACCTTAACGGAAGGCTTATTAATTTAAGTTATGTAGGCTATTCACAAAAGTCATTAGCAGTGATTTGCTGATTTTAAGTAACATAACAGCGTCGCAAATCAGTTCTCGCCCATGACCACTTTTATCATCTCTTTCAGCTTGGCTTTTAGTTCCCTTATTGCTTCACAAGACTTTGAGGTCTCAAGGCAGCCAACAAGGTTTTATTCCGAGATTATCACCGAAAAATCCGGTAAATAATCTCAGAATAATTTCTGCCTATCTTTGATATATCCTAATTTTGTACTGCTTGGAATATGGCTTGAACATTGGCATTTTGCGAGGTTGTCAGGGTCGCATTAGGGTCAAATTGATTTACAGAGCCTTGCCAGCCAACAAATTCATAGCCTTCATTGGGTATTGCTGTCAATGTAACAGGAATAAAGTCAAAGTATTCACCTTGCCAATTAGAGCTATCAATCGTTAGCGAATTTAACTGCACTGAACCTGCTTCAGTATTGTTAATCGAAATATTAAGATTAAACATGCCACCGATTCCAAAATAACTTCTAAAATGGCCGGCCAAATTGGGTAAACGGTTATCAGTAAATTCTATTATTTTATTTACCTCATTTTGCCATTCCCCATAGGAGGACAACATACCTTGGTTTCTCCAATACTCTGAGCGGTTATCCCAATTGCTCCAATGGGCAAAATGTCGGCTAATTTCGGAACTTACAGAATTTGCAACACTATTAACATGTGCACGGACATTGTCGGCTTCGAATCGTGTATTCATCTCATCGGCAAATTGATTGATAAACTTATTTTTAAACGTTGTATTTTCCATCAGTTTGCGAGCAAGGAGGGTAGACCATGCTGGATTAGGCCATCCACCGCCATAAGGATATAGAGCAAATGATAATGTATCGTTGTAGTAAGCTGCTGAACCTTCCCAGGGACGACCAAATGAGAAGTCAGTGTCAAAGAGTATCCAGCGCCACTTAGTTTCAGGTGAGTTCCAAAATTTTACATTATTGCCCGGCCAATCAGTGTTATCGAAATATATTTGTGCGACCTGATAAGTAATATAGTTATCTATGTCAATTTGACTTGCTACATAGTCATAATTTGATTGAACAGTTAAGCTATTGTTAGTGACAAAATCAATTAACTCGTTATATTCCGTGTTGCTACCTTCGACAATTTCGCCGTTGTTAGTAAGAATATTAATCTCACTTTTATCGACGTTAATCTTGTCGTCCAGAAAGTGCTCATTTACTTTTTCTCGAATATTATAAAAACCCCAGTATTGACCATTGAGATAGACCACAGCTGATCGATTAGCTTGATATTCAAGGCCACTGCCTTCCATTAAACTTGTTGCTATTACATCTTTGACATTAGTTTTCATCCAGTCGTTCCCTGCACCACGAAGGACAATAGACTCAAACTTGTCATAATCTAGAGATGGGAAAATGGGGTATTCTAATTTGCTGAAGCCGTAGCGACCACGGGCGTGAATCGACATAGATCGTTGATCATTGGCACGACTCCATGCGCCAAATATTTTTACCCCTGCATCCAGTGCAACACCTAGTTCACCGGTTGGCTCATAAAAACTAAAGTGAATATCGCGTTCCCAGTCTTGCCAGAAGTTGGCGCCAAAGAAAGGAAGCGAATTCTCATAGTTACCTTCAGGGCCATATTCGTAAATTCCCTGTTGCTGACTGAAGAAGTTATTCGGCTCAGACACAAGAGTCACAATCGGCAAGTCATGGGTGTTTGATGTAATGTAAGTTCTGCTATCGGTTCGCGAGGGTATATGGTTGTCTTTGAAAATTTTGGCGCGAATTACGGTGTCTCCACTGATCATAATAGGGGAGGTGTACAAGTTAGAAAGCTTAGTCGGTATGGCTGCGTTGAGAGTGTAACGTATTTCTTCACCCTCAGCTGCGCCAGCTAAACTCACGCTTTGACCATTAAATTCTCCACCTTGATGAGAGAATATAACTTCACTTTCAATGGCGCCGCTAAAGCCAATAGAGGGATTTTGCTCTCCAGGAGTTGGGTTTTCAAAAAATAAGATACTTCCGTCAATTGGAGAGCGACCTATGCTGTTATCGGTGTTCATAGCTGTAACATTCATATAGTCAATTTGAGAGCCGTTGCTGTCATAAAGTGTTAATTCTTCACCGCTCGAAGAAATCTTGAAGTTTGTATGCAAGCTTGGGTCTTCAAAGCCAAGAATAGAAGGCGGTGTTATACCATCGTTGGTGGAGCCTAAGTAAAAGGCTGAGAGGAATGGTATTAACGTCATATCAGATGAATTAGAGTTGATATTATGTACTTGAATGCTCAGAACATTATCGCCATTGTTGAGTAATTCTTGGAAGTTATTAATTGGAAAACGAGTAGGGTTTCCGCTTTGCCACATGGTTGCTTCGCGGTCTGATATAGTGCCTGCATTATAGCTTGGACGATTACCAACAATATTGGCTCTAGCGATTTCAACGCCATTGATATAGGCAACGAAACCATCATCGTAATCAATATCTAGCCATAGTTTGTCCATCATTTCTAGGTCGTTAACGGCAAATACTTTCCTTACAAACACAGAGCTTGTGCCATTAGGTATTATGGTCGTGTCATCGCCGTCTGCATAACCAAAACCACTGGCTCCTTGGAGCCAGCCACTGTCATTAAAGCCTAAATTGACCCATGAGGTGCTTGGGTTTGAGGTTGGTATGATATATCGGAAGACATCGCCCTGATTAATTAATGTCTTGAACACGCCTCCACCCGCTCTGTCCTTGTCAGAGGCCCAAACACGCAAATATGCGCCAGGTGCTAGTGAGGTTGAAGGGAAGATCCATTTAGCTGGATTTAAATTATCGTCAGATATACTCCAGCCAGTCAGATCATAGGTTGTATTGCTATTGTTATAGAGTTCAATCCAGTCTGGGCTGTCACCATCTTCATCGTCAAATGTCGAATTAGAAGATGAAACCTCGTTAATAATAACACTGTTTGTTAACCCACCTGAATTACTACCCGGCATGTTGTTAACTAGGTAGTCTGTAATTGCGGGAACTGAAGCTCGTTCAGCATTACTCGCAACCGCACCATTGATAAGAGACTCTCCTGAAATACCAAATAAGTAGCGTAAGATAATTAAGCCATCGGTAAGTGCGTCAAACTGTCCATTATTGTCAATGTCAACCACAGTGACCATATCATCAAGGTGTTCACCAATTTCATTAGAGGTAAGTGTCGCATCACTGGCAATGGCTCCGGAAGTAAGCTGGCTACCTCTAATTCCAAAGCCGTAACGCAAAATCATAAGACCATCTGTCAGTGCGTCAGCTTTGCCATTTTTATCAATATCCCAGTCCATCATCCAACCAGAAGGTCCCATGGTCGCTTGACTGCGCATGGTTTTTGATACTGAGAGTAGTTTTTCTTTTGGAATGACTGATAAATCAGAATTCATCGAGGTGTGATTAGTCGCTTGACTCTCGGTATTGCAGCCACTCAGCACTATAATGGCAGATACTAAGGTCAGTAATTTTGTTATTTTTAGTGGCCTAAGCATTAAAAACCTCTTATTAGTATGTATGACCTAACTATATATTAATTATTTGCTTAACTAAATAAACATATATCAGGTTTATGATGATTATAATTTAACTGTAATTGAAATTAGACTTTCATCACATTGATGATTATCGATGATTCTTTTTGATCATTACCTTTTGATACGAAAAAACGTGGTAATCGTATTCTTATACATTATATGGAATAAAGGTAATAACTTGGCTAATAATAAGTATCAATTTTCCTCAGAGGACATATCTCGCATTATTGAAATGGCATGGGAAGATCGAACGCCTTTTGAAGCGATAGAATACAATTACGGAATCAACGAATCATCTGTTATCAAATTAATGCGATCGAATGTTACGTTGAGCTCATTCAAACTATGGCGAAAAAGAGTGTCTAATAGAAGTACTAAACACCTTTCAAAGCGTCCCTCTGGTGTTTTAAGAGCATACTGTCCAACTCAATACAAAAATAGATAGGTGGTTTTTACAATGTTAAAAATGCTAATTGTTTTAATTGTTGGCTATTGTGCGACCACTTCAACATGGGGAAAGCCTATGCTAATTGATGACTTTGATGGCAAGCCAGAGAAACGTTGGAGTTATATTAGCGATCAAGTTATGGGTGGTATTTCTCAGGGAACATTGACATTTGAAGATAAAGAGAACATTCCCCTTGCTCGTTTAACCGGGACTGTAAGTACTGTGAATAATGGTGGTTTTATCCAGTTCAGAACAAACCTTCACAATATCAACACAAAAAGTGTTAGTGGTATTTATATCAATGTAAAAGGAAATAACCAGAAATATTATCTTCATCTTAGAACCAAAGGTACTTTATTACCCTGGCAATACTATCAAGCAGAATTTGATGTAAACGAAAATTGGCGGATAATAAAATTGCCTCTAGAAAACTTTGTTGCATCCAGTGGGTGGATCAGGAAAAATGTTAAATCCGCTAGTATTAAAAGTATTGGGGTGGTTGCCTTTGGTCGAGATCATATTGCTGATATATCCGTATCTGAAATAGGATTTTACTATGTCGATTTATAAGATAATCAACACGACTCAGTTGGCTATTTTGGACAAAAGGGCATATATTTGTCTGTGTACCATAATCTTTGCAGATTACAGAGTTAAATTTGGATGTTTTGACAGATTGTATAAACGTTGAATAATAAAAATTTTGAGGTGTTGTAATGTTATATCAATTAACAAAAAAATGTATAAGCATCACTCATTTGATCGTTGCGTTGGCACTTTGCGCATTGAGTATACCAAGCTTCTCCAATGACACGACCACTTACGTCCGATTAAACTCAAATCCTTTTGCATCGCCTTTTTATATTTTTTCGACTGAACCCAATGGTGAATCAATCGAGCTGTCGTTAGAAAAAGGCTATTCCCATACTTTTATTAGGACGGATAGTGGCCACGCTTTCAATATAGGTGATGACTGGAAGGTTGCTAACTCTGACATTCAATACTCCAGTAATGGCTCAGGTGCTGTTGAGGGTGCCGCATCTATTGTAAATGGCGAGCAATTAACAATCACTATCCCGTCAGATTTTAGTGGTAATTCTTTGATGTATTACTGTTATGCACATGGCTCAATGAAATTGTCTTTCAATCTCATCGATAATACTGATAGCGATCAATTATATGGGTGGGATTTTGATCAAAATGGCGATGTCGATGCTCTCACAGATGGTTTATTGTTACTCAGATATGCATTTGGGATAAGAGGAAGTGCCCTTACAGCGGGTGCGATTTCTGCTGACTCGTCCTCATCATCACAACAAATTGAGGATTATTTAAATGCGGCTTCACCTATATTGGATATAGATGGCAATGGCTCAATGGATGCTTTAACGGATGGTCTGTTGCTCTTACGCTATCTTTTTGGCGTTCGAGGAGAGTCCTTGGTGAATGGTGCAGTAGCAACTAGTGCTACAAGGTCCTATGTTGATCAAGTTGAAGAATATATTGGCTCTTTGATGCCAGATCTTTTGTTGGCCAGAGCTTCAGGACTGTTGGTGCAGATGAAAAGCACTCAAGAATTTTCATCAAACTTTACCCAAAGTTATGACCGAGCTTTTGGTGAGGTTATGGATATGATAGCGGTGGATGCAATGCCGGAAATGGCAATGGATGCATCTACATCGGAAAGTGGCGGAGATTCTTTCACGACTACTTATACTTTAGAAAAAAATATCGATGAACATGATTTCGTTAAATATGATGGTGAACATCTCTTTATAGCGCCAAGTTACAGTTTGTATGATGATTGTTGTTTTATCTTTGATGAGCCTATTGCCCTATTTGATGATGCGATAGAGGTAGGTGAAGAACTGGCTGTAGCTGATGAGCCATTGCAACCTATTATTCCTGAGTTGCGTTCAATCAAAATTATGGCAACTAACCCAAGCCAAGCGTCTGTCTCTGAGGCTGGAAACATTATAGTCGATGACAACCGGACTATTGAGGGACTTTATACTAATGGTGATCAGCTTGCATCAATCAGTACTTCCGGCTGGTGGGGAATGTATGGAACTGCCTTTATGGATCCTTCGGTTTGGCGAGGACAGACCACAGGGTTATCAGTTTATGATATTTCAGATGTCGCTAACCCCGAGCTAGATTGGAAATTTGAAGTCGAGGGTGGTTTTGTTACCAGTCGTAAAAAAGGTGATCTTGTGTATTTAGTTGCTCGCCACACCCCAGAAATACATCACTATATTGATTTCCCCACGTTTGACCAAAAGGCGACAAATCAAGAAATTCTGAATGATGTTTCCAGTTCAGATTTGCTGCCAAAAGCTTTTATCAACAACCAAGAAACTGATCTTTTAGATGCAACTGATTGTTTGATGATTAACGATGAGCATGAGTCAGCACCCGATCAATATGGTTATCCAACTATGACCATGCTTGTGGCCGTTGATGTAAAGCACAAGAAGGTCGTAAATAGTACCTGTTACCTAGAATCCACCTCTGGAATCTATGTCAGTCAAAATGCGATTTACTTTATTCAAACAGAGGGGTGGGGAGCTAATTCTAAGACGTTGATACACCGTTTCAATCTCTCCACTAGCCTTGCCTATAGTGGATCTGGTGAGGTCAACGGACATTTGTTTGGCTCAGGTGAAATTGATTTTCGTATTAATGAACACAACGGATACCTGAGAGTGGTTAGTAGTATGTGGACCGGTGATGCCGAGGACAATAGAGATCATCAGCTAACAGTTCTGCAACATTCGCCAACCGCCTACTCTATGGATCAAGTGGCCACATTGCCCAATGAACAGTACCCTAATGAGATAGGTAAGCCTAATGAAGACCTATATGGGGTTAGGTTTTTTGGGGATACGCTATATTTAGTTACATTTGAGCGAACCGACCCTCTTTATGTCTTGGATCTCTCAGAACAAGAAAACCCAATTATAGCCGGTGAGTTAGAGGTAACGGGTTTTTCAGACTTCCTTCATCCAGTTAATGATGATTTGTTGTTAGGTTTAGGGCAAGATGAAAATGGATATATTAAACTAGAATTATTTAACGTTGCCGCAATGGATAATCCTGTATCGCTGACGGCACTCAGTATCGGTGAAGATTCTGACTGGATACATTCTCCTGCAAGATATAACCGTCATGCATTTACTTATCAGCAAGTCAGCGACAGTCAGGATCGCTTTACCATACCGGTAACACTATCCTCTAATACAGCTGCCGGTTACGCACAAGAAAATCGACTTTATATGTTTAACTTATTTAACAAGGACATTTCAGACAGCGCATCGATTATGAACAGCGGTTACATATCAGGAGGTGTTAATAATTGGTGGTCTAATAATGATCGTCAGCGTTCCTTTATCCACAACAATACAGTGTTCTATGTGAATGACCAAAATGTAATACCTTCATTCTGGCTTTTCCCTGAAGACTAAGTATTAATGGCAAAAAAACACCCGAAGGGGTGTTTTTTTTGCTTGTTAAATATACACCCTACGTATTTTTACTTGTAAAGCATGATCGATATTGTAGTTAGCTCAAATGTAGTCTACTTTTAGGATGACGGGATTAATCAATAGCTATTTATTGGTCAGCCCGCATATATTGCAATAAATGGATTTATAAATTACAAGCGGAGTCTCAATATGTCCTACTTACAATCAGTTAGACAACTGGCGGATATTAAAAATGTTGTTCGTATCGAACATAACAGCTTCTTCCAATCAATTGGTTATGTTCTAACCAATCATTGGGACCCCTTAGATATAGGAGGTCCTAAGAGCTCAAATGATAGTTATTATAGATATATGTCCCAAAAGTTTATGCTAAGGCGCTTAAATCGAAAAATACAGCTGAATTAGCTCAATATTTGAGCTTTCTGTCCAGTGATGTCTTGGGCGAACACGTTAATGCCCGAAGCGACAAACATTCAGCCAGAATTATTATGGCTGTTCGGGATTACTATCTTTCAAATGTTATATAAGGTTGCTACAAGCCTATGCATCATTCTAAGAAAGCTCTAACGATTATTGCCGTCTAAAGCATATATAGAACGCCCAGTAGACCCACTACCGTCAATACAATAGTGTAGGGCAGAGCCATAATCACCATGCGCATATAAGACAGCCCAATAAGAGGAGCTAAGGCTGAGGTAAGCAAAAATAGGAACGCAGCCTGACCATTAGGGGTAGCAACACTGGGTAAGTTAGTGCCGGTGTTAATGGCGATTACTAGCTTATCAAATTGATCGCGATCAATCATTCCAGAATCAAGTGCAACTCTAACCTCATTGATATACACAGTAGCCACAAATACATTGTCACTAATTGCAGATAGCAAACCATTGGCTAAAAAGAAGACTCCTGGTTGCGATGCTGGATCCATCGCTAATACCCATGTTATCACAGGCGAGAATAGGTGTTGTTCATGTATTACTGCCACAATAGCAAAGAACACTACCAGTAAGGCGGTAAAGGGCAGGGCTTCTTCAAATGCCTTGCCTATTTGGTGCTCTTCGGTTACACCATTAAATGCCGTTAAAAGAACAATGATCATAAGACCAATAAGACCCACCGGCGCCCAGTGAAAAGCAAGGGCAAATACTAAAATTAGGGCAACTACAGCTTGAATAATTAGAGTTGCTACCTGTTCTTTAGTGCGATTTTTTTCATCTTCTTGGCTAAATTCTGTAAGAACCTGTCTGACGGCATCGGGTAATTGCGCGCCGTAACCTAAGATTTTAGCTTTCTCTAGTAATATGCAACAAAGTAAACCACAGGCAAAAACTGGCATAGTTACTGGTGCCATACGCATAAAGAATTCAATAAATTGCCATCCGGCTTTTTCAGCAATTAATAGATTTTGTGGTTCGCCAACCAGAGTAGTTACACCGCCTAGAGCTGTACCTACAGCACCATGCATTATTAAGCTGCGCAAAAATGCTTTAAATTGCTCTAGATTTTCACTGTTGGCTTCGATAACACTGCTGTTATCAAGATGGTTGTGAGTTGCATCAGTTGATGCTTTACCTGAGGCTACACGATGGTAGACCGAATAAAAACCAACAGCTACAGTAATTAGTACCGCTGTTACCGTTAGTGCATCGAGAAATGCGGATAAAACTGCACCTGAGAAGCAAAATAGAAAAGAAAGGGTAGTTTTTGAACGAACATTAAGTAGTATTTTGGTAAAAGTATACAGTAGCATGTCGCGCATAAAATAAATGCCTGCTACCATAAACATCAATAATAAGATCACCTGAAAGTTAGCTACAGCTTCGTCGTAGACATTCTCAGGACTTGCCAAGCCGAGCAATATGGCTTCAATTGCAATTAAGCCACCAGGCTGAAGTGGGTAGCATTTGAGAGCCATTGCCAAAGTTAGGATAAATTGTGCAATAAGCACCCAGCCTAGTACAAACGGCGTAGTAATCATCAGTAGAATTGGATTAATCACCAAAAAGGCAATAATAATTTTTTGGTACCAGCTGGGCGAGTTACCTAAAAAATTCTTTTGAAATGCTTGTGCTAATCTTTCCGTCATATGTCTATCCTTTGTATGCCAGTTTGTTTTAGCGAAATGGAGACTGTTGGATCAAAAAGCGAGTCTATTTGCTAATGTTTAGGCTGCTTAATATTGAATGCGCAAACCTTATCCGTACAGGTTTGCTTTTGCAACCTAAACAATGTGCTTTTGCGTTAAATTACGCAGTTTTTATTAACATTGTTCAATTATTAAATTGGTCTATAATCCATTTCCTAAATACATACTTTAAATTGGTGTATTTTTCTATTTGCATCATTCACCCATTGTAATACGTAAAATATGGAGTTTAGTTTGGAATTTTTAGCAGAATATGGTTTGTTTTTTGCCAAGACAGTCACCGCAATTGTGGGTTTTGGTTTATTGGTTGCAATTGTTGCTGGTGCAAGCCAAAAAAATCGGCAGGGTGGTGATAAGGGTGAATTAGAAATTAATCCCCTAAACGATCAATATGATGATATTAATAAAGCTATGTCGATGGCTTTAATGGATTCATCTGTGCAAAAAGCTGAGGCAAAAAAACGTCGCAAAGAAGAGAAGAAGCTGGCTAAAAGTAAGAAAAAGAATGCTGGTTCAGGCACTGCTAATGAAAAGCGAGTTTTTGTTATAAAATTTAATGGTAATGTCAGTGCGTCTGCTGTTACGAATATGCGCGAGGAGGTCACGGCAATACTTACCCAAGCTACAGCCAAAGACGAAGTGGTTGTCAAGCTTGAGAGCTCTGGCGGCATGGTTCACAGCTATGGTTTGGCCAGTAGTCAGTTGGATCGTCTACGCAAAAAAAATATTCCTATTACAATTTGTGTCGACAAGGTCGCCGCCAGTGGTGGCTATATGATGGCCTGTGTTGGCGATAAAATACTGGCAGCACCTTTTGCCGTTATTGGCTCTATAGGTGTAGTAGCACAGCTACCTAACTTTCATAGGTTGCTTAAGAAAAACGATGTTGATTTTGAATTATTAACCGCGGGTGAACATAAAAGAACGCTGACTATTTTTGGCGAGAATACCGAGCAGGGTCGTGAGAAATTTATTGAAGATCTGCAAGATACTCATCAATTATTCAAATCCTATGTAGCAGAACGTCGCCCTCAAATTGATATCGATAAGGTAGCAACAGGAGAAGTGTGGTTTGGTTCGCGAGCCCACGAGCTAGCCTTGGTTGATGAACTTATGACCAGTGATGAATATCTAACACATAGCGCTAAAGAATCTAAGGTGTTTGAAATTAACTATGTACAGAAAAAGAAACTGCCTCAGCGTTTAGGCATTGCCGCTGAAGAGAGTGCTGATAGGCTTCTAGTAAAATGGTGGGGACGTCTTACCAACAGTTCAAATATTTATAAGTAGATTTAGTCTCGACGCAATCGTTCATTGACTGCGATTGGGTTGGGGAAATTAAATACTACGATATAGCTTGAGATTAAAAAGGTAATGATGGCAGTTGCTTGAATTAAATGCGATGCATCATTGCCGATTAATTGCGTGCTAAACGCCATATAAGCAATCAGAAGGGAAAACTCACTGTTTTGCCCTAATCTAAACCCAATATCCCATGAAAGACTGTTGTTTTCGCTCTGAGAGCGCAATAAGTAGCGATATACCACCGGCTTCAGCGAAAGCATTACCAGTGCTAGTAAAATGGCAGGAATCGCTATTGAAGGCAGTAGAGATAGGTCGAATCCTCCGCCTAGTGAAAAGAAAAACAGTATTAAAAAGAAGTCTCTTAGGGGTTTTAAATTAAGAGCAATGTACTGTGCAATTGGACTTGTGGCTAGGGATATACCAGCAATAAAAGCGCCAATTTCTTTAGATAGGCCGATTACTTCAGCTAACTCAGCAATACCTAGACACCAACCAATAGTTAGTAGAAATATATACTCACCTATACGATCAAAACGGGCGAATAAAGGTTGTAAAAGATAGCGCACCAAAAACATCGAGCATGCAACCAATGCCGGTAACGCCACAATACTTATGGCTAGGCTGGACATGCCATTTTCACTTGAGCTTGCTGATAAAAGCACCAGTAATACCGCAATCGCCAAGAAATCTTGCATTAACAGCATGCCAACCATTAACTCACCTGAGTGTTTGTGGTGAAGCGCTGTTGTAGGTAATAATTTAATCCCAATAATGGTACTTGAGAACATCATTGCCGCACCAATAATGGTGCATTCAATCAGCGTAAAGTTAAAGCTGTATGCAATGCCAAAGCCAATAAAGGCAAATAAGAGCGAACTGATTAGAGTGATATGAGCTACTTGCTTAAGAACGTTGAGCAGTGATTGTGGCTGCATATCTAAGCCGAGAAGAAAGAGTAAGAAAACGATACCAATGGACGATATCTGGGCGATTAAATCAACATCAGAAACCCAGCCAAGACCAAAGGGACCCATCAGGGCACCGAGTGCAATATAGGCAACTAAAAGAGGCTGGCGACCAAAAAGCGCAAGCGATGCAAGCAGGGCACCGCCAGTAAAAATAAGGAAAAAGATAAAAACAACGTGCTGATCCATAATTTAAACCTGCTTGTTGATACAACTTATAAGCTAATTATCGTCTTCTAAAAAGTGGATTTTCTTGGTCGGCGCTCACTTGATAAGTTTCTGAGAAGTCTTCAAGTGACTTAGATGCTTCCGATAAATCTATATCTTCGATAAATTTAAATGCATTAAAACCACAGCGACTTAGCAAATATAACTGATCGCGTATAAAACCACCAACGGCGCGTATTTCTCCGCAGTAGTTATAGCGGTCTCTTAATAACGACGCGACTGAAAAACCGCGCCCATCGGCAAATTTGGGGAAGTTAATGGCTATAAGGGGCAGTTTTAGCAGAGGCTCGATAATATCTTCAATTTCGGCATTGCCCTCAATAACAACACCGACGTTACCTCTGTGGGCTTCAATCTGGTCAGAAAATATTTGCCACTGAGCGTAGGATAATAAAAGGTCTCCGTCGGGAAGTGACTGAGCGTCTTCTGCTAGATAAGTCCAGCTATCCTCTATAACTCGATTGTCTTTAAGTAGTTGAGGCATAAACTCTTTCCTTAAACTTCTCAATGCCAATGCGTTGATAGGTGTTTAAAAAGCTTTCATCTGCAATGCGATTTTCTACATATACATCCAACAGTTTTTCAATGCCATCGGTAATTTCATCGCGAGATAATGACGGTCCAAGCACCTTACCTAGAGCCGCGTTTTTATTGGCACTACCACCGAGTTGAATCTGATACCATTCCTTGCCTTTCTTATCCACACCAAGAATACCTATATGGCCGATATGGTGGTGACCACAGGCATTCATGCAGCCAGAAATATTTAACTCAAGATCACCCAGATCATAGACATAATCAAGATCCGAAAACTTGCGTTGAATGGCTTCTGCTACTGGGATAGATTTAGCATTGGCTAAAGAGCAATAGTCTCCACCAGGGCAGCAAATCATATCGTTAATGGTACCGATAGTGGGTGTTGCTAAGCCAGATTGCTTGGCCTGTTGCCAGAGTTCAAATAAATCTGATTCAACGACGTCGGTAAGCACAACATTTTGGTTGTGGGTCGCGCGCAATTCACCAAAGGAATAGCGGTCAGCAAGATCGGCAATGGTTTCTAGTTGTTTGTCAGTAACATCACCTGGGGCAACTCCAGCAGGCTTTAAAGATAGGGTGACCGATCGATAGCCCGCTTGTTTTTGCAACTGTGTATTTCGATCTAACCAACGGCTAAAAGCAATATTATCAGAGGCTGTAGTAGCTAATTGTTTAGCAGAGTCAGCACCATCTATTGTTTGATATTGGGGCAATGGGAAGAAGCTTTTAACTCTGGCAAATTCAGTGTCAGTAAGTGTGGACGGGCCATCTTTAATATGTTCCCACTCTGCTTCTACACGTTCGGCAAAGACTTCAGGAGTCCAGGCCTTAACTAGTATCTTTATGCGCGCCTTATACTTGTTATCACGGTTGCCAAAGCGATTATAAACCCGAAGAATGGCGTCCAGATAAGATAATAGGTGTTGCTTAGGTAAGAATTTTCTAATCGATGAGCCAATAATGGGTGTACGGCCCAAGCCACCGCCGACAAAAACTTCAAAGCCCAGTTCTCCTGCATCATTCTTAACCAGCTGCAAGCCAATATCATGTAATAGGAAGGCCGCACGGTCTTCTTCAGAGCCGCAGACAGCTATTTTGAATTTTCGCGGTAGAAAAGCAAACTCTGGATGAAGAGTTGACCACTGTCGAATAAGTTCACACCAGGGGCGGGGATCTTCAATTTCATCTCTCGCAACACCGGCAAATTGATCAGTAGTAGTGTTGCGAATACAGTTACCACTTGTTTGAATGGCATGCATTTCAACCTCAGCTAATTCTGACAAAATATCTGGCACTTCTTCAAGTGCTGGCCAGTTAAGTTGAATATTTTGGCGAGTTGTAAAATGAACATAGCCTTTGTCATAGACGCGGGAAATATGAGCTAACTTTCTTACCTGTGCGCTTGAAAGCATGCCGTAAGGAACAGCAATACGAAGCATAGGGGCAAGGCGCTGTAAGTAGAGACCATTTTGCAGGCGCAATGGAAGAAACTCCTCATCTGCAATTTCACCCGCTAAATAGCGTTGTGTTTGGTCTCTAAACTGCTCAACACGCTCATTGACAATTTTATGGTCGTAATTATCGTATTTATACATTTAAACTACTTTAAAAGTATTTATCTATGGAAAGAGCGCAATGATACAGATTGACACACAGGTTTTGAATTAATATTTCCCTATATAGCGCAAATTAAAAGGAATAAAGTCAATTTATTGATTAGTGCGGTGTTTTGGCAAGACAGGTTGATAAATGCTTGTTAAAATGCCGCTGTTTGCAGGTGCAACCCCTTTTTTTTGGTAACTATTCTTTTAAGGTATTTTAATGACAGACGTAAATAATCAAAATGATGGTGATGGCAAGGCTGATGCAATTGCCGCTATAGCTGTTGTGTTAATAATTGTAACTGGTGCTATCTACTGGTTAGCAAGCGTATAAAATTTCGCCTTATATGCATCAAGATCAAAACTCCATCTCTAGCAACGACACCACGGCTCTCGTTCAAGACTACCTCAATAAAGTATCCATTGATGAGCCTTTGCCTCCCGAGCAGCTAGCGTTAATTCGCAAGCAGATTAAGCAACTTTTAGTTAAAAAAAATGCTGTTATTGTCGCCCACTATTATACCGACCCACTGATTCAAGCTTTAGCTGAGGAAACAGGTGGTGTGGTAGCAGATTCCCTTGAGATGGCTCGTTTTGGCAGTATTCATAGCGCCGACACCTTAATTGTTGCTGGTGTTAAGTTTATGGGCGAAACAGCCAAAATTCTTACTCCTACTAAAAAAGTATTAATGCCCACCCTTGAGGCTACATGCTCGCTTGATATAGGCTGCCCAGCCGATCAATTTAATGCCTTTTGTGATCAACACCCCGATAGAGCAGTTGTGGTCTATGCCAACACTTCTGCTGAGGTAAAGGCGCGCGCAGATTGGGTTGTTACTTCGAGTATCGCGGTTGATGTGGTTGATCATTTGGACGCCTTAGGTGAGAAAATCATCTGGGCACCGGATAAATATCTAGGGGCCTATGTTGAAAAGCAAACCGGTGCTGATATGTTGATGTGGAATGGCAGCTGTATTGTGCACGAAGAATTTAAAGCAAAGGGTATAACTGACCTAAAACAGGTGCATGAAGATTCTGCCGTTCTCGTTCATCCAGAATCTCCACAATCTGTGGTTGATATAGCTGATGTGGTTGGCTCAACTTCACAGTTGATTGCAGCGGCTAAAAGTCTTCCACAGCAGCGACTGATAGTGGCTACAGATCAGGGTATTTTCTATAAGATGCAGCAGGCAGTTCCGGATAAAGAGCTAATTATAGCGCCAACGGGAGGCAGTGGTGCGACCTGTAGAAGCTGTGCGAATTGTCCATGGATGGGAATGAATACCTTAAAAAACCTATTGCACTGTCTTGAGTCGGATAGCGGCGAAATTAATGTTGAGCCAACTATTGCTCAGTTAGCCACAACAGCATTAGATAGAATGTTAGATTTTAAAAAAACCACCTAGAGTTTTTTTAATTCCTTTTCCATCTCATTTATCTCCAATAAGCGCTGTTTAACGATGGCCAATTGCTTTACGTCTTTTTGCAATAGTTTTTCAGCAAAATTTAATTGCCTTTGCGCATTTTCTAGGGCACCGATTAAAATAAAATATTCTGCTCTAGCTCTATGAACACCTGCAATATTACCTGCTAAGCCACGAACCTCAGCTAATTGATACCATATGCTCGGATCCTGTGGGCGCTGTCTACTTAAGAGTGTCAATACTTTAGCCGACTGTTGATATTGATGAGATTTCCACAGCGCATCTGCATAGAGTATTTTTAATGGAAAATTATTTGGCTTAAGCCCTAATTGATAATCGAGGTTTTTTAGCGCCTGTTTATAATTGCCGGCGGCAATATCAATTTCAATATCAGTATAGATATAGGGCTCATAGCCTGTGTCTTTACCGATAAGGCGAGATATAAGTTGCTTAGCTAGACTAAAGTTGCCGGCATTAGCATGAGATAGTGCAAGACCGTAGCTATAAGCGTCACTATTCGTTTGTTCCTCGGCTAGTTTTTGCTGAAAATATTTGATCGAATACCTGGGGTTATCTTGAAGTAGAACCTGCGCTCTAGCTTGCATGATATAAAAATCAAATCTATCTGGAAAATCTTGATCTTGATACTTTATCGTTCTTGATTTGGTATCAGATACTCGACGCTCAGTCATAGGGTGCGTCAATAAAAATTCTGGCAATCGATTTGCTTTGTAGCGAGTAATAGCCATCATTTTTTCGAGCATATCAGCTGATGCCCGGGGGTTTCGGCCAGATCTCTCCATGATTTTTATACCTTGACGGTCGGCTTCTTTTTCATTGTTTCTGCTGTAGCGCAACTGCTGATCACTGGCTAATGCTTGAGTTGCGGAAAGGGCGGCCATACCTGCATCAGTACCAGCTTTTGAGCTGACAATAAGCGTGGCTAAAAGACCAGCCAGTGCAATAGCTGAACTATTTTGGTTGGATTCTACACTTCTTGCATAGTGACGTTGGCTTAGATGAGCCAATTCGTGACTGATAATTGAGGCAAGCTGATCTTCATTATCAGCATGGGTAAAAATTCCGGTATGAACACCAATTATTCCTCCAGGTACTGCAAAAGCATTAATGCTGGAATTATTGACCAAGACAAGTGTAAGCCTAGTGTCTTCAAGCTCACTGTGAGTGACTAAATCAAAGGTTAACTGTTCTAAATATTGCTGAAAAAGCGGGTCATCATGTTGTTTAACGTATCGTCTAAATTGTTGTAGCCATGCTTTTCCAAGTTTATATTCTTTATTTTTGGATACTATGCCTGAACTACTGTCACCGAGCATAGGTAATTTTATATCGGCAGCCAAACAACTGAAGCTAGGGATTAAAAGGAAGGGTATGAGTAGTACTTTTAGCAATTGTTTGAGCCTTAATAATATTAAAGATTGATTTTGTATTGACTATCTTACTTATAAAAAATTATATCGGTCAGGCCGATAACCTTTTTCATGACAGTTTCGACAGAAAAAAAACAGATTGGTTTCATCCGTGATATCTGTATCATCTGCTAATAATATGCCATATTGGTGGTATAAACTTCTATTTTAATCACGGAGTCGTTATGAAGAAGGTTTTACAGAGATGGATGGCGCAATATTTTGGCACTGAAGAGGCGGTACTGCTGAGTGTATTTGTGGTTGCCGCTATCGTTATTCTCGCTACTCTGGGTGATGTGCTAGGGCCAGTTATAGCGGCCTTGGTATTTGCCTTTTTGCTCCAGGGCGTCGTGAACAATCTACAAAAATTCGGCTTTTCAAAAATAGTCTCTGTCTTATCTACCTATATCTTATTTTTAGTCACTTTTATCACTGTATTGGTTGTTTTGATTCCACTAATAGGTAGGCAGACCTCACTTCTTTTGAAAGAGCTACCAAATATGGTCGGGCAGTTAAAGCAGCTGTTAAGTTCATTGCCGGAAAAGGCTGCAGAGTATATAGGGCCCGAGCAAATCCAGCTGGTTGTTGCGCGGGTTTCTGAAGAGATTGCCAATTTAGCAGAACAGCTTCTAAGCCTTTCAATCAGTAGCTTTCCAAGCATACTAGCCATTATGATTTACTTGTTTTTAGTGCCTCTGCTAGTGTTCTTCATGCTTAAAGATAAGGAAGTGCTACTTAACTTTATATCCAATATGCTACCAAAAGAGCGTCGGGTGATGACGGTTATATGGGATGAAATGGATATTCAGTTTGCTAATTATATTCGTGGAAAAGCCATTGAAATACTTATTGTAGGGGTAGTTTCATTTGTCGTATTTTTATTTTTAGACCTCAAGTATGCGGCGCTACTTGCGTCATTGGTTGGTCTTTCGGTGTTGATTCCCTACATAGGAGCAACCTTGGTAACGATTCCAGTGTTATTGGTCGGTTACCTGCAATGGGGAATAAGTAACAACTTCGCATGGCTGGTTGCACTTTATGCCATTATTCAAATTGTTGATGGTAATGTTTTGGTACCTTTATTGTTTTCTGAAGTTGTAAACCTACACCCTGTAGTGATAGTTATAGCAGTACTTATCTTTGGCGGAATTTGGGGCTTCTGGGGGCTATTTTTCGCTATCCCTCTAGCCACCTTAGTTAAGGCTATTTACAACGCATGGCCTAGAACCTCTGTTCAAGAAGATTAAATGAGTAAAAAGTCTAAATAGGCAGCAGTCGATCAGGTTTATGAGAATGCGGTTATTGCGTGAATTTTTTTATATCAGGCCATTTTTTGCTTTGCTCTGTTGCTTATCGATTATGGCTTCCTGCAGTTCTGGTATTTTTAATTCTTTCTCATCCCTTCAGTCTGAGTCAATTGTCAAGAGTGCCAATGACCAGCGTCAATACCGGCGAGTTATATTGCCTAATAACCTTGATGTATTACTTATTTCGGACCCCACCACTGACAAGGCAGCAGCAGCTTTAGATCTTTATGTAGGTAGTTATCAAAATCCCATTCAACGGCAGGGGTTGGCGCATTTCTTAGAGCATATGCTGTTCCTAGGCACCAAGCCATATCCACAGCCTGGTGCCTATCAGACGTTTATTAGCGAACACGGCGGAAGCCACAATGCCAGTACAGGGCTTGAGCATACTAATTACTTTTTTGATGTTAACGCCGATCATCTGAGCGATGCTTTAGATCGGTTTGCCCCATTCTTTACTGATCCACTGTTTGACCCCAGTTATGTTGATAGAGAGCGGAATGCTGTTGAATCGGAATATCAATTAAAATATAAAAATGACAGTCGAAGGCAGTGGGATGTTCTTAGAGAGATAGCAAACCCTAAGCACCCTTTGTCAAAGTTCAATGTAGGTAATTTAGATACTTTGGCTGATAATCAATTTTCAGATGTGCGCACTGAGCTTATTGATTTCTACCATAAGTATTATTCGGCCAATTTAATGACGCTAGTACTGCTTGGAAAAGAGTCATTGGATGAACTTCAGTCTTTAGCCCATGATAAGTTTTCATCGATACAAGATAAGCAAATAGAGATAGAGAGTTACCCAGCGCATTATATAAATCCATCAGATTTGCCGTTGCAGGTCAATGTAAGCCCACTCAAAGATAGCCGCGAGCTTGGCCTACTGTTTGAAATGCCAAAGTTAAGTTCATACTGGTCATCAAAGCCAGCTCAGTATCTTGCCGCTATGATTGGCTATGAGGGGCAGGGTAGTTTATTGCAATCGCTCAAGGCAAAGGGTTGGGCGAACTCGCTATCGGCTGGTTTAGCCCTGGAGGATCGTTCAGCCGGTTTGTTCTCTATTGACATTGGCCTTACTCCAGAGGGAGATAAGGCTCGTGATCAGGTGTTAATTGAGCTCTTTGCATGGATAGACTTGATAAAAGAGCAGGGAATAGAAAGATGGCGTCAGCAAGAGTTAGCCGCAATGGGAGATATAGCCTTTAGGTTTGCTGAAAAACAGCAGCCGATGTCCTATACCACCTCTATTGCTAGATCTATGCATCAGTATCATGGCGGTGAAGTATTGCGCGCGCCCTATGTGGCCCATGAATTTAATGCTCAGCTGGTTAAAAACCTCGCTGATATATTGAGCCCAAGCAATATGTTGGTTTTTGCGGTGTCACCAGATGCGACAGTTAAAAATGCTTCTTTGTTTTACCATACTCCCTATCAATCTCAGGCTCTAGATGATAGTTATATCAAGGCTATAGAAAACGGCGTCGCTGTATTTGACCTTTCTCTATCGGGTGCAAATCCCTTTATACCCTCATGGCTGGATCTAATCGATTCGCCTTCTTATGAGAAGCCAGTAATCTATGTCGATAAACCTGGGCTGAGAGTTTGGCATTTCCCAAATACCGAATTTGGCACGCCCAAAGCGCAGTTATCTATTTCATTGGCGAGTAATAGAGTCGCCGATTTGCACGGTTTTTCCAGTGCTAAACTTTACGTCGCCTATGTTTTGGATCAGCTTAATGTTGCCCTTTATCCTGCGTTAATGGCGGGTCTTAATTACAATATAACTGCAGATAAACAGGGTCTTAACATTGATATTGGAGGTTATTCTGATAAGCAGGAGATTTTGCTGCAAAAAATACTTTCCGTGTTAACGAATCCTCAGTGGAATCAACAACGTTTTGAATTTATTAAACAGCAACAAATAAGAAATAAAAATAATACCAAGCGTGACTATCCATTCAGGCAGATTATTAATTATTTTTATTCAGTTGTGGAAGGAAGGTGGATACCTACTGATCAGGCTAGGGCTATTACCGATATTAATATGACTGATTTGAAGCAGTTTTCATCAGAATTGTTAGGCGAACTCGAAGTTGAAATGCTAGCTAGTGGTAATTTAAATCGCGAAACACTGGGTCGGCTTGTTAAGCAGTTGCAAGTTGTTAAATTTAACGCTTTAACTAACCATTATAAAATAGCTAAGCTGCAACAATATGATATTAGCCGAAGCATGACCATTGATCATGAGGATACAGTGCTTATTCAGTATATTCAGGCTGATACCGATACATTAAAGGAGAGGGCGGTTTCGGGGTTGCTGGCGCAGATGATCTCAGCACCTTTTTACAATGAGTTACGCACGCAAAAGCAACTAGGCTATGTGGTCTCTGCTTTTTCTTTGCCTATTAATAGGGTGCCAGGAATCTGTATGATTGCGCAATCTCCAGTTGCCTCTGAGCATGAGTTAAAGAACGAGTTTGTTGCTTTTAATCAGCGTTTTAAGCAACAGATCGATAATCTTAGCCTTGCAGAGCTTCAACGTCATAAAAGGGCGCTATTGGTTGATATAGAGAAGGCACCAGATAACCTTACCGAATACAGTGCTCGCCACTTAAAGTCACTCAATTTAGGCTTTAATAACTTTGATTTTTACAATCAATTAGCGAGTGCTATTAATGCCTTATCCATTGCTGATATTCAACTTGCCTATCAGCGTTTAGTCCTCGATAAGCCGCGTAGATTATGGGTTCAAACGCAAAATAACCCTGCATCAGATACTGATCAAGCTAACCAAACAGTCATAGATAAGCACTATATGTACCCCTATTAACTGTGTAATTGCATTTATGTAGTTAAACTAACTTAAAAATAAAAAATTAAAATACTATATATATCATTGATTTATTGTGAATATATAAAGCTAATTGTTGTTAAAATATCCCTTTCAAATCTATTCAATTCCATTGATTTTGTAGCCTCACTACATTATGATATGCGCCTTCATTCGGGGGTCAAAGTGTCTCTTTGTAAAGGACGTGACACTTGCAACAGTAACCCCTTTAAAATTGAATCCATTACAACTATTGGTGCCGCATGTCTCAGGATTTAGATCCAACAGAAACCCAAGAATGGTTAGAAGCGTTTGACTCAATTTGTCGAGCACAAGGAAGCGACAGAGCTTCTTATATTTTAAGTCAATTACAAGCTCGTGCTACTAATACTGGCGTTGGCTTACCTCAATCGATTACCACGCCTTATTGCAACACAATACCAGCTAACAAAGAGAAAGTGATGCCTGGCGACCTATTCATGGAGCGTCGTGTTAGATCTTTGATTCGCTGGAATGCTCTTGCCATGGTTATGCGCGCTAACAAGCAAAGTGAAGGGATTGGCGGCCACATTGCTAGCTTTTCATCAGCTGCAACGCTCTATGATATTGGCTTTAACTACTTCTTCAGAGGTTCTGAAGGCGAAAATCTTGGTGATTTAGTATTCTTCCAAGGCCATAGTGCCCCAGGTATGTATGCTCGGTCATTCCTCGAAGGTAGACTTTCAGAAGATCAGCTTGATAGCTTCCGTCGTGAAGTCGATGGTAAAGGGCTTTCATCTTATCCTCATCCTTGGTTGATGCCGGACTATTGGCAGTTCCCTACAGTTTCTATGGGTCTTGGTCCTATCCAAGCCATTTATCAAGCTCACGTTATGCGTTACTTGTCAGCTAGAGGTCTTGTGGCCCGTGGTGATCGCAAAGTATGGGCATTCTTGGGTGACGGTGAGTGTGATGAGCCAGAAAGTTTAGGCGCTATCTCTCTAGCCGGTCGTGAAGAGCTTGAGAATCTTGTTTTTGTTATTAACTGTAATCTACAGCGTCTTGATGGCCCTGTTCGCGGTAATGGCAAAATTATGCAAGAACTTGAAGGTGTATTTCGTGGTGCGGGTTGGAATGTTATTAAAGTAGTTTGGGGTCGCCACTGGGATCAACTACTTGAAAAAGACAAATCTGGCTTACTTATCAAACGTATGAATGAAGTTTGTGATGGTGAGCTGCAGAACTACAAATACAATGGAGGTGCTTATACGCGCGAGCATTTCTTTGGTAAATACCCCGAGTTATTAGAACTTGTAAAAGATATGACTGATGAGCAGATTATGGCGCTTAATCGAGGTGGACACGATCCTTACAAGGTATATGCCGCCTATGCTGAAGCATCAGAGAGTAAAGGTAAGCCAACAGTTATTCTTGCACAAACGGTTAAGGGTTATGGTTTGGGTGATGCGGGCGAAGCTGCCAACGACACTCATTCTGTCAAAAAGCTCGATATGGACAGCTTGCGTAAGTTCCGCGATCGTTTTGGCATTCCGATACCGGATGATCAGTTAGAGACAGTACCCTACTACAAGCCGGCTGAAGACAGCCCTGAAATTGCCTATATGAAAGGCCGTCGTCAGGAGCTTGGTGGCCCATTGCCAGCCCGTAAGGCAGATTTTGAGGCAATGACTGCGCCGCCACTATCAGCGTTCAAAAAGCAACTTGAAAGTTCTGGTGAGCGTGAAATTTCAACCACTATGGCGTTCGTTCGCGTTCTTTCATCATTGGTAAAAGACAAGAACATTGGTAGTCGTGTAGTACCTATTGTTCCCGATGAAGCGCGAACTTTTGGTATGGAAGGTATGTTTCGGCAATTGGGTATCTATACTTCTGCAGGTCAGAAGTATGTCCCTCACGATCATCAGCAAATTATGTACTACAAGGAAGACAAGAAGGGCGTGATACTGGAAGAGGGTATTAACGAAGCAGGGGCTATGTCTGCTTGGTTGGCACTAGCTACATCATACAGTACTAACTCTTGCCCAATGATTCCTTTCTATATCTTCTATTCAATGTTTGGTTTCCAACGTATTGGCGATCTAGCTTGGGCGTCTGGTGATAGTCAGGCAAGAGGCTTCCTTATTGGTGCAACTGCCGGCCGAACTACCCTTAATGGTGAAGGTCTACAGCATCAGGATGGACACAGTCTTATTTTGGCTAATACCATCCCTAATTGTAAGAGTTACGATGCTACCTTTAGCTATGAGCTAGCTGTGATCGTTCAAGAAGGTGTTAAGCGCATGTTTGAAGATCAAGAGAACTGCTTCTTCTATCTTACAACTATGAATGAAAACTATACTCAGCCTGCAATGCCTGAAGGCGCAGAAGAGGGCATAGTTAAGGGTATGTACAAATTTGCAGAAGCCGGTAAAGTTGACAAGAAAGTGACTCTTATGGGTGCTGGTACTATTTTAAATGAAGTAATTGCCGCTGCAGAAATTCTAAAAGATCAGTTTGATGTCGAATCTGATATTTGGAGTTTAACCAGTGTTAATGAGTTGGTTCGTGAAGGTCAGTCAGTCGATCGCTGGAACCTTTTACACCCAACTAAGAAAGCTAAAACAGCTTATATTACTGAGCAATTAGGCGACTGTAAGGCGCCTGTTATTGCTTCAACTGACTACATGAAAGCCTATTCTGAGCAGATGCGTGCCTATATAGAGCAGCCATTCTATGTGCTTGGAACAGATGGCTTCGGTCGAAGTGATAGCCGAGCAGCACTACGTCACTTCTTTGAAGTGGATCGTAACTTTGTCGTTATTTCAGCCCTTAAAGCTCTGGCTGATCAGGGTACAATTAAGGCGGCTGTGGTAGAAAAAGCAATTAAGACATTGGGTATAGATCCAGAGAAACCTAATCCATTGTATTTGTAATAGTTGGAACTGTAATTAACAAATAGAAAGACTATTTATAAAGGGCGATTTAAGTGGCAATAGAAATTGTAACAATTCCTGATTTAGGTGGCGCAGAGTCGGTAGAAGTAATCGAACTATGTGTATCAGTAGGTGACTCTGTTGAGCAAGAAGACTCTCTAGTGGTTTTAGAGTCTGATAAGGCTTCAATGGATGTCCCTAGTCCCGTCGATGGCGCCGTTGTTAAGTATTTGGTAGCAGAAGGCGATACAGTGAAAGTTGGAGACGCTATTGCAGAAATTGAAACTGCCGATGCTGTAGCTTCCGCTGAGCCAGCCGTTGAAAAGTCTGAGCCGGAGCCAGTTGTTGCTGAAACAGTAACACCTGATCCCGAAGCTGAAGCGCCTGTTGCGGACACAGAAGCTTCCACATCAGAGCAGATTGCTTTGGTGCCAGATATTGGTAGCGACGACAAGGTTGAGTTGATTGAGGTTTCTGTTGCTGTTGGTGATCAGGTTGAAGAGGGTGATACCCTTGTAGTACTTGAATCTGATAAGGCTACGATGGATGTTCCTTCAACCCTAACTGGTACAGTTATGAACATTATTGCCAAAGAGGGTGATAAGTTGGGTACTGGCGATCAGGTAGCTTTTATTGAGGTTGCTAGTGGTGGTTCTGCGGTAGTTGAGACAGCTGTTGAGGCATCTGAGCCTGCTCCAGCCGCGCCAGTTGTAACTACACCTGTACCTGCACCTGCGCCTGCTCAAAAATCTGTCGCTCCAGCTGCTGCTGTTGCTCCTGTAACCAATGATTCTTCTGATATTTATGCTGGTCCCTCAGTTCGCCTACTGGCAAGAGAACTGGGTGTTGACCTAACTCAGGTAGCTGGAACAGGGCCAAAAGCTCGTATTCAGAAAAATGATGTTAACAACTTTGTGAAATCTGCCCTACAGTCAGGCTCAAATGCTTCTGGCGGTGCTGGCATCCCACAGGTCCCAGCAGCCGACTTCAGTCAGTTTGGTGAAATTGAAACCGTTAAGCTATCTAAAATTCAGAAAGTCACTGCCGACAACATGCAGCGTAACTGGTTAAACGTGCCACATGTTACTCAATTTGATGATGCAGATATCACGGATCTAGAAGCCTTCCGCAAATCTCTTAAAGCCGAAGGTGAAAAGCGCGGCATCAAGGTAACTCCGGTTGCCTTCATAATTAAAGCTGCAGCTGCAGCCCTAGCCGCAAATCCAGAATTTAATCGTTCACTTGCGGGTGATGGTGAAAATTATGTTCAAAAACACTATATAAATATTGGTATGGCAGTAGATACCCCTCGTGGACTTGTTGTTCCAGTTATCAAAGACGCGGATAAGAAGGGAATTTGGGAGATATCATCCGATGTAATCAGCATGGCAACCCTCGCGCGTGATGGTAAATTAAAGCCCAATGATATGCAGGGTGGATGTTTTACTATCTCAAGTCTGGGCGCTATTGGTGGCAATGGCTTTACGCCGATTGTTAATAGTCCTGAAGTAGGTATTCTAGGTGTATCCAAATCACAGATGAAGCCTATATGGGATGGTTCTGACTTCCAGCCAACATTAATGCTTCCTCTAGCCTTGTCCTATGATCATCGTGTAATTAATGGTGGTGATGCCGGTCGCTTTATGACTTATTTGGTTAAGATGCTCAGTGATATAAGGCACATGACATTATAGGTTTGACATTAGTTAAATCTAAGCAAGATTGGAAAAGGCCCATATTTGGGCCTTTTTTATTATTTAGCCAAGGTATTAAAAGTATAAATTTACGTGATTGTTATGGATTTAAGGTATGATACATCGCTTAGATTTAGACTATATTTTTACGCTAAAAACATTATTTAATTTGGAGAGCAATTGATGATCATTAAACCTCGCGTTCGTGGCTTTATGTGTATAACAACTCACCCAACCGGTTGTGAGGCCAATGTCCTTAATCAAATCAATTATATTAAATCTCAGCCAAAGATAGACATGCCCAAGCGCGTTTTAGTGATTGGCTCATCAACCGGCTATGGTCTTGCCGCTCGTATCTCTGCCGCCTTTGGCGGTGGTGCTTCAACTCTGGGTATATTTTTTGAAAAGCCTGGAACCGATAGAAAACCTGGAACAGCGGGTTGGTACAACAGTGCAGCATTTCACAAAATGGCCGAACAAGATGGTCTCTACGCTAAAAGTATTAATGGTGATGCTTTTTCTAACGAAATAAAGCAAAAAACGATTGAAACCATTAAGCAAGATTTAGGTCAGGTTGATCTAGTTATCTACAGTCTTGCCGCACCACGACGTCAGCACCCAGATACCGGCGAAGTATATAATTCAACCCTAAAGCCGGTGGGTAAAGATGTCACTATGTTAGGTGTTAATACTGACAAAGAAGAAGTTCAAGAATTCAGCCTCGAAGCCGCTAACCAGCAAGAAATTGACGATACGGTTGCGGTCATGGGTGGTGAAGATTGGCAGATGTGGACCGATGCTCTGCAAGAAGCAGGTGTGTTGGCTGAAGGCCCTAAAACAACAGCGTTTACCTACATTGGTGAAAAAATCACTTGGGATTTATATTGGGACGGCACAATTGGCCAAGCTAAAAAAGATCTCGATAAAAAGGTATTAACCATTCGTGATCAATTGCAATCTTCTGGTGGTGATGCGCGTGTCTCTGTTCTTAAAGCAGTTGTAACCCAAGCAAGCTCAGCTATACCTATTATGCCACTGTATTTAGCGATGCTATTTCAAGAGATGAAGAAAACAGGAACACACGAAGGCTGTATAGAGCAGCTTTATCGTTTATTTACCGAGTGTTTGTATTCTGATACCCCTCGTTTGGATGAAGAGGGACGCCTAAGAGTCGATGAGTTAGAACTCGATCCAGCCATTCAAGATGCAGTATCTGACAGTTGGGCGGCTATCAGCAATGAAACCTTAGCGGATTTAACAGATCTTGATGGTTATAAAAAAGAATTCTTGAATCTATTTGGTTTTGAGATTGACGGCGTTGACTACGATGTCGACGTTAATCCGGATGTCGCTATATCGAATATGGTTTAATAACCTAAGTGCCACTATATGAATGCTAAGGGTGCAAATTTTCAATTACGGTTTTTAAGTCCAGGTTTGTTAAAAACGTGGCTTTATTTTGCCATTTGGAGAATCGCAGTCTTACTTCCTTTTAGTGGCTTACTTGGGTTGGGCAAGTTGGTTGGCTTATTTCTCTACAAATTGCCAACTAATCGAAAGCATATCGCTAAAACTAATATAGAACTCTGTTTCCCTGAACTTGATAAGACCCAGCAAGCTAAGTTATTACGAGAAAACTTCGTCAATATGGGTATCGCTATTATGGAGTTGGGAATAGCTTGGTGGTGGTCAAAAAAACGTTTCTCAAAGCTATTAAAGTTTGAGGGCTTAGAGCATTTACAGCAAGCAGAAGGAAAGGGGATTATCCTCTTAAGCATCCATTACACCACCATAGAAGTAGGTGCAGCAGCTATTTCAACGGTCTGTGATAGAGACGGCATGTATCGTGCTCATGGCAACCCGATTTATGATTACATTCAAATAAAGGGCAGATTGCATAAAAGTTCAGGCAATAGCCGACTCTATGAACGAAGAGACGTTCGCGGTACTATGAAAGCACTAAAGGCTGGTCGGACAGTTTGGTATGCACCCGATCAAGATTATGGGATAAAACAGGGCGTATTTGCACCTTTTTTTGGTGTTAATGCAGCTACTGTATATGCTACAGCGCGATTAGCCGAAAAAACTGGCGCAACTGTTGTACCCTTTACTCATGTAAGATTACCTGGAAATCAGGGCTATAAGATTACAGTGCATCCTGCACTTGAAGATTTTCCAACAGGTGATGATATTATTGATGCTACACGAGTTAACAATCTTGTTGAGAGTTTTGTCAGATTACAACCGGAACAGTATCTCTGGGCTCATCGTCGCTTTAAAACGCGCCCAGCGGGAGAGTCTGATTTTTATACCAAGAGTTAATCGCCATTTGCTAATATTGTTAATAGCTAATGGAATTAAAGAATTAAAGCTTAAGGAACAAAGATGATTACTGGAAGTATTGTCGCCCTAGTGACTCCGATGATCCCCGACAGTCTAGATGTCGATTGGGAAGCCCTAGAGCGACTTGTAGAATGGCACATAGAGCAGGGCACCCATGGTTTGGTTGCTGTAGGAACTACCGGAGAATCTGCGACATTAAGTGTTGAAGAGCACAGTCGCGTTATTAAAAAAGCTGTAGCCATATCTAATGGTCGTATTCCGGTGATTGCTGGGACTGGGGCAAACTGTACTCGAGAGGCTATTGAGTTAACCGCTGCCGCTAAACTAGCGGGTGCAGATGCTTGCTTGCTGGTTACCCCTTATTACAATAAGCCAACTCAGGAAGGCCTGTATCAACATTACAAAACCGTTGCTGAAGCAGTTGATATAGAGCAAATTTTATATAATGTTCCCGGTCGAACTGCCTGCGATATGCTGCCTGAAACCGCTGTTCGTTTAAGTGAAATTTCTAATATTGTCGGAATTAAAGAGGCTACGGGAGACTTAGCTCGCGCGGCATGGCTGATAGAAAACTCTCCAAAGACTTTTGCTATCTACTCAGGTGATGACCACAGCGCCCGTGAATTAATGCTTTTGGGTGGGCAAGGTGATATATCCGTAACGGCTAATGTTGCCCCAAAGATGATGGCACAAATGTGTGAGGCAGCACTTAATGGAGACGCACAGCAAGCACTTGCAATTGATCAGCAGCTGCTTGCGATTCATGATGCAATGTTTGTTGAATCTAATCCTATTCCGGTTAAATGGGCCGTGAGCCAGTTGGGATTAATTAACGATGCAATTCGATTGCCCTTGACGCAACTTTCACAGGCTAATCAAGTCAAAGTTATACAGGCACTTAAATCAGTATCGCTTGTATAGAAATAACAATTAAAAGGGCAGTAGGGTTAAATTGCATGAATAATATCTCTAAATTAATAATGGCGGCCTGTTTTACGCTTTCAGGCTGTAGTTGGTTAGGTATTGAAGATAATAGTAACGATTACCTTTTGTCACCGGAAACGCAGGTTCTTGTTGTTCCAGAGCAATTGAGTGCGTCTAAATTGGGGCAGTTGTATTCGATACCACCGGTTTCAGGTGATATTTCAACCCCAAGTTTCACTGAAGTCCCCAGGCCGCAGCCAGTTTCTGTCAATACATTTGAACAATTAGTAAAAATTCAAAAAATTGATCAGAAACGATGGATTCTTATCAATAATAAACCCAGTGAACTCTGGCCCAGAGTACGCAATATATTAAATAAAAACAGTATTGGTTCAGCAAAAGCCGACGGTTCTTCCGGCGTTATCGAAACTGCCTGGTTAAGTTATAATTCAGATCCTGACAACGTTCATAGATTTAGATTTACTATTTCACCCGGGCTGCAGTTAAATAGCACTGAGATTTCTGTTCTTCATCAATTAAAATCTATTGATCAAGAGGCAAATAATAATTGGCCTGCCTCATCACATTCCGATGCTAAAGAGCAGGATATGGTTTCCTTTTTGGCGAATCAGCTTGTTGCGCAGCCTGATTATGCCTCAGTATCACTGCTTGCTCAGGATATAGGCGGTGAATCTAAAGTTGAAATCATCAAGCCAGAGGTTGCTGATCCCTATATTTTGGTCAATCTATCCTTTGATAGAACTTGGGCCTCTATAAATTATTCTGCCGCACGTGGTGGCTTTACCCTTGTCGATCAAGATACAACAAAGGGATTGCTGCTGGTTAATTATTCAGACGATATGGTTGAGCAAGAATCATCGGGTATTAGCAGTTGGTTTAACGCTAACAACAAAGAACAGGTGCTAGCGGCCAATTATCGTATTTTAGTCGAGCAAGTTGAGTCGTCGATTGAAATCAGAATCGTTAGTCTTGAGGGTGACAGTCTTGGCAAGGAATTGGCTTTAAAACTTCTTAATATAGTTAGAAGTAATATGTCTTAAGGGAGGTATAACCATTGCGTTTTGCCTCCTTAGGTAGCGGCAGCAAGGGTAATTCTACAATTATCCAATCCAAAACTACCTGTATTATGATCGATTGCGGTTTTTCTATTAAAGAATGTATCAAACGTTTGCAGCGCCTAGATAAAACGCCAGATGATATTGATGCTATTTTAGTTACCCATGAACACAGCGATCACTGGAAGGGTGTATTACCTCTAGCAACACGCTATTCAATTGATATATTTATCACCGCAGGCTGTCTAAGAGCTACAGGATTCGATTCTAAGGCCTATGCTGGTATTAATATAATTGATAGCCACCAAGTATTTAAGCTGGGCGATATTGAGGTTAAGCCAATCCCAGTGCCCCATGATGCCAACGAGCCTGTTCAATTTATTCTTGAAGATAATGAAAACCGTTTTGGTATTCTTACCGATGTTGGCTCTATTACACCCTATATAATCAAACAATATAGCGGTTGTAATGGCTTACTTATTGAAGCCAACCATGATCTAGTATTATTACAATCTGGATCGTACCCAAGATTCTTAAAAGATCGTGTGGGCGGGCAGTGGGGTCATTTAAATAATCAGCAAACGGCTGCATTGATCAATGAAATTGACCAAAGCTGTATTCAGCAGTTAGTTATTGGTCATATTAGCCTTAGTAACAACAATAAGCAGTTAGCTAAATCATCGATTGAAAACGTTTATAAGGGCTCTGCAAATATTATTTACGCAGATCAAGAAGAAGGGTTTGACTGGTTGCAATTGAGTGCGCTATAGTCCCTTTATGGTTTTAAATTTTGCTCGCTCTGGGCAAAAGAATTACTCCTTAGTTCTATATCTATGGTCGTTTTTCCACAGATACGTCTTTTTTTTAAAACTTCACTTTATAAATGCCATGTAAGTTATTGATTCTTGCTTTAATTGTTTTTAAGTCATTGTTTTATAAGGTATTTTTAGTCTGTACAAAAATTAACCAATCTGTATAAAAACCGTGGTTTTTCTGGCTTAAATCCACTTGCTATACTAGTCTTCCACAAAGTTATCCACAGGTTCTGTGGATAGTTTATTGCCCTATTATGGTGATAATTTTTAAGATCTAGCAATCTATTTAGAATAATGCCCCAATTCAGATCATGAACATTTTAAACTACTTATTTCAGATTTTTGTTTGTGTAAATTTAATAGCAAGTTGCAAGAAATTCGGGTTTTTTATCAACACAACTAAACAACTATGTTTAAATAGTTATATGTCTAAAATTATAGTTACCTACGCTGATATTTGTTTCGAACAGGCTGCAAGGAATATTTCCGACCTAATCGGTCTACCTCTCGAATATATAACATCAAATAAACAATCTGTATCGCCAGAAGCAGACTATTATTTGTCTTTTACCGACCAGGGTTTAGTATTTATGCCACTTGCCAACAACCATGGTGCTATTCGCTGTGACTTTGTTTCTGGTATTCATAGGCACCGAAGAAACCATGGCGGAGGAAATGGTCAAATGATAGCTAAGGCCATTGGGGTTTCTGGTAAGTTTTTCCCTAAAGTACTAGATTTAACCGCAGGTCTAGGCTCAGATGGTTTTGTGTTAGCAAGTCTAGGCTGTAGCTTAAACTTGCTTGAACGTAATCCTATTGTTTTTCAATTGCTCAAAGATGGTCTTGATCGTGCAGTAATTGCCGCTGCTGAGGATATTGAACTTGCACAAATAATGAGTCGCATGAGCTTATCTCATACCAATAGCTTAGATTATCTAAAGAAATTATCTGAGCATGAATATCCGGACGTTATTTATATAGATCCGATGTTTCCGCCGAGAAAAAAATCAGCTCAGGTTAAAAAAGAGATGCAGGCTTTACATCAAATTGTCGGTGCAGATGACGATTCGGCTCAAATACTTGAGCATGCCCTTGATAAGGCTGTGTATAGGATAGTGGTAAAGCGTCCAGCGCATTCAGACTATTTGGGCATGCAAAAGCCTAGCTACTCGCTAGAGGGTAAGTCTACCCGATACGATATTTTTGCTAAGCAAAAGCTCCCTAAATAATGGTCTGTAACCTGTTTAAACAAATAGATGCTTAAGCAGTGACTGGTATATATGGGTAAGTTTATTTAAGTCATCTACAGATGCACATTCATCGATTTGGTGAATAGTGGCGTTTACTGGCCCCAATTCGACCACCTGTGTGCCCATAGGAGCAATAAAACGCCCATCTGAGGTACCGCCGGCGGTTGATAATTGAGTATCTAAGCCAGTTACCTCTTTTACTGCCTTTACGGCGGCATCAACAAGCTCACCCTCAGCGGTTAAAAAAGGCTGACCACTTAGGTGCCAATTTAATTCGTAGTTAAGTTGGTGCCTGTCTAGAATTGCAACTGTGCGATCACGTAACTGTTGATCGGTAACTTCGGTAGAAAAGCGGAAGTTAAAAATAATTTCTAGCTCACCAGGTATAACATTAGTGGCCCCTGTGCCGCCATTGATATTGGAAATTTGGAAGCTAGTAGCAGGGAAGAAATCATTACCTTGATCCCATTCATGTGCTGCGAGTTCGGCCAGGGCAGGGGCTGCAATATGTATTGGGTTATTTGCAAGCTGTGGATAGGCTACATGACCCTGCTGACCAATTATTCGCATGTTACAGCCCAAAGATCCGCGGCGACCATTTTTGATAGTATCGCCACACTGGTTGCTACTGGAGGGCTCACCCACTAAACAGTATTCAGGAATTAACTGTTGTTGTTTTAGCCAATCGACAACTTTCACCGTACCATTGGCGGCTATACCTTCTTCATCACTAGTAACAAGAAAAGCTATACGCCCATTATGTTTTGGGTTCTCTTCAACAAATTGTTCAACTGCAATAATCATAGCAGCTAATGAACCTTTCATATCCGCTGCACCACGACCATAGAGCATGCCATCTTTTAGGGTTGGTTCAAATGGTGGTGTTTGCCAGCTACTCTCTGGACCCGATGGAACTACATCAGTATGTCCAGCAAAACACAAAATAGGACCTGAATCACCGCGAATGGCCCAAAAATTATCCACATCATCAAATCGAAGATGTTGAATAGTAAATCCGATAGCAGCAAGTCTTTCAGTCATAAGTTTTTGACAGCCTGCATCCTCAGGAGTAACTGATGCTCGGGAGATTAGCTCTTTACATAAAGAAATTGTTGCGCTGTCATTCGACATAATAGCAATCCTTGAAATATTAACGCTTATTGTAGAGTTGATTCTTCTAGCAGGCTAGATAGTTTTACCTAAAATTATTTGATTAGCTGGTCTTTAGCTGCATTGATTTTAGCGGCTAAATAATCGCTCCCACCGCGATCAGGGTGTATACGTTGCATTAGGCGTTTATGGGTTTTAATAATATCTTCCTGGCTTGCTGATGTTGGTAGACCTAAAATGTCATAGGCTTCATCATTGGAAATATCACTAAAGCTATTAGATTTGAATTGACTGTCAGATTGGTTGCTCGAGCTACTGCTACGAATCATATAAGCCTGCAGCAGGATAAAGGATTCCCTATCTGCTTGTTTGTATTGTTGTGATAATTCTTTGAGTTCATCTGCTGATAACTCGCTGAGTCGTTTACCCTCGTAGTTACCAGAAATAACCTCGCCATCAATACTGCCATTGGCAAAATTAATGGTTACGACTAAGAATGAGGTTTTAAATTGTGATGGTGTGGTTTTAAAGCGCCCAAATAATCGCAAAAGAGGGCCTGCACTTGAGCCCCAGACAAACAGTGTGCGTAAAAGCGGCACCAAAGCGGCAATACCGGCACCTAGCCAGTGCATGCGTCCAGTGACAACAAAATATACCGCAAGGGCTAAGATCAGCCAGAAGCCACTTCTCCATAGAAATGGCTTACGCTTATCATCGGCTAGATTTTTTTGATAAGACCACCAATACCAGAGGCCGGCAATAACTGCTATTAATAGTAAAAGCTTGGGCATAGGGCAGTACTATTCCTTAACGGGTTTTTAAAACCTCACGAAGTTTATCGGCCATTTCAACCAGCGATTTTTCGGTGGTTTCCCAATCAATACAGGCATCGGTAACAGAAACACCATATTGCATATCATCTGCATTAGAAGATAGCTTTTGGTTGCCGCCATTAATATGACTTTCAAGCATCACGCCTATTATGGACTTATTACCCTCTAATATTTGGTTGCTGACATTATCTAGAACCAAAGGCTGAAGGTTGTGGTCTTTATTTGAATTGGCATGACTGCAATCAACCATAATATTAGGCTTAATATTGGCCTTGTTTAATTCCTGTTCGCATATAGATACGCTGACAGAGTCATAATTTGGCTTACCATTGCCACCGCGAAGCACAACATGAGCATTGGGGTTGCCGCGGGTTGTAACAATAGAAACCTTACCATCCGAGTTTATGCCTAAAAATCTATGAGGGTTAGCCACAGACTGTAGTGCATTTATGGCAACCGTTAATCCACCATCGGTACCATTTTTAAAGCCTATAGAAGAAGAAAGGCCTGAAGCCATCTCTCTATGGGTTTGAGATTCTGTAGTGCGAGCACCAATGGCTGACCAAGCGATAAGGTCTTGCATATATTGTGGCGAAATTGGGTCTAACGCTTCAGTCGCCGTCGGCAAGCCTATTTCGAGAATATCGCGCAATAATTTTCGACCAATATGCAGACCATCAGTGATCTTAAATGAATCATTCATATAGGGGTCATTAATCAAACCTTTCCAACCCACTGTTGTGCGGGGCTTTTCAAAATAGACACGCATAACTATGTACAGGCTATCGCTGACTTGGTCAGCAAGCTTTTTAAGTCTTAGGGCATATTCATGTGCCGCATCTAGGTCATGGATAGAGCAGGGGCCTACCACCACAAGTACGCGATGATCCTTACCGGCTAAAATATTTTCAATAACCTGACGTCCATCAGCAACCGTTTTACGCGCCTTATCGGTAAGAGGTATCTCGCGCTTTAGTTCTGCTGGAGTGATCAAAATTTCTGGCGCTTCGATGTTTATATTCTCAACTGCTTGAGTATCCATTTTTTAATTCCTAATTGTTTATCTGTTCCCCAATAATTATATTGTACTTGAAATTTGACGAAGGGAAAGATTAATTGCCTGTAACTTCAATGAATACGGCTGTTTGCGGAAAATAGAGCGCACAACGTACTTTAGTGGACTCTAATTTTTGATAAAGTTCAGCATAATGATGTAGCTGAGGCCTATAGGCTTGTGTTTGACGTTCAATAAAACTTTCTTCTGATTCGTTATCAGCTGGCGAGCTATATTTATAATCAATAATCCAACGTTGTTGATTATCGATAAACGTTCTATCAATGATGGATGTTTTAATAGTTTGGCTAAGATTGTCAAAATATGACAACGTCTGCTCGCAGTGGCCATCATTATGACTCTCAAGAATCCACTGACCCCTTGTATCATTTAACATGGTCTCAACCGACTGGCGCAGTTGATAGAGTTCTTGATCGGTTGCCAATATACCTTGTTCCTTAAGCATTGAGATCCAGCCGGTTTCTAGTGTATTTCTTCTTTCTAGCGGCCATTGGCTTATTCCATCTACGGCCATCTGTTTTAGGGTTCTATGCAGTGCTGTCCCAAGGTGGCGTGCTCTGTAGTCTATGGGGTCAGTCTTAATATTATTAGCATATTGCGTATTAACACCCAAACTCATCATATCCCTAGGCATGGAAACGCCAGTGAAATCGCTCGTCAATCGTCGAACATAATTAATATTCAGTGAATTATTGAGCTGATCATCTTTATCCGAATCATTTAACGGTGAAACTGTGTAGCCAGGCTGATCAATAAGCATTTCTAGGGATGGCCATATACAGGCTAGTAGACTGTTTTTAGCGGGTTTCTGCCAACTGTCTTTGGTTGGAATAAGTTTACCAAACAGATGAAGTTGCCGTATCGCTCTAGTTGCTGCTACGTAGAGTACTCGTGTATTTTCAAGAATAGTTCTAGCTGATTGCTCATGCTTTAGGTAACTATATATCTGGTCATTTTCTTCATCATAGGGTCCTAGCGACGCTAGTAGTAAGGAAGTGTTGTTATCTTCATCGACTTGCTCTTGCCAGCGCAATAATGGATTGTCATCTGACCTAGGGCTTTTACTTAATCCTGGCAGAATAACCTGATCAAATTCTAAGCCCTTAGCTTTGTGGATGGTCATTATTTGAATAGGTGCTGATAAATCACTCGAAGTTTTTGCAATAGGTTGAGCGTATAAATTATCTACCGCAGTGTTAAATTCACACCAGTCTTTAATAGTTCCAGCCTGTTGCCACTGTTCAAGAAGATCTAAATAACTACGAATATCAAAAATATCCCGCTGATTAATAAGCGTTGCCGGACCACCAAGCTCTATCCATAACTGCTCAATTAGATTGCGTAGATTATCAGTATTGCGGTTGTCCCAGGCATTTATCAGTATGGGTGCAACTCGAGAAAGAATATCGTTACCCGAAGGGGTGAGATCTTTAAACGCTTCCGGGTTTTGATGCCATAGACAAAGGTTATGTAAAATACAGTCGGGCTGGTTGCCTGTTGTTTTATTTCCATTAGTTAACTGAACAAGATCTTTTAGGGCGAGACCACAAAAAGGCGCGCGCAACACAGATAACCAGGCGATTCTATCGGCTGGGGATAATATTGCTCTGGTGATAGACATCAAATCAATCACTGGCATGCGGTCTGCCAGCGGATCAATATCTATGGCTTCCCAGTTTAAATTGGCATCTACCAGCGCTGGAACTATGTGTTTTAAATGCCCCCGATTGCGTACCAAAATTGCTGTCGTTTGATCGGGCTTATCCTGTTTAATTTGTTGGCAAAGCTTAGCTATATGCTCGGCCTCTGCAATATTATAGTCGTTCGTTTCTTTGCAACTATAACCGTGAAAATAAACCGCCTGAGATTGTTCCTTATCTTTAACCCAAGTCGATGGATGGTAGGGCACTGCACCGCGATTTATATTGGCTACTGCAGGAAAGGCTTGTACAAAATTCTGATTTACCCAATCTACAATACCTTTTTTCGAGCGAAAATTACTCGTTAGTGCTAGTGAGTGACATTGCACCGGTCCAATAGGATAGCGTTGGGCATTAATAAACAAGCCGACACGTGCATCTCTAAAGCTATAGAGAGACTGCATAGCATCACCCACAAGAAATAGGGTTCTGCCGTCTTTTGGCTCCCAACCATTCACTAGATGCTCAAGTAAGCGCATCTGAGAACCTGAGGTATCCTGAAATTCATCAACCAGTATATGACTTAACTGATAATCCAACTTAAGTGTGATATCTGAAATAACATCAGTTTGAGAATCAGGCTCTAATGCATCTAATGCGGTCATTGTTATTTCAGAGTAATCCGATTGCCCCTGTTGCTGGAAGATAATTTTTAATATTGCCGCAAGTTGTGGTAATAGCAAACCAAGTGCATTAAGTATTTGCTGTTGATCAACACTGATGGCTACTTCCGGTAAATGCATAACATCTACTACGAGTGATTGCAGGCGTGTATCGATAGCATATTCTGCCAGCAGACTCTTCATGCGGGCTTTTTCATCGGACCCAGAAGGCGGGAAGCCCTCGCGCACAGAGACTGTTTTTCGCGGTGAAAAATCTTTATCTTTTTTTACTAAAAGTCGCAGAATGTTTTTCCACTGACCAAGGCCCTGTTGGTTGAGTGGCGGATAGTCAGCTATGCCTTTTAAAGCATATAAATTAGTATTCTCTTTGGCGGCGTTATTTCCCGCGTAGTCGGCAAGTTCTATTAGTTCGCCGGCAAGTGGAAATAATTGCTGTTCAATTTGTTCAAGCGTATTACCAATTAACTGTTCAATTACCTGCTGGAAATAGTCGCTATTATTGGCAGTAGTAAAGATATGCGGCAACCATTGATCGCGCTTGCTGAGCATATTGGCAAATAGTTTCTCGCAGCGACCTAAATCATTACCCATATGAGCAGCAACCACTGTCAAAGCTTCACCTGTAGGGTTGGTGCTTTCTATTTGCTTTAGCAGTTCACGAGCGGCTATGTGGTATAAGGCCTGTGGGTATTCTGACTGTTCTGGCAACGAACCATTGCCTCTATCAAACATAAACTGTTTAGCAATGTAGTGGCAGAAACTATCAATTGTTTTAATGCGCAATCTATAGGGTATATCTAACAGATTCCATTCAAGGGTTTTGTCTCTAGTCAAAGCCTGATTAGCAAGATCCCATGTTTGCGCGGCAAAAGCATCACTGGGTCGTGGATTTTGATCCGCATATACTAAGGCACTGTGAATACGCTTTCGCATCTCTGCAGCTGCCTTGCGGGTAAAGGTAATACATAGAATTTCTTCAGGATTTTCGACGGTACTTAAAAGTCTTAACAGCCTTTGGGTAATCAGCCCTGTTTTGCCTGAGCCTGCTGGGGCAGACACAATAAAGCTATGCTTTGGATCAAGCGCCTGCAAGCGTGCCTTGGCATCACTTAATTCAACTGGTTGTGTTTCTACTTTATTCATTTCTCTACCTTTGCCTTAACCAGTCTTTGTATATCCTGTCGCTCATGCCAGCGGTTAAATGGCAATAAATCGGCTTGATAGTTAAATTCAGTCGTATTGTAGACTTCTAAAATAGCCTTACCCTGTATAAATTCTTCAGCCAAATTGTTGGTAGCCTGTTGCCACTCCTTTAGCTGCACATCCCAGTCATTTGATGGTTTAGCGCCATCAATCATTAGATCTTTGGAAATACCTAAGAATTGTTGTTCATTGCCTTTTAAGCAGGCAAATACACAGCCCATAGGTTGTGGATTAGTTGCTAATATATACAGCGGTAATTGTGGATCCTTGGGTCGATCACCCAACCATACATTAGCTTTCACAGACCCTGTTTTATAATCAATAACCATGGTTTGTCCGTCTACTGAATCTAGACGATCCATAATTAACGAAATACTAAGTTCGCCAAAAGAAATTTTCTTTTTTTGCTCAGTTGCCACAACTTCAAACGGTTGTCTTTGCCTTTCTAGCTCCAGCCATTGTCGTATTATTTTACTCAAGCGTTGTTGTTCTAATTGTTTGAAGTTATCGCCAAGAAGAACTGAGTTAATAGTCGCTTGATGGGTTAGCACTTCATCGATAGTTTGCTCTACTTGTTGTTTAACTTGATTGTCAGACAGAGCATTAAAAACTGTTGATGTTTCCCAGTTAACCCAAAGCCGATAGAGGATTTCATGCACAATACTGCCTTTATCAATTGCCTCAAGCCCTATAATGGGCTGTTCAAAATCAGTTGCCCACAACCTATGCCTAGCAAAAGCATTAAACGGGCAGGTTGACTGATTTTTTAGGATAGACGTTCCACCACGAATAGGCTCAAGGCTTGCTTTATAGGCATGCCCAGGATCCTCGGCGATATTGCATTGATAGGGTTGTACTAACCAGCTAGGCATAGCCAATGTTGCAACCTTCGAAGCGACATCCTGTTGATTGTAATGCTTAATAAGTGGGCTTTGCTCCAGTGGTGTTTTACCATCGGTACTGGGGTAGCTAAAAAATAACTGGGCACAGTTACTGGTGAAACCTGACAGAAGATTCTTAGCAATTGTTAGTTCATTCTCGGGAACGCTAAAGGGCATTTTTTGCCTGCGTTGATAGGCTGCAGAAAGTACTGGATTCATTGATCCTGCCGCGGGTAAATTCGCATGATGCATGCCCGTTATCCACAACTGATCAAACTGCAGACCCACAGCCTCAAGTAGCCCCATGACCTGTAATGGGGTGTCGCCTGTTTGAGGATGGAATAAATGTTCATTAGCTAATTTATGCATATACCAAAGCGCCTTGGAGCGACTTATTTCTATAGCTAAATTATCTAATTCACAGAAAAAACCTAAGAGTTTTTCCCAATACTGGATCTGTTGATATTCAAGACTAGTCGGATTGCTTAAGCCAGGCCAACCAAGTTGTTTTATAAATTGGTTGTAAAATGCAGCCCACTGGGAAAACGATCGCTTCTGTGAACCTGTTTGACGAATGGATTGCTGTATATCGTAAAGTGGTTGGAGCTGAGCTTGAACAACATCTGGGTTTTCAAGCACTGCCTGTTGTCCGCGAATGATTTGGATAAATTTATCCAGCCCAAGTTCATGTTGTTTGCTACTTCTTATCTCCAGTTCACAATCAACCTTAAACTGAATAGGTAAACAACTAAAATGAGAGTAGGGTGCGTTCAATATGCCAAGCCAATGCTGTGTCGGTAGCTGATATTCAACCAATTCCAATAGTGCCAATGCTGACTGTAATAATGGCGTTTCTGCTAGCTTAACCCCTGCCGTGATATTGACAGCAGTTGTACAGTTGTTTGCTGCCAAGGCTTCATTGATAACCCTAGCGGTTTCTAATACTCGGTTATTAAGATCGGGAATAACTAAGCCAATGCGTTGCTTTGGGTTTGTTAGTAGTCGCTGTGCTGCCCAGTTAGCAGCTACTTGCAACTCTTCGCTCGGGTCGGCGCACTCAAATTTAGTAACACTGGCGTTTTGCTCAAATGATTCTATAGGTTTAAGTGCTTGGCTTGCATTTTCAAGAATCCAATGTTGAAGCGGCGCAATAGATTGAAAGCCATATAAAAATATATGTTCTTCTATGGGCAGCGCCTGTTGCAAAAAAGCCTCACCGACTATTTGCCAAGCGCATGCGGGGGTCAGTAGTTTGTTGTTATCTATCATTTTTTGATAGCTACTCGCCCAGCGTTTAAATTTATACACAGCAGCACTGGGGTCGTCGAAACTATCTATAGGTATTTGCCATCGTTTTAATAGGTCATAGCAGTCATTAGCCATCGTGGCAAAACTTTGATCGATTGAATCGTCCTGTTGGTTTATGGCCTGTTCCCAATAAAACAGATTTTGAAGTTTTCCAACCTGTGCATAGCCATCCACCAGTGAGTGGTTTTGATCTTGGAGTTCATTCCAGCAAAAGTTCAGCCAATGCTCGAGCGACATCACCCTAGGCGCTTTCCATGCTTCAGCTTTGTGATTGATAGACTGACCCCAAGCCTGCTGAATCTGGGCGGCAAGACGCTGATTAGCCGTTAAAATCAGCTGATTTCTTTCAATCGCATCGCGAAAAGGAGCGATATTTATTAATGGAGGTAACATCTGCTTAATATTAGACTTATTTAAATTCAGATTTAAGCGCTATAATCTCAGAACATTACAATAAATAATAGCTAACTGGATAAATTAGCCAATGGAATCGACTTTTTTTACAAGCACCGTTTTTATAGGTCTCGTCACCTGTGCCATTTCTCTACTAATCGGCACTCTTTTAGGTCGAGTATTAGGTCGCAATGAGTTATCAAGCGATATAGCCCAACTCAATACAGAAAAGCTTGTACTTGAAGAAAAACTATCCAGTCAGCAATCAAATTTTGAATCTCAATTAAAAATGGTTCAGGAAGCTAAGGTCAGTTTAGGTCAAGAATTTGAAAATCTGGCGAATCGGATCTTTGACGATAAGCAAACTAAATTTTCTGAGCAGAGCAAACAGGCATTAGAAACATCCCTTAGCCCGTTACGACGCGATCTTGGAGACTTCCGCAAGCAGGTTTCCTCAGCTTATGATAAAGAAAATGCTGATCGCAATCGTCTTGCCGGTCAAATTAGTGAGCTGCAAAAGCAAACCATGAAAGTCTCATCAGATGCCGCCAGTCTTGCTAATGCGCTCAAGGGCGACAACAAGCAGCAGGGCAATTGGGGCGAATTTGTATTAGAAAAATTACTCGAAGACTCAGGATTATCCAAGGGTCGTGAATATGAAACCCAGGTCGCGTTAAAAGATGAGGAGGGTAAACGTCGTAACCCCGATGTAATTATTCATCTACCTGAGGGCAGAGATATTATAATTGATGCCAAAGTAAGCTTAATTGATTATGAGCGTTACTTTCATGCTGAAGAGGGTGAGGGCCGCAACCAGAGCCTAAACCAACATCTCAATTCGTTACGAGCTCATATTAAAGGTCTTAGCGTTAAGAATTACGAAAAATTGGAAAATGTTAATAGTCTCGATTTTGTTTTAATTTTTATTCCGGTTGAATCCGCATTTATGCTCGCCTTGGATAACGATCCGGATATTATGCGCGAAGCCTACGATAAAGGCATTATTCTAGTAAGTCCCAGTACACTTATGGTAACTCTGAGAACTATCAAAAATTTATGGCGCTATGCTGATCAGAATATTAATGCCCAGCAGATAGCAGAAAAAGCCGGTGCTCTTTATGATCTTTTTGTCCTTCATGTAGAGGCGCTAGAAGATATTGGCAAACATCTTGATAAGAGTAAGGATGCCTATGATACTGCGTTTAAGAGATTATCGACGGGCAGAGGCAATTTAGTTAAACGCAGTGAAGAGCTTAAAACACTCGGCGCTAAAACTAAGAAAGCCTTAGCGGATAAACTAATACCCCCTAGTGATGCGTAGTATAGCTATTAATCTATAAGGGAATACTGTGTCTAATCTTCAATTAATAATTATTGTCGGTGGTGTTATCACCACTATCTTAGTTATCTATTCTGCTGTTTTAGCCTTCAAATTAAAGCAAAAAGCCAAGCGTAGAACTCAGCCGGTTGAATTTCAGCCAAAATCTCAATCGCAACTTGATGCTCAGCACTCGATACGAGTCATAGCTCAGGCGCTTTTACAAAATGATTTAACTCCAACAGAGGCGGCTATGCGGATTGGTTTTCTCGCTCAGCATTATAGCCCCACAGAGGATCAAGCCCCATCATTGCAAGCATTTCAGTCTCTAGCCATGGAAACCTCGCATTTGCCGATTTTAGACGCCTGGAAAGCTTTGTCGTCACAAGACAAGCAACGATTAGAAAAAGAGCGTTTATCAATTGAAGAGAGCCATTCTGAGGCTATAGAACTAGCCGCTAATACACTGGCAAAGAGTGCCTAGATTCTTTCTAAGTAAACACCAGATTCAATATGGTGAGTCCAAGGGAACTGATCAAATAAAGCTGCTTTTACCACTCGGTGAGTCTTGGTGATTTGCTGTAAATTTGCAGCTAGGGTCTCTGGATTACAGGATATATAGAGAATATGGTCCATCTCGGTCACTAACTTCTCAGTGCCGCAATCTAGGCCTGCACGTGGCGGGTCAACAAATATAGTAGAAAAGTTAAAGCTATCTAAATTAATATCGGCTAATCGCCTAAATGCTCTTTCTCGGTTAAGCGCTTGAGTAAACTCTTCGCTAGAAAGTCGCGCGATGGTGACATTATCAATTTTATTAGCAGCAAAATTAGTATTTGCTGAGTTAACCGAAACCTTAGATATTTCTGTAGCCAGTACCTTGTCGAAATATTGGGCTAAAACAGCAGTAAAGTTGCCATTACCACAGTACAACTCGACCAAGTCATCACTGCTGTTAGCTAGGCAATTACAAGCCCATGTAAGCATCTTTTGATTGACCTGGGCATTGGGTTGAGTAAAGCTGGCTTCAACCTGCAGGTAGCTATATTGGCGCTGATGAACCTCAAGGGTTTCCGTTACAAAATCGTCACTCAGAACAACTTTTTGCTTGCGACTACGGCCAATGACCTTGATGTTAAAAGTTGACTGCAACTGCTCGGCAACCTGCTGCCATTGTTCATCTAATTGCCGATGATAAATCAGAGTTATTAAGGCTTCGCCAGTGGTAGTGGTCAAATACTCCATGCTAAATAATTTATAGCTTAGAGTATCACTATTATTTACCTCAGCCATTATTTGTGGCATTAACCGATTAATAAGGGCAGAACCTATGGGGAAGTCTTGAATAATAAAAGGGCGCTTTTGACCAGGCTTATTCATTGCATAATGAGCCTGTCCATTTTCATGCCATACACGAAATTCAGCGCGCATACGAAAACCATAGGGCTGTGAATCATATATTTCCAAATCAGGCAGAGTTATACCAGCCTCGGCCATTAGCTTTTTATAGTAATCAACCTTGTCACAGAGCTGCTGTTGGTAGTTTGTTTGAACTTGCAGGCTATCTTGATTCATTGGGCGCTATAAATTTTTTGCGTGTTAGCAGCCATAATAAAATCATTAATATGCAGACCCCTAAGATTATGTGACCACCAGCTTACTGACAGCTTCCCCCATTCAATCAAAAGAGCAGGGTGATGATCCACCTGTTCAGCAATCTCAGAGATAGATTCTGCTAAACCCATTGCAGCAACAAAATCAGAGCATTTAAAGACACAAAAAAGGCGATCAACACCGTCTTTTTGAATAATTTCCCAGTTATCAATTTGTGCTAATAACTCGGCGTATTGATTCGTTGGCACCAGGTTTTGATGTTCGGGTAATGCATTTAGATTGTAATCGAGTAAATTCATTTATAAACAGTTCTTTGGTTTTGGCAGGCCGGCTAATTTTGCCGTCAGTTTGGCTGGGCTGCCCGGGAATAATTTATTTAAATAGATGCTGCGTCCCCTATCAGTTCCTAAAGTGGCACTAACTACCTTGCACAGTGGTCTCATTGACGGGGAGAATCCATAATCGGCATAAAACTTACGAGCAATATTAAGTATTTCAACATGCTCTTGGGTGAGCTTAAATCCTTCCTCAATACCTAGCTTATAAGCTAAGTCCGCTGACCATTCAGGCAATTCATTGAGGTAATTACTTTGATCAGTCATCAGGGATAAGCCAATTATCAGTTAAATAGTAAAAAGCCCTACAGTATGCAGGGCTTTGAGTAAAAACTAAAATTTAAATTAGTCGTCGCTCATAACACCAAATATTTGCAGAAGACTGACAAAAAGATTGTAGATCATCACAAAGAGGGTCACTGTAGCAGAGATGTAATTGCGCTCACCACCGTGAATAATGGCACTGGTTTGCCACATAATAATAGCGGCTGAAAGAAAGGCAAATACAGAGCTAACAGTAATGGCTAGAGCAGGTATTTGTAAGAATATATTGGCAATTCCCGCGGCAAAGGCAACCAGAATACCGGTCATCAAAAAACCGGTCATAAAGTTAAGGTTCTTTCTTGTGGTTAGTACATAAGCTGAGGCGGCAAAAAATACCAGCGCAGTGGAACCGAGCGCCATCATAATTGGCTCAGAGCCAACGTCGGCAAGATAAATGCTAATAATGGGGCCCAATGTGAAGCCCATCCATCCGGTTAGGGCAAATACCCAAGCAAGGCCTGAAGCATTGTTTTTGTTTTTCTCAACCATCCACAGGCATATAAAGTAGGGCAGTAAAGTCCATAAACCAAAGTACGGCGCATTCATCGCCATAGAGATTCCGGCCATTACAGCGCTAAAGGTTAAAGTTGCACCTAAAAGTGTGTAAGTACTGCGTAAAACTTTAGCTACAGCAGGATCAAGACCATCAGTGGAAATACGGGCATTAGTTGTTGCAGAGCTATATTTATCTGGATTTGTATTCATGGGTAGTATCCTGATTAATTAAATAAATGTTGTGTTAATAATAACGCATAGCAGAGAGTTTTCCATCTCTATACGAGTAATAAATAAATCTAGCCTAGGATGCTAAAGCTTTTTAAGTTTATACCTGAAGAATCCCAAACTATATACCAACCCTTATCATGCCAATCACCTAACACAATTCTTTCACCGCCTGTATGTTGATGGCGGTCGGGTCGGTGTGTATGCCCATGTATAAGCGTTGTAACCCCATGTTTAGTCATTACCGCATCAACTGCATTAGTATTAACATCCATAATGGCGCTGGCTTTATTGGCGTTGGCAGCCTTACTTCTTGCGCGCATATTGGTGGCTAATTTTTGCCGGTACTTTAATGGCAGTAATTGTAGGCAGAACTTACTAATGGGATGACGAATTTTGCGCCTAAAATGTATATAGTCAACGTCGTCGGTACACAGAGTATCACCATGCATCACTAAAACAGTTTTGTCGTTATATTCAACAAGGTGCTCATCGACAAGTAGGTTAGCACCAGTGGTTTTACAGAATCGCTTACCGAGAAAGAAGTCACGATTGCCATGTTGGACAAATAAGGCAACGCCTTTGTCAGTTAGCTGTTTAAAGGCTTTTTGAACTTCAATACCTGTCGCACAGGTGTCATCATCACCAATCCATGCCTCAAATAGATCACCTAGAACAAACAGCGCTTCGGTTGAATCTGTTTGTTGTCGCAGGAAAGACAAAAACGCCCGGGTTACCTCCGGGCGTTCTGGTGATAGATGGAGATCTGATATAAACAGGATAGCCATAAACTAAATTATTTAGCTGAGTATTCGTCGCTAATAATAGTTTCAGTGATCTCGATGGGATCAATGGGAACATCCTGGTGTCCAAAGGCACTCCCAGTAGGGACTGTTTTGATTTTTTCAACAACATCCATACCTTCTACTACCTTGCCAAAAACCGCATAACCCCAGCCCTGCATGTTTTTGCCGCTGTGATTTAGGAAGTCATTATTAGATACATTGATAAAGAACTGGGAAGAGGCTGAATGCGGGTCTGCAGTTCTTGCCATTGCCAAAGTTCCAATATCATTCTTTAGGCCATTGTCAGCCTCATTTTCAATTGGAGCATTGCCTGTTTTTTGTTGCATATCAGACGTCATGCCGCCACCCTGAACCATAAAGCCATTAATAACACGGTGAAAAACCGTATCATTATAAAAGCTGTCTTTAGCATAGGTTAAAAAATTGGCAGAAGATATTGGTGCTTTATCAAAATCTAATTCTATTAAAATATCGCCCATAGTGGTGCGGAATGTAATCATATTAAGGTCCATTAATTTTTTAGGAAGCTACCCTACATTTTAATTTGTAATGCGCGTAAATCAAAGAGAACTTTGCGTTTAATCTAAATAAGTCGTAATTGGATGGATATTTTATAAATTATTTCAACTTCAACGAGGGTTAAGGTTTATTGAAAGCCTGCTGAGAGCTATACTTCGCACCTAAATTAGCCATCAAGCGATGCAATATGACTGACAGCGATAAACCAACCAATTTTATTCAGCAAATCATTGGCGATGATTTAGCCTCGGGTAAAACATCTAAAGTAGTCACCAGATTCCCGCCGGAACCCAATGGGTATCTGCATATTGGTCATGCAAAATCGATCTGTGTTAACTTTGGATTGGCGGAATCATTTGCTGGCGAATGCAATCTTCGCTTTGATGATACTAACCCTGAGAAAGAAAGCGATGAGTATGTTCAATCTATTATTGAGGATGTTAAATGGCTTGGCTTTAACTGGAGTGGCGATATTCGTTTCGCTTCAGATTACTTTGATCAGCTTTATCAATGGGCATGCGATCTAATCTATCAAAATAAAGCCTATGTCTGTGAGCTTAATGTGGAGCAGATGCGTGAATATCGCGGCACTCTAACTGAAGCTGGCAGAGAAAGTCCTTATCGCTATAGGCCAGCGGCTGAAAGCAGGGCGCTGTTAGAACAAATGAAAGCGGGTGAAATACCCGAAGGCGCAATGACCCTCCGTGCGAAAATAGATATGGCATCGCCAAATATTAATATGCGCGACCCGGTGCTCTATAGAATTAAACGTATTGCTCATCATAGAACTGGCGATAAGTGGAATATCTATCCGGCCTATGACTTTGCTCATGGCCAAGAAGATGCCATAGAAGGCGTAACTCATTCTATATGTACGCTTGAATTTGCTGCCAATAGACCGCTATACAACTGGTTTATAGAAAATCTTGATGTTCCCTCAACACCCAGTCAGTACGAATTTGGGCGTTTAAATATCAATTACAGCATAACCAGTAAGCGCAAACTTAAGCAGCTGGTAGATGAAGGGCATGTTGAAGCTTGGGATGATCCTAGAATGCCGACCATCTCTGGTTTGCGCCGACGAGGTGTAAGCCCTCAAGCGATTCGAAACTTTTGTGATAGCTTGGCAGTAGCTAAAACTGACGGCGTGGTTGATATGGCGCAGTTTGAGCACTTTATTCGCGACGACCTCAATATCAACGCTCGCAGAGCCATGTGTGTACTTAAGCCACTTTTGGTGACATTCACTAATTACGATCAATCTGAGCAGTTTACCGCCTCATCACACCCACAACGGGATGATCTCGGCAGTAGAGAGCTACCTTTTGATCGTCAAATTTATATTGATCAGAGTGACTTTTCTGAGGATACCGGCTTATCGCGTAAAAAATTCAAACGTTTGGTTTTAGGTGAATATGTAAGATTGCGTGGCGCCTATATTATTCGTGCAGATGAAGTTATTCGTGACACCACTGGTGATATACAAGAAATCAAAGCTTCAGTTATTGAGAATACCGTTGGTGCTGATGCGCCAGAGGGTATTAGGCCAAGAGGCGTTATACACTGGGTTTCCGCGCTTAATTCAGTCGACTGCACAGTCAATCTATACGACCGACTGTTTAACCAAGCACTACCCGATTCGGGTGAGGGTAGCTTTACTGATCATATTAATCCAAACTCGTTAAAAGTGCTCAAGGGTTGTAAAGCTGAATTAAGTTTGGCTAATATTCAGCCTACTGAGCGCTATCAATTTGAGCGCGAAGGGTATTTCTGCCGTGACAGCAAGACTGATGAAAGCCTAGTATTTAACTGTACCATTGGATTGCGAGACAACTGGAAAGCCTAAATGAACCTTAAGCTCTACAATAGCATAGCGCGTGAAAAGCAAGATTTTCAGCCAATTGATCCACATAACGTCACCATGTACGTCTGTGGTCCGACGGTTTATAACTATGTTCATATAGGTAATGCACGACCCGCAGTGGTGTTTGATACACTCTATCGGGTACTTCGCGCTATCTATCCTGGCGTAACATATGCACGTAATATCACCGATATTGATGATAAAATAATCAACAAATCCAATGATTTATCTATAGATATTAATAAGATTACTAATAAGTTTTCTGATGCATACTTTGAAGATATGTTAGCCCTGAATACTCTCGAGCCCGATGTCATACCCTATGCCACTCAGCATATACCAGATATGATTCAGATGGTTGAGACGCTGGTTGAAAAAGGCCATGCCTATCCCGCAGACTCTCAGATTGAAGCTGATAAGGGTAATGTACTGTTCTCTGTGCCATCAATGTCCAAATATGGTGAGCTTTCTAAACGCAATCTAGATGAGCAAGAGGCCGGTGCCCGTGTTGAGGTCGCTGGCTATAAGCAGTATGCGGGTGATTTTGTGCTGTGGAAGCCTTCAACAGAGAAAGAGCCTGGTTGGGATAGCCCTTGGGGTAGAGGTCGTCCGGGCTGGCATCTTGAATGTTCAGCCATGATTAAAAAGCATCTAGGCGAAACCATTGATATTCATGGTGGTGGCCATGACTTGATATTCCCCCACCATGAAAATGAAATAGCGCAAAGCTGCTGTGCCAATGATGGCAAGCCTTTGGCAAACTTTTGGATGCACAATGGCTTTATAAACATTGATGGCGAAAAAATGTCTAAATCACTGGGTAATTTCCGCCTAGTGAGAGATCTTTTACAGCAATACCCAGGAGAAGTACTGCGCTACGTTATCCTGTCATCTCATTACCGCTCTGAACAAAACTTTAGTAAAGACTTGCTCGACAGCGCTTGGCGGACTCTCGATAGCCTATATGGCTTTATTCGAGGTGTAGCGCCAATAGAAAGCCTTCTAAATAGCTCTGGCGATGGTTTTAAGGCGCTTTTGGATGATCTTAATACACCAGTGGCTATCAGTGAGCTTTATCGTCTGGCAAAAGCGGTTAATCAAGCTAAAGGCGATGAGCAGATTGCCTTGATGCAAGAATTAAAAGGTCTTTCGGATATTCTCGGTTTGCTTCAACAAGATCCTGAGCAATGGTTTACCCTTGCCAGAGGTGATAATCAATTATCCGCAGAACAGATCGAACATTATATTCAAGCAAGACAGCAGGCTAAACAGGATAAGGACTTTGCTAAAGCCGATCAGATAAGACAGCAATTACTGGATTCGGGTGTTGTTTTAGAAGATAGCCGCGAAGGTACTCAGTGGAGAAGGTCTTAGCTTAAGCTTAATTGCTCCAGTTCAAACGTTTCAAGCATTGTGACACCCTTATTAAGCAGTTGCTGACCCAGTTGTTTATCACCGACTTCGTAGGCCACTAGGGGTGCTTTTATCGCCTGAATATCAGCAATCTCTTCAGGGATCTTTTCATGGTCAACAAAGATAAAATCTGATGTGCTATTTTGTACAATTTCAGTATTAAGATCCTGCCATTGCTTTAGAACCACACCCACTTTCGGCCATTGGTTTTCCCTTGCAGCCAATACCAGAAGATAATCATAACTAATAATGACTACCTGTTGCTCCACAGGCTTTAGTATATCAAGGACAGCATTGAGCATAGTTTCTCTACCACAGTGCGCTATAGATTCCTCTTTAAGCTCGACAAAGGCAGTCACCTTGGGATGCTGCTGTAAAATATCAACCAGCGCCTCCAAAGGTGCAATGGTTTCAGATTTAAAGCTATTACCCAATCTATGTGGTTCATGGGCGGGTAATTTTAATAGCTCTTGTCTAGAGTAATCCAATATTGTGCCACAACAGCCACTAACACGTTGAAGGTCTGAGTCGTGATAAATAACCGGCAAGCAATCTTTACTAAATTGAATATCTAATTCGATAAATTTAGCACCTTGCTCAATGGCTTTGTTAAACCCAAGAATGGTGTTTTCAGGGTAGCGAGCTTGAAGTCCTCTGTGAGCAACTAAAATATCTAGGCTGAATAAGGAATCTGACATCAAATTTGACCAAAAATAGTTTAGCTTGTATTAGCTCAACTTTTTTTCTGCTGCCATAACGCACTGTAAAATCAGTGTGTTAATGGTCATAGGCCCAACACCACCGGGAACAGGGGTATAGGCTGTAGCTGTTTGCATAATGAGCTCGAGCTCAATATCGCCCAAACCACCCGGATGATAGCCAGCATCAACCACCACAGCCCCATCTTTGATCCATTCAGCTTTGATAAATTCAGGTCTTCCCACGGCGCCTACTAAAATATCAGCCTGTTTAATCAAAGATGGAAGATCTTGAGTGCGTGAATGACAAATAGTGACCGTAGCATTGGCATTCAACAGCATTAATGCCATAGGTTTACCCAAAATAGGGCTTCGGCCAACTACAACGGCATGTTTACCAGATAGTTCAATATCATAGGCTTCTAGAATGCGCATAATCCCTTGCGGTGTAGCAGAGCCATAAGCGGGTTCATCCATGGCCATTCGGCCAAAACCAAGACAGGTAACCCCATCCACATCTTTTTCGGCAGCTATGGCGTCAAAACAGGCACGCTCATCAATTTGTGCGGGAACCGGGTGCTGCAACAAAATACCATGACAGTTAGGGTTATCGTTTAACTCATTAATAGTGGCCAATAGCTGTTCAGTGGCAGTTTGCTCAGATAACTCAACAGCAATACTCTCCATACCAATACGCTTACAGGCATTTTGCTTCATTTTTACATAGGTTCCAGAGGCAGGATCAGAACCTACTAATATGGTTGCAAGAATAGGCGCTTGACCATTGTTAGCGAGCTTTAGCGCTGTGACACGCTGACTGAGTTCAGCTTCAGTTTTCTTTGCTAAAGATTTGCCATCTAGAATAAGTGCAGACATAAAGAGTTAACCCATTTATCGTTGGTTTAGATCAGCTTAAATATAAAAATACGAGTTAATATTTTACCTGAAAAATGAAACCAGATAAAAACAATGATTAGATATATTGATAAAATTATTACACAAGAAGGAAATGGGGTGGACGACGGGGATTGAACCCGCGACCACCGGAATCACAATCCGGGGCTCTACCAACTGAGCTACGTCCACCATCACACTGAGTAAAACCGATTATACACCAGCTAAACAACTGCTAGATTCTTAATGACTTAAATGGCGCGCCCGGCAGGATTCGAACCTGCGACCCACGGCTTAGAAGGCCGTTGCTCTATCCAGCTGAGCTACGGGCGCATTCAGAGTCAACCAATTCAGCCTAACCCTACAGCCGGAAAGTGGTCGGGGATGAGGGATTTGAACCCCCGACATCCTGCTCCCAAAGCAGGCGCGCTACCAGACTGCGCTAATCCCCGAATGTCTCACCAAGCGGTCTCTAATAAGAGGTGGGCATAATACTGACCCAGTACCATCTCGTCAATCTGAAATAGGGTGCAAATATCAATTTATTTAGTTTCTGGACGAATATTTTACCCAAGATCTATTATTATCATCTTTGTTTGGTTATTAATAATACAAAACCAAGGAGTCAGACATTGTTATAGACTGAACAATAGGAACCGTTAAACTAAAAAATAAAAAGGAGGTGTTTTTATGTATACCGGTGAAAAGTTAAGTCTTACAAAAATAGAAAATAACTTTCTAGAGCTCAACTTTAATAGTGCTGAAGGCTCGGTTAACAAGCTAGACAAACAAACCCTTGATGAGCTTCATACAGCCATCGAGCTAGCTCAGGAGTCCTTAGATGTTGCCGGTCTACTTATTACTAGTAGTAAGAATGCCTTTATTGTGGGTGCCGATATCACCCAGTTCAAACAAATGTTTGATGCCTCTGAAGATCAATTTCTAGACTCCGCTAGACACATCAATGGCATGATGTCAGCCATTGAAGATATGCCTTTCCCTACAGTGGTCGCTATTAACGGCTTTGCCTTAGGTGGTGGTCTAGAAGTATGCCTAGCCTGTGATATACGAATAATCTCTACTAATGCACGAATCGGATTACCTGAAACTGGTCTTGGAATACTCCCAGGCTGGGGAGGGACTGTAAGGCTTCCGCGTTTAAGCGACTTTGCTACAGCAGTAGAATGGATAACCACAGCCCGCCAATACAGCGCTCAGCAAGCATTTAAGTCTGGGGTAGTGGATAAGGTTGTCGAACCCAATCAATTGCGTGCAGAGGCACTTCAACAGTTAAACGACATGACCTCTGGAAGCATTGATTATTGCCTTACGCGAAAACGTAAACTATCCCCAATAAATCAAGCACAAACTGAAATAGATGCTATAGCTAATATGGCTAAAGCTGTGGTGACGCAAAAAACAGCCGGTCATTATCCAGCCCCAATTAAAGCGATAGAGTTAATGTCACAATCAGCCTTACTCGCAAGAGATGAAGCTATCCAAAAAGAAGCCGGTGTTTTTTATGAACTCTCTCAGAGTTCAGAGGCGCGTGCTTTAATTGGTTTATTTGTCGGTGATCAATATGTGGCCAGAAAAGCCAAAGGTTACGCCAAACAAATCGATAATCCCTTACCTGAAATAGCTCAATCAGCGGTTGTAGGCGCAGGCATTATGGGTGGTGGTATTGCCTATCAGTCCGTCACCAAAGGCTGTCCAGTGGTTATGAAAGATATAGCCCAGCCCGCCTTAGACTTGGGGCTTAATGAAGCGGATAAACTCCTGCAAAAAATTGTATCAAAGGGCAAGTTAGATACGCAAAAAGCTGCGGCTATTTTGGCAATGATTAAGCCTACACTAAACGATCAAGATCTAGACAATGCACAGTTTGTAGTTGAGGCAGTTGTTGAGCATTTACCCATCAAAAATACTGTTCTATCGGCACTGGATAAGCAGCTATCCGATGATGCGATAATAGTATCAAACACCTCAAGTATATCGATCAATCAACTTGCACAGTCACTGCAGAAGCCAGAACGTTTTTGCGGTATGCATTTTTTCAATCCAGTACATGTTATGCCCCTTGTGGAGGTTATTAGAGGTGAACATACATCCGATCAAACCATTGCCGCTGTCTGTAACCACGCGCTACGACTTGGTAAGAAGCCGATTGTGGTTAATGATTGCCCTGGCTTTTTAGTCAATAGGGTACTTTTTGCCCAGTGCTTTGCTATGGAATTATTATTGCGTGATGGCGTAAGTTTTCAACAGATAGATCAGGTGATGGAACAGTGGGGCATGCCCATGGGTCCAGCTTATTTAATGGATGTTGTCGGCTTAGATACCATTGTTCATTGCTATTCAGTGATGTCTGAAGGTATACCCGAGCGATTTGTATATGACGATACAACACCCACAGAAATACTTTTAAAATCGGGTCGTCAAGGACAGAAGAATGCTAAGGGGTATTACTCTTATACCCCAAGCAAAGGCGGTCGTCCCGAGAAAACTATAGATAAAGACAGTATTGAGCTATTAGAGTCAGTAGCCGGTAAACACCGTGAAATAGATCCGCAGACAATTATTGATAGACTTTTATTGCCCCTCGCTATAGAAATGAACCACTGTTTAGATGAAGGTATTGTCGATACTGCGATCGAGGCAGATATGGCATTAATCTGGGGTGTTGGATTCCCGCCATTTAGAGGTGGAATCTGTCGCTGGATGGACGAGCAAGGAATAGCCAATATCTGTCAAAGAGCAGATTACTACTCAGATATTGCACAACTCTATCAGCCCACAGAATCGATGCGCAAAATGGCAACAACAGTTAGCAAGTTTTATCCCTAGCGCTGGGGTGCTGGGTCACCTTGAATAAATGGTCCATCTACGCAGATACGCTTGCCTTCAGGCGTAGCACAGGCTCCACAGATACCGACACCGCACTTGGTTAGGTAGTCAATAGCACTGTGAATTTGATGGTCGCCACAAAACTCACGTTGCACTGATGCAGCTGCATGCACCATCGGCGCAGGGCCACAGTTATAAAACATAATGTTTTCTAATTCTTGCTTAGACATTTCTTGCAAGCGGGCGCGAAGCATCTCGGTAACAAAACCTTTAAAGCCGAGACTGCCGTCATCAGTCGCTATATGCACATCGGCAATTTTTTTGCACTCATCAAGGTAATAATGTCGCTCAGCAGAACGAGCACCGGTAAAGATTTCGGCATTGCCAAAGTCTCTTGCAAGCTGATAAACAGCGGCTAGGCCCGTACCACCGGCTACCGCCATTATCTTGGCACCTTCATGAGGCTGAACAGCAATGCCGTGTGGGCCTCTAACGTAAACTTCGGTACCTACTTTAAGATCCATCAAGGCGTGAGTAAATATGCCCACATCAATAACGGCTAGTTGAAAGGGGTCATCAGCAAGGGCAGAGAAGGGTTTTTCGCCCACACCCGGAACCCATAAGAAAACAAATTCACCAGCTTGGATATTAATCTTACGATCAAAGGTGAGTACACAGATATCGTCACAGATACGCTCATTTTTAACCAGAACCACAGGCTCAAAGTTCATGTCGATATCATAGCGGATATGATTTTCAGCTTTATTTGAAGAAAAGCAAATATCAGATTCTAACTGATTAAAATAATCACACATTTCATCAGTGGTTAGACCGGTTAGAGCTGAGCCAACCCCGATGATATCGGCACCCGCATCCATTGTTTGTCTAACATCATCCGCACTGCTTATACCGCCACACCCAATAATGGGCAAATCACAGACTGCGCGTATTTCACGAATACATTTTAAAGCTATTGGCAATACCGCTTTGCCGGACATACCGCCAGCACCATTACTTAACACAGGGTGACCATGAGCGGCGGTATAGCCAGGACCAAGTGTATTGATCGCACAGATAGCATCAGCACCACCTTCAGCCGCAGCAAGGGCAATTTCAGCGATATTTGGAGTGTTTGGCGTTAATTTAGGTACCACAGGTATATCAACAGCAGCTTTAACAGCGGCCGTTATTTCTTTAACTAAAGCGGGGTCCTGTCCCATTGCCATACCATAGCCAGTAGCATGAGGGCATGATAGGTTGAGCTCGAGACCATCCGACACTGGTGCCATTATCTTTGCCACTTCGACAAATTCTTCAACACTACCACCAAAAATTGAGGTCAATAAAAAGCGATCTTCAGGCACCCTTAAATCAGCCATTAGCTCAGCGGCGACCTTTGCACCGGGATTGGTAAGACCCACCGCATTAACAAAACAACCAGGGGCATATTGACTGTAAACTGGTTCACGATTACCCGCGCGCTGTTCAAGGCCAACACTTTTGGTAGTAATTACCCCAATTTGAGGAATATCATCAAACGTGGCTTGGATTATTGAAGTCGCCGTGGTGACAATGCCAGAGGGAATTGTAAATAGACCAGATATCTTTTTACCGAGAAATTCTGTATTCAAGTTGATTAGCTCAAAGTAAATTAAAAACACATCGTTATACGTTAAATTATACCGATTTTTATCACATTAATCTGCTTCCTTTGTTGGCTATTTTAATTATTTTGCAAAACCCTCAGAAAAAAACCTCGGTAATTTTGGTATAGTCCTTAGAATATACAAATTGCTACATGATTTTATACAAAAGGAATGTCGTATCGTGCTTATTATAAGTAGATTTTTTATGCCTGCCTGCCTAGGAATCTTGATCTCTCTAAATGCGGTTTTGGTTTATTCTGACTCCCTCGACAACCCAATTCTAGATAAAAATGCACGCTTTCACCCCGTAGTCAGCCAACTCGGTATGGTAGTTTCACAAGAAGAAATTGCTAGCAAAGTGGGGGCCGATATTCTTGAAGCAGGTGGCAACGCTATCGATGCGGCTGTAGCCACAGGTTTTGCCCTAGCGGTTACATTGCCCAGAGCGGGTAACCTTGGTGGCGGGGGTTTTATGCTTGTTCATCTGGCTGATAAAAATAAAACCATTGCTATCGACTATCGTGAAATGGCACCTTCCACAGCCAGCAGGGATATGTTTCTTAATCAAGAAGGTAATGTCGATAACCAAAAAGCACGTTACAGCGCTCAATCTTCCGGTGTACCCGGTACGGTTGCTGGTCTACTTTATGCCCTAGATCACTATGGAAGCATGTCAATTAAAGATGTTCTTAAGCCTGCAATAAAATTGGCTAGTCAGGGTTTTGAGGTTAATTATGATCTGTCTGATTCACTACTCCAAAGCAAACAGCGATTACAACAACACAGCGCCTCTAAAAACTACTTTTACAAGCCTGATGGTAGTCACTACAAACCTGGCGATTTATTTATACAGTCTGATTTAAGTGCAACTCTACAAAGAATATCAAAGCAGGGTACAGACGGCTTCTATAAAGGAAAAACTGCTGATCTAATAGTGGATCAAATGCAACGATCGGGTGGCCTAATATCACTTCAAGATTTAGCCGGTTATAAGGTTATAGAGCGAAAGCCAGTTTGCGGAACCTACAGGGATCACAAAATTTGCGCCATGCCGCCGCCCTCATCTGGCGGTATACATTTGGTACAGATGTTAAATATTCTAGAAAACTTCGAGCTAATGCCAATGGGCCATAACTCAGCGGCTTATATACATCATTTAACTGAAGCTATGCGCTCAGCCTACGCTGATCGTAGCCTTTATTTAGGCGACCCAGATTTTACTCCAGTACCGATTAATCAGCTTATTGATAAAAACTATGCCAAAGCTCTAAGCCAGCAGATCAATCCTCATAAAGCACGCCAGTCAAAAGATGTTTATCCAGGACTGGAAAAATGGGTAGCTGCCAAAAACTCTGAAAGTGAAGAAACTACCCACTATTCTACATGGGATAAGCAGGGCAATATAGTGACAAATACTTACACCCTTAATTTTGCCTATGGCAATGGTATAGCGGTTGATGGCGCGGGTTTTTTACTTAATAACGAGATGGATGATTTTTCTGCTAAACCAGGTTCTGCTAATGGTTATGGCCTGATAGGTGGCACAGCCAATGCTGTTGAACCTTATAAAAGACCACTATCATCTATGACACCCACCATTGTATTTAATGCCAATAACAAACCAACACTGGCTTCCGGTAGTCCAGGCGGAAGTACAATTATCACTATTGTTTTGCAGATGATTCTAAACAGTATCGAATTTGATATGGGTATTGCTGAAGCCACTTCAGCCGCTAGAATTCATCATCAGTGGCTTCCAGATAGGGTCTTTTATGAAAAAGGAATCTCAGTTGATAGCCTGCGCCTGCTTAAATCAATGGGGCATGATATTTCAACCTCTTCACGGGTTCTTGGTTCCACTCAAAGCATTGCTACCAATGGTCAATACCTAGTTGGCAGTGCAGATCCCAGACGCCAGGGTGCAGCAGCTATTCCACAAGGTAATTGATCCTTGAAGAAAAATTAAGACTGACCATTAAGGTATTCTTTGTAAGTGTCTTCAGATATATCAATAGCAGCATTTCTTAGTTCATCCGTCACATCAACTAATTCAGGGTATTTGGGTTGGGTCATAAACTGAGCAAACCAGTTGAGTAGAAGCTCATCATCATCTAATGTTTTGTTTAGCAGCGCTCTAATTTGTTCTAAATAAGCACTAGAAATAGGTTGGTTAGCCATATCTGGCGTTAGGACTGGATCTTTAAACGTATCATTGTTTGTGCCCATGCTCATTAGTTCTGTAGTGAGATCATCGAGCATTTCGGTAACAGTAGGCGCTCGGAAACCAATAGAGTATGTAGTGCATTCTCCTATAGCGACACCGTGGTGACTGTGTTTAGGTGGCAAATACAGCATATCGCCACAATTTAGTGTCCACTGGTGATGGAACTGCTCGTTGGCAAGAATACGCAAATTTGGATGGGGTAATAGGGCACTATCTTGATCGCAGAGTCCACCGACAGACCATTGGCGTTGACCCTCACCCTGTAATAGAAAAACATCATAATTATCATAATGAGGGCCGACATTGCCACCATCAGTGGCATAACTCACCATAATATCGTCTATACGCCAGCGCGGTAGAAAGCCAAAATGATCTAGAATATTGGCAACTTCCGGTATCCATAGGTCAACTGCCTGAACTAATAATGTCCACTCTCTCTCAGGGAGTGATTGAAAACGTCGTTCTTCAAAAGGGCCATGTTCTATTTGCCAATCACTGCCAACCACTAACCTAGATTCTACATCAGGTTCTAAGGCTAAACCGGCTATATCATTGCCATCAACCGGTGGCTGAAAATTGGGTATCGCATTGCGGATCAATAAAGGTTTTTTCTGCCAGTACTCTGCGAGAAACTGCTGTGCTGTTATATTGCCTAGTACTGGAAAGCTCGACATGGGTCTATTTAGATCTTTTTCGCTTGTTCTATCGCATTACCAATATAGGTACTGGGTAACATAGCGATAAGATCAGCTTTGGCCTGATCGGGCATATCTAACCCCTCTACAAAGGCCTTTATGGTCGCTTGATCGATTGTATTGCCTCGTGTAAGGGCTTTAAGTTTTTCGTAAGGCTTGTCAATGCCATAGCGACGCATTACTGTTTGAATTGGCTCTGCGAGAACTTCCCAGCAGTTATCCAGATCTTCTTGTAAACGATCCTTATTGAGCTCAAGTTTGCCTAAACCTTTATTAAGTGAAGCATAGGCAATCATTGAATAGCCCATACCGACGCCCATATTACGTAATACCGTGGAATCGGTAAGATCACGCTGCCAGCGCGAGATAGGTAATTTGGCGGTTAAATGACCGAAAAGGGCATTGGCTAGGCCCATATTGCCTTCAGCATTTTCAAAATCGATAGGATTTACCTTGTGCGGCATAGTTGATGAGCCAACTTCACCAGCAATGGTTTTTTGCTTGAAGTAACCCAATGAAATATAACCCCAGATATCCCGCGCAAAATCGATCAGAATGGTGTTTGAACGCGATAGGGCATCAAATAGCTCTGCCATATAGTCATGAGGCTCTATTTGCGTGGTATAGGGGTTAAAACTCAATCCTAAGCCTTCGATAAACTGCTGGGCATTATTTGCCCAGTCAATATCAGGGTAAGCAGAAAGGTGAGCGTTATAGTTACCCACTGCGCCATTGATTTTACCAAGCAGAGGCACTGCGTTAATCTGATCTACCTGACGACGTAATCTATACACCACATTAGCTATTTCTTTACCTACAGTAGTTGGAGATGCGGTTTGACCATGAGTACGTGACAACATGGGTACATCAGCAAATGATTTTGCCATTTTAGCCAGTTTGTCGGTAATTTCTGTAAGGGCTGGCACAACCACTAAATCACGACCCGCTTTAAGCATTAGTGCATGGGATAGGTTATTAATATCCTCAGAGGTACAGGCAAAATGAATATATTCACTGACCGCATTTAATTCGGCATTGTTGGCTATAGTTTCTTTGATAAAGTATTCAACCGCTTTAACGTCGTGGTTAGTAGTACTTTCTATCTCTTTTATTCGCTGTGCCTGCTCAACGGTAAAATTATCAACCAGATCATTTAAAACCTGATTAGCTTCATCAGAAAATGGTTTTACCTCAGAAATTTGCGAGTGCTGGCTCAACTGCTGTAACCAGCGAACTTCAACTAAAACACGAAAACGAATTAAGCCATATTCGCTAAAGATATCGCGAAGCTGAGATGTTTTTGAACCATAGCGGCCATCGATTGGGGAAACCGCGCTTAGTGCTGAAAGAGGCAAATCTTGCATAAGATAGATAGTTCCAAAAAAGAGTGAAAATTTTAATCGCCAATTATAACTGTTTTATAAATAGATTTCAGAGTTGTGTTACAGAGTAAAAACTATTTTTCAAAGCTGGTTAATTACTTTAAGAAATGCTTTTCGCTGCATTAAAAGATGGCGTCTTTTGCCACCGAGCTGTCGCCAAAGAAAAGCATTTCTTATGGCTGAAAAAAGCATACAGCGTATTCTGGCAGCGACTGCTGACTGTTGTAAATAAACGGCAGAACCCATTACCTGTATTCGCAGGCGCATATTGCTGATAGTGTCTTGATAGAGAGAACCAACATTACTATATACATTGTCATGAGTAATGGAAAAATGCTCGGCCTGTTGCCGCGCATTATCAATGCCATTCTCAATTTTTGTTAGCAGTTCATTATCATTAGAAAGCTTACTGGCTAGATGAATGGACGACATCACATAGCCTATAACTTCTTTATATTTTGATTCGGATACGTTGTTAGCATTTTCTAAGAACATTTTCATACTATCCAAACCATCCTGTAGATTGTCGATAGAACCATACAGCTGATCTAGGCTATCAGGATCCTGATTAAGTAAGGTAGACATAGCAAATGACATTGTTTCTTTATCTGAAACGCCGTTATAGGCAAGCTTATACACTTGATTTGAAGCCTGAAAGATAGCGGCCAATGCCAGCGCCTGTTGTTTTGATGGTTTGGAAAACAAATTATTTATCTCTACAAATATTTATATTAGCCTATGATCGCCATGCTTTATCAATCACGCCGCCACCTAAACATTGATCATTTTGATAGAACACCACCGACTGACCCGGGGTTATAGCCCGCTGAGGTTGATCAAACACTACATAGCAGGCACCAGATTTATCCAAAGTTAACTTACAACTTTGATCGGGTTGCCGATAACGAGTTTTAGCATAGCACTCAAGCTGTCCCAATGGCGCATCATTGATCCAATGTATGCCTGAGGCAGTTAAGTTATTATTGAACAGAAGAGGGTGCTCAGTACCCTGACCCACAATTAAAATATTATTTTCAAGATCTTTCTCTAAACTAAACCAAGGCTCATCGCTGGCATCTTTAACCCCGCCAATACCAAGACCTTGGCGCTGCCCAAGCGTATAAAACATAAGCCCTTGATGCTCGCCCATATCGACCCCATCAGGCGTGAGCATTCGTCCCGGCTGGGCGGGAAGGTATTGCTGTAAAAAGTCACTAAAGCGCCGTTCTCCAATAAAGCAGATGCCAGTACTGTCTTTTTTCTTGGAGGTGACAAAGCCATTTTTTTCTGCGATTTCTCTTACTTCAGATTTTTCTAATTCTCCTATCGGAAAAAGTGAACGATTTATTGCCGACTCATTGACCGCATGTAAAAAATAACTTTGATCCTTGTTATTATCTAAGCCCTTCAAAAGAGTAGCCTGCCCATTATTATTGCCGCGACGAACATAGTGACCAGTGGCTATATAGTTAGCACCCAACATTTCGGCGTATTCGAGAAACACTTTAAATTTTATTTCTCTATTACACAGAATATCTGGGTTAGGGGTTCGTCCAGCCTTATATTCTGCTAAAAAGTGCTCAAAGACATTATCCCAGTAGTCAGCGGCAAAGTTTGCCGTATGCAGTGGTATACCAATCTTATCGCATACCTGCTGAGCATCCTCTAGATCTTGAATGGCTGTACAGTATTCTGAACCGTCATCCTCATCCCAGTTTTTCATAAATAGCCCCTCAACCTGATAACCCTGCTGTTTTAGAAGTAGGGCTGCGACCGAGCTATCCACGCCGCCGGACATGCCGACTATTACTTTTTCTAAGCTACTCATTAATCGTTGTTTGTGCCTTAGTTTTGAGGTTGCACACTATAAGCGGTTACGAAATATTTCCAAAGGAAAAATCGAACCCTGATTGAAGTCATTGATGCAGGAGATAACCAGCTCACTGCGAAGACGGTCACTATTGCTTGTAATCTGTTCCATAGTTAACCAAAGAACCTCGTCAATATCTGGATCAATGCATGCTTGCTCATCATGAGAAATCTCACGGGCGGAAAAAGCTAGGCGATAATAAGTAATACCGCTTACTTTTGCTTTGCTACTGTATATACCTATAAGGTTTTCAATTTCTACGTTCCAGCCGGTTTCTTCATAGGTTTCTCTGATTGCGGCGTCGATAATATCTTCACCGGGTTCAACATGGCCAGCGGGTTGATTGATTACACTACGACCGAATTCTGTCTCTTTTACCATCAAGAAGTTGTTATCGCGCTTAACTACCGTGGCCACTGTCAGATGAATTTTATCGGGCATCGCTGTTTTATTCCTTTAGAAACTGATTATAAAGCTCATTAGCATTACGAGCTTGAAACTGTTTTATCTCACCCAGGGATAATTGATTTAAGCTGAGATTGCCAATACGGCTGCGAACAAGTCGTAATGTAGGCAATCCAACAGCAGCGGTCATACGCCTTACTTGACGATTTCGACCTTCATTGATAGTTAACTCAAGCCAGCTATCAGTCACTGTTTTTCGCTCTCTAATAGGTGGCACTCTTGACCAGATTTTGGGCGGCTGTATAGGTTTACAACTCACCGCGCATGCCGGCCCATCTTTTAACTGAACACCTGACTTAAGTTGCTGACAATGAGCGCTATCTACCTGTCCCTCAACCTGTGCCCAATAGGTTTTATTGAGTTTGTGTGTTGGATGGCTGATTAGGGACTGAAGTTGTCCATCATCGGTTAATAACAATAAGCCTTCAGAGTCATAATCTAAACGACCAGCTGGGTAGACACTCTTAATTTTTATGAAATCAGCAAGCGTTTGCCGACCTGCTTCATCAGTAAATTGACTTAACACATGGAAGGGTTTGTTAAATAAAATCAATTTTGACACTGTTTTACCTCTAAAACGCATATTCTATAGGAAACAGGGTTAAAAAAGCGCGTAAAACGTGTAAAATGTGCGTCTTAAATATTTTAGAAGCATTTCATACTCACAACATCACTCCTTGGAGAATCTTAATGGGATATCAGCACATCCAGATTCCGCAATCTGGCGAAAAGATTTCAGTCAATAGCAACCTTAGCTTAAACGTTCCTAACAACCCAATTATTCCTTATATCGAAGGGGATGGTATTGGTTACGATATCACTCCAGTGATGATCAAAGTTATCGATGCGGCTGTTAAAAAAGCCTATAACGGTGACAAAGAAATTTCATGGATGGAAGTCTTTTGTGGTGAGAAAGCTGCCGATAAATACGATGGCGATTGGTTTCCTGCTGAAACGCTAGAAGCTATTAAAGATTATGCCGTATCAATTAAAGGCCCATTAACTACACCTGTAGGTGGTGGCTTTAGATCTCTCAATGTTGCGCTTCGTCAAGAGCTAGATCTCTTTGTTTGCCAACGTCCAGTGCGTTGGTTTACGGGTGTTCCATCACCCGTAAAAGAGCCTAACAAGGTTGATATGTGTATTTTCCGTGAAAACTCAGAAGATATTTACGCCGGTATCGAGTGGCGTGCAGGTACTGAAGAAGTCGGTAAGGTTATCGACTTCTTGCAAAATGAGATGGGTGTTAAAAAGATCCGTTTTGACGAAAACTGTGGTATTGGTGTTAAGCCGGTATCGGAGCAGGGTACCAAACGCTTAGTATCAAAAGCTATCCAATATGCAATTGATCAAAACAAGCCTTCTGTAACTCTTGTTCATAAAGGCAATATTATGAAGTTTACCGAAGGTGCTTTCTGTGACTGGGGATACGAAGTTGCTCGTGAACAGTTTGGCGCTGAGCCACTAGATGGCGGACCTTGGCATGTTATCAAGAACCCTAACACCGGTGAGCAGATTATCATTAAAGATGTAATTGCTGATGCCATGCTGCAGCAAATTATTCTTAGACCCGATGAGTATAGTGTGCTTGCAACACTTAACCTTAACGGTGATTATATTTCTGATGCTTTAGCCGCTCAGGTGGGTGGAATTGGTATTGCTCCTGGCGCAAACCTTTCTGATGATGTTGCTATCTTTGAAGCGACACACGGTACAGCACCTAAGTATGCAGGACAGGATAAAGTTAATCCGGGCTCATTGATTCTCTCTGCAGAAATGATGCTTCGTCACTTGGGTTGGTTTGATGCAGCAGATCTTGTTGTCTCTGGTATCGAAGGCGCAATCTCAAATAAGACTGTTACCTATGATTTCGAACGATTAATGGATGATGCAATACTGCAATCATGCTCTGAATTTGGCGACGCAATTATCGCCAATATGTAACACCAACAACAAGCTGCCCTAATTTATCATCCATCAAATTAGGGCAGCTTATTATTATTCAGCATCTTTGAAGCTGTAATTAGTAAACCTTTTTTTTATTCCTCAGTTTTTTCTCTTCAAATACTGGAACAACCTTTTCAGCATGTAAACCCTTATCACCTTGTTTTACTTCATAGTTGACGACTTGACCCGACTTTTGTGTCTTGTAACCATCACTAACAATAGAGCTATAATGAACAAATATATCTTGAGCGCTATTATCATTGACAATAAAACCAAATCCTTTTGCATTACTAAACCATTTAATCGTCCCTGAATCTGCCATAATGTATCGCCTTCTTCCTTGTATAAGCAGTTAAATAGAGTGACAAATAACCACTCAACCTAAGTATAGTAAGAAATTGATTGTTTTTAGTCTAAGGGCATACCTTTTTATTTATTATGTAAAGTTCTACCATTGAAACCCTTGTGGTATAAAATTATTATTGCGTATGAAAATTATGGTCGAATAATATGAGTGAAAAAAATCAAACCCCATTTTATGATCATGGGGATACAGCGATCCAGGAAGCTAGACCACAAATTAAAGAACCGCCTATGTATCAGGTGATTCTTTTGAATGATGACTACACTCCAATGGATTTTGTGGTGGAGCTTTTGGTGCAATTTTTCTTTCACTCAACCGAAAAGGCGACCAAAATAATGCTTGATATACATCATTCAGGCAAAGGTGTTTGCGGTATTTACACTGAGGATGTAGCCGCTACAAAGGTGTCTCTGGTAAATGAGTATTCTCAGAGTAACCAGCATCCATTGCGCTGTGAATTTGAACCCTGTAATCAAAAAGAGTCCTAACTATGCTCAGCAAAGATTTAGAAGTAACTCTCAATCGTGCCTATAAAAATGCACAGGAGAAACGCCATGAATTTATGACGGTAGAACATCTATTGCTGGCTCTACTAGATGATAAATCAGCGGTTCAAGTTTTGAGCGCCTGTGGCGTTGATCTGAGCATACTAAGACAGGACCTAATCGAGTTTATTGACGCAACGATTTCAAAAATTCCTAAGACACAGGGTCAATATGAAGAGATTGAAGTCCAGCCCACCCATGGCTTTCAGCGCGTTCTTCAAAGAGCTGTTTTCCAAGTCAGCTCTAGCAGCAATGAAGAGGTTGTTGGAGCCAATGTTATTGTCGCTATTTTTAGCGAGCAAGAAAGTCAGGCAGTTTACTTTTTACGTCTACAAAATATTGCACGTGTAGATGTGGTTAATTTTATAGCACATGGCATCTCCAAAGTACCTAATGATGATATGTCGGTTGACGGCATAGAGTCGGATTACCATCAAGCTGACAAACAAACAGATGAGTCATCGACTGACGGACAGCTTTTAGCTCAATTTACTATTAACTTAAATGATAAAGCAGAGCAGGGTGACCTCGACCCATTAGTGGGTCGGGCCAAAGAATTAGACCGTGTCGGGCAAACCCTTATTCGCCGCCGTAAAAACAATCCTTTATTGGTGGGTGAGTCTGGGGTTGGTAAAACTGCTATAGCTGAAGGGCTTGCTCTGTTAATTGTTGAAGGTAATGCCCCAGAACCATTACTCGACTTTACCATTTACTCCCTTGATCTCGGCGGTCTTCTTGCCGGCACTAAATATAGAGGTGATTTTGAAAAACGCTTAAAAGGTTTGGTCAATGAATTACTTGATCGAGACAAAAGCATTTTATTTATTGATGAAATCCATACCATTATTGGTGCTGGTTCAGCTTCCGGTGGTGTAATGGATGCCTCTAATTTATTAAAACCCCTTTTGTCATCGGGTGAATTAAGGTGCTTTGGTTCTACTACCTTTCAAGAATATAGAGAGTTTTTTGATAAGGATCGTGCACTTTCACGTCGTTTCCAAAAAGTTGATGTGGTCGAGCCCTCTGCAGCCGAGACCTATTTAATTTTAAAAGGCTTGCGCGAAAAATTTGAAGATCACCACAATCTTAAATACACCAATACTGCACTCAAGGCTGCTGCTGATCTTTCTAGTAAACATATTACTGATCGCTTCTTGCCCGACAAGGCAATTGATGTGATTGATGAAGCGGGTGCCTTTCAGCGTCTACAACCTAAAAGTCGGCAGAAAAAAACCATCGGTGTATCCGATATTGAACTAATTATCGCCAAAATAGCGCAAATTCCCGCTAAGACGGTTTCTTCTTCGGATAAATCTAAACTTAAGGGTTTAGATGATCAACTTCGTCTAGTGGTATTTGGTCAAAACCCTGCCATCGATGCTCTTACGAGTGCTATTAAACTTGCTCGCGCAGGTCTTAGAGAAGGGGAGCGACCCATTGGTAGCTTCTTATTTGCTGGACCTACGGGTGTCGGTAAAACAGAAATGAGTCGTCAGCTGGCTAAATTATTGGGTATACCTTTAATTCGCTTTGATATGTCGGAGTATATGGAGCGACATGCAGTATCGAGGCTTATTGGTGCACCTCCGGGATATGTCGGCTTTGATCAAGGCGGTCTGTTAACCGAAGCCGTGGCTAAGCAGCCCCATGGTGTGGTACTGCTTGATGAGGTAGAAAAAGCCCACCCAGATATCTTTAATTTATTACTGCAGATAATGGACCACGGTACATTAACTGATAACAACGGTCGTAAAACTGATTTTAGAAATATTATCTTAATTATGACCACCAATGCCGGTGCTGAAAGCCTTGATCGAACTTCTATTGGTTTTGCTAAACAGGATCATAGCTCAGATGCTATGACAGACATTAAGAAAACCTTTACTCCAGAATTTAGAAATCGTCTGGATACTATTGTTCAATTCGGTAGCCTACCGCTAAATGTTATCGCCACGGTGGTCGATAAGTTTTTGGTCAAACTGCAAAACCAGTTGGATGAGAAAAAGGTTTTCCTCAATGTCGACAATGAGGCTAGAGAGTGGCTTGCCGTCAATGGTTATGATGCAAAAATGGGGGCGCGACCAATGGATCGCTTAATCCAGGAAAAGATTAAGAAGCCGCTTGCGGAAGAGGTGTTGTTTGGATCTTTAAGTCAGCGCGGCGGTACAGTCTTAGTAACAGTTAAAGACGATGCGCTGAAAATTACTATAGAGGCTATGGAGCTTACTGAAGCTTAGAGCTCCATAGCGTAGTATTTATCTTTCGCGGAAAGTAATACGGCCTTTAGTTAGGTCGTATGGTGTCATTTCTACTTTCACCTTATCACCCGTAAGAATACGAATGTAATGCTTTCTCATTTTTCCTGAGATATGCGCAGTAATAACATGATCATTTTCAAGTTTTACCTTGAACATGGTATTAGGCAGGGTATCAATTACCTCACCGTCAAATTCTATGTGATCTTCTTTTGCCATAAATAATCTTTAGTGCTCTGTAAAAAGCGCGCAGTTTGCCTTAAATTGCTCAATATAGCAAAGTCATTATAAAAACTTTACTCGCCTAACAATCAATTATTTATCGGTATTGACTGATAAATATTGGTTACTCCATTTAATTTCACAATCACGCCACTGTTTAAGCTTTTGTAGAAATATACTTTTGTCCAATGATTTTGCGCCCATTGAGATTAAATGATCGGTCACTAGCTGGCAGTCAATTAGCTTAAAGCCTAGCTGTACTATATGATCACAGAGGTGAACTAGAGCTATTTTTGATGCATTTGGCTGATAACTAAACATCGATTCACCACAAAATACACCGCCGACTGCCACACCATAGGCTCCACCTACAAGCTTTTTATCCTGCCAAATTTCAACTGAATGGGCTTTACCCAAACAATTTAATTCAGTATAGGCCATAATCATATCGCTATTTATCCATGTATCAGTTTTATAATCTCGCTGCGCGCAGGCTTCCATAACCTGTATAAAGGATTGATTAAATGTCACATGATAGTGTTGATTTCTAAGTTGTTTTTGTAAGCTTTTAGAAATATGAAGACTTATAGGATCAATGACGCAGCGAATACTGGGCGACCACCAAAGCAGCGGATCATCTTCGTTATACCAAGGAAAGATGCCCTGATAATAGGCGGATAGAAGGGTGTCTGGCTGAAGATTTCCCCCTACAGCCAGTAAACCATCGGGATCATCTAATGCAGTATTAGGATCGGGGAATTCAGGTTTATGTGAATCTAATACGGCTAATTGCATTTATGCGTCTAAAAAGCGTTCAGCATCAAGTGCCGCCATACAGCCTGTTCCTGCTGAGGTAACTGCTTGACGATAAACATGATCGGCAACATCACCAGCAGCAAACACACCTTTTATACTGGTTTCTGTGGCATTTCCTGCCATACCGCCAGCAATGGTGATATAGCCATCTTTCATATTCAACTGTTGGGCAAATATATCGGTATTAGGTTTGTGACCAATAGCAATAAACACACCGGCAACATCGATCTGTTTAGTAGCGCCATCATTGTCGGCTAGTTCTAGACCTGTCACACCCGCATCATCACCTAACACCTCTTTTAGGTTGTGATTCCATTCGACAGTGATATTACCGTCACGCTCTTTCTCAAAAAGCTTGTCCTGCAGCATTTTTTCCGCACGTAGACTATCTCTTCGATGAACCAATACAACCTCTGAACAGATATTCGATAAATAGAGGGCTTCTTCGACCGCTGTATTACCGCCACCAATCACGGCTACCTTTTTATTTCTGTAGAAAAACCCATCACAGGTAGCACAGGCGGATACGCCTTTACCCATAAATGCCTCTTCAGACGGCAGACCCAAATACTGAGCTGAAGCACCAGTGGCAATAATTAATGAATCACAGGTATATGACTGAGTGCCTTCAAGTTTGAAAGGGCGTTCCGTAAGTTGTACTGATTCAATATGATCAAAAATTGTCTGAGTATCAAAACGCTCGGCATGGCGCTGCATTCGTTGCATAAGTTCAGGCCCCTGAACGCCTTGATCATCCCCGGGCCAGTTATCTACATCTGTGGTCGTGGTTAACTGGCCGCCTTGCTGAATTCCGGTGATAACTACAGGGTTGAGGTTTGCTCGTGCGGCATACACTGCAGCAGTCCAGCCAGCGGGACCTGAACCTAGGATGATAAGAGGGTAATGTTGCACATCAGACATAATTTTTCTCGGATATTAAAGTTTAATGTATGGTTTTTTAAACCGTTAAATAAGGTGACTATCATAATGATATCTTGATCAGTCACCAATTAATTTTTTAATTTCTTTATATAATTAGCAATATAACTGTTGAGCATGGTGTTTAAGTAAAATTAAGCTACAATTAGGGCTTTACAGAGCTAATAGGGCTTTAACCTTGAGTAATAAAAAAACAAAACCAAATAACTCGACTCCAACCAATCAGACTGATACTGAAACTCGGTCCAAGCAGCTTCTTACTGAAGGTGCTCTTATTGGTTGTATTGCACTTTGCCTAATCATGATGGTGGCTTTATTAAGCTATTCACCAGAGGATCCGGGTTGGTCAAAAACCGCGACCACACATCAGGTGGAAAACGCCATTGGTCCTGCAGGTGCTCTGTTTGCCGATATATTTTTCAACCTATTCGGTGCCATGGCGTTTCTTTTCCCATTATTGCTTGCCGCCAGAGCTTTACAAATTTTACGTACCTGCTTGCTTAAAGAATCACTACCATTTGACTCTGTAACTTTCAGCTTACACCTAATTGGGTTTGTGTTAGTTATGGTCAGTGCTACATCGCTTGCCAATATCCAGTTTGACACGCTAACCATCTATCCATCTGGGTTTGGCGGCGTGCTGGGAAAAACCATTAGCGAGTCAGTACTCGAAGTATTTAGTTTTACTGGCGCCACGGTTATTTTACTTTCTCTGTTCTTTTTTGGATTGACTGTTTTTGCCGAGATTTCATGGATTGCCCTGATCGATTATCTCGGCGTGATTAGCATGGCTTTTACTACTTGGTTATCCATGACTTTTAGTGAAATTCGACGCAAGCAGATTGAAAAAAATATCGCTAAGGAATCCAAGGAGGGGCGCTCATTAAAGGTTGAAGCCGCAACAAAAATGAAGAAACAGCGCAAGCCTGTAACGATTAGCGCACCCGAAGTTAAAGCTAAAAATAGTAAGCGAGTGGAAAGGGAAAAACAACAGCCTTTATTTGTCGATGAAAAGTTGGTTGGCGTGCTTCCGCCATTAAACCTTCTGGACGCACAGGACAAATCAACTAATACCGGCTTTTCCGATGAATCGCTTGAACATTTATCGCGTCTTTTAGAAGTTAAACTTCAGGATTTTGGTATTAGCGCTACAGTGGTCGAAGTTCTTCCAGGTCCAGTGGTGACAAGATTTGAAATTCAACCTGCTGCAGGTATCAAAGTAAGCCGTATTACCGGACTAGCTAAAGATTTAGCTCGATCTATGGCGGTTATTAGCGTACGTGTCGTTGAGGTCATTCAGGGTAAATCTGTTGTTGGCATTGAAATACCTAATGAGACCAGAGAGATGGTACGTCTGAGTGAAGTGCTAACTTCTGATGCATATGACAGTTCTAGCTCTCCACTTACTCTTGCCTTAGGTAATGATATTGCTGGCGTGCCCGTCGTTGCAGATCTAGCAAAGATGCCGCATTTATTAGTGGCAGGTACAACGGGTTCTGGCAAGTCCGTTGGTATCAATGCCATGCTATTAAGCTTGTTATTTAAGGCATCACCAGAAGAAGTAAAGTTAATTCTTATTGATCCGAAGATGCTTGAATTATCTGTATACGATGATATACCCCATCTATTAACACCTGTTATTACCGATATGAAAGATGCCTCTAGTGGATTGCGTTGGTGTGTGGGTGAAATGGAACGCAGATATAAGTTGATGGCTGCTCTAGGGGTTAGAAATATTGCTGGCTATAATCGTAAAATTGAAGATGCCATTAAATCTGGCAATCCAATTACCGACCCTCTCTGGGTGTTTAATCCTGATGAAATGGGTTGGGATGAAACCCAAGAACCACCAGAGGCGCCCGTTTTAGGAACACTTCCCTATATTGTTGTGGTGGTCGATGAGTTTGCCGATATGATGATGATCGTCGGCAAAAAAGTTGAACAGTTAATTGCACGAATTGCTCAGAAGGCAAGGGCAGCTGGCATACACCTTATCCTGGCAACGCAACGTCCTTCAGTCGATGTGATTACCGGCTTGATTAAAGCGAATGTCCCCTCAAGGATTGGCTTTCAAGTATCTTCCAAAATTGATTCACGAACTATTTTAGATCAGGGTGGGGCTGAACAATTATTGGGGCATGGTGATATGCTCTATCTACCCCCGGGTACCAGTGTTCCCGAAAGAATCCATGGCGCTTTTGTCGATGATCACGAGGTGCATAAGGTTGTGGCTGATTGGAAGCGCCGAGGTGAGCCCAATTATCTTGATGAAATTACTGATGAAGCAGCCTCTTCAGCTGTGGTTGTTCCCGGATTTAGTGCAAGCGAAGAATCCGAGGATAATGGTGAAAATGATCCTTTGTATGATGAAGCAGTGGCCTTCGTTCTGGAAACACGAAAGGCCTCAATTTCTTCAGTTCAACGCAAGCTCAGAGTGGGTTATAACCGTGCTGCTAGACTGATTGAACAGATGGAAGCTAGCGGGGTTGTCAGCCCTATGGGCAGCAATGGCAGTAGGGAAGTATTAGCACCTTCATCAGGGAATCATTAATTAGTATGAGAGCCTTTTGCTGGACGCTTATTGTATTGCTGAGCTCAAGTGACTCTTGGGCAAATTTGCCTACTCAAGCCTCTGAAAAACAACTTTTGGAGCTTTTAAACCCCATTAATAGTTTTTCAGCTGATTTTAATCAGCTATTAACCGATCAAAAAGGTCAGTCATTACAAACCCTCTCTGGTGTATTGCATGGTCAAAAACCGGATAAAATCTACTGGTCTGTGTTACAACCAGCCGCCCAAACAATTGTTAGTAATGGTTCACACCTATGGCTTTATGACCCAGATTTGGAACAGGTTATTATCGAACCTTACATTAATAACCCAGAAGCTAACCCTATCAGCTTACTGCTCGGGAACCCAAAACAACTGCCTGAAAATTTTAAGGTTTTACAGCAGAATAATCTGGCAGGTTCGACACTGCAATTTTTACTAAAACCAGTTAAATCAAATTCACTGTATACCGGTTTAACACTTGAGTTTAAACGGGATATTTTATCCGCAATTAGTTTTTCCGATAATCTGGGTCAAACCACCACAATAATGCTGACAGAATTAACCCTTAATCCTGTATTTAAGGACAATTTTTTTACCTTTGAAATCCCCTTGGGAGTGGATGTTGTAAACCATGCCCACTGATCTCTTTAACCAAGAAACCTATCAACCCTTAGCCTCTAAAAGACGACCCCATGATCTCAGCGGTTTTTTTGGTCAGCAACATATTCTCAGTGAGGGAAAACCCTTAAGAGAGGCCATTAAACATGGTCAGCCACATTCTATGATTCTTTGGGGGCCGCCGGGTGTGGGTAAAACCACCTTAGCCAAAATAGTGGCACATACAGCAGATGCACATTTTGAAGCTATTTCTGCGGTTCTATCGGGAGTTAAAGAAATAAGAGCCGCTATATCGATTGCTCAGCAACAACGGGATGCTCAGGGTCGAAAAACCCTATTATTTGTCGATGAAGTTCACCGCTTTAATAAATCGCAACAGGATGCGTTTTTACCCTATGTAGAAGATGGTACCGTTATTTTTATCGGTGCCACCACAGAGAACCCGTCATTTGAACTAAATAATGCGCTATTATCACGCTGCCGTGTTTATGTACTTAAAAGTCTTGCATTAGATGATATTAAAACCATTATTAATAATGCATTACCCGAGCTTAATAAAAACAATAATTCGACCTTAACTATTAGTAAATATGCCCTAGAACTTGTTGCTAATGCCGCTGATGGTGATGCTAGACGCGCGCTTAATTTAATTGAAATAGCCGCTGATCTGGTTGGCGAAAACACGTCAGAATTAACTACTGAGGTTGTTGAGCAGGTACTTGTTGGTGATGGCCGACGCTTTGATAATAAGGGCGAGTATTTTTATGATCAAATTTCTGCTTTGCATAAATCAATTAGAGGATCGAATCCCGATGCTTCTATGTACTGGCTCTGTCGAATGCTTGATGGCGGCTGTGATCCACTATACATAGCCCGTCGATTAATACGAATTGCCAGCGAAGATATTGGCAATGCCGATCCAAGGGCTCTTGAAATTGCCTTAAATGCCACAAATTCTCAGGAGCGATTAGGTAGCCCAGAAGGGGAGCTAGCCTTAGCCCAAGCTGTGGTCTATTTGGCTATCGCCGCCAAAAGTAATGCTGTCTACAGTGCTTTTAAGACGGCGATGGCAGATATTCGCTCAATGCCTAGCTATGCGGTGCCATTACATTTACGCAATGCCCCTACAAAGCTTATGAAAGAGTTAGATTATGGCAAAGACTACAGATATGCCCATAACGAAGACCAGGGCTATGCTGCTGGGGAATCCTATATGCCTGAAGAATTGAATGATAAACAGTATTATTTTCCCACCGATCGTGGTCTAGAGGTTAAAATAGCGGAAAAATTACGTTATCTTCGTACATTGGATAAAAACAATAGGGATAAACACTAATGCATTGGATTTCCGTTGCTCTAGGTGGCGCGCTTGGCGCTGTATGCCGGTATTGGGTGAGTATATGCTTACTACCTGTCACCAGCTATAAGTTCCCCTTTGCGACCCTATCTGTAAATGTTGCTGGCAGCTTATTAATGGGTGTTCTCTATGTACTTATTCTTGAAAAGGGCGGCTTACCCGAACAGGCGCGCAATATTTTAATGGTAGGTTTTTTGGGTGCATTCACAACATTTTCAACTTTCTCGCTAGATGCTATCAGTCTGTGGCAAAATGGCGGCCAATTAGCGGCACTTATCTATGTTATCTCAACAGTAGCTCTGTGCCTTGTAGCTATTATTTTTGCCATCTGGCTTACACGATTGTTTTAAGGATTTTATTATGCTTGACCCGAAACTACTGCGTTCGGAGCTAAACAACATTGCCCAAAGCCTTAAAGTTAAAGGCTTTGAGTTAAATTGTGATGAGTTTTTATCACTTGAATCTCAGCGTAAAGAGCTACAGCTTAATGCTGAATCTATTCAGCAAGAGCGCAATACTTATTCCAAAAGTATGGGCAAACTGATTGGTGAAGCTAAATCTAAAGGCGAAGATATTGAACCTTTAAAAGCCAAAGGCGAGGCACTAAAAAAAGCCAGTGCAGATGCTGATGCAGCATTATCTGAAGTTCAAATCAAATTAGACTCATTACTTCAGGGAATCCCTAATATTCCTGATACTGATGTGCCAGAAGGACAGGACGAAGACGACAATGTAGAAATTCGTCGTTGGGGTACGATCAATGAATTTGATTTTGCTGTCAAAGATCACGTCGATCTCGGTAGTGGTTTAAATGGGCTCGATTTTGATAGGGCAGCAAAGATTACTGGTTCTCGCTTTGCGCAAATGAGTGGTGGCCTCGCGCGACTTCACCGAGCATTAACCCAGTTTATGCTTAACACCCATATTGAGCAGCATGGTTACCAAGAGGTCTATGTCCCCTATATTGTTAATTCAGATTCACTGTTTGGTACTGGTCAGTTACCTAAGTTTGAAGAAGATCTTTTTAAATTAGATGACGAGCGCAATTACTATTTAATACCAACGGCAGAAGTACCGGTAACCAATATTCATCGCAATGAGATTGTTGAAACACTGCCAATTAAATATGTATCCCATACTCCATGCTTTAGAAGTGAGGCGGGAAGTAGTGGTAGAGATACTCGCGGCATGATTCGCCAGCATCAATTTGAAAAGGTTGAGATGGTGCAATTTGTTCATCCAGATCAATCCGATGAAGCTCATAAAGCCCTTACAGGTCATGCTGAAGCAATCTTGCAAGCCTTAGGCCTGCCTTATCGCACAGTAATTCTCTGTGGTGGGGATCTAGGCTTTTCGTCGGCTAAAACTTACGATTTAGAAGTGTGGTTGCCATCACAAAATACCTACAGAGAAATATCTTCGTGCAGTAATTTTACCGATTTTCAGGCACGTAGAATGAAAGCTCGCTTTAGAAACGCTGAGGGTAAAACTGAGTTCCTTCATACTATCAATGGCTCGGGCTTAGCAGTCGGTCGCACACTTATTGCCGTGATGGAGAACTACCAACAGTCAGACGGCACAATTGCTATACCTGATGTTTTACAGCCACTAATGGGCGGGATGACACATATTAACTAATGGATTTTTTACCCTTATTTCATAATTTAAAATGCCGGCGCGTTATTGTTATTGGCGGTGGTGAAATTGCTTTACGAAAAGTTAGACTTGTTGCTGAAGCTGATGCATTTATTACCATAGTAGCAAAAGAATACTGTAACGATCTTATTGAAATGAGAGATAGCAATGCCAAAAAAGGCACTCATAATCTTGAGTTAATTACAGCGCCTTATCATCAGCAGTATATTGATAATAATCCAGACGCCGTTCTTGTGATTGCCGCTACCAATGATCCTGAACTTAACCGCGAAGTGTCCAAACATGCACAGCAAGCTCATATGCTCTCAAATGTAGTGGATGACCCCGGTTACTCAACCGTTATTTTCCCCTCTATTGTTGATCGTTCACCCATACAAATCGCTATTTCAAGCGGGGGAGATGCACCCGTTTTAGTGCGCTTGATACGCACGCAACTTGAAAGTCTATTTCCAGCCGGTATGAGTAAACTCGCTGCTTTAGCCGGGAGCTTTAGAGAAAAAGTAAAAGCTAAATTTTCTAATGGCGCCGATCGGAAAGCCTTCTGGGAAGAAGTGTTTGCTGGCCCAATAGCTGAGCAAGCTTACAGTAACAATCTCAATGAAGCAGAACGACTATTAAAGGATAAACTCAACAATACCAATGAGTTTAAAATAGGCGAAGTTTATCTAATTGGTGGCGGCCCCGGTGACCCTGATCTACTGACCTTTAAAGCCATACGCTTGATGCAACAAGCCGATATAGTGCTATATGACCGACTCGTATCAAAACCAGTACTAAATTTAGTTCGCCGCGATGCCACTCGAATCTATGTTGGAAAAACGGCGGGTGATCATCCTGTTACCCAAGACAATATCAATCAAAAAATGGTTGATTATGCCCGGGAAGGCAATCGTGTTGTTCGGTTAAAGGGTGGGGATCCTTTTATATTTGGTCGTGGCGGTGAGGAGCTTGAAACACTAGCCGAACAGGGCATCCCATTCCAAGTGGTACCTGGAATTACCGCGGCATCTGGCTGTGCTAGCTATGCAGGTATTCCTCTTACACACAGAGACCATGCTCAGTCAGTGCGTTTTATTGCTGGGCATCACCGCTCAGGTAAACTTGAACTTAATTGGAATGAATTAGCTCAACCTAATCAAACTCTTGTATTTTATATGGGCCTGAATGGACTGGAAACGATCTGTGAACAACTTAAAGCTCACGGCTTAAATGCCGACATGCCTGTTGCACTCGTTGAAAAAGGCACTTCCGATAGACAGAGGGTCTTTACTGGAAACCTAGACACGCTACCCAATATTGTGCGTACTGCAGAAGCAAAAGCCCCGACACTGATTATTGTTGGTACAGTGGTCGGCTTGCACGACAAATTGAAGTGGTTTAATCAAGATACTCTGGAAGACTAATGCCAACGTCATTTGATTTTGATCTTTTGGTTATAGGTGCTGGCTCTGGCGGTGTTCGTACTGCCAGGATCGCAGCCTCCAAAGGAAAACGCGTTGCTATTGCTGAAGTGTCCGATCTTGGTGGCACCTGTGTCAATGTTGGCTGCGTACCGAAAAAACTATTTGTTTATGCCTCACAGTTCCCGGAACTATTTCACGCCAGTCAGGGCTATGGTTGGCATCAGAATTACAGTACAAGCTTTGATTGGAATACGCTCAGAGACAATAAAAATGCTGAAATTAGCCGTTTAAACGGTATTTACCAAAAGTTATTAAAAGATAGCGGTGCAACCATCATTCAAGGTAGGGCTAAAATAGAAGCGCCTCAGCGTGTTTCTATCAATGGTGTTAACTACACAGCTGAAAGAATACTCATTGCTACGGGCGGCTGGCCCTTTATCCCCGAGATACCTGGTAAAGAATTTGCCATTAGTTCCAATGAAATATTCAATCTAGATCAACAGCCTAAAAAAGCAGTTATTGTTGGCGGCGGTTATATTGCGGTTGAGTTTGCAGGAATTCTCAATGGTCTTGGTGTAGAAACTGAACTTATTTACCGTGGTAATCAGCTGTTAAAAACCTTTTATCATGATTGCAGTGTTAAAGTAACTGAAGGAATGATCGACAAAGGGGTAAGAGTGCACCTCAATACCCATGTGATTTCAATCAGTAAGAGTCAGCATAGCCTTTCTGTAAGGCTGGATAACGACAATACAATCGCTACAGATATGGTTTTATATGCCACTGGAAGAATAGCCAATACAGATGAGTTAGGTCTAGAAAATACCGCTGTTACCCTTGGCCCAAACAAAGCGATTGTAGTTGATGATAATTATCGCACCAAAGAGCCGAGCATATATGCGATTGGTGATGTTATAGATCGTGTTCAGTTAACGCCGGTAGCTATAAAAGAAGCAATGGTATTAATTAATCATCTATACGCTGAAAACAACGACTCTGTAGACTATACAAATATTCCAACGGCTGTTTTTAGTCAGCCAGAACTTGCGACAGTTGGCCTCAACGAAGAGCAAGCCAAACTTCAATATAATGAAATTCAAGTCTATCGATCTGATTTTAAGCCGATGTTTGAAACCCTAGGGCAGGGCAGTGAGCGCACTTTTATCAAAATGATTGTAGATAAAGCAACAGATAGGGTACTTGGGTGCCATATGGTAGGCCATCATGCTGCAGAAATTATTCAAGGTATTGCCATAGCAATAAAAGCTGGGGCTACAAAATCGCAATTTGATGCGACAATCGGCATACATCCCTCAACAGCAGAAGAGTTTGTTACCCTTAAATAATAAAATTACGCATTGATTTATAGCGCCTTAGCGCTCACACTAAACTCAAAAAACATATAGCTATAATAGCCTGCGGACTAGCTAAAAACAGAGAATTGCATTGCAATCAAAGGCAATAATAGATAGTCTAACTCCAACTACATCTCCATTTTTGCGATCTTTAATCCAAATATAGCGTTGATGTATAAATAATTATAAACAATACGTAATAAGCGCCTCTTTTTAAATATGAGCATTAATCTTTTAGATTTGAATTTTGTTCATAGTTTTAGACGGGGGTCGTTGGATTTTAAATGCTCCAAGAATCAAACAGACTAGCCTCATATTCAGATATGGATAGCCAGATTGGCACAACGCTTAAAGGCTACTCTAGCCATGATCTTACGGGCATAGCCAATTCATCATTAATGAACCGTATAGATAGCAAGTTTTTACTACCTGTCGATTCATTGATACAAGTTTTAAATGCCTGTAAATCCTATTACTCATTACTAAAAATTGATGGTGTTAGTGTCTTTCAATATGACAATATTTACTTTGATACCACTCAGCTTAATTTTTACAACCACCACCACAATCGCAAACTTAATCGATATAAGGTAAGACATAGACATTATGCGGATGTTGGAACAAGCTATTTAGAAGTAAAATTTAAAAATAATAAGGGGCGAACCATCAAGAATCGCCGCATAGCTGAAAGAGATGGAGATATTGCATTATCGAGCAACCACGATTTTTTAAAAAATAATGGTATTGATTGCCCAAATTCACTAATTGCGACACAGGAAGTTGGTTATCAGCGTATAAGCCTTGCCAATGACGCACAGAGAGAAAGATTAACTCTGGATCTCAATGTTAACTTTGCAAATACACTTGAACAGTCAAAACCTGAAAATAACTATACTCTTTCGAACTTTTATATAGCAGAGTTAAAACAAGAAAAACTTGACCGACAATCACCATTTTATCGTTTAATGCGCAAGATGAGTATAAGGTCTAATGGTTTCAGTAAGTACTGCATGGGCCATGCACTTACTAATAATCAACCTATAAAATCTAATCGCTTTAAAGCGAATGTAATTAAATTAAAAAATGGAGCTAATCAATGAAAGACATTTTTGGACTGCTAAACGGTGAATTTTTTCCACTATTACTAATCAATACAGTATTTTTAGCCGTTTTATTACGTGGTATTTTCTTTCGTTATTCGCCAAAAAGAAATTTCTTGTTCGGTTTTTTTATGTTCGGAACAGGAGTTTTCTTGGTAACACACCTACTTCAAGGTGTTGAAATATCAATGGGGTTTGCATTTGGACTTTTTGCTATCTTTGCAATGCTGCGTTACCGAACAGAAACTATTTCAATTCGCCACATGACTTACCTTTTTCTAGTGATAGTAATTTCTCTTCTTAACGGAGTAGGACCTTTAACCCCAGTAGCTGCAGCATTTGTCAATGCTATTTTATGTATAATTGTAGCCATCGGCGAAACTAGTCTATTCGCACCAAGAATATTTGATAAGAAAATTCGCTATGAAAATATAAACAATATACGACCAGAAAATTACCACTTATTAGTTGCAGATATTACCCAAAGAACGGGTTTAAATGTAGCCAGTATTGAGATCACAGATATAGACTTTCTCAGCGATGTAGCAAATCTACAAATTTCTTACAGAGAATCAAAACAGTCTGATTAAATCATTACCGAGAACAAAAATAATGTGTAAACGATCAGCTGCAATCACCATTTCAGCAACATTGTTCTCTGGGTTTTATGCAGCTTCGACATGTTCACTCGAGACTAAATATACGTATACAGGTGTAAAGGCTCTCACACATTTTGCACAAAGCGTAGATGCCTCTCTAAAAATCAATCTCGATGCCAATCGGTTTAAGGGAATATATGATAATGTTCAGCAAGATGACTACACATATGATTCGCAGTTACGCAGGGCGAGATTAACCTTCAAGGTACCCATTATTAAAAATTGGTCTAGCAAACTAGGGGTTGCCATAAATGAAGGCGATGATACCTATGAAATTAAAGACCTTTATTTACGCTACCGAGGATTTGATATTGCTGATATCAAAGTGGGAAAATTCAAAGAGCCGTTCGGTCTCGAGAACTTAACCAGCTCAGCCAATCATTTATTCACAGAAAGAAGCCTCTCGACCTTAGCTATTGGCCGAAATAAGGGGATTAGTTTATCTAAAGCAAACAGCAAATACAGCTGGAATGTAGGCGCCTACGACATACAAAAGAACGGTAAGGTAAAAGCAGGTGGTAATAAAGCCTATACTGCTAGAGCGACGTTTAGCCCAACTAATACTATTGCTAACTATCATCATATCGGACTGGCTTATTCAAAAAGAGATTTACAGGGCGCTGAATATGAAATTAAAACCAATGGTGGGGTTGATAATGCTATTAATTTTGTAGATACCAAAAATATAGCGACGGATACTATTGAAAAGTACGGCCTTGAACTTGCATGGGTCAGGGGGCCATTATCCCTGCAAAGCGAACTTCAACGACTGCAACTCAATGCAACAAATGCTTTAGAAAATGCTACCTATGAAGGCTATTATGGCCAGCTATCTTATTTTTTAACTAATGATTATCGACCCTACAAAAAAGGGCGCTTTAGTAAAGTAAAACCATCCTCTGCTAAGGGTTCATGGGAAGTGACCTTAAGAAAGGGCAACCTGAAATCAGTCGATATCGGTATTGAAAATAATAACAGTGATATTCGAGTAGCGAGCACAGTCTTGGGGCTAAACTATTATCACAATAAAAACCTTAAGTTTATGCTTAACTCAATAGACACAAAGACAATTGGTTTAGAGAATGGAAATACAGGCTCGGCTTTATCTCTTAGAGTTCAAATAAGAATTTAACAAGATACTTAAACTTAATGTAGTTTATTAATTTTGATATATAAATAACTGTTTATTAATTTTAAACATCTCTATTCTTTCCAGTTCTGGCACGTTCTTTCATATCAGATTGTATATAAACTTGGTCAGTAGTTCCCATGCTAGCATGGCCAAGATCGTCGGCCATATGTTTTAACGGGCGCGTAGATATATCCTGTGAAGCCCCAGTATGGCGCAACCAGTGCGTTGTAGCCTCTCGAAGAGCCTGAGCCTCTTCAGCAAAGGTCTCCAACAGCATCTTGTCATAAGCTAAATCAAAGGCCTCCTGGACAATTCGACGTATCTGGCGAGAAGTCATACCACCAGAACCACGATTTTTAGCTACCAGTGGGGCATTATTATTAAAATTACTATTTTTCTCGGCTCTGTGTGCCTGATAACGCTTAATATAGGGCGATAGGGAGCTTGGAACTGATATATCACGCAGCTTATTGCCCTTACCTAATACTTTTAACCATTGATTGCCATCGGAATCCTGCCAAAAATGCTGCCACACAGGCTGCCAATTAGCTCTATCAGAAAGTTCTGATACTCGTAGATAAAGGGTTTTGATTAATGCGATAACGAACAGCATACGCTCATAAGCCGGATCACTGTTAGCTTTATCTTCAGAGCAACTCAACACATAATCCCACTGCAAATCGGATAGTCGCTTAATATTTTTTTGCGTAGCACCTTTAAATAAGTAGGGTGACTGCTTGCGTATAGCGGGAATAGGGTTGCCAAAGGCATAGCCCTCGTCAGATAGATAGTCGTAAAAACATGAAATTGCCGAGAAACATATCTTTATAGCCTCGCCAGACAGCGTATGGCCCTTTGTATCAGGTTTTACATCCAAACCCCCTGCTTGTGCCTTTTTGCGGTCTTCCTTGCTGATTTTAGCGACAAATGGCCGCCAATTTTCATTTTGAAGCCACTCTCCGCCGATTTGCTTAAACCTATCCTGCACAGAATCTCCCACCCATGAAAAATGCGGGTGATGAACAAAATCAAAGAATACCTCTAAATCTGGACGTCTAAGCTGAATAATACTTTTTTCAGCAACGGTCCAAGACCATAGTAAAAGCCGTTCAACTTCGTTTCGATAGCTACGATAGGTGGCTTCGCTTTTTCGGCTATAACTTTTGAGGAAAGCCTGAGTCTGTAAAAAGTCCTGCCTCACTTCAGCATTTTGCTTAACCAACTCAGTAATAAATAAGGCTGAATCTGGATAATCATTAAGCATTGCCATACCCATAGGTAAGCGCACAAAGGTTTTATGCGCATCAAATAGTGGTGTTGCTTTAAATTTTGACATAACTTAACTCTCGATCACAAACCATAACACGCAGCTTAACTGTTTATTTTGACTGATATTCACTGTAGCAAGGCAAATCTCTCCTGTCCAGCTATGTCCACTAATTGAGATTAGAGGAACTAGAAATATAATATAACTACACCCCTTTTGCTAGACAGTGAATTAAGTATTTATGCCATGAAATTAAAATCAAATAACCCCAGACTTAATAAAACTACAAACAACTTTAAATTCCCTGCAAAAATAAAAGCAACTATGATTAATATGATTGGTATCAATCTCTGGTTAATTTCGTATAATCAAAACCATGCAATCGCATCAATAGGAAATCATGCGCCAGCTAACAGCTCTAACAATTTTGGTATCTACCCTTTTCGTTACTCTTGTATCTTCGAATACTGAGGAGCTAACTGCCTTAGCCCCTGAATCTCAACACCCTAAGCTTTTTCGCGAAATACTCACAGAACTCGCTACAACACATTATTCAAACCAAACGATTGATGACCAACTTTCACAAAAGCTATTAGACACCTATTTAGATAGGCTTGATTCGCCAAAACGTTTTTTTCTCGCTGCTGATATTGAAGAATTTCAACAATGGCAATACAAGTTAGATGATTTCGCGAAGCGCGGTGATGTTTCAGCAGCCTTTTTTATCTTCAATCGCCTACGTGAACGAGCTGTAGATCAACTCACTAGAAACATTGCATTTCTTGAGAGCAACAAGAAACAATTTGATTTCACCCTTAACGAAACAATCTTAATTGATTCAGAGCAGCGATCTTGGTTTGCAGATACTACTATAGCTGATGATTTCTGGCGTAAAGCCATGAAAGATTCAATGATTCGCTTATTAATCAGTGGAAAGGATCCAGACGAAGCTAACATGCTTCTTATTAAGCGTTATCAGGCGCTATTAAATCGCTATACACAACGGAACAGCAAGGATGTGTTTGAGCAATACGCCAATGCTTTTGCTTCTCTCTACGACCCCCATTCTTCCTATTTCACACCCCGCTCGTCGAAAAATTTTCAAATCAATATGTCTTTATCTCTTGAAGGTATTGGTGCTCAGCTTACCACTGAGGATGAATTTACCGAAGTAGTTGATGTCATTAGCGGCGGGCCAGCCGATATACAAGGCATCCTTAAGCCAAAAGATAAAATTATTGGCGTGGGTCAAGGTGACAACGATATCGTTGACGTTATTGGCTGGCGAATTGATGATGTCGTTGATTTAATTAGAGGTGAAAAAGGCTCAATTGTTCGACTGCAGATCGATTCTGGTGGTAGCAGCGACAAGATCATATCTATTGTTAGAGACACTGTTAAGCTTGAGGAAAAATCGGCTCAAAGCTCAATAATTAACATTACCAATAAAGGTAAAAACTATAAGCTTGGGGTTATCGAGATACCGACTTTTTATATGGACTTCGAAGCCTATAGAAAGCGTGACCCCAACTACAAAAGCACCTCGCGCGATGTGCGTAAGCTGCTTAGTGACCTTAAGGCGCAGTCCGTTGATGGTGTCGTGCTTGATCTTAGAAATAATGGTGGCGGCTCCCTATATGAAGCCACCGCACTGACTGACTTATTTATCGATTACGGTCCAGTGGTTCAAATTCGTGATGCCAATCAAAAAATATACCGCAATCAACGTGCAACATCTAAGGCTTATTACGATGGTCCCATGGTTGTTTTAATCAATCGCCTCAGCGCCTCAGCCTCGGAGATATTTGCTGGCGCTATACAGGATTATGGGCGCGGTCTTATCGTCGGCAGTCAAAGCTATGGCAAGGGAACTGTGCAAACTATGTCTGAGCTCAGCAGCGGCTTGCTAAAGCTTACCGTATCTAAATTTTATAGAGTGTCTGGCGGCAGCACCCAGCATCGCGGCATAATACCAGATATTGCTTACCCTTCTGCATTTAATGCCGATGAGATTGGCGAGAGCCACTTAGACAGCGCCTTGCCCTGGGACCAGATAGATTCAGCGCCTCATCAATATTCAAACAAAATTAGCGATCTTATCGAACCTCTACAGGCGGCCCATAAACAACGCGCCTATTCCGATGTAAATTTTTCCAGTATGGCCAAGCAGCTCGCTTTGACCCAAGAGTGGAAAGAAGAAAAAAGCATTAATTTGAATCTAGAACAACGTAAATTGCGTGATAACAATCTAGATCTATCACTTTTAGCTATCGAAAATAAACGTCGACTTAGCCAAAAGCTTAAAGCATATACAGATATTGAAGCCTGGGAATTAGCCCAAGAGAATGAAGATAGCGACGATACAGTCAGCGCCGAAAGCGATCCTATGCTTTTCGAGACTGGTTTTATCTTAAGCGATCAAATCTCACTATTGCAGTCCAATACTGCAAAGGTTAAAAATAATAAAATAATTAGCCATATCAATAATTAGAATCAATTATAATGACCCAAAAATTAAAAATAATATCATTTAATGTCAATGGCTTAAGGTCAAGAATTAATCAATTATCTGAAGTTATAAAGCAACATAATCCAGATATCATCGGCCTTCAAGAAACTAAGGTTTCTAATGAAGAATTCCCATTTGACGATATACAACCACTTGGATATAACGCACATATCCACGGTCAAAAAGGTCATTATGGCGTAGCATTTTTAAGTAAAATTATTGCATCAAACATTCAATGTGGATTTCCCCATGACAATGCTGACAGCCAATGTCGATTTATTTATGGGCAATTTGATCTCAATGGACAAATTATTCACCTTATAAATGGCTATTTCCCACAGGGGGAAGGACGCGCCCACCCTACTAAATTCCCTGCTAAAAAGAAGTTTTATGCCGACTTATTAGATTATTTAAAGCGCGAATTTACGACTGATGACGCTGTAATTGTTATGGGCGATATGAACGTAGCCCACACAGACGCTGACGTAGGCATTAAACCAGAAAATGCTAGACGATGGCTAAAGACTGGTAAAAGTGCATTTTTACCAGAAGAGCGAGAATGGCTACAAATGCTTTTAGACTGGGGTCTTATCGATACCTTCAGAGCTGCCAACCCTAACAACGAAACTTACAGCTGGTTTGACTATAGAAGTCGTGGCTTTGACCAAGAGCCCAAAAGAGGCCTAAGAATAGACCTCTTGCTAGCATCACCAGCCGCTATGGCGCTTTGCACTGATGCCGGTATAGACTTGCAAGCCAGAGGTCACGAAAAACCCTCTGATCACTGCCCTATTTGGATCGATTTAAATGCCTAAAAGCGTCCGCTAAGAGAGTTTAGACTCTAACTCTGGCAATGCGGTAAATAAATCGGCGGATAACCCATAATCGGCAACAGAGAAGATGGGTGCCTCTTCGTCCTTATTGATAGCAACAATAACCTTGCTATCTTTCATACCTGCCAAGTGCTGAATGGCACCAGAGATACCCACGGCAATATACAAATCTGGGGCAACTATTTTTCCTGTTTGACCTACCTGCATATCATTGGGCACAAAATCTGCGTCAACTGCTGCTCTTGATGCCCCTACTGCCGCACCTAATTTGTCAGCGATCTTATATAGCAAATCAAAGTTTTCGCCACTGGCCATGCCTCTTCCACCGGAAATAACAATACTAGCGGCTGTAAGCTCTGGACGATCAGATTGTGCCAACTGCTCATCGACAAAACTGGAAATGCCTAAATCATGCACCTGATCTATCACTTCAATGGGTGCAGAACCGCCCTCGTTGGCAAACGCATCAAACGCTGTACCTCGCACAGTAATAACTTTCACAGCATCCGATGACTGCACTGTAGCAATTAGATTGCCGGCATAGATTGGCCGCTTAAAGGTATCCTCTGACACTACTCCACTGATATCTGATATAGCCTGCACATCGAGCAACGCAGCAACACGCGGCATCGTATTTTTCGCCGTTGTAGTTGCTGTAGCAAGAATATGGCTATAACCATCGGCAACTGCAGCAATTAAAGGTGCTATGTTCTCTGCGATAAAATGAGCATAGGCGGCATTATCGGCAACTATGACCTTATTAACAGCAGGTATAACTGCAGCTTGCTCAGCAACAATCTGACAATCACAGCCAACGACTAAGATATCGATAACATCACCGATTTGAGTTGCCGCTGATAGCGCACTTAGAGTTGCTGGACTTAACTGCTGATTATTGTGTTCAGCTACCACTAAAATACTCATGAGATCACCTTAGCTTCATTTTTAAGCTTATCGACTAACTGAGTTACATCGCCAACCATAATACCCGCTTGACGCTGAGCCGGAGGCTCTACACCAAGCTGTTTGGTTCTGGGACTTATATCAATACCAAGTTCATCTGTATTAACTGTAGCCAAAGGCTTCGACTTTGATTTCATAATATTTGGCAGAGAAGCATAGCGAGGTTTATTAAGTCGCAAATCGGAAGTGACCACTGCGGGCAAAGACAATGACAGAGTTTGCAAACCACCATCTATTTCGCGGGTAACCGCTACCTTGCCATCTTCGACCGTCACATCAGAGGCAAAGGTACCCTGAGCACAACCAAGTAAACTAGCCAACATTTGGCCCGTTTGGTTGTTATCGCCATCAATCGCCTGCTTTCCCATCAATATCAAATCAGGCTTTTCATCGTCACATACAGCCTTTAAACACTTAGCGACAGCCAAGGGCTCAAGTGGTTGGTCTACTTGCACTAAGATAGATCTATCGGCGCCGAGTGCTAGCGACGTCCGCAACTGTTCCTGAGACTGTTGAGTGCCTATACTGACCGTAACTATTTCACTAACTACGCCCTTCTCTTTGAGTCGAACAGCTTCTTCAACTGCTATTTCACAAAAGGGATTCATCGACATTTTTACATTGGCCAACTCAACATCTGAGTTATCTGAGTTAGCACGAACCTTAACGTTGTAATCAACCACTCTCTTAATTGCTACTAATGCTTTCATTTGAACTCCATTTTAAATATCTTTTTTGCGCCTGGCACAAATTCCATCGGGCATTTATTTAACTTAAGTTTGCCCAAGCCAAAGCTATAAATCAAACAACTACTGGCTTCATTGCGACCCATCAGTCACATTAAAAAGGTACTTCAAACAGGTTTTTCGACGTAATATAAATTATTGTTACCGCGCTTTAAAAAGTATTTAATGTAGAAAAATCTAATTACCAAGGGGCTTAACTTTGACTCGAGAGTCTATTCAATATGATGTTGTTATCGTCGGCGCCGGTCCCGCCGGCCTATCTGCCGCCTGCAGACTCAAACAAATCAATCCTGAGCATTCGGTATGCGTGGTTGAGAAAGGCTCTGAGGTTGGCGCACATATTTTGTCAGGGGCTGTATTCGAACCCACTGCATTAAATGAACTTATACCAGACTGGCAATCTTTGGCAGCACCCCTTTTAACTGAAGTCACTGATGATCACATTTTGCTTTTAACGAGTGATAACAAGCAGGTCAAAGTACCAGGTATATTAGCGCCTAAAACCATGCAAAATCATGGCAACTATATTATAAGCCTCGGTAAATTTTCCCGCTGGCTTGCCACTCAAGCTGAATCCCTAGGCGTTGATATTTTCCCTGGTTTTGCCGCCGCAGAAATTCTCTATGGTGATAACAATCAGGTATGTGGCATTGCTACTGGTGATATGGGCTTAAACCGCAGCAATGAGAAAAAAGATATCTACATGCAGGGAATGGAAATTCATGCCAAATACACTCTCTTTTCTGAGGGTTGCCGCGGTCATCTAGGCAAACAAATAATTAAAAAATACAATTTAGATAAAGATAAAGACCCTCAGCACTACGGTATTGGCATCAAGGAGTTGTGGAAGATCCCCGCAGAGCAACACAAGTCGGGGCTCGTGGTTCATACAGCCGGCTGGCCTCTAAGCGAAAGCAACACTCTTGGAGGTGGCTTTCTTTATCATTTAGAAGACAATCAGGTGGCCGTAGGTTTAATTACTAATCTCTCCTATAGCAACCCACACCTAAGCCCCTATGACGAATTTCAACGCTACAAACACCATCCTGCGATCAAAAAACATTTAGCCGGCGGAGAACGTTTAACCTATGGTGCTAGAGCTATTACCAAAGGCGGCTTACAGTCTCAGCCAAAAATGTCCTTTCCTGGCGGTTTATTGATAGGTGATGATGCTGGCACCCTAAACTTCGCTAAAATTAAAGGCAGCCATACTGCTATGAAATCCGGTATAGTCGCTGCAGAGTCCGTTGCTTTAGCACTATCCAATCAACAAGCTCAAACTGACATTGTTGAGTTTGCAGATGCATACAAAGATTCATGGGCTTATAAAGAATTACATATGCAGAGAAACTTTGGCCCTGCACAGCATAAATATGGTTATTTACTGGGTTCTGCCTACGCATTTATTGATATAAATATATTTAATGGGCGCCTACCTTGGACTCTCAGAGATCCAGTAGCAGACCATCAAACCATGAAACCAGCTGATCAATGTGCTGAAATTAACTACCCAAAATATGACGGCATATTAAGCTTTGATAAGCCATCATCGGTATTTTTATCCAACACCAACCATGAAGAAGATCAGCCTTGTCACTTACAGCTTAAAGATGAAGATCTTCCAATCAAACATAATATAAGTGTCTACAATGAAGCGGCACAGCGCTACTGCCCTGCGGGTGTTTATGAGGTAGTGAAAGAATCCGATGGTAGCTCAAAATTCCAAATTAATGCGCAAAATTGTGTGCATTGTAAAACCTGCGACATAAAAGAACCCAGTCAGAATATTAATTGGGTTACACCTGAGGGCGCTGGTGGTCCCAATTACCCTAATATGTAAGGAGTAATTAGGGCGTGAAATGTCCCAGTGAAAACTCGCAACCTAAACTCTCTATAATATGCTCACACTTGCCATCAAGCTTTGATCGGGTAATGCCCCATTCCACCAATTGGTAAAAAACAGCGCGGCTAAGCAGCCCTCTCAAATTATTCCTAACAGTGACTATGGGCATATCAACCCCATTGAATTGCTGCATAGATAAAGGATGGTCGATATCTAAAAGAATATGATCATCAGTACTAGTAGCTAGTGAAATTACCTGCGCGCCATCTCTGATTATTCGCTCTGCATTAACAATATACAATGGGGCAATATCAACTTGAATTTGCCATTTTTCAGTCGGAGACACTAAATAATAATCACGCCCTTCCACTTTTAGCAGTGACGCAAAAAGTTTAACTATAGCGGGTTTTTTAATTTCTATGGATTCATGTAGCCACCTGCCCTCTCTATCAATACGCAGATCCATATCGCCTGTTTTTTCTGGATCCCATAAATGCACTGGAGGTGGTTTTTTTGTATGCTGACTAGTTTGCTCAATAAGATCAGCAAATAATTTGTCTAAGCTGACCTCTGTTGTCACTTAGATTTACTTTTTTTTATGGAGGGACTGTCATCAGGATGGTACTGCCCCTGATTACCCATAGTAACGCCAATATTAGAAATAAACTCCATCAGCTCGGTAGTATCAGTTCTGTAATTCCATGTTTTATTAAAACACAGCTCAACCGCACCCTGAGCTAGTGCCCAACAGGCAAGATAGTGAAAATGTGGCGGAACATCTTCCAATACACCGCGATCAATCAACTTTGTGGTAAGACCCGTAAGCGCATCCTCATTGGACCGACGAAGCTGATATAACTCTTCAGCCTGATCTGCAACATCACCTGACTCAACAAGTCGATCCTCTAACTGCTGAACCAATCTATCGAGCTTTGGGTTTTCTAATCGAGCTTCAAAATAGGACTTGGCCGCCGCACCAGAATCACCTGCATCGGCGCGTTGAATGCCATCGGTAATGCTTTTAGTAATGTTGTGTTCATAGTCCAAAATAATGCGAATTAAAATTTCATTTTTAGTAAGGAAATGCTTGTACACCGTACCCTTACCAATGCCAGCTCTAACGGCAATTTTTGACACTGTTATACGATCGATACTCTCTTCGAGAAAGAGTTCGACCGCAGCATCAATAATTCTCTGCTCCCGCGCGAGAAACAGTTTCTTTTTCTCACGTATTCGATCAGCGCTAGAACTATTATTTTGCATTAGATTAGATAGAGATAAACATAGTTATAAGATGAGATTACGGTTACTGGCTTTTATAAACTCTTGCTTGAGATCAGCAAAAGTTTGAACAGCCGGAAACTGCGGAAACTCATTGATCACATTGTCAGGCGCATGGAATAAAATTCCCGCATCTGCCTCTGCCAACATAGTAGTATCATTGTAGGAGTCACCGGCGGCAATGGTTCTGTAATACATACTTTTGAAGCCAACAATAGCCTGACGCTTTGGGTTGGCCTGACGAAGTCGGTAGTTAACCACGTTGCCACTATTATCAGTTTCAAGCTTATGACATAGAAGCGTTGGATAGCCTAATTGCTTCATTAACGGACTAGCAAATTCATAGAAAGTATCAGATAAAATGACCACTTGGAAACGCTCCCGCAACCAATCGACAAAATCAGCAGCACCCTCTAATGGCGATAGGGTAGCAATAACTTCTTGGATTTCGTTTAAACCCAATTTATGTTGACGCAGAAGATCGAGACGATACTGCATTAGCACGTCGTAATCTGGTTCATCTCTGGTTGTTTTCTTAAGTTCTTCAATACCGGTTTTTTCGGCAAACGCTATCCAAATTTCGGGAACCAGTACACCTTCAAGGTCTAAACAAGCAATTTCCACAACAAATCCTCAAAAAAATTAGTAGATACTCTACTTAAAATAGTTTTTACCTGCAATAGACCATTGCAAATCATTCATCTATATCGAGATCCTAAGATATAACGTTTAGATGTTCTATCGATTGATCATGGTTTTTGATATAATTTTGCGATTAGCAAAAATAGTTTTCGGAAGAAATCTCCGAATTTAAAATTTCCGCCAAATGAAGCCCACAATAACTATGAATGATTCAATTAATATTACAGATATAGAAAGCGAACTAGCCACCAAAGCACCGCAACAAATACTACGTTATGCATTAGAAAACCACAATAATATTGCGGTATCTTTTAGTGGTGCTGAAGATGTTGTATTAATCGATATGGCGCATAAAATTCGCTCAGACATCAAAGTATTCTCCCTAGATACTGGTAGATTGCATGCAGAGACCTATAGATTTATCGATCGTGTGTGCAATCACTATAATATTGATATAGATATTATTATGCCTGAGAACGACAAGGTCGAAGCCCTAGTCAAAGAAAAAGGTCTGTTTAGCTTTTATAAAGATGATCACAAAGAATGCTGTGGCATTAGAAAGATATCACCACTACGTCGCCACCTATTGACCCTTGACGCATGGGTGACTGGCCAGCGTAAAGATCAAAGCCCGGGGACTAGAACTAATGTACCGGTTATTCAGGATGATAAATTCTTTGCAAAAGAAGGCAGTGTTTTAACCAAGTTTAATCCTCTATCTAATTGGTCATCACAACAGGTATGGGACTATATACGCGCTTTCGAAGTACCATACAACGAACTGCATGATAGCGGCTTTGTCAGCATTGGCTGTGAGCCCTGTACCCGTCCTACAGGGCCCGGTCAACACGAGCGCGAAGGCCGTTGGTGGTGGGAAGAAGCCACTAAGAAAGAATGTGGTTTACACGCCGTAAATATTCAATCAGACAGTTAATTGATCGCTGTGATCTAGCGGCCATGGCCGCTAGATCTTTTTAGTCACATTTGATCAAAAAACTGGCAGCTCCAAACTAGTAAAATACGCCTCTCTCTCCTGCTTATTTGGCATAGCCATGACAGTATCAATAACATCTCTTGTAAGATGTGGTGCAAACTCTCGAATAAAATCGTACATATAACCGCGCAAATAAGTGCCCTTTCTAAAGCCAATACTGGTTACACTAGAATCAAAGAGATGACTGGCCTCTATGGCAACCAGATCAGTGTCCACATCGGCGTCATAGGCCATATGCGCCACGATGCCAATGCCAAGCCCCAATCGAACATAGGTTTTAATAACATCAGCATCGGTCGCAGTAAATACCACATTAGCCTCGAGACCATCATCGGCGAAAGCCTCATCAAGTTTAGAGCGACCTGTAAATCCAAACACATAGGTCACAATAGAATATTGCGCAACATCGACCAGAGATACATGCTCAAGCCTTGCAAGAGGATGATCTTTAGGTATCAGGATGCAACGATTCCATCGATAACAGGGCATCATAATTAAATCGGTAAATAACTCTAATGCCTCAGTAGCAATAGCAAAATCGACTGTACCCTCTGCCGCTTTCTCTGAAATTTGCACTGGCGTTCCCTGATGCATATGCAGTGCAACCTGCGGGTATTTATTAATAAATTTTTGGATAACGTCAGGCAGTGCATATCTCGCTTGGGTATGGGTAGTGGCAATATCCAAACTTCCAGATTTAGGGCTTTTATGCTCTTGGGCAAGTTGCTTAATGCTATCGACTTCACGCAAAATATTACTGGCGATGGACAATATTTCTTCACCAATGGGCGTGATCTTGGTTAGATGTTTCCCACTGCGTGAAAAAATTTCAGCGCCTAACTCATCTTCAAGTAAGCGTATCTGCTTACTAATGCCGGGCTGAGACGTATAAAGACTAGCGGCAGTAGCTGATACATTTAAGTTGTGATTTGCCACCTCCCAAATATAGCGTAATTGTTGTAATTTCATCGTAATACACCTCGAGTCTTTAAAAACCATCATCCGTTATTCGTTTAAGCTATAAAACTATATAATTTTATTCTTTCTTTGAATAGTAGCCAATTGTTAAAGTAGCGGCAATTGTGAGGATATATATTTTTTTATGATGGAATTACTCTACTTTATTTTTGCTGGGGCAGTTGTAGGTCTTGCAGTTGGATTAACCGGTGTTGGCGGTGGCTCTTTAATGACGCCTTTTTTAATCCTATTTGGCATCCCCTATCATGTCGCGATTGGCACAGATCTGTTATATGCAGCTATTACAAAAGCTGGCGGCATGGTTACTCACGCCCGCCAAAAGACTATAGAATGGCGCATTATGGGGCTTCTTGCTCTCGGCAGCATCCCTGCGTCCTTACTCACAACCTATTTTTTAGCTAAGGTATTTACCGATTCATCTGGCTATGAATCAATACTCACATTTAGCCTCGGCATTATGTTAGTTTTAACCTCTATGGTTATTATTTTTCGCGGCAGGCTTAGCCCTGAAGAAGCTCAAGACAATCCTAAACCGAAAAAATATTCCGATATTATTGTTTTATTAGCTGGTTTATTTTTGGGTTTCTTTGTAACACTTTCTTCGGTGGGTGCCGGTGCTTTTGGCGCTGCCATTTTAATGTTGCTATACCCCTATTTAAAAACCATCAAAATTATTGGCACCGATATTGCGCACGCAGTGCCATTAACCTTAATAGCTGGCTTGGGTCATTTTATTGTCTTGGGTAATGTAGATTTGGTGTTGCTTGGGAGCCTATTAATAGGGTCACTTCCAGCTATACATTTTGGCACCAAATTGGCCAAACGTATGCCCAGTGATCTATTACAAACATTTATAGCTCTGATATTACTGGGATTGGGAACAAAGTTTATTGTCGGCTAGGTTTACTGTTTAGTCGGGTCTGATTTTTCGTTGGCAACACCGTGTGGCACATGCCCAGTAGCCACATACTCACTGGCTGATGTGCAGTGTACTTGCTGATCATCAAAAAACACATCGGCGCCGAAGGATTTTAAGAAGTCACCCTTGCTAAGCCCGCCCAAAAATAAACTTTCATCGATTCGTACATTCCAGTCTCGCAGTGTTCTTACCACACGCTCGTGAGTAGGCGCGGCTCTAGCAGTCACAAGTGCAGTGCGAATCGGGCATTCACCACTGGGGAACTCTGCCTGAAGACCCTGCAATGCCTCTAGGAAGCTCTTAAAGGGGCCTGCATCCATCGGCTTATGAGCTGAGTTCTTTTCATTTTCTGTGAAGGCATCGAGGCCCTGCTCTTTAAAGATACGCTCAGAGGCATCACTGAACAAAACGGCATCACCATCGAATGCGAAGCGCAATTCGTCAGAAGCTTTGGTTACTCCTTGCGAGGGTAATAATGTCGCTGCCGCCATACCATTATCCAAGGCATTTCTAACGTCACCCGCGTTAGTTGAAAGGAATAGATGGCAGGCAAAAGCAGATACATACCTATAAGGACTATCACCACCAGAAAAAGCCGCTCTGGTGATTTTTAACCCATGGTGCTCAATCGAGTTAAACACACGCAAGCCGGTATCTGCTGAGTTTCTTGAAAGAAGAATAATCTCGACCTTGGGCTCGCCACCAAGCTTTTCATTGATACGCAATAATTTAGACGCTAAAGGAAAAGCCTCGCCCGGCTCAAGAATATCGTCTTCATGTTGGCGCTGGTATTCGGCAAAAGCGGCAACGCCCTGCTTTTCATAGATATCATGGCTATCGCGCATATCAAATAACGCAGTCGAAGAAATAGCGATAACTAACTTGGGTGACGAGGTCTTTGGCATAAATTAATTAGCTTTCTCTTCTGGTTGATTATCTTGTTGCTGAAAATACTGTTTTGTTAGCTTGAATACAACCGGTGATAGCAACAATAGTGCCAATAGATTGGGTATTGCCATCATACCATTAAGGGCATCGGACATTTTCCACACCAAACCAAGACTCATCTGAGTGCCTATAAAAACGCCTATAACCCATAATATTCTAAACGGCATAACCACCTTTGGTCCTAACAAAAACTGCGCACAACGCTCGCCGTAATAACTCCAACCCAGCATCGTAGTAAACGCAAACAAAGCTATACATAGAGATAATATATTGCCACCAAATGGCAATGTTGAATCAAACACCATCAGTGTCATAGCAGCACCCTGAAGATCAGAATTCCAAACGCCAGAGACAATCAACACCAACCCTGTCATGGTGCAAATAATTAGTGTATCAATAAAGGTTCCCAACATAGCAATAGTGCCCTGCCTGACGGGGCTATTTGTTTCTGCTGCCGCGTGAGCAATCGGCGCTGAACCCAAACCAGATTCATTGGAAAAAATACCTCTAGATACACCCATTCTTAGTGCAAGCATTACTGTAGCCCCAGCAAAACCACCGGTTGCCGCAGTACCATTAAAGGCGCTATCAACAATAAGCACTAGTGCCGCTGGAATTTCAGACAGATGCATTATTAGAATAACAAAGGTAGCAACCAGATATATAATGGTCATCAGCGGCACTAACTTACCAGCTACTTTGGCGATACGAACAATGCCTCCGAGTAATACCAATGCCACCATTATCGCCATAACCAAACCACTCACTAATGTGGGAACATCAAAATTATTGAGCAATACTTGGGATACAGTATTTGATTGTACGGTATTGGCCAAACCGAAACCGGCAAGACTGCCAAACAGTGCAAACAAAAAAGCTAGGGGGCGCCAACGCTTACTTAAGCCATTTTTTATATAGTACATAGGACCACCGACTTTTTTACCGGCAGCATCGGTCTCACGATAATTAACGGCAAGAACAGCCTCGGCATATTTAGTCGCCATTCCCACCAGGGCGGTGCACCACATCCAAAATAGCGCACCGGGACCACCTATACCTATAGCCGTGGCTACACCAGCAATATTACCAGTACCAACGGTAGATGAAAGCGCTGTCATCAATGCATTAAATGGGCTAATCTCACCCTCACCAGAACCTTTGCGCCCTTTCAATAGCTGCCCAAAGGCATAGGGAATACGGGTAATAGTCATACCGCGCAAGCCAATGGTTAGAAATACACCTGTACCCAGTAACAAAATTAACATTACTGGCCCCCATACAACACTATTTACCGAATCAATGACACGCTCAAACATAATTAATATTTCCTATGTACTGTTATTTTTGGCTTTAGAACAAAAAACGCGCAATGAATGATTAAATACTATGCCACTAACCTAATGAAATCGAGTATTTTTTTACTGTCAAAATCGTCTGAGAAATATTTTAAAGGGTATATAAAAAAAATGCCCATATCGAAAACTGATATGAGCATTTTACGAGGAGACCAGCCTAAAAATAGACCGGTTACTTTATAGCGCTAACAGTAGATATTAGATTGCTTTAATAGTTCCTTTAGGCAAAACTGCGTGAACAGCGACCTTTTGAAACTTAAGCTCTTGACCACTACCTACTTCAAGAATCATATATTCTGATTCTAGTTTTGTAACTTTTCCTAGCATGCCACTAGTTAAAACAACCTCATCACCCTTTGATATTGAGGCAATTAGGTTGTTGTGCTCTTTCTGGCGCTTTTGTTGCGGTCTTATCATTATGAAGTACATAAAGATAAAAAGACCACCAAACATAATAAAAGTAAAAAGTGGGTTCGGCTCGGCTTGGGCAGCAGCATCTGCATAAGCATTTGAAGCGAATAACATAATAAACATCCTTTAAAAAAATTAAATATTAAGAATTAAGATTGTTTTTTATCCAATCCAATAGGTCATCATGGTGAGTTTTTGTTTTAACTTTTTCCATCACCATAACAATATTGCTCTGTTTATCAATAACAAAGGTAGAGCGTATAACACCCATATACTCGCGACCCATAAACTTCTTTAGGCCCCAAGCACCAAAGGATTCTGTCACCGCATGATCCTCATCTGATAGCAGTTTAAAATTAAGCTCCTGCTTGTCTTCAAACTTTACTAAACGATCGACAGAATCTGGGCTAACCGCTAGTACCACTGTATCCAGTGCTTCAAATTCAGCATAGGTATCACGAATACCACAGGCTTGAACGGTACATCCCGGGGTCATTGCTTTTGGATAAAAGTAGACAACTACATTCTTATCACCAACGTAATCAGCCAAAGAAACACGGCTACCTCTTTGGTCTAAAAGAGTGAATGACGGAGCTACGGTTCCAACTTTTGCAAATCCCACTTAATTACCTCTGCTTTAAAAAATCTAAATTAATAACAGCACTTACGGAAGAAGATGAGCAACACCCTCTTTCTCTTCTGTAAGCTCTTGTTCGGTAGCTGACATTTTGCCGCGAGAGAATTCATTAATCTCTAAACCTTGGACAATTTTCCAATCACCTGCTTCACAGGTACAGGGGAAGGAGTAGATAAGTCCTTCAGTAATACCATAGCTGCCATCACTATATACGCCCATGCTGACCCAATCGTCCGCTTCAGTGCCCTGAACCCATGTACGCATATGGGCAATCGCAGCGTTAGCTGCTGATGCAGCACTTGATGCACCTCGTGCTTTAATAATAGCAGCACCGCGCTGTTGTACTGTAGGAATAAATTCATCCTCGTACCAACTTTGATCAACCATATCGATAGCTAACTGGCCGTCAACTTTGGCATGATGTAAATCTGGGTACTGAGTAGCCGAGTGATTACCCCAAATCGTCATATTCTTAACATCATTGATGGTCTTGCCGGCTTTATCCGCAATTTGACTCATAGCACGGTTGTGGTCGAGTCTTGTCATGGCGGTAAATTGGCGCGCATCTATATCAGGGGCATTGCGCTGAGTAATTAGCGCATTGGTATTGGCAGGGTTACCCACCACTAGTACCTTAATGTCACGACTGGCATTATCATTGATGGCTTTACCCTGTGCTGAGAAAATGGCCGCATTGGCTTCTAACAGATCCTTGCGTTCCATACCGGGCCCGCGAGGACGTGCACCCACAAGTAAAGCATAATCAGTATCTTTAAATGCTATATCAGCTTGATCAGTACATACGATACCTTCAACTAATGGAAAGGCACAGTCTTCTAGCTCCATAGCAACACCTTTAAGGGCATCTAGGGCTGGGGTAATTTCTAGCATTTGTAAAATAACAGGTTGATTAGGACCTAACATTTCGCCTGCAGCAATACGAAATAATAGCGAATAACTAATCTGCCCTGCAGCACCGGTAACGGTAACGCGAACGGGTGAATTCAAAGTATATCTCCAAAAAAATATTAATCTTAAACGAGGCTATTAAACGCTGAATATTATAGTGCTGATTTAAAAAAAGCACCATAAAACCCAGCTTTTGATTGGACAATAGCTAACTAATTAAAAAATTAAGCACAGAGCTGCTGATAAACAGCTTTCATCTCAGAATACAAGTCATCTTTAAATGTAGGTAAGTTTGTATCTAATTTTCCCACAATTTCAACTAGGTGTTCATTGTCTTCCTTACCGCCCCACTGCTTGTGGTAACTGCCGTCTTGATAACCATGATCCTGACGGAAAAAGTTAAGCACGTTCTTGCCCACATAGGCAATGTACAACTGATCAAATTGCATACCAATGCCTTTGACCAGACCCACAAAACCATAGATATCAAAATCTTTGGTTACAAGGGTATTCTTGGTAAATTCTTCAAGGTTGATGGCAAAATCACCTGACGCTTCAACATGGTCAAAGGCTTTGACAACGGATTCAGAAATAACCTCATGCGATTGATCCTTGAGCAACAAAAGACTTAGACCAAAGTGCCATATATCAACAAGTTCAAGGGCAATTTGATTGACATCTGGCTGTTGTTTTTTCCACCATTTCCAGCCGTGATGATCAAGTAATTCCGCGCATTCAATCCAGATAGCTCGATACCACTCAAAGTTCTGCTCGCGCCAATCTTCTCTCACTTTTGAATTCATGCTGTCCTGTAGCTCAAGCATAGTTGCAATTTGTTGCTTCATAATAAATCCTTAGGCTCGCACAAAGCCATTTGCGGCTTTCTCACTGCCAATTGTTGTGTTGGGTCCATGCCCAGTGACGACTATTGCCTCATCATCGAGACTGTAGATTCGTTCTTTTATAGATGTCACTATCTGATCAAAATTACCACCTGGCAAATCTGTTCGCCCAATGCTTCCTAAAAACAGTGTATCACCCGCTATTAATGTTTTGTATTGCTCAAACCAAAAGCTTACAGAACCCGGCGTATGCCCTGGCGTATGGATAGCCACACCACCACAGCAGTCCAAGGCATGATCATCGTATAAATAATGATCAGGGTCGGGCAAAGAAACTTTAGGGACACCAAACATAGCACATTGCTGTTCCACAATATCCCATAAGAATTGATCTGACTCGTGAAGTAATATTGGCGCTCCAGTAGCTTTTTTAATTTCCCCCGCCGCTAGTATATGGTCCAGATGCGCATGAGTATGAATAATAGCAACCACGGTTAAATTAAGCTCTTTAACTAAAGCCAATATCTGATCTGCATCACCACCGGGATCAATCACCAAGGCTTTGCCGGACAAAGAATCGCCAATCACAGAGCAATTGCACTGCAAGGGACCAACAGGAAAAGTCCTTATAATAAATTGTGACTGCGCTTGGGGCTTATCGGTCATATTAAAACACCGTTATTGGCTGATATTAAATAAATTAAAGAAGTTATGCGTGGTAACCTCTGCCAACTCTTCGATGCTTATACCTTTAAGCTCGGCGACGCACTGTGCAACTTCATACACATTTTTTGGCTCATTTTGCTGTCCGCGGTATGGCACTGGGGCCAACCACGGAGAGTCAGTTTCAACCAGTATCCTATCAAGTGGAATTTTTTTAACAACCTCTCTCAATTCGCCAGCGTTTTTAAATGTAACAATACCGGAAAAGGAGATGTAATAACCAAACTCCATAGCCGCCTTAGCCATCTCCCAGGTCTCAGTAAAGCAATGGAGTACACCCGCAGCATTGGATTGATGCTGTTTGAGCAACTTAATTGTCTCATCACGCGCATCGCGCGTATGTACAATTAACGGTTTTTCAACCTCCTTTGAGGCGATTAAATGCCGCGTAAAACTCTCGTGCTGCCATTCATAACTATCCGCACTGTAAAAATTATCCAGACCCGTTTCACCCACAGCAATCACCTTGGGTAATTTAGCCAACTCTGTAATTTGCTCAACAGTGGGCAATGGCAATTCTTCATCCTGCAGTGGATGAACGCCTACCGAGGAATAAATATGATCATATTTCGCCGTTAGTTCAGTTAAAGATTTAGAGCTCTCAAGATCAACTGCAACGGTCAATAATTGTGAGATACCACGCGCCTGAGCATCAGCAATAACACCTTCGAGTCCACCCTCTCTTTCAGAGAGATCTAAACGATCAAGATGGCAGTGAGAATCAATTAACATAATACTTAGAAATCCTATAAGCGTTGAAGCATTACTATTTATTAATCTGAAAAATTTGCGTCCATTCTATAAATAACTCTTCCCACAGTAACTGAGTATTTAATGGCGAACCCGATAAAAGCCATTCGCGCGCTTTTATTAACTTATCTAAAAAAACAAAGAGTGCTGGCATTGGGTTATTTTGCAATTCACCAACCATTAATCGATGCACATAACTGAGCATCCACGCAATAAGCTCCTCTGGTGAATACTTCTGACAAGCCTGTGCCGCAGCAAAAGGTGTTTCAGTAGAATTCCTCATCGCATCGAGCAGCGACTCAACATGTTTTCGACTCTCAAAGCCGTTGCCAGCAAGATAGTCAAGAGCGAGTAAGGGTTGCCCATTAGCCATGCTTAATAACTCAGAAAAATTAACCTGCTTGTCCTCTATCTGTTGCGACAACCACTGCTCAGCGATTGATGCATCAGGAATCGCCAACGATTCAATTTGGCATCGACTGCGAATTGTCATAGGTATTGCACTGAGTCTACATGAAACCATCAGGATAAGCGTATTTGACTCAGGCTCTTCTAAACTTTTAAGCAGTGCGTTTGCCGCTGCTGTATGCATCACCTCTGCTGGCGAAATAATCGCAACTTTCCAACCACCCTGCTGAGATGTTTTTGCCACTGATTCACACAGCGATCGAATCTGATCAACCTTAATAACCTTACTTTTTTCTTCAGGTGTAATCTGATAGAAATCTGGATGAGAACCCGCTTTAAGGGTAAGGCAACCACTGCACTGACCGCAAGGAACACCATTCTCAACTTGACTACAGAGCATTCTGTAAGACAAAGCGTGCGCCAAATGCTCTGCCCCAACTCCCTCAAGTGCATTGACTATAATGGCGTGAGGAAGACGCTTATTATCAATAAGATCATTAAGAGATTGCCACTGCTCGCTATGCCATGGCAGTGGTAACAAGCAGTCTTTTAATGCACTAGTAGGCTCAGTCACCGAACATTTACCCGTTGTGATCTTTTTGTAAAAAACTATTTAAAGTATCGGCAATTTGCAACTGGACATGCTCTAAAGCTTGAGAGGCATCAATAATCTTATATCGCTGAGGATTATTAGTCGCTATAGACAGATAGGCATGACGGACCCGGTTAAAGAAATCAGTTTTCTCAAGCTCGAAACGATCCGGCTCACTGCGCTTTCCTGCCCGCTCTAAACCTAACTCAACCGGCACATCAAGTATCAGCGTCAGATCAGGCCGCATATCGCCTTGAACCATAGTCTCAAGGTCCTTTATTAGGTCATCGCCCATTTCACGACCTGCACCTTGATAAGCGTAGGTGGCATCAGTAAAGCGATCGCATAGCACCCAGTTACCCTGTGCCAACTGTGGCTCGATAACTTGATCAATATGCTGAGCTCTGCCAGCAAACATCATTAGTAATTCAGCTTTGCTACACACCTTTTCATCTCGATTAGAGAGAAGAACCTGCCTAATTTCCTCAGCTAGTGGGGTTCCCCCCGGCTCGCGGGTATTTATAAACGAGATACCATTATCATCTAACCACTGCTTTATAAAAGCAATATTAGTGGTTTTTCCGACACCCTCAGTGCCTTCAATGGTTATAAATTTACCTCTCATAGATACTTAACTCTAAGAATTATGGTTTTTTAGGTGCTGACTGATAGTCTTTAACACGCTGTTCAATCTGAAATTTTCTTACCGCCTCAATATGCTGACTCATAGTATCAGAAAATTGATGACTACCATCACCTCTAGCGACAAAATATAAACTCGAACCAGATTCAGGGTGCAGAGCCGCCTCAATTGAGGCCAAACCGGGCATAGCTATGGGTGTTGGCGGCAAACCATCGATCTTATAGGTATTGTAGGGCGTGAATTGTCTTAAATCACTGCGACGAATATTGCCCTGATACTTATCACCCATACCATAGATTACCGTTGGATCGGTTTGTAATCGCATGCCTTGCTGTAAGCGTCGTACAAATACACCGGCAATGGTTCGACGCTCAGACGCTAGACCGGTTTCTTTTTCGACAATGGAAGCCATAATTAGAGCCTCATAGGCAGATTGGTAGGGCAATTGTTTATCCCTAGTCTGCCAAGCACTGTCGAGCTCTAAAAGCATACGTTGGTGTGCCTGCTTTAAGATAGCAAAGACATTATCGTTTTTACTGTAATTATAGGTATCGGGGTAAAACCAACCCTCGGGATGCTGTATATCAATACCGGCTTTATTGAGTAATTCAGTAACAGACATATTATTGAGAAATGCAAATTGCGGGATCTGTGATAGCCTAGATAGCCACTGCTTAAATGACCATCCTTCCGGAAATGTAATACTGTGCTGGGCAATATCACCATTGTAAAATTTAGTGACAAGCAAAGCTGGGGTATCTGCAGAGGTAATCCAATAGTCACCGGCCTGTACTTGATCCTTGTTGTTAAGTCTGGCCCAAGTTGTTACTAATAGTGGGTAATCATAAATCTGCTTTTGATCTAATCTGTTACTAACCTGCTTAAGATTACTGCCCCTTTCTATGGTAAACAGATACCTGCCTTGAGAATCTAAATTGAGGGAATTTGATAAATTAACCGGTTGATCTAAGGTATCGCACACAAATATATAAGCCACCCCAGAAAAAATAAGGGCGAAAAGAGCAAATACTATCAGCGAGCGACAATGTAATTTTTTCATTTATATTGTGGATATAACTCAATTAACTTTTGATACAGCATAAGAGTTTGCTGATCTATTGGCAAAGACTTAACTAATTGATTTTGGCCATCATATAATGAGCCCACCGAGGCTAGTCCTTTAACTGAATTACATAGCAGTAAAACCTGACACTGAGCTAGCTGGTCGCCACTAACCTCAGCAATAGAAATGGCGATATTACAGGCTGGAAATATCTCTTCAATCATCACCGATCGCATAACACCCTTAATACCAGCCCTCTTAAGATCAGGTGTAAGCCAATCGCCCGCTCTATTTTTGACCAATACATTCGCAGATATGGCCTCAAGCAAATGATCTGAAGCGCTAAACATCAGCCCCTCTTGATAGCGCCCACAATTCCACTCATTGCGAGCCATAATCTGATCGAGACGATTTAAATGTTTAATACCGGCAAGAGCTTGATTGTCAGATAACCTATGCTGGCAATATCTCACCGATAGAGGCTGAGCCCTATAATCAGAGAAGCCCGCAGGTAAATTGGAATAACTACAGATAATAGTTGGCTTTATATCAGCGGGTGATTGATAGCCACGCCCTCCTTCACCTGCAGTTACAATAATTTTAACTACTCCATCAGTGACAGATGCAGCATGTAACTGGTCAATAAAAAGATTAATGAATTTTAAAACAAGCGAAGAATCGAGCGGGATACTCAGGATTTTTGCGCCCTCACAAAGCCTTGCAAGGTGACGATCAATTAACCCAAGCCTTGAATCATTAAGCAATATACTTTCAAACAAACCATGACCATAGGCAAGCCCACGATCATTAAGCAAATTTAAGGGTAAGTTATCAGTGATAAACTGTCCATTGAGACTGAAATAAGAACTGGAATTGAGCATAAGGGCCAAAAGTAAATGTTATTGTAGCTATTATGACAAATTTGACGCATAAAAAAACCGCCCCCTGTTGGGAGCGGTTTTTTCGAATATGGAATTACCCGTTTGCTTGAATATAATCAACCGCATCTTTAACAGTAGCGATCTTTTCAGCATCTTCGTCGGGAATCTCAGCATCAAATTCCTCTTCAAGGGCCATAATCAATTCAACAGTATCCAGAGAATCCGCCCCTAGGTCTTCAACAAAAGATGAAGTTGACTGGATATCATCTTCTTTAACGCCTAGTTGCTCGGCGACCATTTTAATTACGCGTTCTTCAATGTTACTCATCGTTGTATATCTCCTTTCAAGGAATCAGATGTCTTATTAAAAAGAAGATCTAGACCTTCCTTTATTAAATAACGTTTTGTCCAAGGCGGGCATTTTACCGCACAAATATTAAAATACTAGTCCAGAACACAAAAAAATGGGTTTTTTACGTCAAAATGACGCTTAACCCATGTACATACCACCATTTACGTGGATAGTTTCACCGGTAATGTAACCAGCTGAATCACTTACCAAGAAAGCCACTACTGAGGCAATTTCGTTGGGATCGCCCAATCTACCCAGCGGCACCTGACTAAGCATAGTCTCTTTATGGGCATCGGTTAAATCTTTTGTCATATCAGTCGCAATAAACCCTGGTGCCACAGTGTTAACTGTGATTCCTCTAGAACCAATTTCTTTAGCCAGAGACCGAGCAAAACCAGCGACGCCAGCTTTAGTTGCCGAATAATTCGTCTGGCCGCCATTACCCATAGAGCCAACCACCGAACTAATATTCACAATACGGCCCCAACGCGCTCTAGTCATAGGCTTTAAACAAGCTTTTGATAAACGGAAGATAGATGAAAGATTAGTATCGATAACATCGAACCACTCATCATCTTTCATGCGCAATAAAAGGTTATCCTTAGTAATACCTGCATTGTTAACAAGTACCATAGGTGCTCCAAACTTTTCACCCACTTGCTCTAGCAAATCGCTAATTGATTGACTGTCAGTAACATTAAGTACCATACCAGCGCCGTTGATCCCTTGATCCTTAAAGCGCTGATCAATTTTTTCAGCACCAGAAGCTGATGTGGCAGTACCAATAACGGTGTACCCTTGATTGCCCAATTGATCTGAAATGGCCTCACCAATACCGCGACTCGCACCTGTAACAAGGCAAACTTTTTGTTCTGTTGTCATGCTCTACTCCTGTGAGTGACTATTATAGACTAAGTGCAGCGTCAAAATCAGCTGCGCTTTCAGTGGCTACCGCGGTTAATTCACGATCAATTCGCTTAACTAAGCCACTTAACACTTTTCCGGGTCCACACTCAACCAAGGTGCTAACACCACTTTGTTTTAACTGCCTAACGCAGTCCACCCATTTCACTGGGCTATATATCTGCTCAATCATCAACGCCTTGATAGCTTGTGGATCCTGTTCATTTTGCGCATGAACATTATGCATTATAGGCACTTCTGGCGACCTAAATGTAACAGCGTTAACCATGTCGGCAAGATTATCCACCGCAGGCTTCATCAATGAAGTGTGAAACGGCGCACTGACAGGCAATGGCAGTGCACGTTTAGCACCTGCAACCTTACAAATTTCCATAGCGCGTTCAACCGCCTCATTAGAACCAGCTATAACCACCTGTCCAGGTGCGTTAAAGTTCACTGCATCAACAACACCCAAAACACTAGCTTCATTACAGGCCTCTAAGATAGCTTGATCATCCAACCCAATAATAGCCGCCATAGCACCCTGACCCACAGGAACTGCCTGCTGCATATATTTGCCACGCGCTTCAACTATTTTGAGACCATCAGCAAAGTCGATCACATTAGCACAGACCAATGCCGACCATTCACCCAGGCTATGCCCCGCCATCTGGCTCGGTGAAGCACCCTGTTTTTGGTTCCACAAACGCCATATAGCGACACTACAGGTTAAAAGAATTGGCTGCGTGCGCTGGGTAAGATTAATATCCTCTTGCGTACCCTGCTGTATTAATTGCCACATATCATAACCAAGCCCCTCAGATGCCTCGTTAAACGTCGTTTCAATAATAGGGTTTTGTTCCGCTAGTTCAGCTAGCATACCTATTTTCTGAGAGCCCTGACCGGGAAAAACAAATGCTAAATTGCTCATAAATTACTCACTAGTTAACTTTAATTGTTTTTTCTAATTCGGGTGCCAATGCACTTGGCAATTGCTGACGAGCGGCATTGATGGCTCTTTCCAAAGCATTACCAAAACCCTGCACATCAGCACCGCCATGACTTTTTACCACGACACCGTTAATACCCAACAGGTAGGCGCCATTAAATAAGGATGGTTGAATAGAGGATTTAAGATCAGCAAACTGTTGCTCTTGACCAGCGGAAAGCTTAGACAGCTTTTGATAAATATATCGAGCAACCCCCTCACCCGCTTTAAGCGCGACATTACCGCTAAAGCCCTCACACACAATAACATCTGCACGCCCCTGAAAAATGCCATCACCCTCGATAAAACCCTGATAATTTAAAGAATCATCATGCTCAAGCATCGCAGCTGTGGCCTGCACCAGATTATTGCCCTTACCGGCCTCAGAACCAACATTTAAAAGCCGTACACTAGGTTTAGCAATGCCGAGCGCCAATTTGGCAGTATGTGTACCTAAAACAGCAAATTGATAGAGCTGTTGAGGAGAGCAATCAACATTAGCCCCCAAATCAAGCATTAGCTTATTGCCATTATTAGTAGGAATTTCGGCGCAAATAGCAGGCCGTGAAATACCCGGCAATGTACCTAAAGTAAACAGGCTAAGAGCCATTAAAACGCCGGTATTACCGGCACTGATACAGGCTTGCGCCTCGTCGTCTTTAATAGACTTAAGCGCGAGAGCCATAGATGAATCTTGTTTTGAGCGAACGGCATTAGAGGGTTTTTCATCACAATCAACCTGTGATTCACAATGACAAATTTCCAGGCGAGAACGAATATTTGAGTCTAAATCTTCACCGACAGAACGCATTAGAATAGATCTATCGCCGAAGATTAGCACACTGACATCAGGATGATTAGCCAATACGCGGGTAACAGCCTCCATAGTTACATTGGGACCAAAGTCACCGCCCATTGCATCTATGGAGATATTAACAGTCATGGTCAAAAGACCGGCTTATTATTCTGCGTTAGTCTCAACAACTTTGCGACCACGATAAAAACCATCAGCAGTCACATGGTGACGAAGATGCTTCTCACCGCTAGTTGCATCTGTAGATACAGTTGAAGCAGTTAAGGCATCGTGTGAACGACGCATGCCACGTCTTGAACGAGTTTTTCGACTTTTTTGAACAGCCATGGGTTACACTCCTTAAAAATTATTAACAGCTACTAACTCTTGAGCTGTTGTAAAACACTAAAGGGACTATCAACTGTAGCCTCTTCCAAATTGATATCAGCCTTTCGATACAAGGCGCTACCAGTGCATTCTCCAATCTTGTGATAATTAACGATCGGCAAAGCCAAAAGTATCTCATCTTCAATCACCACATCTAAATCTGCTATTTTATCAACTACAATCCAAGGTTCGTAGTCTGGGGCAACATTGGCTATATGATCCTCAGACCAAACAACCTGTAGCGCTATAGCAGCCTTAACCTCTATATTCATTATGTCTAAGCAGCGCTGACAAATCACATCAACACAGACACTAGCTTTACCGGTCACCATTGGCTGACGAGACTCATCCAACGAGAACTGAAGAGATGCCTTCAAAGGGCCAGTAATAGCCTCTACCGATTCGCCCAACCTAGTTAAACCCTTAGCCGCAAGCTCACCTTCAAGGGCTAAACCCTGAAGTGCTAATTTCCGCGGATCTATTTGAGTCGGCAATGACATAGTTTACGACGGTATCAAGTTAGGCGGGCATAATAGGGATAAGACTGTGAATAGTCAAAGAAAATTGCTTAAAATAGACCAATACAAGCATTAAAACCCACAGAGAAACAAGCTAATGGCCCATCATTTAATATTAGCATCAACATCTGCCTACAAAAAAATGTTGATGGAACGATTAAAAATACCGTTTACATGCGTTGCACCAAACACTAAAGAACAGGCTATGCCTAATGAAACCGCACAATCATTGGCGATTAGACTTGCCAAGGAAAAAGCTTTAGCCGTATTGGCCCATTACCCTGATTCCATCATCATAGGGTCAGACCAAGTCGGCGAGATCAAAGGCAAGATATTAGGCAAACCAGGTACATTCGACAAGGCTGTTGCGCAAATCACCAATCAATCGGGGCAGAAGGTCTACTTTCACTCTGCCATATGCGTTGTTATGCAGAATAAAATGGGGGACATTAGCCATCAATCGAAAATAAATACCACTGAAGTACATTTTAAAACACTTAATCAGCAGCAAATTAAGCAATACCTTAAAGTAGAACAGCCTTACGACTGTGCCGGTAGCTTTATATCCGAAGGTTTGGGCATCAGTTTATTTAGCAGCATTAACAGCGATGACCCCACATCACTTATCGGTTTGCCACTTATTGATCTTTGCTCAATTCTTGAAAGTTACGACGTAGAAATACCTAATGTATGAATTTAATATGTTATTTTAATTTATTGATTTATATATATTTTAACAAATCAGAAAAGCAATCTATACAGGCAATAGGCTCAAATTTAAGCAACCTATCTTTAGCATGTGCACCATAGGTAACGCCAAGTCGTGGCATATTAATTTGCTGCGCCATATCTAAATCAAACTCCGTATCACCTACCATTAACGCCTGACCTGCAGATACATCAAACTTCTCAAGTAACTCAGTCAGCATAAGGGGGTTGGGTTTAGAGGCGGTTTCATCAGCACAGCGAGAATCATGAAACAAATCTTCGATATCTGAAGCGGCAAACGCCCTATTCAGACCTGCCCGGCTTTTTCCAGTGGCAACAGCAATAAGATATCCAGACTGTTTAATTTCAGCAAGCACTTCTAACACCTGGGGAAAGAAATCCGTTGGACCGGCATTTTTCTCGCGATAATAGCTAGAATAACTCTGTACCACAGCGGCAATAACCTCATCATCGGCATTGGGAAACAAATAGGTAACCGCCTCTTTTAGGCCTAAACCAATAATATTTGATGCCTCAGAAAAGCTGGGTATAGGTAGCCCCTGCTGTTTAGCAGCATGCTGGATGCAGTTAGAAATGGTGGTTACAGAATCGCACAGAGTGCCATCCCAATCGAATATTAGTAATTTATACTGGTGGTTCATAATAATTATTTTAGCTGATTTAAAATATTTTTTAGGTCATTCGGCAACGGCGCACTAACAAATATCTTTTCTTCAGAAATTGGGTGCTTAAACTCTAGGGAATTAGCATGCAAGAACAATCGCTTTAGGCCTAGCCCACGCATATTCTGGTTAAACATAGCATCGCCATATTTGGGATCACCCGCAATTGCTTGACCTGAAAACTGGCAGTGGACACGGATCTGGTGGGTTCTGCCGGTTTCAAGCCTAATATCCAACAATGTTGCCTGCTCAAATGACTGCGCAATCTTAAAATGTGTTACTGAAGCCTTACCGTCCGCATCAACTCTGACCATACGCTCGCCCGATGACAGCGTATTTTTCTTTAAAGGCGCGTTAATGGTCGACTTGCCTTTGGGCCAACGACCCATTGCCAGTGCCTGATAAGTCTTTTTAATGTGATTTTTTTGCATCTGTTGCTGTAAATGCACCAAGCAAGCTCGGCTTTTAGCGAGCATTAGACAACCTGAGGTGTCACGATCGAGACGGTGAACAAGCTCAAGAAACTTGCTTTCGGGCCGGTCTGCTCTTAAACCTTCGATAACACCAAAAGAAACACCGCTGCCACCATGAACAGCTGTACCACTAGGCTTATCGATAACAAGCATGGCGTCATCTTCAAACACAATGCTGTCATTCAGACGCTTGCGCATCTGACTGCCGAGCATTTCAGTTGACTGTTGTTGCGCCGTGCGTATTGGCGCTACGCGAATAATATCGCCAGTTTTAAGCCTTGTATCCGCTTTAACTCGACCCTTATTGACCCGAACCTCACCCTTACGCAACAGCCGATAGATACGTGACTTAGGCACGCCTTTTAGTATTCTAATTAAAAAATTATCAAGCCTCTGCCCCTCATACTCAGTATCAACAGTATGAAAAGTAACGGCTTCGAAGGGGTTAATTCGCTGGATATCTGACAAGATTTTTACAACTCTTAGTAATAAGCGGCAATTATAACCATGCTTCACGGATAATTCATAAAAACAATAGAACTTAAAAATACTAAAACTTAAAAAAACCTGCCAAAACACAAAACACACAGAAAATAAGTTATATTTAAACCGCTTTTTAGGCATAAACCTCTATTATTCGCTTAATAAATTGTAGATAAGCCCCATCGTTGCTACAATACAGATGATTTCGGGTTAAATGAAGTGCAAATAAACCGCACAAAACCGAAAGAAATATTATTATTTATGAAAGAATTTGTAGCTGTTTGCCGCCCATAGCGCGGGAGACAGCAAAAAGTAAAACTGAGAAAGCTCAGTTAGATTACATCAAGTACAGATAAAAGATTGTGATTTAATAGGCCGAAAAACTAGAGCATTGCGACTCATAACGGCAGTATCACAGCATGAGAAATGTGTTTTTGATGGTTACAATCTCCAGTTGAGACCCTGTTACCTCAAAAACCCAATGGAATGGATTTGCAACCCTTCCCGGTATGGTTACATCTGATTAAGATGACCTGTATAGCGTATTTATACGCTTTTTAAAGGATTATTGGCACCCTAAATGGACCCATATATCCTTTAGGTTTTCAGATGGATCACGCCCTGAAAGCTTTATGCCACACAATGCTGGTACAGGCTTTACTTCTCTCCTATCTCTGTCTTGTATCTCTAACTTCAGCTTTATCACTTTGAACATTTAAGGTGTTATATATGAAGCGTATGTTAATTAATGCATCCCATACTGAGGAGATGCGTGTAGCAATGGTCGATGGACAGAGACTTTACGATCTCGATATCGAAAACAGAACAAGAGAACAAAAAAAATCCAATATTTACAAAGGCAAAGTCACCCGAGTTGAGCCAAGCCTTGAAGCCGCATTTGTCGACTTTGGTGCTGAGAGACACGGATTCCTTCCTCTCAAAGAAATTTCTAGAGAATACTTCAATAAAAAATCCTCCAACAACGGCCGTGTCCGTATTGTAGACGCAGTCAAAGAAGGTCAAGAAGTTGTTGTTCAGGTTGAAAAAGAAGAACGTGGGCAAAAAGGTGCGGCACTAACAACGTTTATCAGCCTTGCAGGACGCTATTTGGTTTTGATGCCAAACAATCCTCGCGCCGGTGGTATTTCAAGAAGAATCGAAGGTGAAGACCGCGCTCAGTTACGCGATGCTATGCGCACACTGGAAATTCCCGACGGTATGGGCGTTATTGTTCGTACAGCGGGTATTGGTCGTGCGGCACAAGAACTGCAGTGGGATCTAGATTATTTATCACAACTATGGGGCACCATCACCCAAGAGTCAGACAATAGCAAAGCACCGCATTTCTTATTCCAAGAAAGCAATGTTATTGTTCGCGCCATTCGCGACTATCTGCGACAAGATGTCGGTGAAGTTATTGTTGATAACGAAGACGCCTATGCCCTAGCAGCTGCATTTATCGGCACTGTTATGCCTGACTTCAAAAGCAAGATTAAATTTTATCAGGACGAAATTCCGCTATTTAATCGCTATCAAATTGAAAACCAAATCCAAACGGCCTTTGAGCGTGAAGTTTCATTGCCCTCTGGCGGCTCTATAGTTATCGATATCACTGAAGCAATGGTATCGATTGATATCAACTCCTCACGAGCAACCAAAGGCGGGGATATCGAAGAGACAGCCTATACAATTAACCTCGAAGCAGCGGAAGAAATTGCTCGCCAATTGCGCTTGCGCGATGTCGGTGGACTCATTGTTATCGACTTTATCGATATGCTGAACAACCGCCATCAGAAGTCGATTGAAACCAAAATGCGCGAAGCACTTGAGATAGATCGCGCTCGCGTCCAAGTTGGTCGTATATCGCGCTTTGGTCTTATGGAGATGTCGCGCCAAAGATTGCGTCCTTCTCTTGAAGAAACCATGTCTAGAGTATGCCCAAGATGTAATGGCCAAGGTACAATCCGCGGCACTAGATCACTTGCACTCTCTATTCTTAGACTGGTTGAAGAAGAAGCACAAAAAGAATACAGCCGTGAAATCAGAGCCATTGTGCCGATTTCTGTTGCCACTTTTCTACTAAATGAAAAACGCAGTGAAATCACCAGCATTGAGTCAAGAAACAACATCAAGATCACAGTGCTACCAAACTCTGAAATGCAAACGCCTAATTTTGATGTGGTGAGAATTCGCACACAGGATGAGGACAACTCAGATTTCAGCTATAAAATGGCAAACGAGCTAAGCAAGCCCGATTTAACAGTAGAAACCGATGGTAGCCAGTCGATACAAACCCTACCTACTCCAGCTGTTAAGACAATTGTTCCCAACACACCAGCGCCACAGGTTGAAGTTGTAGAAAAGAAAACACCAAGCCTTGTTCAGCGACTATGGAACAGTATGTTTGGCGAGCCTGAAGAAAAAGAAAAAACACCTAAAAAGAACTCGCGCAATAGAAATCAGCGCGGTTCGCAAAGACGTGGCAAGCAAAATAATCAGCGCAACCGCAACAATGACAGTAGATCACGTCGCGGAGAAAAGTCACCTCAAGGCCAGAGTGACAACAACCAAAAACGCGACTCAAAGAACGATCAACGTCAAAATGACAATCGCTCCAAAAATCGCAATCAACGTAACCAACGCAATGATCAAGCTAAAAGTGATAAAAATAGCACTGAGAACGCTTCTAAAACTGATACCAAGCAGAAAGATGAATCAGGTATCAAGCGTCGCCCAGATGATCGTAAGCGTGGGCCGCGTAGACGTCGTCGCAGACAAGATGTTCCTCAAGAAATGCTTGAGAATACCGTAGATACGTCAAATACAGACACAGTTGACACTGCCAAACAAGAAGCGCCAAAAGAGACAGCTAAAACTGACAAAGATGCTACGCCAAAACTTAGCAAGCGCCCTTCTGCCGCTAAGACAAGTGAAACTACTTCCTCTTCAAAGGCCAACGCAGATAGGACAGCGCAAAAGGCATCTGAGTCACCAAGCACTGAAAAAAATGCCACAGTTGATACTGTAGACACTGCGGAAAAGCCAAAGCGCAAACGAAGAGCTACAAAGCCAAAGCAAACAGCAGAGGCTGACAAAGCTCCGGCAGAGACAAAAGATACTGCTAAGCCAAATGCAGATGAAAGCAAAGCTGAAGGTACAGCTGAGCCAAAACCAAAAGCTAAAGCCAAAGCAAAAGCTAAACCAAAGGCTAAAGCAAAACCCAAAGCCAAGGCCGAACCTAAAACTGAGGCTAAAGCTGAATCTGAGGTAAAAGTAGAGGCTAAGCCAGCCGCTGCAACCACAAGAGCTAGTAACGACCCAAGAAGCAAGCCAAAGCTAGCTTCAGAGGTAGAAACCAGCTCAGAGGGACGTACCTCCAAAAAAGGCACGCCAACAACGTCTGATAGCCCCATAGAAGTTGCGGCTAAACAATCGGCGCCCTTAAAACGCGCCTCAAATGATCCACGACAAAAGCGCGCAGCAGAAAAAACTGAAGAAAAACCTTCAGAAGGCTAATTCGTGCTTGTCTCAGGAAATTGGCGCGGTATAATCTGCGCCTAGTTTCAAAGTTGGACTTTGAAAGAAAAAATTAGGTGGGATGGCAGAGCGGTTGAATGCACCAGTCTTGAAAACTGGCATAGGTTAATAGCCTATCTAGGGTTCGAATCCCTATCCCACCGCCATATTAGAAAAACCTCCTTCGGGAGGTTTTTTTATGGCTAGGATTAAAGTTAAGTTGAAGTAATATTTTGGTGGCTGCGTTTCTTTTAAATAAACTGCGTCAGCAACACTATGCCGCCCATCGCTACTAAGCAATATAGAAACATCTTCCATAGGGAAAACTTTCGAGAAGACCAGTCAATACGGTCTTCTCTATTTCTTTGTTTTGATGAGGCTCTAAATCGTCCAAGATAGAAGAATATGGCTAGGGATATTAGTGATATGCCGCCGAAGATAATGGTATTGGCATCCATTAACGGCTTCTCAATTTTGCTAGTAGGCGTAGCATTTCGAGATACAACCAAATCAATGTCACCATAAGTGAGAAGGCACCAAACCATTCCATATACTTAGGCGCACCCATCTCTGAGCCCTGCTCAATAAAATCGAAATCTAGCACTAGGTTTAAGGCAGCTATACCTACAACAAACAGGCTAAAGCCAATGCCAAACAGGCCGTTTGAATGAATAAATCCAATCCCACCGCTACCGAACATGTTCATAAACATGCTAACTAAATAAAGCAATGCTATCCCCATAGTAGCTGAGGTTACCATTAACCGAAAGTTTTCTGTGGGCTTTACGATACCGGTTTTATACAGGAACAATAATGAAGCGAGAGTCCCTAGTGTTAGCCCTACCGCCTGAATGACAATGCCGGGGTATTGTGCTTCAAAAATAGCGGAAATTGCACCAAGAAATAAGCCCTCAGCAATGGCATATAAAGGTGCAGTTGTGCCCGCCCACTGCTTTTTAAAAATGGTTACTAGGGCTAATATAAAGCCAACAATAGCACCACCAATGGCAATAGGCATAACCGCGGCTGGGCTGCCTGAGGAAAAGAATAGCGACCATGTATAAAAAGCTGAGATAACTACTAACGCGAGTAATATACCGGTTTTGTTAACCGTGCCCTCAAGCGTCATGGTTGATGCTGGCGCCCGTGAGCTAAAAGTTGCATCCCTAGCGCTGTCAGAAAAAGTTTGTGCGTTTAATGATGGGTTGCCTGAACGACCAAACATATTCAAAGCTTTGTGATTAGACATAATAGTTACCCTAAAGTTAACGAATTATAGTTAAATTGAGGGCGGCTAGAGCCCTCTGATTTAGGAATTATAGCCAAAACCTAATGATTGTGAATAAGTTATTAACCTTAACGCTATTAAGATTATAGTGAGTCTATTGCGTTATCCAACCAGTTCATGCGAGTTTGGTACCATTGCTTCATATGGTCAACTTCTTCTTGATAGGTTTCGAATACAACGGGGTTAGGCCAAACATACTGACCTAGGGTTTGCCATCTATCATCATTCTCCTGCTGAGCCCATTGTAACTTTTCTGCATAAGCATCAATTTTATCAAGAATAAACTGTTCATTATTTCGGTAATAATCAAATCTCGTTCTAACTTTTGCCACAAAATTAGGATCATCAAGCAATCTGTTAATCCATGGATTTTGTTGTATCCACCAACCATTTGCGTACTGGCTATCTGCATAGTCAGTATTTCCAAAGACTAGGTCATGATCCCACAGAGGTCCCATTTTAATTTTTTCACCCGGTATAAGGTGAAAGAAAATGCTTGAAAACCATCTTGCATCAACATTTTTGATGATTTCGTTAATTAAAAACCAATCGACAAAGCTATCAACATCGATGTAGGCAGCATAGCCAGAAACGGAATTGGCAAAGTTACTGCTGAATAAAACATCTTCAAATTGATTAACAAAATTGTTGATATAAATATAGCGTGAATCTTGACTGAATGATAAGCCGTTTTCATCAACCTGCTCAATATTAGGTTCTTTAATTGCAATGACACTAAACTGACCTGTTGAAAAATAAACATCATCAGGATCAAGACGGAATATTTGATCAATCTCTAATAAGAACCCATCATTAGTAATTGCCACCCGTCTATTAGTTTCTTCAACTTTTTGGGTGATATTGTAAGTCCCTTGATACTGATTATTTAGGTAAACCTCGGCAAATTCGCTTTGTGGTGTCCAGTCTAGGTCACTGATATAACCCATTTCAAACACAGTAGTATTTCGCAATAGGGTCTTGTCTGAATACTCAGCTAAAAAGAGCCATTTTTTGTCCTCCGGCATACCAAGAAATTCCTCCTTAGAGGAGAATTTCATTTGATAAGGTTTTTTGGGGTGGAGATCCCATGTGGAATTACCCCTACCTCTAATTTCAATAGCGGTTGATGGCATGTCTGGAACATGTCTACCGCCATCAACACTGATAGTACCTGTTACATATTCCTCTTTCGAATCAATACCCACATAGTTTGTAGTGTTAATGTAGACAATAGGTAAACCAGTGAATTTAGTTACGTCCACTGAATAAGTTTTACTGACACCAGAAGCTTTAGAAATTTTATATTCAACCGGTTGAGTAAAGTCATTGCCCGAGGAACCCTCTGCCTGAACTGCGGACGAAACCCTTACTTCAGATCCATTATGAACGTAACTTGCAACCAACGATTTAACAGAAACATTCTCGGGAATTCGACCGGAAATGGTATTGCTTTTAACATCAAGGGTAACGTCATTGGAAAGGCTTGGATTATTAGATCGTAAAAACTTAAAGCTGCTAATATTTGGGGGTTGATCTACGACGACAGTTCGTGTCACAGAGGAGCTATTGCCTGCCGCATCAACAGCAGAATAAGTTATGATGTAAGTACCTATTTCGCTTCCGATTGAACCAGAGATTGTGACTACAACATCACCATCAGTAATATCTGTGGCTGTAGCACCAGCTTCCAAATAATTATCACCTATTGCCAATCCTACGGTCTGATCGCCATTGAGTGTTATTTGTGGCGGTGTGGTGTCGGGCTCTACCGTATTTTCTATGGGCATATGGGCTTCAAGATACTGTTCCACCTCGGAATGAGTGATTCTTGTAGATTCCAAGCCAATTGCGCCGTTAACCAAGGAATTACCTGTAATACCAAAGAGATAACGCAGTAAAAGCAAACCATCGGTTAATGCATCTACGCGACCATTATTATCGATATCTGCGATAACCATCGATGAGTTAATAGACTGCTCTACCTCAAGATTAGAGAGGGGTGAGTCCTGTGCAATTGCACCACTGACTAGAGCTTCACCCGAGATCCCAAAAGCATGACGTAACATCATTAAACCATCGGTGAGTGCATCGGCTTTACCATTTTTATCAAAATCCCACGTCGCTGATTGGATGGCTAATTGATAATTCGTAGCGGAAAAATCATACCCCTGGGAATTACTTGATTTAGAGAAGCCAATGGTTGTGTATTCTGTACCTTGCAGGGCAACGTTATCAGCCACAAGAAATTCAATGCTTAGTAGCTTCGCAGGAAGTGATACATCCGGCCAATCACCGTTTACGGATGCCCATGCCAGTGAAATAAATCTGTCGGTAATGGGATTATTGTCAAAATCACCGCTATCGGGTTCACTAAAGGTTCCACTCAAAATATTATCTTTATCAATAAAATCACTAACCTGAACAAAACTGAGCTTTGAACTATCGTAATGAACGCGAAGACCCAGACCAGTGAGGTTATTTTCATCTGAAGTCACGTCATAACCCACATCAAGTGTAAACTGGGTTCCTCGTGATGCTACTGGATCATTGCTAACACTGACCTGCTGTGAATCCCCTGAAATATTAGGATCGAGAGGGTTAGTATCTGAATTATCACCTACGCCATCTCCGTCTGTGTCCTCTGTTTCACTGGGATCATTTGGGAATGCATCGGCATTATTGCCAACACCATCATTATCAGAATCCAGGGTTTCACTAGGGTCATTGGGGAAAGCATCAGCATTATTACCAACACCATCACCGTCTGTATCTGCAGACTCATTTCCATCATTTGGGAAAGCATCTAATTCATCTGCAACACCGTCACCGTCCGAGTCTATTGGACCTGGTGGTGTACCAAAGGGCTGAGCAGTACAACTACCATAGGCTACAACAGGCAATACGATGTTAGATTCTGCTACATCGACATAACGTTCATTGTAATCACCTGTATTACAGCCGTCGGCAATTAGGCCAGTAGAAGCTTCAAAGCCGTCCCATGTGCCATAGGACGGTTGATTGCGGAATTTGTAGAGAACTCGTGTATTAGCATTCAGCGTAGTAGTTACAGACCACAGGTCATTGCCATTATTAAGCATTAACAGGCCATTTTGACCAAAAATACCACCACCTGCTAGATAAACACCCTCAGCATGAGTGTCAATGGCTGACATATCGACCTGAAAGGTAACGGATACAGCTGTGACAGTTGAACCACCACATGAATTGGCTATATCACCGGTTACATTACCTGAACCAACAGCCCATGTTCGGTTAAACCATGTATCATCGTAGGCGGCAACATTGCTATTAGCACATTCACCCGCGCGATAAGCGCCTGAAAGGTCTTCTTCGACACCATCAATTATCCACTTGTAGTCAACATTACTAGAAAAACCAGAATCAATGGTTGCTGTCCATGTTCCATCGCCATTAGAGATTGCGTCCACTTGTGCATTAGAATTCCAACCAAAGCCACTGGAGTGAAATTTGACAGAGGTTGCATCTTCAGCAGTCACAGTAAAGCTAACCGCTGAAGGATTTGAAACATTAGAACCTTCAGTACAGCTACCATAGGCTACAACAGGTAACACAATGTCAACAATTCCCACATCAAAGTAGCGGTCATTATATTGACCGGTACTACAACCACCGGCAATTAGCTCAACATCACTCTCGAAACCGTTCCATGTGCCATAAGAGGGTTGGTTGCGGAATTTGTACAGATACTGACTGTTTGGAGGAACTGAAACCGTCACCGACCATAGATCATTGCCATTGTCAGACATTAAAAAGCCATCTTGGCCAAAGTCGCCACCCGCCAGATAGACACCATTGGGGTTAGTTGCTTCTGCGGACATATCAACCTGAAATGTTACAGCTACGCTGGTTGGCGTTACAGGCGCTGTCTGAACACTGGGGTCATTAGGTGCATAGTCAGCATTATCCCCTACGCCATCACCATCTGAATCAGTTGTCTCGGACGCGTCATCAGGGAAAGCATCGACATTATCATTGACCCCATCGCCATCAGAATCATTATCGGTTATGGTATTAAATTCGTCGGACCATACTAAATTACCCGATTGATAAACGCGAACGTAATCAACTTCCATATCACTTTGTGTGAACCCACCGGCAATATTAGACTCAATGGCAACATTGAGTAAAAAGAAAAACTCCGAATCATAGGGCCATGTGTCAGCATTTTTAACACTGGGATTGTAGGTATAATGCTCTACACCATCAATTTTAAAAATTATACGATTGGCATTCCAATCCATGGTATAGGTGTGAAATTCGGAGGATATTGTCGGAACGTACCGACCCCCTTTATTAATAGTGTTGCCGTTACTGGAGGTGGTATGCATAGCACTTTGAGCATAGTTTTGATTGCTGCCCCAGTGCTCTAAGATATCTATTTCACCTACCGCAGGCCAACTAGTTGTTCCATAACCCTGAGTCGCCCAATAAGTACCCGACTCACTGATATTTTTGCCTAACATCCATATAGCCGGCCATGTACCGACACCAACAGGCATTTTTGCTCTAAACTCGGCCACACCATACTTAAATGCAAATTTTGAATTAAGCCTAGCAGACGTATATTGCTTGGTCACACCTTGGTCAGTATACGCCTCTTTTTTGGCAACAATTTTAAGGGTTCCATCACTGACATAAGAGTTTTGAATACGATTGGTATAGTGCTGAATTTCACCGTTAAACCAACTCGAGCCATTGGGCAGCTTTGTTTGATGAAACCATTTGGTTGAGTCAACAGCAACACCAGCAACACCATTATTATCTCCATTCTGCGGCGGCTCATCTACCACAGAACTGGTGGGTGTAAGGCTAAACCAATTTAGATTCATACCGGCAGATGCAGCATCAAATTTTATAATATGAGAGCCTGAATTAAGCGCAATAGTACGACCCTGCTCTGTTTGCCAGTTTTGCCAACCACCTGTTGATGGTATTGAGAACAAATCAGCATATTGATTATTTACAAACACTCTAAAACCTGGACTACTGCCATTATCGCTAGCTGTTCGGTAACTTAGCTGATAATTACCAGAACTCGGAACATTCACCACGTAGGTCATGGAGTCAAATTCATCAATCCATCCTACATTTTGACCGCCGCCCGTATCGGTAGTAGATTCAAGATTAGTGCCCTCTTCAGAACTGTAACACTCAGCCTCAACTTTAATTACACCATTAGCTTGTGGAGAGTCGTCACAACCACTTTGGGAACTATTTGGAATTACCTGAGCATCCTTGATAGTTACTGGTATGTTACGATTATCCAAATATAAGATAACAGAACTAAAGGTTCTATTACCCTGTGAGGGTATTGCAATAGAGTAGATAGATTCGAGCGCGCCATTGACCGTCACCGAGGATGTATTATAAGCAGGCTCGACATCAGGATATGGGTTAAATTCAAGGCGAAAACGAACACCCACCGGGCTATTCGATGCCCCAGTAAAGGTAATAATTCCACCGTTAGGTAAACTCAGAGGATAAAAACTTTCATTGGTATTTGCATAACCTGCCCAACTATCTGCGGAAGTTGGGAATTCAAATACATCGTTTGCAATTACCGCACCACCAAAGCCTGTCCAGGATGTAACGTTGGCATTAGCTGATAGGGACACTGTCATAATGGCTGTAAAAGCCAGCATGGAAAGAGCTAATTTAAAGGCGGCAAACAGATTGAAGATGTTTCTACAAAAAATGGAAACCATCTTGTCTTCATTATAGAGAGTAAAAACTTTCATACCCAATATTCCTATTATTATATATTTTTAATCTATTAATCCTACGCAGATCATACCTTATAGGAATTTACAGTTATAACTGTAAAAGTCCATTCTTATTTGTGGCTATAAACTTTCTAGAAAATCAATAACAGCAGTTCTTTGGCCACTAGAAAGCGCTTCATAAGCATTTTTAGAGTCAAGTGCTTCGCCACCATGCCAGCGAATAGCCTCATCAATAGTCCGCGCGCGACCATCATGTAAATAACCAATTCTTTGCATATTAGCTGTACGTTTCTGCGCATCTGCTAGTGAAATTTCATCATTACCTTTTAGATCACCTAGCATCACATTTTTAGTTAAACCTAAGCCCCAAAGAGGTGCAGTTCGCCATTCAGAACCACTGGCTGAACCTTCTGCAAGATTATCAGCAAGCCCTGGCCCCATATCATGTAGAAGCAGGTCCGTGTATGGGTAAATGGTCTGACCTCGTAATTCCGCTAATGGATGCTGATTACTGGTTACGACTGATGGACGGTGACAGCCGGCACAACCAATAGACTGAAACAATGCCTCACCTGTCTGATTATTGTAGTTACGTCTAGCGCCCACGCCTAAAAGCGATACGTATTTAACTAAGTCGTCGATATGTTGATCTGATATTTCAGAACCAGAATTACCACAATTAGTCTGCTGGCTACCACAATCTGGATTTGGCAACATTGAGGTCATAACACCCATATCGGTATTAAATGCCGAGGCAATTTGGTGCTTGACACTAAAAGTTCCGGCTTTATAGCCGAAACGACCCAAACGAGTAACCCCACTAGCAGGATCTTCTACCAAGGATGGACGTCCGGAAATACCATCATTGTTAGCGTCATTCTCGTCTGCCCAAGAAATAATTGTTGATTCGTCAATAGCTTCTAGAAGCCCCATACCGACCAGTGACGGCGCTATTCGTGCCGAAAATTGCGGCGGTGTGCCATTGGAGAACTGATAATTTGGTGATCGTAGCCCATTAGATAACTCTGTCCAGGTCCCAAGGGTCACGTTTCCTTCTGAGGAACCAGAACCAATTTTTTGCGGCTGAAGAACGCTTCCAATTGAACTTAAGGGCTCACCATTTACATCCCCAACTTTAAATACCCATCGATCTAAAGAATCACCGACATCGGCTACTAGGGCGCGACCATTTCGGACATGGCAACCAGCGCATGATTCATTAATATAATGAGTACCTGCTTTGCCTGCCTGCTGTATCCAAACAGGGTTATCATTGCGCTCACCATGAACACCGTTAACAAAGCTTGTATGATGCACACGACGACCTCTAACAAAAGGTTCGGCATTACCTGGACTCATATTGGTCGCCATTTGCATAAAGCGTCCAGCAGGCTCATTGGTGTAGTTATAACCCAGAGTGGTATAACCGCCACTTAAACCTTTCTGGGGAATTGGTGTACCGTCCTGCTGTCCAGTTTGCCATTCAAAAGGGTGAACACCCTGCTCCCCAATCACATAGACGAAACTGGTACCATAATAATTCAAACGAGTACCCGCAGGAGGATTAAGTAAGAACATACTCGCCTCAAATTCCATATTCATCCCAGTGGCAAGTGTTTCCTGAATCTGACCACCCAACTGCCAACGTCTTGTAATGTTGAGGGTATATTTGTGTTGACCGCCTTGATTACTGGTCTTAACAAAGTCATCATTCCAAGTTCCACGCCCATGATAAACCACAGCAGGTTCATTTGGGTTAGCCTGCTGACCAAGTGGTTGTGGATTGAACCAGAACTGACCCGAAGTATTTTGCCCTGCATACCAAACCCTAAACTCTTTAGCGCCTAACTGGGCTTCAGTAATCCAAGTAACAGCAATTTTACTCTGCCCCAAAGGCACATAGTCCTCTAGCTGCATACGCATAGTTCTAAATTGCCAGTAATGAGCTAAATAATGATCATAATGGTCTTGAAACCCCGAATCCTTGGCATGTCGGTCCCTACCGCGATCTGCTATTCGGGTGACAATAACCCCATCATCTCTGACAAAGGAGGACACAGGCTCTAAGGGTGTACTGTCATTGTACAATTTATTAACCTGCCCGATATTGCCATATTCAATTGAGTGCCAACCGCTGACAGTATCACCGGTTCTGTCACCTGGTTGCTGATCTCCCGCATAGAAATACAATGGGCGACCTTCATATGTAACCTGCTCAGTTCCATCACTTCGAGTAATTGACGACAGATTCGAGACACCAGAGGGTGAATCATCTTCAACATATATCGGAGGCCAAGCAGAGGCACAGCCTCCGTAACAGCTGCTAACTCCGCCAGCAATAGGATCACTATCAAAAACATATACTACAAACTGTGGCTTGGAAGAATTAACACCACCAACTAGATAGCCATCTGCAACAGCGATTTCCTCAGTAGGCACAGCGTCATCACCCTGATAGGAGTCATCATTACCACCATTGTCATTAGTAGATTCGCCACCAAAATATAAATTGTCGAGCGACATGGCGCCGCTACCAACAATCTTAATTTCATCAACTCTGGTTAGATCAACCACTGACGTAAACGACGCAAGAGGGATATCGAAACTATTCCACTGATTAGCGGTTAAATTAAGATCATAATAAGTTTCTATTGGACCATTACCCGTAACAGCACCAGAGTTGATAAGGTAAAGCTGCAAAGAACCAGATTGTTGCGGATTTATTTCAACATGGAAGTATCCATACCCAGACACATCACGTGGACCACCAAAAGTGGTACCCTGATAATTGAGGTTTTGATAATTAATCTTACCGTTTGAGACAGTAACAGAAGTTGCCTGCCCCCAATCAGGGTTTAAGTTAACACCTGAAATATCCGTATATTCGTCGCTAAATATTGAAAGGACACTGGTACTTGGCTCGGTTGGTGTTGGCGCAGAACCATCTGGATTCGGTGTGTTTGAACCTGAATCATCCGGAGTTGAGCCTGTGTTCCCACTGTTATTGCCACCACCACAAACAGCATCCGTCGGAACTGAAATATCTCTTGCAATCCAATCACCACCCATAGTGATTTTACTCCAAAGAATGGTGAAAGTTTCGGTTGCCGGAGTAGATCCTGACCAGCTTAATATTTTAGCTAACTCACCAGCGGCTAGTGAACTGGCAGTTGCAACATTTGCGCCAGTTGAACTCTCAATCACTAAATTATCAACTGCACTGGTATCTGCAGAGGTAATTGCAATACGCAGCTGGTTATTACCAACATTCTCAACGGTCAAATTAACAAGACTCATTGAATCAGCCTGCATATTAAGATGATAAAGAGGAGTAGCGCAGTAATCAGATTGAGGGCCGCTGTTATTTACTGCATCAGCATTATCACCTACACCATTGCCGTTGACATCAAGGGTTTCATTGGGATCATTAGGGAAAGCATCGGCGTTATCACCTACACCATCACCATCAGCATCTTGGGTCTCATTGGGATCACTAGGAAACGCATCCACAGTATCAGCAACACCATCACCATCACTGTCAGCAGGTGCCTGTCCGGGTTCATAGGTAGCGAGATACTGAGTGATTTCTAAAGCGCTTGAGCGAGTTGCATCTGTCGCTACAGCGCCAGCTATTAAGGATTCATTTGTTAAGCCGAACATATAACGCAGCAATATCAAACCATCGGTCAAAGCATCCACTTTATTGTTGCTATCAACATCAGCAATATCCGCAATCAAATTAACCCGCGCCTCTACTTCGCTGCTGTTTAATGGTGAATCTTGAGAGACAGCACCTGCAGTCAGCGCGGCCCCTTGAAGTCCAAAACTATGTCTTAAAATAATCAAACCATCGGTAAGCGCGTCAACACGACCATCAAGATCTATATCCCAGCTGTAGGAGCCATTTGAGTTAGCCTTCACCGGAACTGATACAAGAACCAATGTGAGAACATATAAAAAAACATGGAAAAATCTTATTAACTGTGACATCCGAACCCTTCTTATCTATTTTTATTACAATACAATAATAATATATTTGGTTTTATTTGAGTAACTCTGGGCATTAATATCAAACTAATTAGTGACCCAGGAGTCACCACTTTAAAAGGTTATTGTCCACGTAAAGATATGTATCTGTCGTTCGAGTGGTTCAATTCGTACCCTTTTTATAAGCATATGCATGATGTAAGCGTTAATTAAAAAAGGCTTCCCTATGGAAGCCTTTAAACTTTCTGTTTTGCGGACGACTATTCTTTGTGACGCTCTTTCCATCTTTTAGGCATGTATTTTTTTAGATGGCCCCTGATTGCTGTACCCGTTTTTCTCGAGGCCTTTGATCCGACAGCACCATGAGTTAACCCCTCATCCCCCACAGCAAAAAGATGTCTCAACAATAATAAACCATCGGTTAACGCGTCAATCTGACCATCATTATCAATATCAGCGATTTTTGAGGCACTGACCATTCTTTGCTCTACCTGCTCAGCTGACATAACTGATTCTGGGTGCATAGCACCCTCAGCCATTGATTCACCACGAAGACCAAACGAATAACGCAACATGATTAATCCATCGGTTAAAGCATCAGCTTCGCCGCTGCCATCAAAATCCCAACTTGCGTCAGTTTCAGCGAGCTCGAGCACATAGCTTTCACCGACAAAATCGTAGCCTACCGTCGTAGTAATTGCTGAAAAACTTAATACTGTAGAAGGCATATCATCCACATTAACAGAACCGTTAACGCCGAAGGTAATTTTTAGCAATGATGCTGGAAGTTCGGTACCTGGCCAGTTATTGAGCAGTGATGCCCAACCATAGGAAACATAGCTGTCTGTGGTTGGATCATTGTCAAAATCGGCAGCATCTATGGCCGGCCCTTCACCGCTGACTATAATATCTTGCGCAAATACATCAGACGAAGAAATATAAGTTAGCGCGCGACTGTCAAAGTGTATTCGCAAACCCAGACCAGACAATTCATTATCGTTATCACTTGAGCTGTAAGCTATTTCAAATTCAACATTATTGTTGAGCAAACCCATTGGCTCATTAGCAACAGTAATCGACTGAATCAGCGAAATATCTTCACCAGTTGAATCGTCCACAGTGTCCTCACCCGAGGAATCATCTGAAGCATCGCCATCATCGGAGGTATTATCATCTGAAGCATCACCTTCATCGGAGGTATTATCATCTGAAGCATCATCTTCATCGGAGGCATCATCATCTGAAGCATCACCTTCATCGGAGGTATCATTATCTGAAGCATCATCTTCATCTGAGGTATTATCATCTGAAGTATCGCCATCATCAGAGCTATCATTAGAAGAATCATCTTCTGTTTGATCCTCATCTTTATCGCCCCAATAACTCCAATCAAAATTGTCCCAGTCAGTATCTGGGTCTTTCAAAGCAGCTCTTACTCTACGAAGATACTGAAACAGATCACGCAACCTCGTTCTAAAATGAGACCGAGCTTCTTTTACATAGTCAGACCATCGCTTTTCATGATTATGTTTAGATCCATCATCGTCGTAATGATGTTTGTATTCATAATCCGCTTTGTCATCATAGAAATCAGAAGATTTTTCTTCATAATACGTCTTATCATTCCATGCTTGATTCTTATCTAGATCTTGCCATGACTTTGAGTATTGGTCAGCAAACAAATAGCTTGGGGAAATTAGTAATACAAAAACAAAGACCACTAGCTTAAATAAACTCTTTATCGTGCCTTGAAAAACCATGATATAAACCCTCAAAATGTGCTTTGAACAAAATTTAAATGTTTAATTTTATACTACTTATTTCTTCAACTGTATCATAGAAGCAGTTTTATTAGAAAAAAAGACATAATTGGGCTTAATAAATGGCGTCCGGTGAGGGACTCGAACCCCCAGCAGTCGCTTAGGAGGCGACGGATTTATCCTGTTAATCGAACCGGACTCACTTCTATTATATTCACACTTAAGGTAATTTCCATCAAGCACTAAAAAGTCACTGTTTTTGTAGCTTAGTTGTTTAAATCCGCTACAATTTCGCCAATGAATTTATTATTACTCCAATCAAGCCAGATTAACGGCAGTCAAGCGACGGTTACAGGCCGTCAGTTAGAGCATCTTATTAGTGTTCATCAAGTAGATGAGGGTTCATCGGTGCGCGTGGGTGAGATTAATGGCTTAATGGGTTCTGGCATTGTTAAATCAATTAACAAAGAGTTTGCGGTACTGGATATTGAATTAGACACACCACCGCCACCGCCTTTACCACTGACGCTTATTTTGGCGATGCCTAGACCTAAAATGCTGCGCCGTACTTTGCAGTCTATTAGCTCACTTGGGGTTAAACAGATCTATTTGATAAATTCGGTACGGGTGGAGAAAAGCTTTTGGCAGACGCCTTTTCTGGCTGATAAGGCTTTACAGAATGAGTTGCTTTTGGGCTTGGAGCAGGCTCGCGACACTATGGTGCCAAACGTCTATCAACGGAAACTTTTTAAGCCTTTTGTTGAAGATGAGCTAAGGGATATCATTGGTGATAGCCATGCTTTTGTGGCCCATCCCAGTGGCTCTCAACCCTGCCCTATTGATATCAATAAGCCGACTACAATGGTTATAGGCCCTGAAGGTGGGTTTATCCCCTATGAAATTGAAAAACTTGCAGAGGTCAATGTTGAGGCGGTGACCATCGGGCCGCGCATCCTTAGGGTTGAAACGGCGGTGCCAACGCTAATATCTCGTTTATTCCCGGGTTAGGATTAACGATTGCGGCGCTTGTTAAGTGCGCCCCTAGCTTTTGGCTTTTGTTTTATCTTGCGCGACTCACGGCGCTGAATTTCTTTCTCGCGTCTTGATTCACCGGGCACCAAACAATCATCCCCATGCCCAATTAACTCGGCTTTACCCATACGACGCAGTGCTTTGCGCAGCATTGGCCAGTTTTCAGGGTCATGGTAACGCAAGAAGGCTTTGTGCAATGTACGCTGCTCTTTGCTTTTGGCACTGAATATGGGGTCATCGGCGTTGCGCTTAAGCGGCTTTAACGGGTTTTTACCGGTAAAATACATGGTGGTTGCCGATGCCATAGGTGATGGGTAGAAATTCTGTACCTGATCGACCCTAAATTTATTCTGCTTTAACCATAGCGATAGATGCATCATATCTTTATTGGTCGAGCCTGGGTGAGCTGAAATAAAGTACGGTATTAGGTACTGTTTTTTACCCGCTTCTTTGGAGAAACGCTCGAACATCTCTTTAAATTCATAATAGCTGTCCATGCCCGGTTTCATCATCTTAGAAAGCGGACCATCTTCAGAATGTTCTGGGGCAATTTTTAAGTAGCCACCCACATGGTGCGTCACCAATTCTTTAACATATTCTGGGTCTTTAACCGCAAGGTCATAACGCAAACCTGAAGCGACAACGACTTTTTTAATACCGTCTAGGTTGCGGGTTTTACGATACAACTGGGTAGTATGTTTGTGATCAGTCTCTAGATTGACACAGATACTTGGGTATACACAGGAGGGTCTGCGGCAGGTTTCTTCAATCTTTTTATCTTTACAGTTTAGACGATACATATTGGCGGTGGGCCCACCAAGATCAGAAATCACTCCGGTAAAACCCGGAGTCATATCACGTATATTCTCTACTTCATTTAGAATCGATTTTTCTGAACGACTCTGAATAATCCTTCCCTCATGCTCGGTAATGGAGCAGAAAGTACAGCCACCAAAACAGCCGCGCATAATATTGACCGAGAAGCGAATCATTTCATAAGCAGGAATTTTGGCATCGCCATAGGTTGGATGAGGGACGCGCTTGTAGGGTTGTTCAAACACCCAATCCAACTCTTCTGTCTCTAGAGGAATTGGCGGCGGGTTGACCCAAATATCATTTCTGCCCTGACTTTGAACCAAAGGTCTGGCATTACCCGGGTTAGTTTCGCGATGGAAGATTCGATCTGAGTGGGCATAGAGCACCGGATCATTTTCTACCTGCTCAAAAGACGGCATGCGAATATAGGTACTACTGGGATCTGTTTTGATCGCTTGAGTGTCGGGCACTAGAGAAACGATCTGAGTTTCTTGCTGATCAATTTTGGGCGCTTCAGCCTCAGTTCTTATCTTTTTGGCATCATCACAATTGCTAGGATGCGGTGCATCATAGGGGTTTTTAGCCTTTTTAGTAGCGCCTACTTGATCAACACTGGTTGAATCAATTTCACGCCAACCCTGAGGTATTTTTTTACGCAAAAAAGCGGTACCACGCAGGTCAGTAATTTGTTTTATCGATTCACCATTGGCTAGTCTATGGGTTAGATCAACCAATGCCCTTTCAGAATTACCGTACAAAAGCATATCGGCGGTTGAATCAATAAGCACTGAACGCTTAACCGATTCAGACCAATAATCATAATGGGCTAAACGTCTAAGGCTGGCTTCAATACCACCAACAACTACCGGCACATGAGAATAGGCTTCGCGACATTTTTGCGTGTAAACCGTGACTGCCCTATCGGGACGTTTGCCGCCTTCATCATGGGGCGTATAAGCATCGTCATGACGCATTCGTCTGTCGGCGGTATAGCGGTTAATCATTGAATCCATATTGCCGGCAGTAACACCAAAATATAGATTGGGCTCACCCAGTACCTTATAGCTCTCGGCATCACGCCAATCGGGCTGCGAAATAATACCTACTCTGAAACCCTGTGCCTCAAGTACTCGACCAATAACAGCCATACCAAAACTTGGGTGATCAACGTAGGCATCACCGGTAACCAAAATCACATCGCAGCTATCCCAGCCCAATTGATCCATTTCTTCCCGAGACATGGGTAAAAATGGCGCAGGCAATAAGCACTCAGCCCAATATTTGGGATGATCGTAAAGTGCAGTAGGAGTCATTGCTTGAGGATTCATTGATTACCTTATAGAGATTTCAGGTTGTTAACCGCTAAATATCTGTTAGAAGGTGGCCATTATACCCTGTTTTTATGGGTTTCTTAATCTAAAGACAAAAAGACGCTTATTTATGCTCGGTTATTACGGCTATTTTAATCAAATCGACCTGTTTTTAAGTTTTACAGATGACTAAAGGGATGAAACAAATGATTAAACATTGCGTATTAAGAATTCAGCCTCTAGAGTAGGCGCTCGATAATTTGTCTCTCAACTGCCAGTCTATTTATGTTTAAAATACACAGCGAAGAAATACCCTATCAGGCTAAAAGCGAGCTAGTGTTCGACTGCCTGCGAGATCTTCCTGATGCTATCTGGCTCGATAGTGGCAAGCCGCGAAGTCTTCAGGGGCGCTTTGATATTATTTCTGCCTGTCCTAGCTCTTTAATACAAAGCATTGATAATCAAACTTTGGTTATCACCGATGGTAAAACTACAAACTCAGATAAGGGACCATTTGCTACTGCCAGCGCATTACTGGCCCAGATCCAGCCCATTGACGCTCCATCTGATGCTCCTTTTACTGCAGGTTTAATCGGTTATTTTGGCTATGACCTTGGGCGCGACTTCGAGTCTATCGCATCGCAGAATGAGACAGCCTCACAGCTAGCGGATATGCGTTTGAGCCTATACCTGTGGAGCTTGGTCATAGATCACGAGCTTAGAAAAACTACATTGTATTTTCATGAGTCTTGCCCAAATGACCTAATGAATCAAATTCGTGATCGACTCAAGGATAGTATTGAGTGCATTGCACCCCACTCCGATAAATTTCAGCTTCAGTCTAAATTTACATCCACTGTAACCAAGAATAAATACACTCAGGATATTGGGCATATAAAACAGTATATTGCTCAAGGCGACTGTTATCAGGTGAACTATGCTCAACACCACTGTGCTGAGTTTAAGGGTGATTTGTGGCAAGCCTATCTCAGTTTAAGACAGGCTAACCCCGCACCTTACGCGGCATTTTGGCAATGGGATAATCAGGCGATTTTGTCCCTATCGCCCGAGCGTTTTATTCAAACCCAAGCTGATAACGATTGTATTAGGGCGCAAACCAAACCCATTAAAGGGACTATTTTGCGAGGCAATACCCTTGAAGAAGATCAAGAAAACGCAATCAAACTGCTGAATAGCGATAAAGATCGCGCTGAAAATTTAATGATCGTTGACCTTCTGCGCAATGATTTAGGCAAAACCTGCGTCGCTGGCAGTATTACGGTGCCAAAACTATTTGATCTCGAGAGCTTCCCTAATGTGCACCATCTTGTCAGCACCGTAACTGGTATCTTAAAGCCTGAATGCACGCCCTTGGATCTTTTACAGGGGTGCTTTCCCGGCGGCTCAATAACCGGCGCCCCCAAAAAGCGATCCATGGAAATTATTGACGAGTTAGAGCCTCTTCAGCGGTCGGTGTATTGCGGCAGTATCGGCTATATTTGCGCCTCAAACCAAATGGATACCAATATTGCTATCCGCACCGTGATTGCTGACAACGCTAAACTTCACTGTTGGGGCGGTGGTGGTATTGTTGCTGACTCCGACGCAGACTGTGAATTTGAAGAATCGATGAATAAAATTCGTTTAATTTTAAACACGCTGGAAGCAACTTTAGACTAGCTACCTATGGCCTGCTGATGCCAATTAGGGTCTGCTACATCGCCCTCTTCATCCAATTCAGGATAGTCTAATTGATGCTTTTGGCAGTATTGGGCCAACACTGGCTGCATCCACTCAAACAAATATTTGTTAAAGGTTTTATCATCTAATCGCCGGTTATCATAATAACCAGCGTTTTCACGTTGGCGCCGCGCCTCCGATAAAATAATTGCCGCGGCTACACTCACATTAAATGACTCCACCATCCCCATCATGGGCACGGTAATACTGTGATCAATATAGGGTTGAGCTTGTTGACTAATACCCTCTATTTCTGCGCCCATAATTAACACTGTAGGCAATGTATAATCGACTTCTCGATAGTCTTTACTGCAGGCAGCAACCTCTGCAGCAACAATCTGATGACCACTGCTTTTTAGTTTTTCCAGAGGCTCGGATATGGTTTTGCATAAAGAAATATTAAGCCATTTATGGGCACCGACCGTGGTTCCGGTATGAGCGCCAAAAAAGTCATTTTCAGAGACAGAATAAAGATCCAAAACACCCACGGCATCGCAGGTTCTAATAATCGCCGATAAGTTTTTTCCCTTGTGCACAGAATCAGTAACAACGGCCAAATCTGGCTGCCTCTGATTAAGCACCTCTATAATTTTAGAATAACGCGCTGCAGTCACTCTATTCCCCTACCCTTGCTGATACGCTAATTTTGCTTCCTCAGCTATTATTTTTATACCCTGCTCAATGTCACTTAGATCCTGTACGTAGGATACCCTAATACATTGATGCTGGTGTGGCCATTGATGATCTATCCCGGCAAAGAAATGATGCCCAGAAACCACTAGAACACCGCGTTGCTTTAGACGCTGATACAGCTCTTCACTGGTGATAGGTAAACCCTCAAACCACAACCACAGGAATATAGCCCCTTCTGAAAGATGGATACGACAGGGTATATCTTGCATCTGCTTTTCAAATAGCGCCATCACCTGCTGTGAGCGTTGCTGATAAAAAGGCTTAACAACTTGCTGACTTAACTCAACAATCTCACTCGAAGAAAATAGATCGCGGGTCAATGCTGGCCCCATATTACAACTGGCGAGATTAATCACCGTATTGGCATTGCTAAAGGCCTGAATGATTTCTGGGTTGGCGACTATTATGCCAGTCCTAACCCCCGGTAAACCTAGCTTAGAAAGGCTTAGAACCAAGATTGTATTGTTATTCCAATGAGGGGTTACATCCACAAAGTTTATATTGGGAAATGGCACACCATAGGCACCATCGATAATGAGCGGTATATCAGCCTGCTGAGCGATGTTGTCTAGATGTTTTATCTCAGTATCGGTGAGAACATTGGCGGTTGGATTAGTGGGCCTAGATACACACAGCGCCGCTGTTTCTTCGGATAGTTTTAGCTCATCAAAAATTACATGATATTTAAATTGGCGTTCACCAATAAGCTCTATTTCTGGCTTGGTAGCGGTAAAAAATGCTTCAGATAAACCCAAATCATTGTAACCAATATATTCTGGCGTCAGCGGCAAATGAATAGACTTAACACTGCCATCGGGCATCTGCCCTGCCAATAGATTAAAAAGGATATAAAAGGCCGACTGGCTACCATTGGAGACTGCGATATTGTCCTCAGACAATGACCAGCCAAATTGTGTTTTAAGCATGGATGCAATATCGCGCCTGTAGCCCAACTCGCCCTGGGGTGACTGATAGACACCCGTGGTGCTATATAGCTGTTCATTATCTTGGGCTAGCTTTTGATATTGGCTGTTAATAACAGCTTCCATTTCAGGAATTCTTGCGGGGTTACCACCGCCCATAAAAATCATTTCTGGGTTTTCATTCAGTGCAGACCCCAAGTCTTCCATTAGCTCTATAATGCCAGAACCACTGGTCAGCTTTTGTCCAAAAGAAGAGAGTTTCATGGGTTTATCCCTACTCCTGATGAATCATCCATATAGCGAAAGGTAAAATTAACCCGCGGTTGATCTAAATGCTTTACCTTAGCTAATCGGTGTTGATAAAAATGTTGGATTTTTGACCCCATTAACAACAGAGACCCGTGGGGTAGACTAAGTGAAGTAATTTCACCGGTAATATTGTGCCGAAGCTGAAAGACCCGCTCAGCACCCAAGCTAATTGAGGCAATAATGGGATCTGGGCCGAGCTCTGTTTCGTCATCCGCATGCCAGTCAACACTATCGCTACCATCCCGATAATAATTAACTAAGGCTCTATTAAATGGATGCGCGGTTTCACTGGCAACAGATTGAGCTAAATCTGCCATCCAACCTGGGAATTTGACCGCCTGCATACATATATTCGAGTAGGTATAAGAGGTATTAGTATGATCGGCAAACCAATTTTGCAGTCTTGGCACCGGCACCTGCTTGCCAAACATTTTAATGGTGTCATGTCGCCAAGGTATCGATTGTATAGACTGCGATAATAGTTCGTCCGCCTGTATAGGGGCGAGCCATTGCGGCCAAAAGGTCAATTCAGATTGATGAGTATTATCCGATAACGGCAAGGGAATAACCTGATAATCAAATAAACTCATGGCCATGATCTTAGGTTAAATTACCGTAGATTCTGGGCTCTACCTGCAATTCAACCGCAAAGGTTTGCAAAACCACAGATTTTATCTCTTCAGCCAAAGCTAAAACAGCGGCGCCATCGCCCTGATAATTAACTAAAACCAACGCCTGTTTATCGTGCACGCCTACATCGCCTTTTCGACAACCTTTAAATCCACAGTGCTCAATAAGCCAGGCCGCTGCTAATTTGCTCTGTGATGGCGAATAGGCGTAAATAGGTAATTCAGGGTGATTCTGAGCTAAGGTGTCAGCCACATCTTTGTTAACAATAGGGTTTTTAAAAAAACTACCAACATTGGGAATATCTTGAGGATCGGGGAGTTTACTGTGACGAATATGACAGACAGCCTGATAAATATCAGCTGGGGATGGATTGTCGGTTTCTAACGAGGTCTGAAGAGAGGGATAATCTATATTGACCTTCGGCGTCTTGTTAAGAGTTAGCGTAACCGCCGTAATAACATAGCTATCCTTGGCGGTCTGTTTAAACACACTGGTTCTATAGCCAAACTGACAATCATCACAAGACAAACGCTTTAAATTACCGGTAGCCCGTTCAATTACTTCAACTGAGTGAACAAAGTCACATAACTCAACACCATAGGCGCCAATATTCTGAATCGGTGCCGCACCCATATCGCCTGGTATTAGGGCTAAATTCTCTAGGCCGTAGCAACCATTTTCAAGGCAATAGGTCACGCTAGAATGCCAGTTTTCACCAGCAGCAAAGCGAATATTGATAGTTTCTTTATCAGAAGAAATAATCTCAATACCTTTGAGATCAATATGCAGTACAAGTCCAGTAAGATCTGAGGCAATCACCAGATTACTACCACCACCTATTGGCGTTAATATAAGGTTGTTATTATTGGCAAACGCCAGTGCAGACTCAAGCTGACTAATGTTTTGTACCGAGCAGAAATACTCTGCCACAGCTGATATGGCTAGGCTATTATATGGCTTTAAATCTACAGATTGGTTAATCTGTAGCTCTGTAGACTCGGCCTCAATCATAGACGCTCCACAATCTGCCGCAATAACTCTGTAGAGGCATCCTCAATTAAATTTAGCACAAGCGAAAAGCCCTGATCCCCACCATAATAAGGGTCTGGAACTTCCGAGTAATCGGCATAGTTTGAATTGCGACAGAAATCTAGAAATAATCCAAGCTGTCCGGTATAGACCTGACAATTCATAGACTTTAAATTAGCTAAATTCTGTTTATCCATGGCCAAGATATAATCAAATTGATTAAAGTCGTTATCGTCGACCAATCGGGCGCGAAGATTATCCATTTGATAACCACGCTCTAATGCATGTTGTTGAGATCGTGGATCTGGTGCGCGACCTATATGCCAGTCACCCGTGCCACAAGAATCGACAAAGATTTTATCAGTTAAACCCTGTTTATCGACCATAGATTGAAACACCGCATGGGCGGTTGGTGAACGACAGATATTGCCAAGGCAAACAAATAAAACGGAAATTTTCGACATATATACTCTTAATATAAATTATAGATTATACTTATAACATATTGTTTATAAATAATTAATTAAATTATTTAGATCATCCTCGGTGTCTATTCCCGATGGAACAGGCGCACAGGCATCGGTCACATGAACAGCAATATTGTTATGCAGGAATCGCAATTGCTCTAATGATTCTAAGTATTCTAATGGAGCAGCATTCCATGTGATAAACTGATTGAGACAATCCACTTTGTAGGCATAAATTCCTATATGCCGCCGAGCTGGAGTGGGAACAGAATCTTGCGCCACATTGAATGCATCTCGAGGCCACGGAATCGGCGCACGGCTAAAATAGCAGGCTATCTGATTAAGATTTGCCACAACTTTTACCACATTAGGGTTTAAGAAGTCCTCAATCGAATCAATTGGCTCACATAGGGTTGCCACACCAGTATCAGCCGCAATCGACAAATTAGTTGCCACCTGATCAATCACCTGCGGTGGAATCATTGGCTCATCGCCCTGCACATTCACCACTATTTCGTTTGATGCCAGTTTTAGCTTACTGGCTACCTCTTGAAGCCGATCAGTACCTGATTGATGGTCAACTCGCGTCATACACACCTCAGCACCAAATTTAAGCGCTGCCGCCTCAATGCGCTGGTCATCGGTAGCAATTACAACTCGACTCGCTGAGCTCATGCATGCCTGCTCCCAGACCCGCTGAATCATTGGCTTACCCTTGATATCTCGCAATGGCTTTCCCGGTAACCGGGAAGAAGCGTAGCGCGCAGGTATAACAACAATAAACTGCATAAAAATTCCTAGTTGAACTGCTTCAAATCAACAGCCGTTAAAAGATTATCTACAAAAGCGGATGCAACTTCAGCTTCGACATCCAACACCCAGACATGCTTTAAATCATTGTTACGCAACTTAATAGCATCTTTTGCCGTGATCAGTACCGGCAAATTATCATCAAAGGTCAGATCCGACTCGGTCATTGTCTCGTGATCGTCATAACCGAGCAAAATAGGCTCAAAACCCAATGAAACCAAAGTATCTGCAAATCTTTGAGGATTGCCAATAGCCGCTAATGCATGCACAGTTTTACTGTATGACCAATCATCAATTGCAATAACTTCGCCAGTCGTTAAATTGCGAAACCGATATGGGACGATGTTAAATACCGTATCTACAGGCGTATTATCGAGCCATTGAGAATCGTCATTAACAACCACAAAATCTACCGTTGTTAAGCGCCCAACTGGCTCTCTTAGTGGCCCTGCAGGCAGGCATTGTCGATTGCCAAAACCCCTAGCACCATCAACAACCGCTATTTCAATATCACGATGCAATCGATAATGCTGTAACCCATCATCGCATAGAATTAAATCGGCATTAAAGTGCTCTAGGGCGTAATCAACACCACGGGTGCGATTGTGATCTATCACCACATGACAACTACCTTGAGGCAAGCTGTGCCTAATGAGTAACGGTTCATCACCGCAGTCACTGACCAAGGTATCCATCTCAACTGGCATTGGATAAAACGGCGCTTTTGCTCCATAGCCCCTACTAACAATTGAAATATTTAAGCCACGGCCGATTAATTGCTTAGCTAAAGCAATAATTAAGGGCGTTTTACCACTGCCACCGACAGAAATATTACCTACCACCACCACGGGCGAGGAAAACTTTTTACCCTGAAAAAAACAGCGAAGAACACGGCGACGGAAGAACGCTAAAAACCGAAAGATAACCGAAAGCGGCCACAATAGAAGCACCCACGAGTATTTGGAATGCCATGCTCTTGTTATTCGCGCCTGTATGCTATCCATACTTGCCCCGATTAGACTCCAGCGTCATCAGCGTTATCAAACTCTTGATTATAGAGTTGAGCATAGCGACCGTTGGCAGATAAAAGTTCTGCATGTGAGCCCTGCTCTATAATACGACCAGACTCCATAACCAATATTCGATCCGCTTTTTCAACTGTACTCAGGCGATGAGCGATTACAAAGGTTGTTCTATCTTTTATCAGACCATCCAATGCAGCCTGTATATAACGCTCAGAATCTGTATCTAAGGCCGAGGTAGCCTCATCGAGGATAAGTATGGGCGCATCTTTTAAAATGGCTCTAGCAATCGCTATTCGCTGCCTCTGACCACCCGACAACATTACGCCGTCATCGCCAATCAATGTGTCGTAACCATCAGGTAAGTTATTAATAAACTTATCGGCATTAGCCATTGTTGCCGCCGCTTTTACCTGTTGTTCAGATTTATTGGCCAAATCTCCATATGCAATATTGCTATAGATACTGCCATTAAACAGAGTCACCTTTTGGCTTACTACGGCTATTTGCTGACGTAAACTCGATAGCGAATAGTCACTTATATTTTTACCATCAAGCAAAATAGAACCTTGCTTTAAGTTATAAAATCGCGAAATAAGATTAACCAAAGAGGATTTACCACTACCTGAAGATCCCACCAGTGCGATAGTTTCTCCAGCGTCAACAGTAAAATTAATGCCCGACAAAACCTGCTTATCACTACCCTGATAGTTAAAATTTAGATCGCAAAATTCAAATTGCCCTCTGGCAGACTCAATCTCAATAGAGCCAGTATCCATTTCTGAATCTGCATCTAGCACCTCAAAGATAGATTGTGCCGCCGCAATACCGCGCTGAATAGCACTGTTAATCTCGGTCAACTGGCGAATCGGTTTGACCAACATGCCCGAGGCTACTAAAAAGGTAATAAAACTACCTGCGGTCATTGAAGATAAAATACTAGGGCTCAACATAAATGCGGTTATAGCGGCAAATGCAAGGGATACTATTAACATTACCAAGGGGTTACTCAAGCCCTCAGTAAATGCCATTTTCATATTTTGCAGACGATTATTATGACTCGCTAACTCCATGCGTGCCTGCTCGACTTCAGCACCGCCAAACATACGAACCTCTTGATGACCATTGACCACTTCTTGAGTGACATGGGTAACATCGCCCATAGCCGATTGAATACGCTTACTAATTAAACGAAAGCGCTTGCTAACTGCCGATACAAGGAAGGCAATCAATGGCATTACCGCAATAAAGAATAGCGTTAACTTCCAATTTATGTAAAACAAATAACCCATTAAACCCAACACCAAACTACCCTGCTGTAATAGGGTTTTAATCGCTCTTGTGCCTGCTTCAGTGACCTGTTGTACATTAAAGGTAACAACCGACACAAGATGCCCAGACATTGACCGGTTAAAAAAATCTGATGGCAAATGAAGGTACTTTGATAAGATATCGGTTCGCAATGCATGGACCAAGAAATTAGATACATAAGCCAAGCCATAACTACCGATTAAATAACCTAGGCCACGAACAATACTTATAGCAATCAAAAATAGTGGTATAACAATGGTGCCATTTATAAGAGTGGTATCACCATAAAAAGCATTGGCTATTGAAGAAGTAATACCCGCAGAAGGCAGACTAGAAGTGGCGCCAGATTCAGAATTCATAGCCCCTACGGTATCAGTGATATATCCAAGTAAGTCTACAAATGCAATCTCCGCTGCAGAGTGCATAAACAAACCAAGCACACTAATAACAAAGGCAAGCCAGTAGCGTCCCACATAGCGCAGAAGGCGAAGATACGTCTGAAATCCTGAAGAACTAATGTTCTTTGTCATATATTTGCTCTTATTGGCTACAATCAAGCCTGAAATAATTTGCACCCTCTAAAGCTATATTTGGCCAACCAAAATAGCTATAGATGCTCTGTGATCAGAACTTTAACACAAACTATTCTGTTGCCATATGCTGCTGTGCAAAATTCCTATTTCAACTACTTTATGAATTTACCTTTCTTGAACGTTTTTCGCCAAATTCCAACAAAACCTGGGCTGGAAGAGGAGGCAAAGCTGGAAATGATGGAAAAAAATGTAAAAATGCTAAGAAATATAAAAATATTAAAGGATGTAATTAAAAAAATTATTCAATGATTGAAGCTAAATCGGTAGACCATTTTTAGCAGGGTAACTTAACACCTACAGTTGCAGTTGCACATGCCCTGCCACTTTTATTTCTAGGAATACTAAATTGCGCCAGTATTAACTGATTTGAATCCTGTCTTGCAAACTGTTAACTTCTTTATAAGTTGATTATAATCAAACATAAATTGTTATCATTGAGCAGGAGCTTAATTGGTATTTATGGCAAAGTTAATCAATTTTACTATCTCTCCCCTCTTAATTTTTGTTGTTATTACCCTATCAGCTCCATTCGCCTATGGTAGTCCACAGAGCTGGGATATCGATAACGATGGTAATACTGATGCATTAACAGATGGGCTGATTGTATTAAGATTCAGTTTCGGCCTGACCGGTGACTCCCTTACCAACGGTGCCATATCAGTAGAATCAACCTTAACTTCAACTCAAGTAGAAACTAGAATGCATGCAATTCAAGAAATTGCAGATATTGATGGCAACGGAGAAATTGATGCACTAACTGATGGGCTTATCCTTTTGCGATACTTGTTTTCTATTTCAGGCGATCCCCTCATTAATGGTGCAATTGCAAGTAATGCTTCACGTACTTCAGCTTCTGACATCCAACACTATATAGAACAATATCTACCACGTTCTCGACTCAGTGAAAAACGAGGCATTGGTTATGGAACAGGGGGAGGTCAACAGGAACTCTCACCTCAAGATTTTGCAGTAATTGGCGAAAGAATGTCATGGTGGTATGACTGGAGCCCTTCATCTAACGAATCGGTTAGAGAAGTCTATCCATCTCTTGGAATTGATTTTACGCCAATGGCGTGGGGTCTCAATTTTAACGAAAATAACATGCGGCAATATCTTGATAGCAATCCCGATGTTAAGTATTTGCTCGGCTTCAATGAACCTAATTTTGAAAATCAGGCAAACCTAACACCACAGCAGGCAGCGAACGCATGGCCGATATTAGAAAGTATCGCTGATGACTATAACTTAAAAATAGTAGGACCTGCTGTCAACAATTCGTCTACTTATGGCGCATGGGATTACCTCGATGCTTTTTTTGACGCATGCACTGACTGTCGAGTTGATTTTATTGGTGTGCATGTTTACAGAAAAGATCAAGAAAGATTCAAAGAGTTTATTAGGGAAGCTTATCAATATGGAAAACCCGTCTGGTTAACTGAATGGGCTGGTAATGCGGGTGGTCAAGGTGCCATTTGGCCAGAGACGCCCGATGTACATATGAATTATTTAGCGGACACAACACGCTGGCTTGAATCAGAGGCTAATATCTACAGATACGCTTGGTTTGTTGGTCGCAACAAGGAAGGCGTGGGAAATTTTCCCCATAACGGACTTTTAGGGGCAAATGGTGAGACGACACCCTTAGGTGAGCTGTATTTCTCAATTCCCAGAAGCGGTTACTTATATCAGCCGAATAGCAAGATTCCAGCAGTTGGTGCAACCAATTTGCATGGCTTTACTTACAATGAAATTTCCGATAGTGATAATATTACTGCTGTGACTAGTGATACTTCAGGCACTGGCTATTTAGAGTTTGATTTTGATATTCAAGAATCACAAACCTATCAGCTAGAGATTCGAGTAGCATCCTCTTCCAATACTTCGTTAACACTTTTAACCGGACAAGAGTCCCTTCAAACCATTCAAATAAACACAGGATCACTTTCTAACTGGCATACTGTTGTGTCTGACGCTTTTGAACTTGGTTTAGGTAAGAAAACACTTCGCATAGAAACGGATTCAAATACCGCAATTACCTCTGTTAAATTGGTAACACCTGAAACCTTATCAGAGCCAGTTTCAACGCCTGAAATAACGGTAGGTGAAAGTACAGCGTTTATCCCCAGAGATGACAGCACATGGACTCATGTGATTCCTTTGGCGTTTTTGTCTGACGGCGCATCTAGTCAAGGCGCGCAAACTTTATCGATTAATATCACTGAGCTACCACCAAGTGGCGCTAACTATAGAGTTATCAGGACCAATGCCAATGGATTTTGGTTTAGTGTAAACCCCCAAGAACTAGTACTAGGCAACAATATTATTACAGTTGAAGGTGAAAGTTTTGATAGAGCAGTTAGAGTTCAAATCTCTAGCCCTAATATAAGATTTAATGCTCTTTCTGTCACTGGAACTCAACGTTATCCGGAGCCCAATCCCGAAGAAATAATTCAAATTTCGCCAATATCAGTGGGTGAAAGCACAGCATTTACATCAACCAACAATGAAATATGGACTAATGTTATTACTCTGACGCGCCCTTCTGATGGCACTTCAAGCCAATCAAGCCAGACACTATCAATAAATATAACCGAATTGCCTGCTACGGGTGCAAACTATAGGGTTTATAAAACAACTGCCAATGGCAATGATTACTTTGGAAACGCAGAAGCACTGGCATTGGGTAATAACATTATTACAGTGACACCTGTAGCATTTGATAGAGCGGTCAAAATTCAGTTGACTAGCCCCGACGTTAAGTTTGATAGTCTTTTTGTGAATGGTACTCAATTATAGCTAACTGATTACAACAAAGTTGATCAACGAAAAGAATAAAAGTGATGATAAAATTGGAGCGGGAAACCGGGTTCGAACCGGCGACCTCAACCTTGGCAAGGTTGCGCTCTACCAACTGAGCTATTCCCGCATACACCGAAGTGACTTGCGATAACCAAATGGCGTCCCGTAGGGGGTTCGAACCCCTGTTCCCGCCGTGAAAGGGCGGTGTCCTAGGCCTCTAGACGAACGGGAC
>CATAJQ010000001.1 GCA_949487135.1 Cellvibrionales bacterium UBA7375 | reverse complement strand
TTATCATAGGCAATTAATCCCGCCTGAACTGATTTTGTAGCCTTAGCCTGCAGCTTAGAGTCTATAGTAGTGATTGCGGTATAGCCTTCGGTATAGGCTTTAAGACCATACTTGGCAATCACCTGTTGGCGAACCATCTCTGCGGCGTAGGCGGCATCAATCTTGGCAATTGAACCGTGATAAGTCGCTTTATCTTGCTCGTTCACCGCGGTGTGATATTCACTCTTGCTGATTTTCTTGAGACTTAGCATTCTGCCGAGAATCCAGTCTCTGCGTTGCAGTGCTCGTTCTGGATTTGCGATAGGATTGTATTTTGAGGGTGCTTTGGGCAGACCGGCAATCATAGCCATCTCCGCCAGCGTTAATTGATCGAGATTTTTGCCGTAATAAACCTGTGCTGCGGCGCCAACCCCATAGGCTCTATTACCCATATAAATTTTATTGGTGTAGAGGGACAGTATCTCTTCTTTGGTGAGCTCTTCTTCAATTTTAAACGCTAATAAAATTTCATTAAATTTACGGGTAAATTCCTGACGTTTAGTCAAAAAGAAGTTGCGCGCTACTTGCATGGTGATGGTGCTTCCGCCACTGCGGATTGATCCGGTAGTAATCAGCTCCATTGCCGCTCTGGCTAGACCTGAGACAACAATACCACCGTGTTTGAAAAAGCTATCATCTTCCGCGGCCAGAAAGGCATCTACCATGGCTGGCGGTATTTGATTAAAGTTGACGGGCGAGCGTTTTTTTTCACCAAATTCGGCAATTATTTGTAAATCTTCGGAATAAACTTTTAGGGGGATCTGTAATTCAACCCGCTTAAGCTCCTCTACCGATGGGAGCTTGGGGCTGAGGTATAAAAATAGGCAAGACGCCACTATAAGAAAACCGCCCACACCAAGAATTGTGAGGGTAAGTATGCCTTTTATTAATTTTTTATGTCTTTTAAGCAAGGTCTGCAGACGCCAAGGTTTCTTCCAGTGTATTATAGAGCCTTAAGACGCTGTTTTGTATTATTTGTTTGTGCATTTGAAATTACTCAGCCCACTTTTAGGTTGCTACTTAGGATGCGTACCTGTAGAAAGTGTAATCACAATGTCTGTTGTGGTGAGAGTAAAGAATAATAACCCTTATAATTAGCACTGTGATTAACCAACCGGTTTTTAAAGTTAACATGAGTGAACAACATATTTTTTTAGTAGGTCCCATGGGTGTGGGCAAAACCACTGTAGGAAAACAATTAGCCAGTCTTCTGCATCGACCTTTTGTAGATATAGATGCTGAAATTGAAACCCGATGTGGTGCGGATATTCAGTGGATATTCGATATGGAAGGCGAGAAGGGCTTCCGTGAGAGAGAATCAAAGGTTTTGCAAGATATTATTGAGAGCAATCCCAGTTCGGTGATCGCGACCGGCGGTGGGGTTGTTGTGTCGGCCAATAATCGACAACTTTTACATTCGAATGGTCAGGTAATATACCTCTGCGCCTCTAAAGAACAGTTATATGAAAGAATGCGCCGCGATAAATCTAGACCCCTATTGCAGGTTGAAGATCGTGAGCAGGTGATTAACCAGCTGCTTGAGGTGCGCGACCCGCTTTATCGAGAAGTGGCCGATGTTGTATTTTCTTCCGAGGGTGGCTCTGCGGCAAGAGTGGCCAAGGTATTGTTGGACGAATTATCAAAGCATTGATAATTTATTCGACCCAAGCATAATGTAAACCCAAAACTGTTAAGAGTATTTGTACAGATGAACGAGCAAAATAATAGCCCTTCAACCGCACAGATTAATGTGGAACTCGAAGATCGCAGCTACCCTATATTTATTGGTTCCGGCCAGTTGGCGGCTGTGGGTATTTCGCGTTTTGTTCAGGGTAAAAAGGTACTGATTGTCACCAATACAACAGTCGCTAAACTTTATTTGCCTACTCTTGAAGCCGAGCTTAGTGATAAGCAAGTTGATTCAATTGTTTTGCAAGATGGCGAACAGTTTAAAAATCTTGATACGCTTAATAGTATTCTAACCAAGTTGCTCGATAGTAAACATGATCGAAAAACCACACTAATTGCCTTGGGTGGCGGAGTGGTTGGCGATATCACCGGCTTTGCCGCCGCTTGCTACCAACGCGGGGTGCCATTTATTCAGGTGCCAACCACGCTTTTATCTCAGGTTGATTCTTCTGTAGGCGGTAAAACTGCAGTCAATCATCCACTGGGTAAAAATATGATAGGCGCTTTTTATCAGCCGCAAGCAGTGGTAATTGATACCGATAGCCTTGCGACCCTGCCAAAGCGTGAGTTTAGTGCAGGTATGGCTGAGGTGATTAAATATGGGTTGATTGCCGATGCCGACTTTTTTGGCTGGTTGGAACAAAATTCTGCCCCTTTAAAGCAGGGTGATCAGGCGGCATTGACCTATGCCATCGAAAGATCCTGTCTCAATAAGGCTAAGGTAGTCAGTGCCGATGAGACTGAGCAGGGTATTCGCGCAATCCTTAACTTGGGCCATACCTTTGGTCATGCGATTGAGACCTTTCAAAACTACTCTGGCTGGCTCCATGGTGAAGCTGTAGCTGCTGGGATGGTTATGGCATCCAAACTGTCATTAATCATGGGTGGAATAACTCAATCTGAGTTTGACCGCATTAAAAACCTTATTAAAAGTTGGTCCTTACCTGTAGCTCCACCCACAGATATGACCGCTGAAGATTTTAATAAGTTGATGTATAGAGATAAAAAAGTATTAGATGGCGAATTACGTTTAGTTTTATTGCGTGCCCTTGGCGATGCAGAGGTTACCAGTGACTATTCTGTTGAAAGCCTACAAAAAGTGCTTTCTAGCAGTTTTTCAGAGTAACAATAAGGGTTTTTTTGCATTAATTTTACGCCTGAATAAACTACCCGTTTTCATGTTTGCGTATAAGTGTTTGTCGAAACAGTGTCTCAAGTGTAAAATGTGCGCCTTTTCGCCCAGATGAGCTGAACCTGGGCTCAAAATCCACCTGTTAATTTTCAGAGTTTAAATATGACTCAAAGCTTATGTCGGCTTGATGATTTCAAAGATAACTGCGGTTTTGGACTAATTGCCCATACCAAGGGTAAAGCCAACCACCAGTTACTGCAAAATGCTATTAAAGCACTCACCTGTATGACTCACCGTGGCGGTGTGGCAGCAGATGGTAAAACAGGCGATGGTTGTGGTTTATTACTACAGAAGCCTGATTCCTTTTTGCGTGCTGTTGTTAAAGAATCCCTGGATAAAGAATTGCCAGACCTCTATGCGGTCGGAGCAATTATGCTAAACAGTGATAGTGATCTTCGCGATCAATCCAAAGCAATTATTGAACAGGAATTAACGGCCCAAGGCCTTGAGATTATAGGGTGGCGTGAAGTACCAACCGATGAAAGCTGTCTTGGTCCTATTGCGATTGAATCCCTGCCGGCGTTTGAGCAGGTATTTGTTGCGTCAGGCAAGATTACTGAGCAGAATATTTTTGCTGCTAGACTTTATATGGGTCGTCGCAAAGCTGAAAATCGTCTAGACAATGATGACACCTTCCATATTGCTAGCCTTGGTATCAATGTCCTTAGCTACAAGGGCTTAATGATGCCGGTTGATTTGCCGCAGTTTTATACTGATTTGGCCGATCCTCGCCTTGAAACTGCAATCTGTGTATTCCATCAGCGGTTTTCAACCAACACTATGCCTAAGTGGCCGCTGGCTCAGCCGTTTAGAATGCTGGCGCACAATGGTGAAATTAATACTATTGTCGGCAATAGAAATTGGTCTGTGGCTCGTACGCCGAAATTTAAGACAGATTTGCTGCCAGATCTTACCGAGGCAGCACCCCTAGTAAACCGCACTGGTTCTGACTCATCTAGCTTAGATAATATGCTAGAAATGTTGGTTACCGGTGGTATGGATTTACATTTAGCGGTGCGCGCACTGGTTCCACCAGCGTGGCAGAATGTTGAAGATATAGATCCAGATCTCCGCGCATTGTATGACTATATTTCAATGCACCAAGAGCCTTGGGATGGTCCGGCCGGTTTGGTAATTACCGACGGTCGATTTGCTGTGTGTACTCTAGATAGAAATGGTCTGCGTCCATCGCGTTGGGTAATGACTGACGATGACGTTATCACTGTAGCCTCTGAGGTGGGTGTTTATGATTATGCGCCTGAATCAGTGGTAGCCAAGGGTCGATTAGGACCGGGTGATATTCTGTCGATTGATACAGAAAAAGGGCAGATCAAGTTCCGCGACGAGGTCGAAACTGAATTGGCCGCTCGTAACCCTTACAAACAATGGTTGCGAGATGGGCACTTCTCCATAGCATCAACCTTTGATATGGATAGTATCGAGCTTGAGGGGACATTATCCCGTGAGCAGATTCGTACCTATATGAAAATGTTCCAGGTTTCTTTTGAAGAGAGAGATCAGGTTTTACGTCCTCTGGCTGAGGGTGGTCAAGAAGCTACTGCATCCATGGGTGACGATACCCCAATGGCAGTGCTGTCAGCCAAGCATCGCAATGTTTTCGATTACTTCAGACAACAATTTGCGCAGGTGACTAACCCGCCAATCGATCCGCTGAGAGAATCTATTGTGATGTCTCTGGGAGTTGAACTGGGTCGCGAAGGGAGTATTTTTGAAGAAAAAGCTGATCTAGCTTGCCGTATCGGCCTGTCTAGCCCAGTACTTTCTCCTAAAAAATATTACGCTCTTAAGGCCAATGAATTTGAAGAATTTCCGGTTCAAAAATTTGATTTGAATTTTGATCCGGCACAGGAAAATTTAGCCTCCGCTATCCAGAGAATTTGCTCTGAGGTTGAAGCGGCGGTTAAATCAGGCGTCTCTGTGTGTATTCTTTCTGACCATGATATAGCTCAACCAAAGTTGCCAATACATATATTGCTAGCTGTGGGTGCAGTGCATAACCATCTTACGGTTAAGGGTTTGCGCTGTGATGCCAATATTTTGGCTAGTACCGGTTATGCTAGAGATTCTCATCAAATTGCAACTCTGATTGGCTGTGGTGCTTCTCTGGTTTATCCATACCTCAGTTACCATGTGCTGTGTGACCTAATTAGTAGTGGCGAGACTCTGGTTGATGTAGATACAGCGTTTAGACATTACCGCAAAGGTATCAATAAAGGGCTATTAAAAATTCTTTCGAAGATGGGTATCTCAACCATTGCTTCATACCGTGGTGCATTGTTATTTGAAGCGGTGGGACTCAGTGAAGAGATTATTAATCTTTGTTTCCCCGGATTAACTAGTCGAATTCAAGGTGCTAGTTTTGCAGACCTCCAGCAGGATCAGCTTGAGTTAAGTAATACGGCATGGAAAATGCGCAAACCAATTAATCAGGGTGGCTTACTTAAGTATGTTCATGGCGAGGAATATCACGCTTACAACCCCGATGTGGTGCAAACCATGCATAAAGCGGTTCAGCATGATGATTACAGTGCATGGTTAGACTATGCAGCCACAGTTAATGAGAGACCCACAGCTGCCCTGCGAGATCTGTTAAAGCTTAAGGATGATGTTCAGCCCATCGATATTTCTGAAGTTGAATCCTATTCAGAAATCGTTAAGCGTTTTGATTCTGCGGGTATGTCTCTTGGTGCGCTATCGCCAGAGGCTCACGAATCTCTAGCAGAGGCAATGAATGGTCTTGGCGGTCGATCTAACTCAGGTGAGGGCGGTGAAGATCCGTCGCGCTATGGCACCATTAAATCATCGAAGATTAAGCAGGTTGCTTCGGGTCGCTTTGGTGTTACCCCAGCTTACCTAAGAAGTGCTGAAGTGATTCAGATTAAAGTGGCTCAGGGTGCTAAGCCCGGCGAGGGTGGACAGCTTCCGGGTGGTAAGGTCAATGATCTAATTGCTCGACTGCGTTATTCCGTGCCTGGTGTAACACTTATTTCACCGCCGCCACACCATGATATTTATTCTATCGAAGATTTAGCCCAGCTAATCTTTGATTTAAAGCAGGTTAACCCCGATGCGTTAATCTCGGTCAAGCTTGTGTCTAGACCTGGCGTAGGAACCATTGCTGCCGGTGTGGCTAAGGCCTATGCTGATCTGATTACAATCTCGGGATACGACGGTGGTACCGCCGCCAGTCCTGTTAGCTCAATTCGCTATGCGGGATCGCCGTGGGAGCTCGGTCTAACTGAGACTCATCAAACACTGCGTGCCAATGATCTGCGTGACAAGGTCCGGGTTCAAACTGACGGTGGTTTAAAAACCGGACTAGATGTTGTTAAAGCAGCTATTCTCGGTGCTGAAAGCTTTGGTTTTGGTACTGGCCCAATGGTGGCGCTAGGGTGTAAATACCTGCGAATTTGTCACCTTAATAACTGTGCAACCGGTGTTGCTACGCAGAATGATCGTCTGCGTAATGATCACTATCGCGGTACCGTCGCTATGGCCACTAACTTCTTCAAGTTTATGGCAATGGAGACGCGCGAATGGATGGCTAGCTTAGGTATTCGCTCTCTTGAAGAGTTGATCGGGCGTGTCGATCTGCTTGAATTACTGCCTGGCGAAACCAGTAAGCAAAAGAATCTTGATTTAAGTCCACTCATCGAAGATCGTCCAGAAATTAGTCATAAACCACAATTTTGTGGTGTGGCGCAAAATGACCCATTTGATAAGGGTCTGCTTGCGGAACAAATGGTCAAGGATATGTTGCCGGCCATTGAAGCTAAAACTGGCGGTAGCTATGACTACGATATCTGTAATTGCGATCGCTCTATCGGCGCGCGTATCTCCGGTGAAATTGCGGTAAGACATGGCAATGCCGGAATGATAGATAACCCAGTGACAGTTAATCTTCGAGGGGTTGCAGGTCAGTCTCTAGGTGTTTGGAACGCTGGTGGTTTGAATATCTACCTTGAGGGTGATGCCAATGACTATGTCGGTAAGGGTATGTCTGGTGGTAAACTAGTACTAAGTCCACCGAAAGAGAGCGGCTTTGAAGCCAAGGCAACGCCGATTATGGGTAACACCTGTCTGTACGGTGCCACTGGCGGCTCGCTGTATGCCGCGGGATCTGTGGGTGAGCGGTTTGGTGTGCGAAACTCTGGTGCTATGGCGGTAGTGGAAGGTGCCGGTGATCACTGTTGTGAGTATATGACCGGCGGAATTATTACCGTGTTAGGTTCTACAGGGTATAATTTTGGTGCTGGTATGACCGGTGGTTTTGCCTATGTATTAGACACAGAGCGTAAATTTGTCGATCGTTATAATATGGAGTTAATTGATATTCAACGTGTGACCACAGAAGCACTTGAATCCCATCGTGGCTTCCTTATTTCGACGATTGAAGATCATGTGCGTGAGACTGGAAGTCCTTGGGCACAACATATATTAGATAATTTTTCAGACTTTGCCTCACAATTCTGGCTGGTTAAGCCAAAAGCATCGAGTCTACAAAGTCTATTGGCGCAAGCTAACGCTGTGTCCAAATAAGTAAAAGTTTTTAGAGAATATTTTTATGGCAAGACCAAATAATGATTTTCAGTTTCTCGATATAGAGCGAGTTGATCCGCCTAAGCGCGATATGGATCGCAGAAAAAGCGAATATGTCGAGATTTATGACCCATTTAATCAGACCACAGCTGAGACTCAGTCTCATCGTTGTCTGTCTTGTGGCAACCCTTATTGTGAATGGAAATGTCCCGTTCACAACTATATTCCCGATTGGTTGCAGCTAGTAGCTGAGGGTAATTTACTTGAAGCCGCTGAGTTGAGTCATCAAACTAATTCATTGCCAGAAGTCTGTGGCCGCGTTTGCCCCCAAGACCGCTTGTGTGAGGGTGCCTGTACTCTAAATGATGGTTTTGGTGCAGTAACCATTGGTTCGGTTGAAAAATATATAACCGATACTGCATTGGCGATGGGCTGGCGTCCAGATATGTCCAAAGTTGTTTGGACAGATAAAAAAGTTGCCGTTATTGGTGCTGGTCCTGCAGGGATTGGCTGTGCTGATATTTTAGTACGCAATGGTGTAAAAGCCGTGGTATTTGATCGCTACCCAGAGATTGGCGGCTTGCTAACCTTTGGTATTCCAGAATTTAAATTGGAAAAACACGTTATAAGTACCCGCCGAGAAGTTTTAGAAGGTATGGGTGTTGAATTCCGTCTCAATACCGAAATTGGTAAAGATATTCAGATTGATGAGTTACTCGAAGACTATGATGCAGTCTTTATGGGAATGGGTACCTACAACACGATGAAAGGAAACTTCCCTGGTGAAGATCTTCCCGGTGTGCATGAGGCGCTTAAGTTTCTAGTTGCTAATGTAAATCGCAATCTTGGCTTTGAAAAATCAGCTGATGACTTTATCGATCTCAAAGGTAAGCGTGTGGTTGTTCTTGGGGGTGGTGATACCGCTATGGACTGTAACCGCACGTCAATCCGTCAAGGCGCTACCAGTGTTACCTGTGCTTATCGTCGCGATGAAGAAAATATGCCCGGTTCTCGACGCGAAGTTAAAAACGCTCGAGAAGAGGGTGTAGTGTTTAGATTTAATCTTCAACCGGTCGAGATTGTTAGTAATGACGATGGTGTTGTTAGTGGCGTAAAAGTTGTTTCTACTCAAATGGGTGAAGCAGATGCTAATGGTCGTCGCCGAGCAGAGCTTATTCCCGGTAGTGAAGAGATTATTCCCGCTGATGCTGTTCTGGTTGCCTTTGGCTTTAAGCCAAGCCCACCAAGCTGGTTAAACGATGTCAAAGTCGATACAGCCGATTGGGGTGGTGTCGTGGCTCCTGAAGAGCAGACCTATGCCTTCCAGACCACCAATCCTAAGGTATTTGCTGGTGGTGATATGGTTCGCGGTTCAGATTTGGTTGTAACCGCTGTATGGGAAGGTCGTCAGGCCGCTGAAGGTATCCTAGACTATCTGGACGTCTAAACGCCTAGCAGCCAACACTTTACTGGTAGAGTAGTTAATGACAGAGCTTAAAAACGATCGCTTTCTAAAAGCGTTGATGCGTCAGCCGGTGGATAGAACACCTATCTGGATTATGCGCCAAGCTGGGCGTTATTTGCCTGAATACAGAGCAACAAGATCTCAGGCAGGGGACTTTATGAGTCTCTGTAAAAATACCGAGTTGGCTTGCGAGGTAACGCTTCAGCCTCTCGAACGTTTTGAGCTCGATGCAGCTATTCTATTCTCCGATATCCTTACTATTCCCGATGCTATGGGTTTGGGGCTGTACTTTGCCGAGGGTGAAGGTCCAAAATTTCACAAGCCTCTTCGCACGGAAAAAGATGTTGAACGGCTTGAAGTGATCAATACCGCCTCTGATTTAACCTATGTTACCGATGCGGTATCGACAATTCGTCGTGAGCTCAATGGTCGAGTGCCACTTATAGGCTTTTCTGGCAGCCCTTGGACGCTGGCAACCTATATGATTGAGGGCCAAAGTAGTAGAGATTTTGCCCGTGCCAAAACTATGCTCTATACCCAACCTGAATTACTGCATCAACTGCTCGATAAGTTAGCTCTGTCAGTGATTGATTATCTCAATGCCCAGATTGCCAGTGGTGCCCAAGCGGTTCAAATTTTTGATACCTGGGGCGGAGTGCTTAGCCACGCTGCCTATCAAGAGTTTTCACTGGCCTATATGCAAAAGATTGTCGCTGGATTAAATACGCAATCTGAGGGGCGTCAGGTACCGGTTATTCTATTTACCAAAGGTGGTGGTCAATGGTTGTCTGCAATGGCTGATACTGGCTGTAACTGTTTAGGCTTGGATTGGACAACCAATATAGGTGTTGCGCGTCACTTAGTGGGAGACCGTGTTGCCTTGCAGGGCAATATGGATCCGTCGGTTCTGCGTGGCAGCGATAGCTCTATAGAAGCTGAGGCGAAAACTATTCTGGCATCATTTGGTAATAATCCAGGGCATATTTTCAATCTTGGCCATGGTATTACCCCAGATATTAATCCTGATAAGGTTAAGGTTCTGGTGGATGCGGTTCAAACACACTCCGCTAAATAACCTTTATAACGATTCTAATAAAAAGTTTTTAGCCATTAACTAGCGCGAACTTTTCTGCCACATTCACTGGGTTTGTCGCTGCAATATTTTTATTGAGAGTGAGCGAGTTCTCTGGGAATAATAAGATAACCGTAGAGCCAAATTTAAATCGCCCAAGTTCATCGCCCTTAGAAAAGTATATTTCCTGATCGCTATGATCGGTTTCTCTCACTGCGCCGGGACCCGGTTTTTCCATGCCGCCCCATACAGTTTCAATTCCCGCTACTAGCATAGCGCCGACAAAAATCACTGAAAAATATCCAAGCTGGGCCGATTTGAATTCGCATACCAGTCGTTCGTTGCGAGCAAACAAGTTAGGTACCATCTCTGCGGTTTGCTGATTTACTGAAAATAGCTCACCCGGAATATACCTTGAGTTTAAAAGCTGACCATCCGCCGGTATATGTACCCGATGGTAGTCTTTTGGTGATAGGTAAATAGTTGAAAAAATGCCATTTTCATAGTGCTTTGCTTGGTTTGAATCACCCACCAAACGGGCGAGTGAGTAATCTACATTTTTCGCCTGCAATACTTTATTTTTGACTATTTTTCCGGCTTGACTGATAACGCCATCAGCCGGCGATGTAATAACCTTTGTGCCCTTATCTAAGGGTCTAACTTCTGGCTTTAATTGACGAGTAAAAAAAGTATTAAAGCTATCATAGCTAGCTAAATCGTCGCTAATCGCCTCATCCATATTAATATCAAAGGTTTTAATAGCACGATTGATCAGTAGATTTTTTAACCAAATATTTTTAGATTCTGCTAGTTTGGCGATTAGCCTTGAGAGTGCATGCTTTGGCAGCAGGCGTTGCAATGCGACAAATAATTCAGCGCGATGATCCATAGTCTTCTTCTCTATTATTTAGGGCCTATTTCAACTGGGGTGTGCTCTAGGTTTCCCCATTCGCCCCACGAGCCATCATAGCCGCGAATACGGTCATAACCAAGAATCTTTGCCACCATATATGTAAAGCTGGAGCGGTGATGACTTTGACAGTGTGTCGCAATTTCTTTGTCTTTGCTCAGCCCTAAATTATCGAGAATTTGTTGAGCATCATCGCGGATGCGTAAATTCTTTTCTCTGTCCATTAGCATTGTCCACTCGAGGTTAATGGCATTGGGTATATGCCCACCACGAGAAGAACGAATAGTATCACCGGTGTATTCTCCAGGGCTTCGTGCATCCCATACCGCAAAGTCAGCATTATCTATTGAGGCAATAATTTCATCAGCCACAATTCTTGTTTTAGCGCAGGGCACAATTAGCGCATCAACCTCAATACTATTGGGTTGGTTAGCGCTTGACTCAGTGGGAAAACCCTCTTTAATCCAAGGCACAATGCCTCCATTTAGGTATTGCCAATTGTCCAAACCCAAAAGATCCATCGACCACGCCATTCTTCCGGCCCAGCCGCCGCCTTCATCATCGTATAGGACCACTTTTTTTGAATGATCTATCCCCAAATAAGCCATCACTGCGGATAGTTTGGATATTTCTGGGCAGGCACCAGGCACGGGAGGAATGCCGGCAATCAAGTGCTGACCAGAGAGATGTACAGCCCCGGGCACATGTTGCTGTTGATACAGCGATGGATTACACAAATCGACAATGATTAAGTCTGGCGTGCCCAATTGATCTTTTAGCGTTTCGGGTTCAATAAGATGGTTCATAGTGATTATTTAGATGATAAATAAAAAGATAAATTTTAACAGATTTCACGATAGTTTAATCACAGATAAAATTAATTATCCAAACTATTAATAATCTGTCGATAGTTATCCAGTCGTTGTTGCTGAAGCTTGCCAGCGGCAACAGCTGCAACCAATGCACAGCCAGCGTCATTTTCATGTTTGCAGTCGCGAAACTTACAGTGACCCAAGAAAGGCCGAAAATCTTTAAAACCTTGAATAATTTCTTCTTGGTTTAAGTGGGTGAGGGCAAACTCTCTGATTCCCGGTGAATCAATAATGACACCGCCTTTATCCAAATGAATTAGCTTTGAGGCAGTGGTCGTATGAGTTCCCTCGTTTGTAGCTTCGGATAAAGGGCCTACGGCACTGTTATTATCGGGAACAAGCTGATTTATCAATGACGATTTGCCAACCCCAGATTGACCGACAAAGATGCAGCTTTTATCGGTTAAATAATCTTGCAGTTGATCCATACCGCCGTTGTCTATGGCCGATACACAAATAACCTTATAGCCAATTGCTTGATAGCTAGACACTATAGAATCAATATCTGAATTTGTTTGTTGATTTAAAAGATCGATTTTATTGAGTATCAGAAAGGGTTCAATTCCCTGTGCTTCAGCGGCAACCAAATAACGATCTATAAGATTACATTTAGGCTCAGGTTGAACCGCAAAAACCACGCCAATACGGTCTATATTAGCTGCCACAGGGCGCAATTTACCGTAGTTGTCTGGTCTAATTAATTCGGATTGGCGAGGCTCTAAGGCGACCACAACACCCTGCGGCTCAGCTGGTCTCCAGACAATATTATCGCCAGTGACTAGGGTTGGAATATTAGCTCTTACAAAACAGCGTACTATCTGCCCAGTAAAGGGTTCAGAATGCCCCTCAATATCGACTTGGCTTCCATAGTTAGTGATTACCGAGCCGCTGGTTTCAGTGCCTAGTCCATCAAGGCTTTCAAGCGCCTTATCGTAAAGGTTTTTTTTCGATTCTGCTTGCTCACGCCGACGATTTTGGATCGATTTAATTCGTTCCTGCTGGCGTTTGCTCAGTTTTCGATTGCTCATTTATTACGAACCATTATTATTCACACCTATACCATATCATTTCTGGTGGTCTAGCGGGTAAGCATATAGCATAATCACCGCAATAGAAATTTAGCGCACAGCTAGGGAACTGGGTAAATGACACATCAAAACCTTAATCTAATTTGGATCGACCTCGAAATGACCGGTTTAGATCCACAAAAGGAGCGGATTATTGAAATTGCCACGGTGGTAACAGACTCTGAACTCAATGTTCTAGCCGAGGGACCGTCCATAGTAATTAATCAATCCAATGAGCTTATTCAAGCGATGGATGAATGGAACACCAATCAGCACGGTAAATCAGGTCTTACCGAACGAGTGCTTAACAGCACTGTTACTGAGGCGCAGGCTGAATTAGCTACACTGGATTTTCTAAAGCGATGGGTTCCTGAGGGTATGTCACCTATGTGTGGTAATTCTATTGGTCAAGATCGTCGTTTTTTAGTGCGGTATATGCCTGAATTAGCCAACTATTTTCACTACCGTAACCTTGATGTCAGCACTTTAAAAGAACTCGTTCGGCGCTGGAAGCCGGAGCTAATGAATGGGTTTAATAAAAAGGGCTCTCATCTTGCGATGGATGATATCCATGACTCTATCGCTGAGTTAGCCTATTACCGAAAAGTATTTATTCAGCCATAGCCGCTATTTTTTGGCGCTGTTGCTGTATGGCCCAATCCACATGTTCTTTTACCAATTCTGAAGAATCCTGAACTGTTTGTTCCAGCTGTTGCAAAATTGCTGGAGAGCCATCGGCATTGCCAAGCCCCACCGCAAGATTGCGCAGCCAGCGCTGATACCCTATACGGCGAATGGCTGAGCCTTCTGTCTTGCTTAAAAACTCATCTTCGGTCCATTGAAAAAGGGTTAATAGATCAGAATTATCTAAATTGTGACGCGGCGAAAAATCCATTTCCTTGGTTTTTGGCGCCCCGCGGTTCCATGGGCAGATAATCTGACAATCATCACAGCCAAAAACGCGATTGCCCATTAGCGGGCGAAATGCTTCAGGGATAGCCTCTTTGTTCTCAATCGTTTGATAAGAGATACACTTTCTAGCATCCAGCACATAGGGCTCTGGAAAAGCATCAGTAGGGCACACCTTGAGGCAGGCGCGACAATTACCACATCGATTAGGTTGTTCAAGATTGTCTACTGGGAGAGGCACCGAGGTGTATATTTCCCCAAGAAAAAACCAAGAGCCGACTTTGTTATTAATCAAAAGACTATTTTTGCCAATCCAACCCAGCCCAGCCTGTTCTGCTAGCGGTTTTTCCATCACTGGAGCGCTGTCGACAAAAGGTCGCTGAGAAAGATTTAAATCGGGTAATTGCTCTTCTATTTTTCGGGTTAATTCAGCTAGTCGCTTACGAATTAACTTATGATAATCACGGCCTAGAGCGTAACGAGAAATATAAGCTTTATTATTATCCTTTAGAACAGCCACCATATTTTCATCGGCTAAATAGTCCATACGCACCGAAATTACCCTTAAAGTGCGAGCCACCAACTTATCAATTTTAAAGCGTTTATCGCCATGCTCCGACATCCAATTCATACTGCCCTGATAGCTGTTATCAAGCCATAAACGCAGGCGTTGCGATGCCTCATCTAAGTTAGGCTTAACAATGGCAACTTGCTGAAACCCTAAATCCTTACCCCAATGTTTGATATTGGTGGCAAGTTGCTGCAGAGACGCGGCATCTAAGTTGTCGAATTGCGTAGTTTCGGGCATGTGTTCTCGGTCAATCTAACTTATAATTGCTGCAATTTTACTGAGATATAAACAAAATGTCGCATTTTCTATTAGATAGCCAAATACAAGATAACCTTTACACTGCCCAAACTATTCGAGAAATTGATCAAGAAGCCATTGCACAACTAAACAATAAGGCCATAAAACTAATGAATCGTGCCGGCATGGCCGCATTCGATGAATTACTAGAGGCCTTTGGTCAGCCCAGCTTAATCACAATATTCTGTGGTTCGGGTAATAATGCGGGTGATGGTTATATCTTAGCCGCTCGAGCGGCACAGAAGCTTATTCCAGTGCAAATAGTTGAGTTGGCAGGAACTAAAAAAATGTCTGCTGAGACACTTCAAGCGCGACAATATGCTCAAGAAAATAATGTACCTGTTACCGACTTTAATGCCAATTTAGTCCTTCAAGAAGGGGTTGTTGTCGATTGCCTTTTAGGTATTGGTTACAAAGGCCAGCTGCGTAAATCCTTCGATCAAGCAATCGAGCTAATTAATGCCGCTGAATTGCCGGTTTTATCCATGGATATACCCTCAGGGCTCAATGCAGATACTGGCGCGGTTCAAGACAATGCAGTATCAGCAGATCTAACAGTAACCTTTGTCGCTGCTAAACAGGGATTATTTACTGCTAAAGGGCCAGCACTTTGCGGTGAGGTGATCTATCACTCACTGGATATTTCTGAGCATATATTTGCACAATATCAGCCCGCAGCTAAATTATTGGATCTATTTGAATTGCTCGAATTGATGCCACATTTTGTTGGCGATGAGTACAAAAACAAAAGAGGTCACTGCATGGTAATAGGTGGTGATCAGGGCTATGGCGGTGCGGCATCTATGGCTGCTGAAGCAAGCGTAAGAACTGGCAGTGGTCTTACCTCGGTGGCGACCCAGCCACAACACGTACCCAATATACTGGCTCGCCGCCCAGAAATTATGGCCTGTGGTGTAACTTCAGGTCAGCAGCTAGAACCCTGGTTAGATAAACCATCGGTGCTAGTGGTAGGTCCTGGTCTTGGACGCTCATCTTGGTCAGAGCAATTGCTGCAAAAAGCCGTCGCATCAGGTTTGCCTATGGTGCTGGATGCCGATGCCCTAAATATTCTTGCAGACGGGCGAGTGGTCAAAACCACCGATCACTCATGGGTTATAACCCCGCATGCTGCTGAAGCCGCGCGCTTATTAGGTGTCAGCGTCGCTGAAATTGAGGCAGATCGCTTCTCGGCAGTGCAACAATTACAGCAAAAATACAACGCTGTGGTTTTATTAAAAGGGCCAGGAACTTTAATAGCAGGTGCCGATCAAATAATTAAGGTTTGCCCCTATGGTAATCCCGGTATGGCAACAGCCGGAATGGGCGACCTATTAAGCGGTATAATTGGCAGCCTAGTTGCTCAGGGTCTAAGCCTACAAGATGCCACAGAACTAGGGTGTTGTTTGCACTCAGCGGCGGCGGATAGGCTAGTTGACGATTCGGGTTACCGAGGTATTGCGGCCACAGATCTTTTACCTTATTTGCAAAAGTTACTCAATCAGGAGTACCAATAATGGCTTTAGCCAATGCTGATATACAGCGATCAGTAGCCCTTGAAGGTGAGTCCAAGATGGTAGATTTTGGGGCGCAACTGGCGGCAGCAATTGGCAAAATAGATTCGCCATTACTCATTTTGCTAAATGGGGACCTAGGTGCGGGAAAAACAACCATTAGCCGGGGCATATTGCAGGGGCTTGGTCATCAAGGCGCCGTAAAAAGCCCGACCTATACCTTGGTAGAGCCCTATCAGCTCGCAATAGGTAAAATTTACCATTTTGACTTATACCGTTTAATAGACCCAGAAGAGCTAGAGCATATTGGTTTTTCTGATTACCTATCAGAGGCTAAGTTGTGCATAATAGAGTGGCCAGAAAACGGAGGAAGCTATATTCCTCTGCCGGATCTATCAATTGGTATACAGCTTAATGGATCTGGTCGCCAAGTGACCCTTGATTCAAGTACTGAGTCTGGTAAGCAATGTATAAATTTATTACAGCAACAGTAAACATTATTTAGGGTAAAGTTGGTGCAATTTCTAAAACCATTAAAAATAGTTTTCGCTACCCTAAGTATTTTGACGCTTCTATTCAGTGGGGCGTTTATCACCTCAGTGAATGCCGCAGAAATAAGTTCGGTTCGCTTATCACAGATTTCAGAAAAAACCCGAATTGTGTTCGATATAAGGGGCGCCATAGACTACAGAGTTTTTCAATTAGATAACCCAAGGCGGCTAGTGGTCGATGTGGCAAATGTGCCTCAAAAACCCTCGTTGTCACATCTAAAGCTTAAGGATACCCCAATTAGTAAAATGCGAGCTGCCCACCGCAAGGGCGACGATATACGTATCGTTTTAGACTTAAAACAGGCAGTTAGCCATAAGTCATTTACGCTTGCGGCAAATGAGCAATACAGTAACCGTTTGGTGGTTGATCTCAAGGCTAAACAACTGAGTAAAAGTCGTTCGGTTGAAGAGGTAGTCGAGCAAACGGATCGTGAAATTGTAATCGCAATTGACGCGGGTCATGGCGGTGTGGATCCTGGTGCACTGGGCCCAAATCGTATGCGAGAAAAGATTGTGGTTTTACAAATTTCACAACGCCTTAAAAAACTATTCGATAAAGACCCCAACTATAAAGGTGTTTTGATTCGAACCGGTGACTACTTTTTGGCTCATCGTAAGCGCACGCAAATAGCGCGAGATAATAAGGCTGATTTTTTCATTTCTATACACGCTGATGCGTTTACCGATCCCCGCGCCAACGGCGCCTCAGTCTATGCGTTGTCTAATAGAGGTGCATCCAGTGAAGCTGCCAGATTTTTGGCAAAAAAACAAAATAGTGCCGATTTAATTGGTGGTGGTACGGCATTAAATCTGGAAGATAAGGATGAGATGTTAGCCGGTGTTCTTCTAGATTTATCCATGACTGCCACTATGAGTACTAGCCTTGATGCGGGTAAGCAGGTACTAAAACAAATGGGCTCGGTGGCAAGATTGCATAAAAAGAAAGTCGAGCAAGCTAACTTTTTGGTTTTAAAGTCGCCAGATATTCCCTCTTTATTGATCGAAACAGGTTTTATTTCTAACCCCAAAGAAGCGCGCAAACTTGCCAGTGCCAATTATCAGCAGCGAATGGCAAAAGCTATTTATAATGGGCTGGATCAATATTATTCCGAGCATCCGCCAGAAGGTACGAAGCTGGCTAAAGTGATGAGCGGTAAACCATTGCGTTATATTGTTGCTCGAGGCGATACACTGTCAGAAATATCAGCTCAGTATAAAATCTCAATGAGCAAACTTATGCGCTACAATAATATGTCATCCAGTAAAATTCGCGTAGGCCAGGAAATCGCGATTCCCGGTCGCTAAAACACTTAAAACGGACACTAGGCTATGCCAACAATTAATACCCTAAGCCCACAACTCGCTAACCAGATAGCGGCAGGTGAAGTGGTTGAGCGTCCGGCATCAGTGCTTAAAGAGCTAGTAGAAAACAGTCTCGATGCCGGTGCCACGCGAATAGATATAGAAGTTGAGCAGGGTGGTGTTAAGCGACTCTGTGTTCGCGACAATGGCTGTGGCATAGAGCAGTCAGATATGGCATTGGCGCTAAGTCGTCACGCTACCAGTAAAATCTCAGATATCGATGATTTAGAAGCGGTTGGTACACTGGGTTTTAGAGGTGAGGCGCTGGCTAGTATAGCCTCAGTCTCACGTCTATCCCTGATCTCTAATAACGGAGAAAGTCAGGCGTGGAAAGCAGTTAGTGAAGGCAGAGATATGGCGGTTGATGTTCAGCCGGCCGCCCATCCAGTCGGGACAAGCGTTGATGTGCGAGATCTGTTCTTTAATACGCCTGCCAGACGAAAATTTTTGCGTACCGAAACCACCGAATATAATCGAATTGACGACTACGCCAAAAAGCTCGCGCTGAGTCATATGCAGGTGGCTTTTAGCCTAAAACATAATCAGCGAGTTAACCTTAATCTTCAGCCTGCAGAAACTGTACTTGAACAAGAAAAGCGGGTTGCTGATATCTGTGGCAAACCTTTTATGGAGCAGGCGCTGTATATAGATTACGAGCGAGCTGGAATTCGGCTTTGGGGTTGGATTGGCCTGCCGACTTTTTCAAGAAGTCAGACCGATCTGCAACACTTTTTTGTCAATGGTCGCAGTATTCGAGATAAGGTGGTGTCCCATGCGGTGCGACAGGCTTATCAAGATGTTCTCTATCATGGTCGTCATCCCGCCTTTGTTTTATTTTTAGAAATTGAACCCAAAGATGTGGATGTAAACGTGCATCCTACCAAACATGAGGTTCGCTTTAGAGACAGTCGATCAATACATGGTTTTGTTTCAGGTACCCTGCAAAAAGTTTTGGCCAAAGACCGACCACAGGATCATCTTCAGTCAAATGAAGGCCAGAGTCTGTTAGCAGAAGAAACCATTCCCACTCAATCATCAATGGGCTTGGCGCCAGCCTCAAGCGGCTATAGTTTCTCGCCCCAGACTTCAGGTTTTCAAGGGCAGTCGGTTAATACGCCAATGCATGCCTATCAATCGCTGTACGGCGATAACGCATACCAAGAATCCGCCACTATTCCGCCATTAGGGTTTGCTATAGCGCAATTAAAGGGCATATATATTCTGGCCGAAAATGAACAGGGAATGATCGTTGTCGATATGCATGCTGCTCATGAGCGCATAACCTATGAGCAAATGAAAATAGATTTTGATAAAGAAGGGCTAATATCTCAGCCGTTACTAGTGCCAGAAAGTCTGTCTGTCAGTCAGCGAGAAGCCGATGCTGTAGAGCAAAACCCCGAAGTTTTTAAGCGGTTGGGCTTTTTAGTTGAGCGAGCAGCCGCGGAAAATATAGTTGTTCGAGAAATCCCAGCACTATTGCGTGGAACCCAAGTTGAAAGTTTGTTGCGTGATGTTATATCAGATGTGCTTGAGCATGGCACTTCAGAGCGAATCAGGCATCAAATCAATGAAATACTTTCAACCATGGCCTGTCATGGCTCAGTGCGAGCAAACCGTAAACTCAGTATCCCAGAAATGAATGCGCTGTTGCGCGACATGGAGGCCACCGAGCGCAGTGGTCAATGTAATCACGGGCGACCTACCTACTTTCAGCTTAGCCTCGACGAGCTAGACAAGCTCTTTTTGCGCGGGCGTTGAGAATTAACTTGGCTAAGCAACAGCAACTACCGGTTATCTTTTTGATGGGGCCAACAGCAAGTGGCAAGACTGATCTTGCTATTTCATTGCTTGAACCCCTGCCAGTTGAGCTTATTAATGTCGATTCGGCGCAAATATATCAGCAGATGGATATAGGTACCGCCAAACCTGATTCCGAAACCTTAAGCAAAGCACCACATCGATTACTTAGCTTTTGTGATCCTGCCGATGCTTACAGTGCCGCTGACTTTGCTAATGATGCCAAAAAAGAAATAGCCGATATCCACAGTATGGGGCGAATACCCCTGCTAGTTGGCGGTAGCATGCTATACTTTAAAGTGTTACTTGAGGGACTATCTGATTTGCCATCCGCAGATGCAGATATCCGAAAAGGTATTCAGGAGCAGGCAGACAGGGAAGGTTGGGCAAGTGTTCACCAGCAGTTGCAGTTAGTTGATTCAATAACTGCAGAAAAATTGCATCCAAATCATTCGCAACGTATTCAGCGAGCCCTTGAGGTCTACAAAATTACCGGTACACCGCTTTCAGAATTGCAAAGTCAATCTCAAGGCGGTATCGAACAAGATTATGATGTTCGCCAATATGCGCTAGTGCTGCAAAATAGAGCCTTGCTTCATCAACGTATAGAACAGCGTTTTATGGCTATGATGGAGGCGGGTTTTGCCTCTGAGGTAGAGCAGTTATTTCAGCGTGGTGATCTGCATGCTGATTTACCCTCAATTAGAGCTGCAGGCTACAGACAGTTGTGGGATTATTTTGAAGGTTATTGCGGGTTAGATGAAGCGGTTGAAAAGGCTATTATTGCCACTAGGCAATTAGCCAAAAGACAGCAGACTTGGTTGCGTAACTGGCCCAACTGTCAACAGATACAGGTCGACAACCAACAGGGTTACCTAGATCAAAAGGATCTCTACAAGAACTTTTTGTGATAACAGTGATACGTTCCGTATACTAAATCGTAGTGGTTAGGTAGAATAACATCTAAGGTGAGTTGCAATCCCACCTTGCTTTTTTGGTTGCGATTATTGCAACAATTATTGAATTTTCAATACTAGGAGAAATAACAATGTCAAAAGGACAGAACATTCAGGACCCATTTTTAAACGCGCTGAGAAAAGAGCGTGTTCCAGTCTCAATTTTTTTAGTCAATGGTATAAAGTTACAGGGTACCGTTGATTCATTTGACCAATTCGTTGTCATGCTCAAAAGTACCGTTAGCCAGATGGTGTACAAGCATGCTATTTCTACCATCGTCCCCTCTAAGTCAGTTAATTATCAGGCTGGGAGCACATCGGGTCAGGGTGCAAACAACGGAGATGTTTTCTAAGACACGTGTCGTTATTCTTTGATCGTCCGGATTTCGGTGAGCGCGCTGTTTTAGTTCACTTGAAACTAAACAGTGAATCTGAACCCGAGGATGTTGGAGAATTTGAGGAGCTAGTGAGATCTGCAGGCGGTGAAGTTGTAAAGCTTATCCGCGGGTCTCGCACTGCCCCCAATGCCAAATTTTTTGTTGGCACTGGCAAGTTAGATGAAATTGCTGAAGTGGTTAAGCGTGAATGCGCAGAGTTGATTATCTTTAACCATAATCTCTCACCCAGTCAGGAGCGTAACCTAGAGGCGTCCCTTGGGTGCCGAGTGCTTGATAGAACCGGTCTTATTCTGGATATCTTTGCTATGCGCGCTCGTACTCATGAGGGTAAATTGCAGGTAGAGTTGGCACAGTTACATCATCTTTCATCGCGCTTGGTGCGAGGTTGGACACACCTTGAGCGTCAAAAGGGTGGTATTGGTATGCGCGGGCCGGGTGAGACTCAGCTTGAGTCTGATCGGCGTATGGTTCGAGATCGAATTAAGTCGATCGAAAAACGTCTTGAAAAGGTAAGAATTCAGCGTGATCAGGGGCGACAATCTCGTCTAAAATCTGATACACCAACGATCTCTTTGGTTGGCTATACAAACGCGGGAAAATCGACGCTTTTTAACAGGGTAACTGAGTCCGATGTATATGCAGCAGATCAGCTATTTGCAACCTTAGATCCAACCATGCGGCGCTTGGATATTCCTGAACAGGGACCAGTGATTTTTGCCGATACGGTGGGTTTTATCAGTCATTTGCCACACCGATTAATTGATGCCTTTCGTGCAACTCTTGAAGAAGCGGCTGCGGCAAATGTACTGTTGCACATAGTTGATGCTTCAGCTGAGGATAGGTCGATTAATATAGACCGAGTGAATGACGTGTTAAAAGAGATTGATGCTCATGCACTACCAACACTAATGGTGTACAACAAGATCGACCTTATGGAAGATGGCGCTGCAAAGATAGAGCGCGATCAAGAGGGTCGGCCAACAGCAGTATGGTTGTCCGCTTTAACAGGGGCAGGTGTGGACATGCTACTTGAGGCCGTGTCCGAGTATTTGCCAAGAAAACTGATTCATAAACATATACAATTGCAACCCAGTCATGGCTCGTTAAGAGCGGCTCTCTACAGTCACAAAGCAGTATTGAGTGAAACTTATGATGATTATGGCGGGGCAAATCTCGAAGTGCAGTTGCCTGAAAGCGATTTTTTTCGCTTGGTTAAGCAATCGGGGTTGAAATTAGAGGATTTAGACACCATCTAGTAGACAATACTAGATGAAATGCAGATGCCACACACCTTTGTTGATGGCGCTGTTAATATTTTAATGTGGAGTAATACTATGGCTTGGAATGAACCTGGTGGCGGAAAAGATCCATGGGGCGGTAATCGCGGTAGCGATGGCCCACCTGATATTGATGAAGCGCTAAAAAAATTAGCTGAAAAGTTTCAATTTTTTGGCGGCGGTGGCAGTGGTGGAAGCATTAAAGGTTTGCTACCTATTGTACTTGCTGTTCTAGCGATCCTTTGGGGGCTTATGGGCTTCTATCAGGTAGATGAAAAAGAACAGGCGGTGGTTTTAAGGCTAGGTAAATATCACCAGACCAATGGCTCAGGTTTACATTGGAATCCACCTATTGTTGATTCAATTAAAGTGGTTGGTGTCACTGAAGAGCGGCAGTATCCCGCTCGTGGTCTGATGTTGACGCAGGATGAAAATATTGTCGAAATATCCCTCACGGTTCAGTACAACATTGCCGATGCAAAAGACTTTGTTCTGAATATCAAGGATCCTGAAACCAGCCTTAAACGTGCTACAGATAGTGCATTGCGTCACGTCGTAGGTAGTACGGGGCTAGATGGTGTGATATCGACAGGTCGTGAAGAAGTAGCACTTGGCACTGCCGAAAAGCTGCAAAATTTGCTCGATATTTACGGTAGTGGTATTAACGTTGTTAAGATTAATATTGAGGAATCTCGTCCGCCATCAGAAGTTAAAGCTGCCTATGATGATGTGATTAGAGCGCGAGAAGATCTTGAGCGTTTAGTCAATGAAGCCCAAGCCTATTCCAATGGCATTATTCCAGAGGCACGTGGTGAGGCGCAAAGACTTAGAGAAGAGGCTGAGGGATATAAGTCTCAGGTTGTTTCTAAATCTGAAGGTGAGGCGAAACGTTTTACCAAGCTTTTGACGGAATACAAAAAAGCTCCTGTTGTTACACGTGAGCGGCTCTATCTTGATGCTGTTGAAGAGGTTATGACTCAGAGTACTAAAATTCTGATGGATGCTGATGGTGGCAATAATATGTTGTATTTGCCGTTGGATAAGATTGTTCAGCAGGGCAATAGCAGTAGGCAATCAGATTCAGGTGTTACAAGCGATCAAATGGTTGACCGTATCGCCAATGATGTGATCGAAAGGTTGCAGAGAAACAATGATCGAATTCAATCGGAGAGACGACGATGAAAAATCTATTTAAAGCACTAGGTTTATTGGTTGTTGTTGTTATTGCGGTCAATAGTACCCTGTATGTAGTAAGCGAATTTGAACGCGGTGTTAAATTGCGCTTTGGTAAGTTAATTGAAGCAGATATTCAGCCGGGTTTACATGTCAAAATCCCCTTTGTGGATGATGTGCGAATCTTTGATGCCCGTGTTTTAACGGTTGATGCACAGCCCGCTAGTTTCTTTACCATCGAGAAAAAGCGTCTGATTGTTGATTCTTATGCAAAATGGCGTATCGCCAATGTAGAGACTTACTACAAGGCGACCGGTGGTGTTGAGTCTGTTGCTCATAACCGTCTTGCCAATCGGGTTAATACTGGGCTGCGAAATCAGTTTGGTACTAGAACACTTCATGAAGTGGTTTCTGGTGAGCGCGATCTACTAATGAAAAATATAACTGCCGATCTCAACCGCACAGTATTAGATAGCTTGGGTATTGAAGTAATTGATGTTCGCGTCAAGCGTATTGATCTACCTCAAGAGGTGAGCGGTCCAGTATTTAGACGAATGACAGCTGAGCGTGAAAAAGAAGCGCGTGAATTGCGTTCAACTGGTAAAGAAAAAGCGGAGAAAATTCGTGCGGCTGCTGATCGGGAGAGAACCATTGAGCTGGCTAACGCCTATCGTGATGCTGAAGAACTGCGTGGTGAAGGAGACGCTGAAGCGGCAAAAATTTATGCCTCTGCATACCAAAAAGATCCCGAGTTTTATTCATTTGTAAGAAGCTTGAATGCTTACAAGAACTCTTTTTCTAATAAGGGCGATATTATGCTTGTGGAGCCTGATAGTGATTTCTTTAAGTATTTAAAACAGCAGGATGTAGATTAGAGAAATAAAAAGAGATTGTGGTTAAAAATTTCTGCCACAAAAGCAGCTATTTTGTTAAGATTAAAAAAACCGGGGCGACTCGGTTTTTTTATTTGTCTAAAGTTGTAAAAATTACAGAAATAATGCCACAAAGATTGGTTTAATCCTTATAATTGCATATTTGATGTAATTAAAGATTAAATCCTATGAGGATACTGTGTCAAAAGTAGACAGTTGGTTATTACCAGATGGCATCGATGAGGTGCTACCCGAGCAAGCGCGCCTGATTGAAGGGTCGCGGCGAGAACTGTTGGATCTTTATAATGGTTGGGGCTATGACTTAGTTATTCCGCCCATGGTTGAGTTTACCGAATCCCTGTTGAGTGGTTTTGGCTCGGATCTAGATTTGATGACATTTAGACTGACCGATCAGCTTAGCGGTCGAATGATGGGCATTCGTGCGGATATAACTCCTCAGGCGGCACGTATTGATGCGCACAGCCTTAATCGTCAGGGTCCAAGCAGACTTTGTTATGCCGGAACAGTGCTACAAACTAAGCCTAGGGGTCCTCTTGAATCGCGCACGCCTATATCGGTGGGTGTCGAGCTGTTTGGCGAGGCGGGTATTAGTGCTGATATTGAAGTGATCGAATTATTTTTGAAAACTCTGGATGTCGCCGGAGTAGATGCAGTTCATCTTGATCTTGGGCATGTGGATATCATGCGTGGCTTACTGGTGGGTTCTAATCTTTCAACAGACCTGGAGGCGGAGCTATTTGAATTGCTTCAGCGCAAAGCAAGCACTGAGCTCGAAGTATGGATTAACAGTAATATTAGTGATTCAAAACTGGCTGATTGGCTCAAATCATTGCCGACCCTAGCTGGTGGCACTGAGGTACTGGCTGAGGCGCAGCAAAGTCTTGCCGGTGCACCCAAGCAAGTTATCGATGCTTTAACTCAGTTAGAGCAAATTGTTGATGCATTAACTATGCAAACGGGTCAGCAGGTAACCATCTATATCGATTTAGGTGATATTCCAGGTTTTGGTTATCACACGGGTGTGGTTTTTGCCGCCTATAAACAAGGCTATGGTAAGGCGCTGGGTAACGGTGGACGCTACGATAATATTGGTGAGGCCTTTGGTCGTGCTAGAACCGCTACTGGGTTTGCTTTTGATTTAAAATCCTTGGTTGCTAATGGTCAATTTAATCAACAAGCACAGGCCGGTATCTTTGTGCCACAACCGGCTGATAATGAATGTCGTGAAAAAATTGCCTCTCTTCGCCAACAGGGTGAACGCGTTGTACAAGGTTTTGCAGGACAGGTTGTGGATTTTCAAGAAATTAATTGTGATCGTCAGCTGGTACAAAAAGGCGGTCAATACATTATCGAAAAAATCGTCTAATTTGATCAATTAGCTGAATACTTAGAGTATAAAATTTTATGGGTAAAAATGTTGTGATCCTCGGCTCCCAATGGGGCGATGAGGGCAAAGGAAAAATTGTTGATTTATTGACCGATAAAGCCTCTATGGTAGCGCGATTTCAGGGCGGTCATAACGCTGGTCATACTCTGGTAATCGATGGTAAAAAAACAGCATTACATCTTATTCCTTCAGGCATTTTGCGCGATCATGTCACCTGCGTGATCGGCAACGGTGTGGTATTGGCCCCTGATGCCCTATTTAAAGAAATTAATATGCTCGAAGAGCGTGGCGTTGAAGTGCGTGATAGGTTGAAAGTTTCGGGGTCGTGCCCGCTAATTTTGCCCTATCATATTGCCATCGATCAGGCTCGAGAAGCCTCTTTAGGTAAGGCTAAAATTGGTACCACAGGTCGTGGGATTGGACCGGCGTATGAAGATAAGGTTGCTCGAAGATGTTTGCGTCTGAGTGATATGGCCAATATGGATCGGTTTGCAGAAAAACTCAAAACTGTTCTTGAGTATCATAATTTCGCCCTAACTCAGTACTACAAAGTTGACTCGGTCGACTTTGATGAAACCTTAGCTCTTTGTAAAACTTGGGCTAAGGCGCTTTTGCCAATGATGGCTGATGTCACTGATATTCTGCATACAGCGCGCGAAGCGGGTGAAAATATCCTGTTTGAAGGTGCGCAGGGTTCACTATTGGATATTGATCACGGCACCTATCCGTTTGTGACCTCCTCTAATACCACTGCGGGTGGTACGGCGACTGGCAGTGGCTTTGGTCCAATGTATTTGGATTATGTGCTGGGTATTACTAAGGCCTACACTACGCGAGTAGGGTCTGGTCCATTCCCGACAGAATTACATTGTGAAATTGGCAATTATCTGGGTGAAAAAGGGCATGAATTTGGGACTACAACCGGTCGTGAGCGCCGCTGTGGTTGGTTTGATGCGGTGGCCCTAAGACGCGCAGTACGCATTAATAGTATCACCGGTATCTGTCTGACTAAGTTGGATGTTTTGGATGGTCTTGATGAGGTTAAGATCTGTATTGGCTATAAAAATGCTGATGGTAGTTCTTTTGAAAACCCAACCCATGCCGATGACTTTGAGGGAATTACCCCAGTTTATGAAACTCTTCCCGGCTGGAGTGAGGTTACCGTAGGAGTGCAGTCTTTAGATAAGTTGCCGGCTAATGCTCAGGCCTATATTAGCCGAATAGAGGAACTTATTGGCGCACCGGTAGATGTTGTCTCTACCGGCCCTGATCGTGTTGAAACTATCGTTTTACGGCACGCATTTAACTAGCTTATGGATTAAGCCTTTGGTTGGCTATAGTGAGTAATCTCTCGCGACTGACCCAGCTTAAATAGGTGGTCAGCGCGCTTGGGCATTTCTTCTAAGATATTTTCTGTAACGCGCTGAAAATAACTGATAAATCGAAGTATTTGCGGTTCAGACATCACCCCTGATCCTGCCTGAATACCCTCTTTTTCAAGTCGTTTGACCATTTTTTGCTCCTGCTCTAAGCGCCAATTAAAAACGGTGTCAAAAGTGGGGGCTTGCAACATAATTAATTCATCCAATAACTCAAATAATGGCGGATAATCTTGTTCCAGTGCGCGGTTAACATAGTTGCGCCAGAGGCCATCTCTATCGTCATTTTCTTCGAGGCTATTGATAGGTTGAGCCAGCTTATCTGAGCTTTGTGGTTTAGCGCCTAGGCACCAGCCCTCAAGAACGATTAGTCCAATTTTGCCCTCAGTTGTTTTGAGGCTATTAGCAGGGGCCCTATCATCGATACTTTTATCAAAGCGAGTAATGACTGTTTTCTCCCCGGCGGCTAGACTTTGTATAGAGTCGATAGCGAGTTGCACATCATGGGTCCCGGGAACACCGCGAGTCTCCAATAGTGGGTGAACTGTGGCGCCTAAGTAGCTGCGTTCAGCCTTAGTCAAATAAAAATCATCTAGGGAAAAGGATACAGTGGTTACCTCAAGTCGCTCGGCAATCACTGTGCATAAATAATCAGCAAGGGTAGATTTACCTGAACCCTGACAGCCATTAATACCTATGATTTGGGGTGAATTGTCCGGTTTATAGTTATTGACTAGGTTGTCTACTAGGGGCGAGAACCACTGGTTTGCTGCTTGTAAATAAGAAAGGGGTAATTGATTGCGGTCGAGAAATGCCTTTTCCTCTGAACTCATTTTCATAGATGTTTTTCCAAAGCGATGCTATTTTGATGTCATGTAAAGTATTGAATCCTGTACAGCTGAGAAGATGTTGTAACAATTGAAAGTTGCTTAACATCAAGCGGAAGCTGGTGAGTGCGAGGCAACTTAGAAATTACTCGGTTATACAACATCAACAATACTAGCATAGACCTAAAACTTAAAACTAGCGTCAATCATTGAAAATAAAACCCTAAAAGAGAGAATGAATATTGTTATCATAGGCCACTGTTTGGTATTTAGCTATTTGGGATCAAGAATGAGACATTTATTGATGGCTGCGTTTGTTATTTTGATAGGCTGTGATGTGGCTAACACGAATCAACCCAGCGCGAGCGGGGCTATTACGCCTCTGGTCGATCAGAGTAATGATTGGTATCAGTCTGCATCTCAGCAGATTCAGCAGCAACGCTTAATTGCCAATGCCATTCAAAATGATGAGGGTGCGGCAAAAAATATTATCTTATTTATTGGCGATGGAATGAGTTTAACCACGGTGACAGCCTCACGGATTCTTGAGGGTCAACAGCGGGGCTTATTGGGCGAAGAAAATAACCTTAGTTTTGATAATTTCCCTTTCTCTGGATTGTCAAAAACCTATGCGGTTGATGCTCAGGTTGCAGACTCTGCAAACACTATGACTGCATTAATGAGCGGAGTGAAGACGAACAAAGGCATCGTTGGTATTAACGAATCGGTTGTTCGTGGTGAATGCAGCACTCAGAGGGGTAATGAGGTTATTTCAGCGCTAGATTTGGCAGAACTGGCTGGTTTATCTACAGGTATAGTCACAACAACCCGAGTAACCCATGCAACACCGGCGGCAACCTATGCCAAATCGGCGGATAGAAAATGGGAGGACCCCTCTGATATGCCTCAGCAGGCGCTTAAAGATGGCTGTGTTGATATTGCGACTCAACTTATCGAATATAAAGCCAACCTTAATTCACGCTATAAAGGGGCTAATAGTAATGGTATTGAGGTGGTAATGGGCGGCGGTAGTCGACACTTTCTTCCGCAGGCATCCGTTGATGACAATCAAGAGGATACTGTTGGTCAGCGCCCAGACGGTCGCAATTTAATCGTTGAATGGAAAAGCATTTATCCCGACGGGCTTTATATGGATAGCCGCTCGAGTTTTGATCGTGCAAATTTTGCGGAAGCAACTAATGTGTTGGGATTGTTTAATAAGACCCATATGCGATTTGATGCCAATAGGAAATCGAAGACTGTCAAAGAGCCTTCATTAAGTCAGATGACTGAAAAAGCACTGCAGGTACTGTCCAAAAATCCAAAAGGGTTCTTTTTGATGGTTGAGGGAGGGCGTATTGATCATGCTCATCATGTAGGCAATGCATTCAATGCATTATCAGATACTATTGAGCTATCCAAAGCAGTGGAGGTTGCGCTTAAAAATACCAATGCTAAGGACACTTTAATTATTGTCACAGCAGACCACAGTCATGTCTTTACCATGGCGGGATACCCCAAGCGTGGTAATCCTATTATGGGTAAGGTTGTTTCTGTGGGTGATAAAAAGCCTCAGTTAGCTAATGATAACTTGCCGTATACAACGTTGGGTTATACCAATGGTATTGGACATCGGCACTTGGGCTCAGAGACAGATGCAGATCAGGGTTATAAGGAGCAGGGTGCTCCGGGGCGAGCCAATCTTAGTCAGGTGGATACCACTCAGTCAGGGTTTTTTCAAGAGTCATTGGTGCCGTTAGAATCGGAAACTCACTCCGGTGAGGATGTACCAATTTATGCATCAGGTCCGGGGGCGCATTTAATTTCTGGAAGCAATGAACAAACACTCATCTTTCATGCAATGAACCATGCGGGTGGTTTACTAACCAAGGCAAAAAAAGCCCTTGAAGATTAATCTTTAAGAGTAGGCTTCACTGGTAAACCATGGGCAATTTTATGATTGATTTCATCGATGGTCTTAGAAATAGCTAAAAATCGCTCAGATGAGGCGGGGTGAGAAGCAGAGTGATTAGAGCCTATGTTGCCTGGATGTTCTGCTGCCATATCGCGCCAGAAGTCTGCAACACCCTCCAACGGCAATCCTGCGGCATTCATATAGTACAGGGCCACATAGTCAGCCTCGGCTTCAAAATCCTGTGAGAATGCACTGGCACCGGCACTGCCAAAAATACCCTGAGTGTCGAAGCCATTGGCTGCTGCGGCAAGATCAAGCAATGTGCCAAACATAGTATTGGTCTGTTTTTTATCAATATGACCCATCAGGTTATGCCCCAGCTCATGGGCGATAACTAAGGCAAGATCTTGATCGTCTCTGGCGAATCTCATCATACCTTTAGTAATTATAATTCTTTTACCATCAGCATAGGCATTAACCGCATCGCTTCCTTGAAGCACAACAGGGTAACCACAAATTTTTTCTTGGTTAATCCTTAGGTTAAAAACCTGTTCGTCACGTCTAATTTTTAAATTGATAACAGAAGAATCAGATGTTTGGATGCGAGAAGTCTCAGCATAGAATTTTGTATGCTGCGGATGATGGTTGCCATAAGGTATATCATTAACCGCTAGGACTTTATCGTTGACTAGAAGCCCACTTCTAGCAGCAGGCCCATTTTTGGCAACCCAAGTAATGGTAAATTCATTGCTACCTAAGATTTTTTCAGCGGTTTTTTTCCAGTAACCCTCATAATCCCCGCTCGCGGTGCCTTGAGCACCTGGGGAGTTGATTTGGTTTTCAGTGCAAAATTGATTTGCGGAGCTAAGAATAGGGTAGGATACCTTATGTAATCGCTGCTTGTAGCTAAGGTCTTTTTTGAGAGCGAGTTCTCTTTGGAGAGCCGCTTCTGTATTGAGTTCAGCAGCATCGTATTGCATTCGCGTCGTGCTTGGTGCTGCACAGGCAGCGAGAAATAAAAAAATAACTAAAATACTATTTAGCCTAAACATCCCATTTCCTTTGATGAAATTTTTTTTGATTGCTGGATCTACTGTATCAGCTTGTAGCTTATTTACAAAAGAAAGGAGCGATATAACTAAGAGTCGGCTCTAAATTAGACTAATCTTAATTCGAGTTAAATTTAAAAAGGATTGAATGACTATGAGGTTTTTACTTATTTCGGCAGCCCTATTTGTTAGCAGTCACACAAACGCAAATGAATTATTGAAAAAATTTGATCCTAAAGAATTGTCCTTCAGCGTAATAATAAGCTCGGACTGTCTTGTAGAGCAAAGAGACATAGAGAGAGTGGTTGAGGATGTTTTTCTTAGCTCTGGAATCAAGCCAAAAAACGACACTTGGTACAGCGATGCTATACACCTTCGTGTATCTATCCGTTGTCTGGCAACACCAAATAATTACCCAGTATTCATAACCAATGCGGTTTTTGTTGATTACAGCCCTTCAACAAAGTTCATGCACGCAGTTTTAAGTAAAGAATATTCTCGATTGGGTATGGAGTCAAAATCGATAGCCTTAAATAGTATCAAGGTTAGTGTTCAAAATGCCATTTCAGATTTTATTAAAATTAACCATATGACTTCTGATCAGGGCAAAGAAGGCTAATTGCACTTAATTTTTAATAAATTATGTCTTGTAAAATACAAGAGTTAAATGTGAAATTTTAGCAGCCGCTAATTTTAAAGCAAAAATAAATAGGCGCATTATCTTTACTGTTGATTAGACGTGATGAAGATAATGCGTGCTAATGGATTTGCTTTGCCACATAGTTAATTTACCTTAGCCTTTTTGCCCTTCGCCTAAAAACACTTTCATACCAACTTTGTTGCTCGAAGCGCCACTATTTAGAAATTTATTTATTTTTTGAGCAGTCGCGCCAATCAAATGCAATGAATTGGTATACAATGCGTGACCTTCGGTGATCGTCAGCGCTGAAAAGTCATTGATGATTATTGATACAACATAGAATTAAATATAGTAATAAAATTTAAGGTAGGGGCTTACAAGTGTCATTTATTGATCATATTTTTTACAAATTAAAAAATCATTTTTTCATTACATTCAAACCTAAAAATACTGCAAGGCTATTTATTGTAATTCTAGCGATTACATTGAGTGGCAAAGTCTTTGCCAATGCAGCCTCTTGGGCTGGTTTTGGTGGCGCTAATGTCAGCGACCAAGATGTGCTAGAAGTTCCATCTGGAGCGCTAGTCTGGGCAGGTTATGCTAATACCAATGACACTCTTTACCCAATTAGCTTATCCAGTGGCGGGGTAATAACATTTACCGCATCCGTTAGTGGATCAGCATCGGTGCGTTTTCGACTAGAACGGCTCCCCCATCCAGATGTAGATCCAGCCTTTAATACTGATTCAGTCATTGTTACCGGGACGACCGAAGCCACATACTCAATCGAGATTCCTGAACAGGGGACGAATATTTATCGTTCTCTTATTCTTTATATCGATAATTTAGATACTCCAGTAACCCTAAAAAACGTTCAAGTGACACCCTACGGAAACGATCAAAATGGTTGTGACTTTTCGCCGCAGTCTAGTGGTGTTATGCAAATTGAAGCAGAGTGCTACAGTCTTGCCGATGGCATTGAAACAGAAAGCACCAGCGATACCGGTGGTGGTGAAAATGTAGCTTACGTAGATGCCTCTGATTCTTTGACCTACGCTGTTAATGTACCTAGCACGGGCAATTATCGTCTTAATTATCGTGTGGCCAGCCAAAGTGGCAGTAGCCCTGGATTCAGGGTTTTTGTAGATAATCAGTACTCAGATCTTTTTTCTGTTCCAGCGACGGGTGGATGGCAAAGTTGGCAGACGCAACAAGGTCGTGTAGTTACCTTAAATGCAAGTATTCATTCATTTAGATTTGAAGCAGCTTCAGCGGGAATAAATTTAAACTGGTTTAGTCTAACGCCAACCAATGAGCCAGCCGATGAATTGCCCAGTATCACCAATGCTGATATTGAGGTTGATGGTGTCGCAATAGATTCGACTAAATGGTTTCATCAAACAAAATTGCCTAATGGTAATAGCTGGTTTAATGGTGAAATACAACATTACACTGATCGTGTCAGTAACTCCTATGTTAGTGATGGCACCCTTAAAATTGTCGCAAGAAAAGAGTCGTTTACCGATCAGGGTGTTACCAAAGAATATACTTCCGCTAGACTAAATTCTAAATTTGCTTTCAAGTATGGTCGTGTAGAATTTAGGGCTAAAATGCCCAGCGGTTATGGCACATGGCCTGCGGTTTGGATGTTGGGTAAAAATATCAGCGAATCAGGTACTTACTGGGCTGGTCAAGGGTTTGGGAATACATCATGGCCTGCGGTTGGTGAGATCGATATTTTAGAGCACTGGGGTAAAAATCAAGGTTATGCTCAGAGTGCTTTGCATACGACTTCTAGTCATGGAGCAACGCAAAATCATGGGGGTCGTTATATACCAACTATTTCATCTGAATTTCATACCTATAGTATGGACTGGAATTCAGATCGAATAATTTTTAGCATCGATGGTATAGAGCATTATCGTTATAACCCCAGTGTTAAGAATGCCAATACTTGGCCTTACGACTCTGAGTTTTTCTTACTTCTCAATATAGCCATAGAACCGTTTATTGATTCTGAGTTTATTGAAAGTGCCATGGAAATTGACTATATCCGGGTACATGACCTTAATAATCAGTTAATTTTCTCAGATGAGTTTGATGCTACAGCGGATAATGAGGTTGTAGACCAGATATCTTGGGATGTAGATGGAGATGGAAGTGTTGATGCCCTGTCTGATGGGGTTCTAATATTAAGAGGTACGTTCAAATTAACGGGAGATGATCTTGTCAGCGGGGCTATTTCCTCAGAATCTGGTATTTCAAATGAGCAAGTAATTGAAAATATTGCCAATGTTGAACAGATCGCAGATATTGACGGTAATGGTCAGGTTGATGCTCTATCTGATGTGCTTATTTTGTTGAGATATTTATTTAATTTTATAAGTGATGACCTAATTGATGGCGCTGTTGATGAGGCAGCTGAAAGGACCAGTGCAAGTGAGATTGAATCTTATATTGAATCTCATATGCCCTAAGCCTAATTGAATTAGCCTAGATTAAGCCTGCGACCAATCGATGATGAGTTGACTGACCCTGTTTTGGGCCTTTGTCAGCACATTGAGGTGGTTTTTGTAAGTCAATTGATATACTTTAGTTGATTTATTCTAATGTAAATAATTTGCAGGCTTTATTCATGAGACTTCTAACTTCAATTTGTCTAAATTTACTTCTAATCTTTTTTCCTGCTTGCAGGTTGTGCCACAACCCAGAAAAAAGATTTGCATGTTTCGCTTAAAGCTCTTGGTGTTGACCAACAGCTAATAATATCTATGGCAGAAGCTGGTGATGCTGATGCTCAGTCTTACTTAGGTATTATGTATGAATCTGGTGAAGGTGTTCCTGTAAGCTATTCAAATGCGAAAAAATGGCACAAAAAAGCAGCCGAGCAAGGCCATCCACAATCACAGTTTTTTCTAGCCATAATGTACGAAGAAGGAAAGGGAGGTCCTGTCAACCTTAATAAGGCAATTAAATGGTACATAAAAGCAGCTGAACAAGGGCACGAGGGTACTCTGCTTTTACTAGCCGATTTGTGTTACAGGACAAACAATATTCGTTGCCCATAAAAACTTATTCATCGATTGACCTATTTGGTAGAAATAATGGTGGGCCCAGTAGGACTTGAACCTATGACCAATCGATTATGAGTCGACTGACGGTATTTTAATGGTCTTTCTTGGGGTTGATTTTTTCTGAAGGGCAATCGACGAAATTATGTCTCTATATAAAACAGTAAGTTAAAAATTCAATTACGATTCGCTGATGTCTCGATAATGAAGATAATTGTTGCCAAGTCATGACAACTGTTATCTCATTTGTACCTAAATTATTTTGTTTTTCCTTGGCGAATAAGGATCTTCGTCATAATTATTTAACAATTCTGTTACATATTTATAAAAACAAATAGAAAGATAAATGAATTATTATAAAACTGTTTGGATTTCAGATATACATTTAGGCTCCGTTAATTGCAGAGCTAGTGAGTTGCTGGATTTTTTAAAACATAATGATGCGGAAAAAATCTACCTGGTTGGCGACATAATTGATGGGTGGAGGCTAAAAAATAAATGGTATTGGCCCCAAGAACATAATGATGTTATCCAAAAGTTATTGCGAAAGGCAAGAAACGGCACGAATGTAATATACATCCCTGGTAATCATGATGAAGTAGCAAGACAATTTACAGGTTTGGCTTTCGGTGAAATACCGATTAAAACGGATGATATTCACGTGACGGTATCTGGTCAAAGGTTATGGGTCACTCACGGTGATCAGATGGATGCGCTTATGTTTCATGCAAAATGGTTTTCGAAAATAGGCGATTTTCTTTATGAGATGGTAACTTTAGCGAGCAGGATAATTCATAAAATTAGGCAAGCAGCTGGTTATAAGCACTGGTCACTCGCGACTTATTTAAAAGGTAAAGCAAAAAATGCTATTAAGTATGTCGAGCGTTTTGAAAGACTTATGGCAGAGGAAACGCAGAAAAAAGGCTATTCAGGTGTAGTTTGTGGGCACATCCATCAGCCTGCTAAGAAAATTCTTGGTGGCATCCAATATTATAATGATGGTGATTGGGTTGATAGTAATTCTGCACTGGTAGAGACACTCTCTGGAGAGATTGAGCTTGTTTACTGGAAAATATTATAGCGCATGATGCTTTGCCATCAACAGCTTCTACTGTACCTGATGTGTGAATATGATCTAGATAAATATGTGAGCTATTGATTTATAAGCGAATGGTGGGCCCAGTTGGACTTGAACCTACGACCAATCGATTATGAGCCGACTGACCCTGTTTTGGGCATTTCTTATCACATTTAGGTAGTTTTTGTTAGTAAATCGATATTTTAAAAGCAAAAACCATGTAATATGTTTTTTTAAAGTATCACACTGGTTTTAATAATGGGTATGTCATCTTTTCTTAAATCTATTAGTCCCTCAGCTGTTAAGGGTTCTTTTGGAGAAAAAAAAGTTTCATTTTCACTAAAGTGGGCTTTAGATAGCAACTATCATTTATTTAATGATGTTTTACTTCCCACAGAAAAAGGAACTACTCAAGTTGATCATATTTTAGTATCTATTTATGGTGTATTCGTCATTGAAACAAAAAATATGACAGGATGGATTTTTGGTTCAAAAAATCAAAAAACATGGACCCAAGTCATTTATAAAAAAAAGTTCAGTTTTAGCAATCCTTTAAAACAAAATCATTTGCATTTATTAACACTAATGAAGCTATTAAATCTTGATGAAAATCAAATGCATTCGCTAATAGTTTTTGTGGGTGATTGTGTTTTTAAGACACAGATGCCCTTGAATGTAACATATGGAAGACAAGCCTCTCGATTTGTTAAATCTCATAATAACCAAGTGATCAGTCATGAAAAAGTATCAAAAATCATTAAAACTATAAACGGAAATAGGCTTGAAAAAACCTTGAAAAATCGTATTAAACATATCGATCAATTTAAATAGAATGCTGTATATCGACTGACCCTGTTTTAGCCATCTGTTAGCATATTTAGGTGGTTTTTGTTAGTCAATCGATACATTTAGTTTTCTTGCTAACTACAAAGATATTTTGACATCTTATTTAAAAGTAGATAGTTTTATACCTTGTCCATCATTTGTTTTGGGGTTCTAAATAATGAGTCGATCCGCTGCAGTGAAAATCCTTGATTTTGCATTGTCTTTTTGTCTTCTTGCAGCTATTGTTCTTGGCATAGCTGTAGCTTTTACTCATTGGGTGGCTGGAGTGCTCATAATACTTTCATCATTTTTAGTATGGGCTAGTATGAAAGTGGTTGTTGAGATTGCAAGTGACGTAAGAGAAATCTCCCAAAATCTTAAGAATGATATCGATTAGATCCCAACATTTGCCATGAAAAATATCTTTTTATTATTTATATT